>DLKC01000014.1 GCA_002478885.1 Chitinophagaceae bacterium UBA7600
TAATCCTGCAGGAATGGAGTAAATTTTCTCGTGGCAGGGTCAAAAACATCTACTCCCTGCTGCGCCCCAACTAAAATTTCCCCGTCGCTATCCTGGTAAATACAAGCCGGCCAACTCCATTCTGTTTTAAATTTTTCAGGTGTGAGGTTTACTTTATCTACCATCCATCCGCCCCATATCCACATCACGCCCGAGTTATCATAATATAACCCGTACTGAAACGGGTCGATAGCATGTGGATCCCACACAGCGGGATTGTAAACTGAAAAGTTTTTTGTAGCAGGGTCAAAAATATTCAGTCCTTTTTGGGAAGTGATCCAGATTCTGCCATCAGGGGATTCTTTTACCTCAATCGCGTTATTTTCACTCATTGAATTAGTGCTATCAGAATGCCTGTAATCGGTAAATTGTTTTGTTATAAGGTTCAGGGATTTTAATCCTTCCGGGGTGGCTATCCATAAATTTTTTTTGCTATCAGGGCAGATCCTGATATCCCAATTGCCGAAATTTATAGGCCCCGATTTAAGATGCAGGGGGAAATGTGTGAATTTGCCTGTGGACACATCCAGCAAGTCAATATTATCGGGTGAACAGAAAAAAATATTTCCGGAGGCATCAAACTCACCACCCCAGGCATTATTGTTTGCAAGAGAAGATGAATCAGCGGGATCATGCGTGTAATGCCTTATTACATTTGTTTGTTGATCCCAGGAATAAATTCCCTGCCCTTCAGCTGTCATCCAAAGAATATTTTTGTTATCAACCAAAATTCTCAGCACTCTGCCATCAGGAAGTTTATTTTTATAAAAAGGAATTTCACTATATCGTTTAAATTTTCCGGTATAAGGGTTATACGCATTTAAGCCCTGTGGAATAGCACAGGCAAACCAGATAATACCATTTTTATCCTCTGCACAGGACATTGGTTTTCCGGAACTGATAGTACTGTTATCTTCAGGATCGCTTCTGAAATGCTTAAAATCATTTCCATCAAACCGGTCAATCCCGTCCGTTGACATGAACCATACAAATCCCCTGCTATCTTTCATCATGCCCGTTAAGTTTCCTGTTGTCAGGCCCTGGTCAGGAGTGATCCGTTCAAATTTTAATCTCTGTGAATTGTCTTGTGAACTTATATCAGGAACAAGCAGCAGGAAAAAAGCAATCGTCATTTGAAAGCGAATAAAATATATGTTTATTTCTTTCATGAAAATTAGCCCAAGGTTTAAAATGTAAGCCGGTAAAGAAGTTAAAAAGTAAATGATTAAGCAACCCGTAATTCCTTTCTCCTTATTATTAGGTGACCTGGAACAATACCATCATCCCTTAAAAGCTGGTTTAGTTATTTATTTTAAGATACCAGCTAACATTTTCATTGCATTCACACATGTACGGGATGTGTCGCAATCTCTTTGCCTGAACATTTTCATGGCAAATTGCTTGCATAGTAAATTGCTAATACTTAAATCAAACATGTTTTAGAATAGAGGTATATATTCTTTGTAAAGTTAACGAAGTATATACCACCCATGTCACCCCCAAAATTGGTTAAAAATCCTTTTTTTATTACAGCCAATGAGTTAATACCACCAGTTTATGCTATTTATCAAGGTCAATAATTAGGTGAATTTTACAAGACAACCTTTTTGCCTGAACGGGCTACTTTCTTTTTAAGAAATAAAATCTGGAGTTGAAGCTGAGCGAAACAATAATTCTCTAACGGTATTTCATTCTCTTAACGATAAAAATTCTATCATGAAAACAAAAACACCAACACTTGCTTTTGCAAAAGCAGGGTTAATCATTGCTCTTTTTTTTATATTTTTTGGTTGCCAAAAAAATTTGGACGATAAGCCCGCTGTTCAGGCAACCTCTTCAACTGATGTAATTACCGTCTTTCCAAAGGATGATGCATCAGTGGCAATAGATTGGTATAACCTGCAATTAAGAATGATTTTAAATGCTAATCCCTCAATCTCAACCCTTGCCGCAAACAGGCTCTTCGGGTATTCCGGAATTTCGTTGTATGAAGCTGCGCGTTTTGAAATACGCAATTCAATTAGTTTGCAAAGACAATTAAATCAGATGCCTGTTATGCCTGTGCCAGATAACGCGCAAACCTATTCATGGGTTGCCAGCGCAAATGCAGCAATGGCGAATATTACAAGGGATGTATTTCCACTATTAACAACAGCTAATCATGCATCAATAGATTCGCTAGAAAAAGCATACAATGACAAACTTACTGCAGAAGTTGGCGCAGCTGTTGTTGCACGTTCACAAGCATTTGGTGATTCAGTCGCTTCCGCTATTTTCAATTGGGCAAAATCAGATCTGTTTGATCATGTAAATGATCCCTATATAATTAAAGTTTTTCCTGGTGCATGGGTTCCAACGCCTCCCCTGTTTTCGGCACCTGCAGGCCCTTACATGGGAAACTGCAGACCTTTCCTTCAAATGCATTCTCATGGAACAACACTACCGCCACCTTATTCTTATTCAACAGTAAAGGGGTCGGATTATTTCAAAATGGTTAACCGTGTGTATAATATTTCTCAAACGCTCACTGATGATCAAAAAAATATAGCATTGTATTGGAATGATGTAGGTGTTAATATTGGCTATACTCCTATGGGCCATAACATTTCCATTATTACACAAATACTTCAAAACTCCGGTGCATCGCTTGCTACAGCAGAAGAGGCATACCTGAAGGCTGGCATTGCATTATGGGATGCTACCATTGTTTGCTGGAGATCTAAATATAAATATAGCCAGCTTAGACCCGTGACCTATATACAACAAAATATAAACAGCACCTGGCTGCCGTTGCTCACCACGCCAAACCATCCTGAATACCCGGCAGCGCATGCATTTATCACATCTTCTGTGATGGAAGTATTGGGCTCCGTGTTTGGAAGAGGTTACGACTTCACTGATCATACTTATGATTTTCGTGGTTTTTCACCAAGAAGTTATTCTTCATTTGAACAGGCGGCAATTGAATGCGGTGAGTCGCGTGTTTATGGTGGTATACATTTTCAACCATCAGTAGATGTAGGCCACCTGTATGGTCAGTTAATTGGTAAAGACGTTGAGCTGATACGACTAACCAAATAGTGTTTTATAAGTGTGCGAAGCAGCAAAGCTTAATAGTATTGCAACTGTGGTGGACTTTAAAATTTTAACTGAAGGATTTTTTGAACCTGGCTACAGCATATCTATTAAACATCGATGCGTCGCAGACTTGTGCTTATTAATATAATTTCAAAATACTTTTTAAAAGCATCATATGAAAAAGGTAATCACATTTATTGCTCACGTATTTACTTTAATATTTTTATATAATTCGTTAAATGCCCAAAATCTTTTTCCTCCAACCGGCAGAGCAGGTATTTACACAACAACCCCTGCGGCATCGTTACAAATAAAAGGCGGTGCACGCATTGGAACGCTAGCCAATTACTTAAATGTTGACAGTGCAACGGGTAATTTAAGTTTCATGGGTACTTCTGGCTATCGTGTGGCCGGCAACAAATATGCGTTTCAATATTCAGGCAATACCAACTACGGCCTCTTCTTTAATTCAACCAACGTGCAGTATGAATTCCGCAATGGCAGTGCCGTTCCCGTTTTTACCGTTAATGCAAATTCAGGCAACAGTATATTCAACGGCACATTGAAAGTAGGCGCTTATACATTACCTGCAACAGATGGTGGCAGTGGACAGGTTTTGAAAACAAATGGTGCAGGTGCATTAACATGGAGTAATGATAATACATCAGGCGGCGGCGGATGGTTACTTACAGGCAATGCAGGTACAAATTCTTCTGCAAATTTTATTGGCACCACTGATGCGCAATCATTAGTGCTTAGAGTAAACAACCAAAGAGCAGGTCTTATCGATTACAGCACATTTAATACGGGTACAAGAAATACAGCATTCGGGCTAATTGCTCTTCTCTCCAACACCACAGGAACAGACAATACGGCAAATGGGTATGGGTCTTTGTATACAAATACAACTGGAAATTTTAATGCTGCATTGGGTAAGTATGCATTATTCAACAATAATGCGGATAATAATACCGCTCTTGGTTTTAATGCTATGTTTTTTAATACATCGGGAGCAAATAATACAGCTACCGGAAGTGTTGCACTTCAAAATAATACTTCAGGCCAACAAAACACGGCTACAGGTTATACAGCCTTATATTCTAATAATAACGGAAGCTATAATTCGGCATACGGTACGGCTGCATTAAACACTAATATTGGTGGTAATTATAATACAGCAAATGGCGCTTACTCATTGTACCTAAATTCCTCTGGCTCAAATAATACTGCCAGTGGCTACCAGGCACTTTATAATAATACTGCCGATGAGAACACAGCCACCGGCGCATATTCATTGCTTTCAAATACTTCCGGAGTAAAGAATACAGCTACCGGTTATTCTGCGTTAAATGTTAACTCTTCCGGAAATTATAATACGGCTACTGGTAATTCTGCTTTAAACTCTAACAGCACCGGCAGCTCTAACACAGCCATAGGCTATTTATCATTGTTTAGTAATGCAAATGGAAGCGATAACACTGCTGTTGGTGTAAGCGCACTTGAAAAAGGCAATAGTGTGAGGAGTGTAGCTATTGGTAATTACGCTCTTAAAACTGATTACCAAGGATCCGAGAACACGGCGCTTGGATATGGTGCAATGCGGGGTAATAATCCTGATGGTTTTGGACATATCTATGGTTCAACTGCCGTTGGCAGCTATGCTCTTTATAATGCCCAAGCAAACTACGATGCTTTTGCTGCCAATTGGAACACTGCAGTAGGAAGTCACTCACTTTATTCAAATACTTATGGTACTACCAATACAGCTGTAGGATATGATGCACTTTATAATAATACTACTGGCGGAGGTAATATTGCCATTGGCTCAAATGCATTGAGGACAAATACTACAGGAGGTGCTAATGTGGCAATAGACGGTGATGTAAATTCAGGTGATATTTATTATTCAACAATGATTGGAGCCAATTCTTTAGCAACTGCAAGCCAACAGATAAGAATAGGTAGTGTTGGAGCTATTTTTGATCCTACTTCAATCGGGGGAAAAGTTAGCTGGTCAACATTGTCTGATGGAAGAGCGAAGAAAAATATTAAAGAAAATGTTCCTGGCCTTGTTTTTATCAACAAACTAAAAGCCATCACATATAATATAGATAATGATGCAATCAATAAAATCGTTCAACGCCCGGCAATAAAAGATAAAGATGGAAAGCAAATAAAACCTACTGTAGATGCTGCCAGTAAAGCAGAAGAACAAATTGTTCATACTGGTTTTATTGCACAAGATGTAGAGAAAGCGGCAAAATCTTTGAACTACGATTTTAATGGCGTGGATGCAGCAAAGAATGATAAAGATTTATACGGGCTTCGATATGCAGAGTTTGTTGTTCCTCTTGTAAAAGCAGTTCAGGAGCTTTCCAAAATGAATGATGCAAAGGACGCAAAGATCGATACCCTGCAAAATCAATTGAACGAATTAAAGACATTGGTGCTATCCTTACAGCAAAAGCAGGAAGCATGCAGCCCATGCAGTGCCGTTGCCAACCAAACCACCACACGATCAGCAATTGTTTTAAGTGATGCATCTTCTTTACAGCAAAACATTCCAAACCCTTTTACCCATACCACAACTATTGGTTACAACCTGCCGCAGCAATTTACAACTGCGCAAATAATTATTACAGACAAGAGTGGTAAAGCAATCAAAGCTGTAAATATTTCAGGTAGTGGTAAAGGTTCATTGAATGTCGACGCATCGACACTTGCATCAGGTGCCTATCAATATTCGCTCGTGGTTGACGGAAAGCTGGTTGCGACAAAGCAAATGGTGCTTGCAAAATAAAAAATAAATTGTTACAATATCCTCCCGATAGCAAGGCGCGTCGGGATGGTATTGTCAAAGTAGTTTTTAATGCACGTAGAAATAAAAGTACAAGAGTGCGACGCAACGATGCTTAATTTTTATCCTATAGTTTGGCTCATTAAAATTTCATTAATTGTCATTCATTATTCAAAGCTTTATTTGATAGCCTTCCCGAGCATATCGTTAGTTATTATTTTGTTTTAATAAACTGAAGGTGTTCTAGTGAACCATCACTAAGCTCAAACCCGGTTACAGAACCATTCTTGTTCCGCTGTATTATGATGTTATCTATATCACCATCACTTTGCATATAATCTTTGCCGTATAATCTTATGGCGGCATCAGGCCTGTTATTATTCGCAAAATATAACCGGTGATTTTTTAATAAAATTTGATGATTACAATCTAACTCAGGGCAATAATAATTACCGACGTATTGCTCAAGAACTGCGTCAGGTGAAGTTGTATCGCGGTTTGCTTTTACCATGTGTAATGGTTCGTCAAACTCAGGGCTTATCAAATCAAAATACCCGCCAGCTTTGGTTACATGAAAATCATATTTTGCCGGCGAATAGAACGATAAAGTAAAGTGATACCCGGAATCGTGCGCCAGCAATAAGCGGTCATTTATGAATAGCTGGTTATTTACCAAAGAGCATGTAAGGTGGTAGCCATTATTACCAATATAATCGCCGGTTAAAACTTTGTATTTATCCGGGCCAGGTAAATAAGTATCAGCGGAATCTCTTTGAAATGGATTAGTGTTAGAAGAAGATACCTTTTTGCTTTTATCCGGAATAAATAATTCAGCTAATGCATCCGGCTTGCCATAGGCGCTTCCATCGCCGCCATTGCCAAATACGATAAAAGCTATTTTCAAATCAGGATAAATATTGATGACGGTATTGTAACCTGCAAGACCACCATTGTGACTAAGCCTTTTCCAGCCGCGGCTGCTATCAACAGCAATGCCAAAAGCATATGTATTCTCTTTGCCATTATTAAAGCGGTCTTTGTGTGTTGTTTGCTCAATATCTTTTTGATTACCCGCTTTGGCATCATAAAAATTCATCGCCCAGCGTGCCATGTCAACAATATTTGTAAACAAGCCTCCGTCACCAACGGTATATATGTTTTGATAATTGTTTTTGTACGTTTTTCCATCGGGGCTGTAATAAGAAGGAACGCGGTTAGCCACGACTTCCTGGTGGTCGTCAATTACCCGGCTGTTTACCATGCCGAGTGGTTTAAAAACAGCGCTATCCACAAATGCGCGAAACGTTTGCCCGCTAGCTGTTTTTACAATTTCTGCAAGCAGTACGTAATTGGAATTTGAGTAGGAGAATTTCTCACCCGGTTCAAAATTAAGTGCACGTTGTTTTCTTAATAATTGTAATGCAGCATCCTGTGTAAGCATGCCATCAAGCGACAAACCCGCAATGGCTGCGAGGCCTATATCATCACGAATGCCACTGGTGTGATGCAGCAAATTACTTACGGTTATCTTTTTACCAAAGTCAGGCATCCATGGCAGGTAAATATGTATATCGGCATCCAATTTTACTTTTCCCTGCCTTACCAGCAACGCAATGGAATAGCCGGTAAATTGCTTGGTTAATGAGCACATATAAAAAATGCTTTGTGCCGTAATTGGAATTTGCTGTTCAAGGTCAGCCATGCCATAGCCTCTTGCATAAATAAGAGAATCGTTACGTACAATACCTACAGCGCCACCCGGTGTGTTTGGCGAATCCCATTGTTTGAACAGGCTATCTATTTTGTTTTTTATGCTGCCAGGTATGGATTGATTGGTTTGAGCTGCCGAGCCGAATTGAAACAACATCAACAAAATAATGACTGCGAAGGCAGGTAATTTTATTGTGCAACTAAACTTCTTATTGTGAAACATTGAACATTATTTTGTAAGTACTATAGTAAGTTGGTTTGTCTTTATATGATCGTTTAATCAATTGCCCATTCCGCTCTCAAACCTTTTACCGGTTTGCAATAAACATGATTGAAATTTTTTCAGGATTACCTAAGCACTACTTAAATGCCAACCTATTTTTTATTGATAATCAATTACCTGATTGACTGATTCTATTTAAGCATGTCCGGTTTTGTTACAGTTGTGTTCAGTTTCATTACAGTTTATGAAAGATAAATAATTTCAAGGTGTTATTATTTTGAAATGCTGCGCAGCTGGAATTAACGAATGAATTGTTATACGCATGATTTGGTTACTGCTTTCTGTTTGGCAGTAATTCAAATATAGTTGCAACCAGTTCTTGAGTAGTTGAATAGTTTTTTGTTTACAAGCTGTAGGTAATTTGTGGAGCTATGGTTGTGTCATCTCACTTGTACGTTCTGTTCTTTGCTCATCGAATTTCGTAGTGAAAATCGTACCTTACTGGCATGAGCAGTAAATATACTTTCTCAGAAAATGACCATTTATATTTTGTAAGTTTTGCTGTTGTGAATTGGGTCGATGCTTTTACCCGAAGAGAATATAAAGATATTATTGTAAATAGTTTGAAGTATTGTCAACAGAAAAAAGGTTTGGAATTATATGCATGGGTTGTCATGACAAGTCATATTCATTTAATTATTGGTTCAGCTACAAATACGTTAAGCGATATTATGCGGGATATGAAAAAACATACATCTTCGAAAATTAAAGATGCCATTGACAGTAATTTCAAAGAAAGCCGGAAAGAATGGATGATGGATTTGTTTCGTAACGCAGGCAAAGCCAATAGCAATAACGATAACTTCCAGTTCTGGCAGCAAGATAATCACCCGATACAATTGATAACTCCAAAATTTACTCACCAGAAATTAGACTATATCCATAACAATCCCGTTGTTGAAGGCATTGTTGATAAGCCAGAAGATTATTTGTACAGCAGTGCAAGAGACTATTATGGAACAGGTAAAGGTTTGTTGGATATTATATTGATTGATCCGCTTATTGTAACTTATTAATTACTTTCTTTACTATTTTGACACACACCGTGACGCTGGCTTAAGATTGAGGAGCAGGTTTAGTGTGTTGGCATCTTAAGCCTTCGTTTAGCTATACCGCACAAGACCCTTACACACAAAGCCACGCCTCAGTCTTGCGCTAGCGTTTTATTTTTGTATGGATATTCTTAAACCAACGAGGGTTTAGCTATACCGCACAAGACCCTTACACACAAAGCCACGCCTCAGTCTTGCGCTAGCGTTTTATTTTGGTATGGATATTCTTAAACCAACGAGGGAGGAGCAGGTTTAGTGTGTTGGCATCTTAAGCCTTCGTTTAGCTATACCGCACAAGACCCTTACACACAAAGCCACGCCTCAGTCTTGCGCTAGCGTTTTATTTTGGTATGGATATTCTTAAACCAACGAGGGGGCTTTTAGTATGCGGTTTTAAATAATTGTCAACACTGATAAGCTGCGTGAACAGCCGACTGCACAAGTGCGTGATCCCGAATCGTTCCTCCCGGGACTGGCATAACGGAACGATGCCAGCTGCACTACAGCCGGCTCCATAAAGCTTATTGCAGATATTTTCCAAACCATGCCAGGTATCTTTCACAGCGGTCGACCTGGTAGCCGGGGATGGAGATGCCGTGGTTCTGGCCGGGGTAAATAACAAGCTGTGCAGGAACGCCATTGCTTTTGAGCGCCTGGTACATTTGTTCTGCACCTACACTCGGTACATTGAAATCTTTTTCGCCGGCCATAAAAAGCGTGGGTGTTTTTATTTTGTCGGCATGAAAAAACGGGTAAGACAGCTTGATCCACTTATCGGCGTTTTTCCAGGGCACGCCAAGTTCTGTTTCGTATTGGGTTACGTACTGGTCAACGCCATACATGCTTAGCTGCAAGGCGCTGCCTGCGCCACTACAGGCTGCTTTGAAGCGGGGATCGGCCGCAATGCTGTAATCGGTTAAGATGCCGCCATAACTCCAACCGCCGATGCCTACGCGGTTGGGATCTGCAACACCCTTTGCCGTGAGGTAATCCACGGCGCCAAGAATATCCAGCACTTCCTTATTGCCCCAGTCGGAATAGATGGCTTTTGTGTACTCAACCCCGCGCCCGCTGCTGCCCCTGTAATTCACCTGTGCTACGGCAAAACCAGCGGCTGCCATCATTTGCGGAACGATGTCGAAAGAATAGTCATCCTGCGCCACGGGGCCACCGTGGATAAACATGATCAACGGCAGTTTTTTTCCTGTTGCATTGGCGGGCGTATACAGAATGCCGGAGACGAGGTTGCCATCGCTGCTCCTGCTTTGAAAGCCTTCTACTACCGGTAATTCAAGTGTTGCAAGAAAAGCATCCTGCACATGTGTCAGGCGTTGTGCCGTGTTGTTCTGCACCGTAAACAATTCAAAAGGCAGGTGCGGTTCAGACATCAGCGCCAGCAAATTTCCTGTTGCTGTATTTACTTCCAGTGCATAGGTGGCGCGCTGCCCCTGTGTGACTTTTGCGTAGGTGCCATTGGCTGCATCGAAAGAAACAATATTGCTTTCGCGGTCGTCTTCGGTCAATGCATAGATGAGCTTCCCGTCTTTGCTCCACCGCAGGTTCGTGAAGGGCCTGTCTATAGCTTTGGAAAGAATGGTTGTGTTGCCCCCGCCTGCATCCATTACCGCCACCATGTCTTGTCCGTACATGGTAAAGTTCTGGTCGCTGCTGCTTTGCAGGTAGGCGATCTTTTTGCCATCGGGGCTCCATTTTGGCGCATGATCTGTACCGGCCCATGTTGTTAATTTTTTCATGGCAGCGCCGGGTTTCGCGTCCATTACGTAGATGTCGGCATTCTCATTCTTATCGGGGTCTTCGGTGCGGTTGCTGCTGAAGACAATTTGTTTTCCATCCGGGCTAAAATCGGGCTCCCCTTCGTCGTACAGGCCGGTGGTGAGGGTGTCTATGTTTTTTGTATCGATATCGAGCAAATAGAAATGCGTGGCCCTGTGATCGAGATAACCAATATAATCCTGTTTAAAGTGGAAGCGGTCCATCACGAAAGGTTTGCGCACTTCCGAGGCGGCGGTATCTGAAAAATCCTGGTCTTTCATGATCAGCAGCAGCTTTTTGCCGTCGGGGCTCCATATGTAGCTGTCGATATCGCCTTTTACATTTGTGACCTTTTTTGCTTCCCCTCCACGGCGGTCGAGCAGCCAAACCTGGGCGAGGTCCTGGTCTTTATCGTCTTCGTCTTCGCTGCCATCTGCCCGGGCCGAAATAAAGGAAATGTATTTTCCATCGGGACTAAAGGCCGGTGATGATTCTGATTCTTTTGAAAACGTGAGTTGTATGTTTTGTTTGCCATCCCAACTGATCATCCAGATGTTGTCATCCCGTTTGTCCTTTGCGCTGTCGACCGTGCTCAGCGAATAAACGACCCAGTTGCCGTCCGGAGCAATGGCTGCGTTGCCAATATTCTGCAGGCGGTAAATATCGGCCGGTTTTAAGGGGCGTTTTGTTTGCGACTGCACATTCCATGCTATCGCTGTGCAACAGAGCAGGAAAACGATCTTTCTCATACGTGCATTTTATTGTGTTGGTAATTGAAGCGGTTATTCTTTTATTGGCCTGGCTTTTTATCGCTATTCAGCTTTTGTTGCGTCGCACCCTTGTGCTGTTGTAACCATGGGCAGCAGACGTTCCGGCAACTAACTTAAACAATATTGGCGGTAAAACGAAGAGCCGGGCTATTTGTCTTGCTCCTGTACGGCTTTATCAATTGCATCCAGCAACCCGTTTACCGGTTTATCGTCGCCAAGTTGCCAGAACATGATGCCGTTTAACCGGTGGCTGATGGCATATTTTGTTTTCAGCATCACCGAGCGTTCATTGTCGTAAGTGAACTGCTGTTTTTTCTGCGCAGCGAAAAGCCAGGGCGCCTGCGCGGTATCGTCCCAGTAAGCGGTAAAACCTTCGTTTCCGAGCCCGGCGAGGTCCAGGTCTTTATAACTTATGCCGTGATTGAATTTGCCGGACTGGTACAGGCCGTTTCCTCCGTCTGAATCTGTGTCGAACAGCCTGCCATAGAAGGCAGCACCGATCACCAGTTTGTCTGCAGGCACGTTGATCGACAGGAGGTATTTTACCGCCGCATCTGTTGATTCGTTTTGCTGTGGTGTTGAATAGAGTGGGGTATGGTGCCCGGTTACCCTGCTGTAGCCGTTTACGAGGTCGTAGGTCATCAGGTTAATCTTATCTACCATCGGCACCACTTTGGCCCAGTCGATGGATTGTTTGAGGTAGCTTTGAAAGCCGCCCGCCGCAAAGCTTATTTCGGGCTTCCTGCCCAGTGCTGTTCTCAGGGCTTTGATAAGACTGGTAAAGTTTTCTTTGTCAGCAGCCTGGTACAGATGCCCGGGGTAACCTTCGATAACCGGGTACTCCCAGTCAAGGTCGATCCCATCGGTGTGAAAATAATCGTTCAATTCTTTTACCGATGCGGCAAATTCGTTTCTGCCCGTATTGTCAGCAAACACGGCAGAGCATGTTTCGCAGCCACTCCATCCGCCAAGCGAGAGGATAATTTTCAGTTGCGGGTTCCGCTTTTTTAATTCCACCAGGTGTTTGATGGTTGCGGAATCTTTGGCGTTATCGACGTTGAGCCTGTTGCCTTTCAAATGACAAAAGCTGAAGATCAGGTGTGTAAGCTTTTCAACGGGGTATTGGTCAATACTACGGGCATCACCCGCATAATAGGCAATCACGGAGATCTTCTTATTTGCTGCTGTTCCTGGTTGTGCCAAACAAGCTGCGCCGGGCATCAGAAAGAGCCACGCGTAAAACAGTTTTTTGATCATATAGTCGTATTGCGATAAATCGTTGATACATAAAAAAAGCGAAGCTTTTGTATCGCTTCGCTTTGTATAAGTGCTGTTATAATTATTGTGCAAAGTTTTTCCGGATAATGTTGAGTGCGCCACCGGCTTTAAACCATTCGATCTGTTGTTCGTTGTAGGTATGGTTTACAAAAATGGAATCTATGGTTCCATCTTTATGGTGGAGTACAACGGTCAATGACTGGCCGGGTTTAAAACTGGTGAGGCCCAGGATATCGATGGTATCGTCTTCCTGTATTTTATCGTAGTCTTCCTTGTTGGCGAAAGTAAGCCCGAGCATACCCTGTTTCTTGAGGTTTGTTTCGTGGATGCGGGCAAATGATTTTACCAGTATGGCACGCACGCCGAGGTGGCGTGGTTCCATCGCGGCATGTTCCCTTGATGAGCCTTCGCCGTAGTTTTCGTCACCAACCACGATCGAGCCAATACCGGCGGCTTTGTAATCGCGCTGTGTGGCAGGAACGGGGCCGTATTCACCCGTTAACTGATTCCTGATATTGTCGGTCTTTTCGTTGAAAAAGTTAACGGCGCCAATGAGCATGTTGTTGGAGATATTGTCGAGGTGGCCACGGAATTTCAGCCATGGGCCAGCCATTGAAATATGGTCGGTGGTACATTTTCCTTTTGCTTTTATGAGCAGCTTAAGGCCGGTGAGGTCGGTACCTTCCCATGCAGCGAAAGGTTCGAGCAACTGCAGCCTTTTAGAAGCCGGGTCAACGGCAACCTGTACGGCGCTTCCATCTTCGGCGGGTGCCTGGAACCCGGCATCTTCAACAGCGAACCCTTTTACCGGCAGTTCATCGCCACTGGGTGCATCGAGTTTAACCGCTTCACCTTTTTCGTTGATGAGGGTATCTGTGAGCGGGTTGAAGGTAAGGTCACCTGCGATCGCAAGCGCGGTTACCAATTCAGGAGAAGCCACGAACGCATAAGTGTTCGGGTTGCCGTCGGCACGTTTTGCGAAGTTGCGGTTGAATGAATGCACGATGGTATTTTTCTCTGCTTTGTCAGCACCAACCCTGTCCCACATCCCGATACAGGGCCCGCAGGCGTTGGCAAAAACCTTTGCACCGATCTTGTCGAATGTATCGAGGAAGCCATCGCGTTCGATGGTATAGCGCACCTGTTCGGAGCCCGGTGTGATGGTGAATTCTGCTTTTGTCTTTAATCCTTTTTCCTGTACCTGTTTTGCGAGGCTTACCGCGCGGCTGATATCTTCATAAGAAGAGTTGGTGCAGCTACCGATCAGGCCCACTTCCACCTTTACAGGCCAGCCATTGGCAGCAGCTGCTTCTTTCATTTTTGAAATCGGTGTAGCGAGGTCTGGTGTGAAAGGCCCGTTGAGGTGGGGTTCCAGTTCATCGAGATTTATTTCAATCACCTGGTCAAAATATTTTTCCGGTTCTGCGTAAACCTCCGGATCCGCGGTAAGGCAATCCTTCACTGCGTCTGCGGCTGCAGCAATTTCTTCGCGGCCTGTTGATGCCAGGTAGCGGCTCATGCTGTCGTCGTATCCGAAGGTAGAGGTAGTAGCACCGATCTCGGCGCCCATATTACAGATGGTGCCTTTACCTGTACAACTCATAGAAGTAGCGCCTTCACCAAAGTATTCAACAATGGCACCGGTACCACCTTTTACGGTAAGGATACCTGCCACTTTTAAGATCACATCTTTCGGGGCCGTCCAGCCGCTGAGCTTACCGGTAAGTTTTACGCCTATCAGTTTGGGCCACTTCAGTTCCCATGGCAGTCCTGCCATTACATCGCAGGCATCTGCGCCGCCGACGCCAATGGCGATCATGCCAAGGCCCCCTGCGTTTACCGTATGAGAGTCGGTACCTATCATCATGCCACCGGGAAAGGCATAATTTTCCAATACTACCTGGTGAATGATGCCTGCACCGGGTTTCCAGAAGCCGATGCCGTATTTATTGGAAACAGAGGCCAGGAAGTCGTACACTTCCTTGCTTTCGGTTACTGCCTTCTGAAGGTCTTGTTTTGCTTCGGTTTTTGCGGTGATCAGGTGATCGCAATGCACTGTAGAGGGCACTGCCACTTTTGGCCTGCCGGCCTGCATGAACTGCAACAAAGCCATTTGGGCTGTAGCATCCTGCATGGCGACGCGGTCGGGCGCAAAATTTACATATGTTTTTGCGCGCTCAAAGTTTTGCAGGGGCTGGTCGTCGTGCAGGTGCGAAAACAGGATCTTTTCTGCGAGGGTCAATGGTCTGCCCAATGCCTGCTTTGCGGCGTTTACCTTTGAAGGCATTGCGCTGTACACATTTTTTATCATTTCAATATCAAATGCCATATGCTGAATTTTAAATTTTGTTTTTTAAATGCTGTATTGGTTTTTTGGTTGGATTTTTGATTTTTATGCTACCGGGTTAACAATGCACTCCCTTTCCCTGCACGGTGACCTTTTTCAAACGGGCGTTGTATTGCTATTGCGCCGGGTGGTTTTGTTATTTTGCGAATGTACTGTAAAACGAATGTTTTATAAAAGTGTTTGCAGAAACATTTCTATTTAATATATTGCAAGTATGTATAAACTGAAACATTTTATTGAATGGCAGGCATTCGGTGTTTGCTCGGCTATCGGCGTAAAGCTTGGTATAGCCACTTCAAGAATCCGTCTCTGGTTTATTTACATTTCTTTTCTTACGTTCGGCTCACCTGTGATTTTATATATGGTTATGGCGTTCTGGCTAAATATCAAAAAGTATATTCTGAATGCCAGGCGCAATCCTTTAAAGTATCTCTAGAAAATACATTATTGCAGGTGATTAAAATTGAATACAACCTTACCAGCTATGACGATATATGCAGGTATTTTGCGAAATGCCTGAAATTGAAATGCAACAACAATGTCGCGCATTTTACCCCGGATAAGGGAGTTGGCTATTTCAAATCGTATAACCTGCAAAACGGTTTGCAATTGCTTATTTATGATTGCACTACTTATGAGAGCATCCTTTTTCACCGCAGTAAGTCTGAAAAAGAATTTTATGTTTTAAGACTGGATGAATCGACAGAAAAGGAGAGCACTTCGAAGTCGTCGGTGTTTTTTGCCAAAACCAACCAGGAATGGTTTTATATGCTTACGGCCAATACCACGATGCGGCAGGTGAGCATACTGATGAGCAAGGCCTGGCTTGAAAATTATTTTGACAATGAGCTGGCGGGTGAGCTTCTTACGAACTATATAACTGTAAAATCCCCATTGCTTTTTTATGAGCTGATGGATTCAGAATATAAACGACTGATGAATGATGTGGTAAAAGCCGGGAATGCGGCGCGTTTTGAACAGATGATCTACCAGAACCGCATTGCCTGTATTGTAGAGCGTTTTTTTACGCGCTTATACAAAACCACGGAGCGCAATAACAGCAACCTTAAGATCTCTTCCCGCGAGATGAAGCGGATCAAAGAGGCCGAAGATATTTTACTAAAGGATTTTTCGCAACAGCCGCCTGCCATTGCACAGCTGGCGCGTATTGCCGCGATGAGCCCCTCGAAACTAAAAATATTGTTCAAGGAGGTGTTTGGTTTACCGGTTAACCAGTATTATCAAAAGCACCGGATGAACAAGGCCAAGGCCATGTTGCTATCAAAAAGATATTCTGTAAAGGAGACCGCCTTCAATCTTGGTTTTCCAAGCGTGAGCAGTTTCAACAAAGCATTTTATAAAACCTTTGAACAACTACCAGCAGAAATAAGCTCGCAACTTTCAAAATAATCACTGCTGTGACAGAACTTAGTTATAACAATGTTGACTATAAAGGGTTGGTTAACCTTCTTGCCCGGACTTTTAACCTGCCGGTTAATGAGGGGTCGCTTTTGTTAACAGAACCGCTGGGAAAGGGTTTTTTTTCTGCCTTTAACCTGCCGGGCGGCATATCGGTGCTGGTGAGCGAGACGGTATTTAACAGTGGTATTACCATGCACCGCACGGCTGTTGCGGGCCACCCAAATTTTATTCTCCAGTTCAACCAGTCTTCCCAGCCGGAAAAAGAATTGAATTACAACTCTTCGGGAGAGCAACACGTGTACAATCTTGGCAAGCAGGCGATCCTGCTCACCAGTTCCTTAACGAACTCAAAGTTTATTTTCCCGCCGAAGGCGCATATCAGGTCTGTCAAGATCATGTTTGGCTATGACTTTTTATGCGAGTTTGCGGGTAAAGAGCTGGCCGATAAGTTTCTTACCAACTATTTTTCGATACAGCTAAAAAACAGCAACCCTGAGCCCATTGGTACTGACTACCGGGTGATCATGGATGAGCTGATCAAGGAGCGGATAGAGCACCCGTTCCGGCAGAAATTTGTGCATAACCGGGCGCTTCAACTTTTAGAAAAACTGGTCACCGGTTTTATTGATAAGCTAGAAAACAATAACCAGTTTATTAAGCTGAAAGACGATGAGATCAACCGGCTGATGAAGGTAGAATCCATGCTGATCAAAGATTTTTCAGGGGTGCCGCCGGTTATCGCCACCCTGTCGAAGGTGGCCGCCATGAGCCCTACGAAGCTCAAGCGGGACTTTAAAGCCATGTATGGACTACCCATTTACGAATACTACCAGAAGAACCGGATGCTCCGTGCCAAGACCCTTTTAATGGCCGGCAAGTACGCTATAAAAGAAGTAGGCATCATGGTTGGCTATACCAACCTCGGGCATTTTGCCGGGAGCTTTAAAAAAGAGTTTGGTGTTCTCCCGAGCGAAATCAGTATTGACCATCATCTTGTACAGGACGAGGACCTTATCGTATCCAGGAGCAGGAAAAACTAAGTGTATTTATTGCCCATCTTCAGAACGCGGTGCGGCTTCCGTTGCGTCGCACACCTGTGCTGTAACAATCCTGCGCGGCCGGGGATGCGACAAGCATTAAACAACTGCTTTTCTTAACCTTACCAATTGTTCCAGCAAGGGTTCGAGCAGGTCGAGCTTCAGCATGTTTGCGCCATCACTTTTTGCAGATGCAGGGTCGGGATGTGTTTCTATGAACAGGCCGTCGGCGCCTGCAGCGATGGCAGCCTTCGCGATTGTGCCGATCAGTTGCGGGTTTCCCCCGGTTACGCCGGATGCCTGGTTTGGCTGCTGCAGGCTGTGCGTGCAGTCCATGATCACCGGGACCTTGAGCTCCTGCATCCATGGGATGTTGCGGTAGTCTACCACCAGGTCCTGGTAGCCGAAGGTGGTACCCCGTTCGGTGAGCATTACTTTTTCGTTTCCAGCTTTGTATATTTTTTCTACCGCGAATTTCATGGATGGGCCGCTGAGGAACTGACCCTTTTTTACATTCACTATTTTGCCGGTAGCGGCGGCGGCAAGGAGCAGGTCTGTCTGGCGGCAAAGGAAGGCCGGGATTTGCAGTATGTCGAGGTATTGGGCGGCGGGCGCTGCTTCTTCGTGTGCGTGGATATCGCTTGTAACGGGGAGCTGTAAGGCGGTCTTTAGTTTGCCGAGGAGGTGCAGCCCCGTATCGTCTCCCAAACCGGTAAAGGAAGCTGCGCTGGTCCTGTTTGCCTTGCGGTAGCTTGCTTTAAAGACATAAGGAATACCGAGGCGTTTGCAAATGGCATAGACCCTTTCGGCAACCTCCATAATCAAAGACTCGCTTTCGATCACACATGGACCGGCAATGAGGAAGAAATTCTTTTCGTCGTACTGCTGTGCAGCAAATAGTTCGGTCTGGAAATTATTCATGCGGCAAAGTTAGCAGAGTGCGGTTAATATTCAGTCATTGCCGGGGTTAAGGAAGGCGCTGCAGTGAGCGTAGCAACGATGTTGCCGGTTGTGCCTGGGCCGGGCCCAAAAAAAATCCCGGCACGGGGCCGGGATCTTAGCTTCGAAGTTTGAGTTTTTATTTAACGCTTTTGTCTTGATTTCGGGAAAAAGTTACCGTTCTGTAATTTGGAAGAAGTTCCTTCGGTCGGTCCGAAGTGGCTCATTGCGCAACGGAAACCGATGCTGCTGCTGCTCTGGTCTTCTTCGAGGAAACGGCGTGCGCCGGGGCTTAACCAATAAGGCATATCGAGCCAGCTACCGCCTTTGATCACGCGTGACTTATCGCTGATCAGGGTGGTTACACCGTAACCGTAATATGTTTTGCTAAGCGAGTCCCCATCGAGATAATTGATCGCGTAGGAGTGCTGGTAGTTCCTGCGGTTAACCAGGTCGGAATCGTTTTCGGGAACGGTTTTGATGCGGCCGAGGCTGTCTCTCAGGTTACCCTGGCCACCACTCATGTCCACTTTTTTGAAGACGTTACCACGGTATGGGTTCATATCGTCGGATTCCAATCCTGTCTGGGGACGGTACACATCGGAAACCCACTCGTTTACGTTACCACTCATGTTATAGATACCAAACCCGTTAGGGAAGAAAGACGTAACAGGCGCGGGGATCGCTGAACGGTCATTCAGGCCACCGGGTGTACCCATGTAGTCGCCATTGCCGCGTTTAAAGTTGGCGAGATAAGCGCCCTGCCATGCACCTTTTTTGGTGTAGCGGAGGTTATCGTAGCCATCGTTTTTCCAGGCGTAGATCTGTTTATTGGCAATCAACTCTTCCCCTCTTTTCTTTTCAGAAGTGCGGGGCTGTGGGTTTTGGTTGATGTAACCGTAGGCAGCATATTCCCATTCTGCTTCTGTCGGGAGCCTGTAGTCGGGGAACAGGATACCGTCTTCAAACTGTACTTTTGTACGTGGGCGGCCCTGCGCGTCGAGAAGCGGGTTTTTCTTGGTGGAAGGTTTGCCCGGGATACCATCGTATTCACCCATGAGGTAACTCTTGGTATTGAAGTTATCCTGTCCGCCGCCGTTCATTTCCTGCTTTATCACGTTCTTGTTCTGGTAGCCACCATCGATGAGGGCTTTTTCGTTCACCCTGTCGGTACGCCAGATACAAAAATCGTATGCCTGTTTCCAGGTTACGCCAACAACGGGATAGTAGTTATAGGAAGGATGGCGGAAATAGAATTCCACGTAAGGTTCGTTGTAAGAAAGTTCGCTACGCCATACCAGCGTATCGGGGTAAGCGGCACGGAGGACGCTTTCATATTGCGGGTCGGAGAATACATTGTTGAGCCAGTGCAGGTACTCGCGGTAATGCACGTTGGCCACTTCGGTTTTATCGATGAAGAAGGAGTTTACCGTAACCCTGCGGGGCACGTTATTCCAGTCGCCCATCACATCTTCTTCCGATGCGCCCATGGTGAATGTACCGCCCTGTACGAAAACAAGACCGGGGCCTGTTTTGATATCTTTAGCCTTCATCACATAGTAGCCGCCCTGGTTTTTATCGTTGTAATTCCAGCCTGTTGCGTCAGAATGTTCAGGCTTTTTCTTAAAAACGCTTCCGTTTTTACAAGCGGCGAAGCTAAGGGCGGTTAAAAAAAATAATCCGTTTCTGAATAATTTAAACATTGGTATCACCGTTTTTATCACTTTAGAGAACGTGATTTAAAAGTTATTATTGTATTTTTTCAAGGGATTGTGCGAATATATAAGATTTCACAGAAATTAACGTCAAATGTCCGTACAAGTAACTCAACCGTTGGCCGTTACAGGCACATAAACGCCGGATTTCTGCTGATTGTTGGGTGAGAAGCAAAAAAGTCACATATTTGCCGGGCTATTGAATGAAATGACCATCTGATTCTGAACATTAAATCTAATCCATTATTGACCAAAACGCTACTCATTTTACCGCTGCATACTGAATCGTTACAGACTTAGCTATTGCCGCAATTTTTCACCAGATAAAAAATGCTTAACTAAATGAAGTGGATTAATGTGAAGTCAACTACTATAACCTTTTTGTTGTTAACCGCAGCCTGCAGTGCATTAAAAGCACAGGAAACAGCACCTATTAATATCGTAACCACAGCGGTTCCTTTTTTACGGATATCACCCGATGCACGTGGTGGTGGTATGGGCGATGTGGGTGTTGCCACAGCCCCCGATGCCAACTCCAACTTCTGGAACCTTGCGAAGACCCCTTTTGCCAAAAGCCGCGGAGGCCTTGCCGCCACTTATACCCCGTGGTTAAAGGATATTGCCCAGGATGTGTACCTGACGACGCTGGGCGGTTATTACCAGCTTGACGGCGAGTCTGCCATTTCCGGGGGATTGCGGTATTTTAACCTCGGGCAGATACAGTTCGTGGATTTTGCGGGGAACCCTTTATCTACCAGCAACCCGCGTGAGTTTGCGCTTGATTTTGGTTATTCAAGAAAGATCTCTGATAATTTGAGCGTGGGTGTTGCGTTGCGTTATATCAACTCTAACCTTGCCAATGGTTTGAGTGTAAACGGCGTTACCTATAAGGCGGGGCAAACTGTTGCCGCCGACCTTTCGCTTTTTCACAACGGGCTTAATGAAGATGGCGAAGGGTTGACCTACGGTATCAGCATTACCAACCTCGGCGGTAAGATTGGTTATACCAATGATGCGCAGTCAAAAGATTTTATCCCGGCCAATATGGGCCTTGGACTTGGTTATACCTGGGTATTTGATGAAACAAGTAAGTTTACCCTTGCCCTTGATGTGAACAAACTGCTTGTTCCCAGTGCACCTGTACCAACCGACCCCGAAGATCCCGTAAAAGATTCTGCCAACCTCGCAGACTACAGGAATATGAGTGTGTTTGAAAGCTGGTTCAAGTCGTTTGGCAACAAGGCAGTGACGATATCCGGTGGTGGCGAATACACTTATAACGACCAGTTCTCGCTGAGGGCGGGTTATTTTTACGAAGGTAAAGAGCAGGGTGGCCGCCGTTATTTTACTGCCGGCGTAGGTTTAAAATACAACCAGTTCGGGTTTAATTTTTCTTACCTGGCCCCATCCGGGCAGGGTGTAACACGTAACCCTTTATCGAACACGTTGAGGCTGGGCCTTACGATTGATCTTGGCGGCAGTGGCGAAGATTCCGCTTTCTGATAAAGCCAATATATTATTGCGATGCCGGGTTGTACAACCCGGCATTTTTGTTGGAATAACCGAGGCTTTGGTGACCGGCTGCAGGGCCGCGTGGCCGCTTTTGTTGCGTCGCACCCTTCAGCTTTTTATACCCCAGGCGGCAGTGCTGTTGCCGCTTTACTGTTTACCAGCCGGGCTTGCATTTTCATTAACTGTATATTTGTCCCGCCGCGTAACTGCGGCTATCTTTTTATACCAGCCAAAACAATTGTATGCGTTTACGAATAGGCATGGGTGTTGATTTTCACCAGCTCGTTGAAGGAAGAGACCTATGGATCGGGGGCGTAAAAATACCCCACACAAAAGGCGCACTAGGCCACAGTGATGCCGATGTGTTGTTACACGCCATTTGCGACGCAATGCTTGGCGCTGCGGCGCTTGGCGATATCGGCCAGCATTTCCCCGATACGTCGGCGGCGTACAAAAATATTGACAGTAAAATCTTATTAAAGCAAAGCTTTGAGCTGATCAAAGCGGCGGGTTACAAGGTGAATAACCTTGACACGATGCTATGCCTGCAGGCCCCGAAGATCAAGCCGTTTATACCATTGATGCAGGAGACGATCGCGGGGATCCTTTGCATTGAAACGGGCGATGTTTCGATCAAGGCCACCACCACGGAGCGGATGGGTTTTGTGGGCAGGGAAGAGGGGTTGATGGCTTACGCGACCGTGCTGCTGACGGCATGATACAGTTTAGCAACAAGTTAATAAGATGGGGTTTCCTTAGCAGTCATTTCTTTAGCTTTGCGCCGTGGAAAAAATAACAGTCAAAATCATTAACCGTTCTTTTAACCCGCTTCCCGGTTATGCCACCGAAGGCTCATCGGGTATGGACCTTCGGGCCGCCATTGAAGCCCCCGTATTATTGCAACCCCTGCAACGTACTGCCGTACCAACGGGGTTGTTCATAGAACTGCCCGTGGGTTTTGAAGCGCAGATAAGACCCCGGAGCGGCCTTGCCCTAAAGCAGGGCATTACCTGCCTTAACAGCCCCGGCACGATTGATGCGGATTACCGGGGAGAAATAAAAGTAATACTGATCAATTTGTCTGATACCGTACAGGAAATAAACCCCGGTGACAGGATCGCCCAAATGATTGTACAAAGCGTTACCCAGGTTGAGTGGCAACCAGCTTTGGAGATCAACGATACGGCGAGAGGCGAGGGCGGGTTTGGGCATACCGGCAAATCTTAAAATCAAGGCATGAAAAAAACATTGTATCTCTTACTTGCGATAGCTTTCATAGCGGGGTGCAGGCCCGTAAAAAAGGTGCAGAATATTGAGCAGGTCGTAGCAAAAAAGGATTCATCGGAAACGGTTATCGTGAACCCCGAGAAAGAGAAGGTGGATTCGTTTTCCATTGTAAAAAGCATTATCAGCAACCTGGCAAACAGCCGGATCAACTTTACCACTTTTTCGGGAAAGATCAAGATCGATTACCAGGGCAAGGATGCCGGGGACCAGGCAACGGCCTATATCAGGGTGAGAAAAGACAGCGTGATATGGATATCGCTGACCGGTGCGCTGGGCATTGAAGGCTACCGGTTGCTGATCAATAAAGACAGTGTGAAGATGATGAACAAGCTGCAGAAGGTAATCCAGTATAAAACAATCGCCTACCTGCAGGAGCTTACGGAAGTGCCTTTTGATTTTTATTCCCTGCAGGACCTGATCGTGGGAAACCCGGTATTTGTCGACAGCAATATTGTTTCTTACAAAGCGAATGATAATGAACTCCTGGTATTAATGGTGGGCAATGTATTCAAGCACCTGATATCGCTGGAGACGAACCAGGATTTCCGGGTGGCGCACAGCAAGCTGGACGATCTTGACGCCATGCGGAACCGCACCTGCGACATTACCTATGAGAACTATGAGCAGGCGGGTAATTTTTATTTCTCCACTAAAAGAAGGGTGACCGTTTCTGAGAAGTCGAAGTTTGATGTGGATGTGGAGTTCAAAAACTATTTGTTTGACAAGCCCCAGGATTATCCTTTCAGCATTCCTAAAAATTATAAGCGCAAGTAATAATCTGCAGGCAGATGCGTTAATTTAGCAACGGCCTAAAAAACTTATCCCAGCATGTATAAAAAACTGTTCACCGCTTTTTTTATTTGTTTTATTGCTTTTGCCGGTTCTGCACAGGACACAAAAGAAGACATCCAGAAAAAGCAGCAACAGCTGATACAGGAGATCAATGACCTTAACAATACCCTTGACCAGATCAAAAAGAACAAGAAGCAATCGCTTGGGCAACTGGCGCTGGTTCAGCGGAAGATACAGGCCCGGCAGGAACTGATCAACAATATCAACAAGGAGATACGCCGGCTCGACGACATCATTTACAACAACCAGATACAGATCTACCGTTACAAGAAAGAGCTGGACACATTAAAAGAACAGTACTCCAAGAGCCTTGTGTTTGCCTATAAGAACAGGAGCAATTATGATTACCTCAATTTCCTGTTTTCTGCCGCCACTTTTAACGACGCTTTAAAAAGATTTACTTACCTGCGCAGCTACCGCCAGTACAGGGAGACGCAGGTTTCGAATATTGTGAAAACACAGGAGCTGCTTGGTACACAGATAACGGAGCTGAACACCAATAAGACAAGCAAGAGCACCACGCTGAAAGACCAGAGCAAGCAACTGACCGTACTGCAGGAAGACAGGAAGGAAAAGGACCAGGTGGTGAACGACCTGAAAGGGCAGGAAAAAGATATTGCAGCGCAGTTAAAGCAAAAGGAAAAGACCAGGCAGCAATTGCAGCAGGCTTTGCAAACGGTGATCAGGCGGGAGATAGAGGCTGCCAAGAAAAAAGAAGCAGACCGGCTTGCCAAGCTGAAAGAAGACGAACAAAAGAAGAAGGCACAAAACGCGGCCAGCAATAATAACCCACCAGCCAACAATGCAGCCGGTGAAACCAAGTCGACCGTTGACAAGAATGCGGCGGGCACCAACGCGGTGGCCCTGCCTAAAACCAACCGTGTTTACAGTCCGTTTGAGTCCACTACCGAGGAGATGAATGTCTCCATTAATTTTGAGAACAATAAGGGCAGGCTCCCCTGGCCGGTTGACCAGGGTTTTGTGTCCACCCATTTCGGCCCTTATGAAGTGCCCGGCACCAAGCTCAAGGGCGTGATGCCCGGGACGGAGATATCGTTGCCGATCGGAGCCAATGTAAAAGCTGTTGCCGATGGGGTTGTATCGGCGGTATTTGACCTTGGCAGCGGGCAAACGGTTGTTGTGAGGCATGGTAAATACTTTACCGCTTACAGCAATTTGTCGGGCATTTCCGTGAATAAAGGACAGGAGATAAAGGCTGGCAAACTGCTGGGCAAATCTGTTGCCGGCCTTAACGGCGAAGGGCAGATCATCTTTATGGTGCAGAACGACAAAGGGGATAACCTTGACCCCGAAAGATGGCTTAAACCAAGATAGTTCCACAAATTGTATCGAAATACTGGGCCCGGCTTTTGTGCTGTACTTAATGGCAAGCTGGCAGCAGGGCAGCAACAAAAAGGCCTTTATCAAACGATAAAGGCCTTTTGCATTATTTTAAACCTGTTCTTAGTCGACTACGGTAGCGCCTTCGACCAGCACCGTTGTTTTATTATCCAGCACTTCCACGAAGCCGCCCTGGATATTGAAATGTTCGCTGGTATTCCTGTCGACGATTATTTTCATTTTACCTTTTGTTAAAGCACTTACCAGTGGGGCGTGTTTATCGAATACCTCGAAGAGGCCTTCGATACCCGGCAAACGAATGCCGAGCACTTCGCCGCTGTAAATCTTTTTCTCGGGTGTTAATATTTCCAGTGTCATAATTTCCTCCAGTCTCCCGCGGGGGGAGGGTTTAGCGGCCCGCCTTTTTAAGGGCGTTGACTAAACTTATTTTATTACCAGTTTGATGAATAAAGAACCAAACGTACAAGGGTGCTGTCCCGGATTTGCCGGGACTGGCGCAAGCTATTGGTTGCTGTGGTGCCGGGTACCTGAAACCTGTTGAACAAGCCAGGCCGTAACAGCTTACCGGTTTAGCCCTGGGCCGCAGCGAGTAATTTCTTACCTTTTTCTATTGCATCTTCGATGGTACCTACGAGGTTGAATGATGCTTCGGGATATTCATCCACTTCACCATCCATGATCATGTTGAAACCCTTGATGGTATCGTCGATGCCAACAAACACACCCTTTAAGCCGGTGAAGGCTTCTGCCACGTGGAAAGGCTGGCTTAGGAAGCGCTGCACTTTACGGGCACGGGAAACGGTCATTTTATCTTCGTCGCTCAACTCATCCATACCGAGGATGGCGATGATATCCTGCAATTCCTTGTAACGCTGTAGGATGAGCTTAACACGGTTTGCGCAATCGTAGTGCTTGTCGCCCACGATAGCAGGTGTTAAGATACGGCTGGTAGAATCCAGCGGGTCAACCGCAGGATAGATACCCAAGTCAGCGATCTTTCTTGACAATACGGTTGTAGCATCAAGGTGGGCGAAGGTCGTTGCCGGCGCAGGGTCGGTCAAGTCATCCGCTGGTACGTATACGGCCTGTACGGACGTGATAGAACCGTTTCTTGTTGACGTGATACGCTCCTGCATCAATCCCATTTCGGTAGCCAGCGTAGGCTGGTAACCCACGGCAGAAGGCATACGGCCGAGCAGGGCCGATACTTCAGAACCCGCCTGTGTGAAACGGAAGATATTGTCTACGAAGAACAGGATGTCTTTACCTTTTCCTGTGCCATCACCATCACGGAAGTATTCCGCTACGGTAAGACCAGAGAGGGCCACACGTGCACGTGCGCCGGGAGGTTCGTTCATCTGTCCGAATACGAATGTTGCTTTTGATTCTTTCAATCCTTCCATGTCTACTTTGCTGAGGTCCCATCCGCCAGCTTCCATGCTGTGTTTGAAAGCCTCGCCATAGTTCATGATACCTGCTTCGATCATTTCACGCAACAGGTCATTTCCCTCACGGGTACGCTCACCCA
>DLKC01000017.1 GCA_002478885.1 Chitinophagaceae bacterium UBA7600
CTTGTACCGATACAACGGTTATAGGTCATTTGGTTCAAACCTTCGCTGCTATGGTTAGTTGCCGCAACGGGACAAACGTTCTCACAAGGAGCATTGTCGCAATGCTGGCACATTAAAGGCTGGAATACTACATTTGGATTGTCAGGATCGCCGGAATAATAACGGTCGATTCGTATCCATTGCATATCATGGAAACGTGCCACTTCACTCTTGCCAACAACTGGCACATTGTTTTCGGCGCTACAGGCGATAACGCATGCCCCACAACCGGTGCAGGTATTCAAATCAACGCTCATGCCCCAGTGTATCCCAGGCTTATCATAATAGGGGTATATAGTTCCCTGCTTTTCAAAATTTTCAACGCCTCCGTAAGGTTTCAATTCCGCTGCACGCTCTTCAGAAATTTCTTCGGGATTCTTTACAAACTCAGCAAGTGTCAATTCTTTCATTACCTCAGTACGATTGCCTTGCGCGGTATCGTAAGAAAAATGGGTTTGTGTCTGGGCCACCTTGTAAATTTCGCCAGTTGCCTTCAATGTTACGTCAGCAACGCTAAAGCTTACAGTAGTCCCATTAAAGCTTGCAAAAGGATAAACATTCTGGCCAACCCCAGCTGCTGTTTTACCATTTTCCTTTGATCTTCCATAACCCAGTGCTATACCTACAGTGTTAGCATTCGTACCCGGAATTATTAATACCGGCAAGGAAATGGTCTTACCATTTGCTGTGATGCTTACAACCTGTTTTTCAGGATGAACTTCATAAGCATCAGCCTGTCCCATATTCCTTAGGTCAATATTCAGTAAAGATTTTGCAAGCGCAGGTGAAACAATAAGGTAGTTATCCCATGTTGCTTTAGTAACCGGGTCGGGCATTTCCTGTAACCAGGGATTGCTTGCTCCGTGACCGCTGCCAATAGAGACTTTCTGATATAATAACAACTCAATGTTGCCTCCCTTCTTTGCAGAAGATACTCCCGCAACTGCACCTGCGACCGCAGCAGCATTGAAAACAGCAGCAGATGCCAAGGGTTCAGTAACTGGGTTAATAACACCATCCTGAAGTGCCTTGTCCCAAGCCGTTTCACTGCCAAGTTTTGTAACCCATGTAGTTTTTACAAGCGTTACAAAATCAGTAGCAGATCCGCTCCATTTGAGTAAACTGTCCTGCCACTGGCGTGTTTTGAAGAGTGGGTAAATGGTAGGTTGCATCAAGGAAAAATAGCCAGACCTTGCTTCAGCATCACCCCAGCTTTCCAGGAAATGATGATCCGGAACAACATATTTACAAAGTATCGCAGTTTCATCATGCTTTGCATTGAAAGAAACAGTTGTTTTAACTTTCTTCAAACCATTTTTAACCTTATCCGCATCGTACCATGTATAAGCCGGGTTTGAACCGATGATAACAAGTGTTTCAACGGAACCGGCATTCATATCGTCAACTAGTTTTGCAAAGTCAGCATCAACACCAGCTTTGCTGTTGTTAGTAACGGACCAGTTAATCGTATTGCCAGTAGAACCAATTGCTTCATTAATAGCATTTACAAGTATCTGAACGTTCACGTCATTACTCCCGCTAACGACAAGGGCAGCGCCCTTGTTGGCGCCAAGCTCTTTTGCTGCAGCATCAACAGCTTTCTTCAATTCGTCGCTTAATCCCTGCACAGCTTGTCCACTTACGGCACTCAGTAATGCACTTGTGATAGCGCCTGCTTCAGAAGGCCTGTGCAGATATCTTTCGTCTGCGTTCGATCCTGTTAAAGACGCCACCGTTTCAAAGTGAATATGCTTACTCATTGAAGGCTTTTGCTCATCAATTCTTTTTCCTTTGGCATATTGCGCTGCGAATTCGATGGGGCTAATCCATGTTCCAAGAAAATCAGCTCCGACACTAACAATTACTTTTGCTTTATCGAACCTATATGAAGGAATAGCGCGTTTGCCGTAACAAGCTTCGTTAGCTAAAAGTATTCCACTATATGAAATGGCATCATAAACCACATGTCTTGAACCCGGATATTTTGCCTGAAATTGCCTGATCGTTTCTAATGATGAAGGTGAGTTTATCGTGGAAGATAATAGTACAGTTGATGTAGGGTTAGCACCGGCCAATGCTGCAGCAACAGCCTTATCTGCCACCTCCAATGTCACCTCTTTTCCATCGATTGTAGGAAAGCGAAGACGCGCAGTATCGTAAAGGTCAAGCACCGATGCCTGTACACTTGCAGATGTACCACCGTTGGTTATGGGCGACATTTCGTTACCTTCAATCTTAATTGGCCTACCATCTCTCACTTTAGCAACAACGCTGACAGCATCACCGTCCTGTATATAAGTGGTGGCATAATAATTTGCAACCCCCGGAACAATATCTTCAGGCTTATTAGTAAAAGGAATAGCCTTCTTCACCGGAATTTCACAACTCGCTGCAATAGCCGCTGCAGCCGTGCTAAATCCGAGGTATTTCAAAAAATCTCTCCTTGGTGCTGTTGCCTGCAAAAACCCTTTTTCTCCCTCCTCAAAAGGCAGCTCTTCCCGAAATTCGTCCTTTGCAGTCTGTTTAAATGCTTCTGAATTGTTCAATTCACCGAAACTTTGCCAGAACTTTTTTTGCTCCATATTAACCTTATGAATTAATAAAGTGATATTTTATGTAGAAACAGCTTAGTATTTTTCAGCAGCCCTTTAATAATGGCATTTCTGACATTCAGTGCCACCAATGTTCTCTACGGTGATACTATCCTTAATGCCGTTCTTTAAGTCTTCATGATACTTTTCGTAGATGCTGTAGAACCCATTATCTGCAAACTGAACTTTTGATTCACGGTGGCAGTTAATACACCAGCCCATACTCAGCTCGGCAAATTGCTTAACCTCATCCATTTTAGTGATTTCACCATGGCAGGTTTGACATTGAACTTTACCAACCATCACGTGTTGTGAGTGGTTAAAATAAACGTGGTCAGGAAGGTTATGAATCTTAACCCATTCAATTGGTTTAGCTTTCGAAGCATCCCAGGCTTTTCCGGGCTCGAATCCAGCGTATTGATATAATTTCTGGATTTCATTAGTTCCGTTTACTTCTTTGCCTTCAGCCGTATATAGTGCGGGACCTTTGTATTCATTAATTGCCATATGGCAATTCATACAAACGTTCATGGAAGGAATATTTGCATGTTTGCTTTCCTGCGCACCACCATGACAGTATAAACAGCTGATCTGGTTAATTCCGGCGTGCACTTTATGGGAGTAAAATATTGGTTGAACGGGCTCATAATTTTGAGTGCGGCCTAGGCCGATGGCACCCATAACTGTATAATAGCCACCAATCATAAACAAGATCAGCGTGCCGAACATAATGTATATCTTATTTCTCCAGATTGGCACTGGTTCCAGGGAAGGTAAACCTTGTTTGTCATCAGCCAGTTTTTTAAGGTTGGCATTAACCTGCAACAAAACAAAAGCAACAATTGCCAAAACGAGTGTTAGTATGCCGAAAAGAAGTGTATTGTCGGTTTCTTCAGGTGCTGTTGCTGCTGCACCTTGTGTTCCGGGAGTTCCCGCACCTGGTTCCGGCACTGATTTCACATAAGCAAGGATCGCATCAATATCTTTATCCGACAAGGTCGGGAAAAGATTCATTGGCGTTTTGTTATACTCGTTATAAAGATTTACCGCGTAAGGATAACCGTCTTTAATAACCTGCTGGTTATTGTGGATCCATTTATGAAGCATTTCCTTGTCGGGCCAGCGATCTTCCACACCCGCCAGTGCAGGTCCAGTCAGCTTTTTATGAACCGCGTGGCATGAGGCACAATTTGCCGAAAACAGGGCCTTACCGTCCTGGGCTGATGATCTTTGACTAATGAACAACGAACAAAATAAAATTGCAGTAAATGTTAGTTTTCCGGCAATGCTTCTGATGTGGGTCATATTCACAATGCTGTTATATATGTGTGGAAAAATTTTCCTGAAACGCGACAAAAGTATGACAGGAAATTGACAAATCACTATTGGCTTTAAATTTTTTTTAGCACTTTTCTTCTTCGTAAAATTCTGTGGTGAACGACGAAATTATTTCATGCCTGCAGGTAAGAATTATTTTGTGTAATGTTTGGTTATTAAATAAATTCTTTCTTTTAAATCGCATATTTATTACAGATTTGCAAAAATTTATTACGTCGAGCTTTTACACTTTGGAAAAAATTAAACTTGCAATATTTGCTTCCGGTACCGGCAGTAATGCCAGAAAAATAATGGATTATTTTGCCGGTTCTGAAAGAGTACTTGTTTCGCTGCTGGTTTGCAATAAGCCTGGCGTCGCCGTCATAGAAATTGCAAAAGAAAGGTCGATACCTGTGTTGCTAATTGAGAAGGAAAAATTTTTTAGTGGTGATGGATACCTGCCCGAACTGCAGGATGCCGGCATTTCTTTTATTGTACTTGCAGGGTTTTTGTGGAAAATTCCATTGAAGATTATACAGGCTTACCCGGAAAGAATTGTAAACATTCATCCTGCCTTGCTGCCGAAGTATGGTGGTAAGGGGATGTACGGTGCACGTGTTCATGAAGCAGTTATCCAGGCAAAGGATGCTGAGAGCGGGATAACCATTCACATGGTTGATGAACTTTATGATCATGGAAGTGTAATTTTTCAAGCCTGGTGCCCCGTATATCCTGAAGACACCGCAGATACTTTAGCCGGGAGAATTCATGAATTAGAGCATGAACATTACGCCAAAGTGATAGAACAAACATTGTTTGAACAAACTAACCCTGCCTGAATAATTGCTGCTGCCATAAAACCCGGAAGATGAAAAGAGCGTCGCAAGTAAAGATGCTACTGTAATTGCTGCCGGTTACAAAAAGATTTAAAATCAAAAGCTGAAAGACTATTTATGAGCATTCATTCCAAAATGAAAAGAACCTTTGCCACCCTACCCCTGCTTATTGTTTTTACTTTTTCAAACTGCACACAAAGCAGCACCATTCCTGAAAGGGTAGGCAGCACCCTTGACTCAAAGATCACAGGCACTGTTACTTTATATAATGACCTGCTTTCAAAAGTATCGCCCGATGGAATGACCGTTAGTATTGAAGGCACCTCATACACCGCGACTACCGATTCCGGAGGTAAATACATTTTTAAAGATGTTAAGTATGGTACCTACAGTTTTATATTTTCAAAGGCAGGTTATGGCACAAGCAGGATAGATACTTTCAAGCATGTTAATAATAACGACCAGATTCCTTCCATAGTTCCGAATAAAACTTTGGGAGCCAGTTCCACTACCGCAATTTCTGCGCTTGCGACGGAAGTGGAGGGCGATACGGTTATTATTCATCCGTCTACCAGTCCTGCTGCAACAAGAGACACTTCCCGTGGGGTAAGGTTTTTTTATGGTCCAACTGTATCAGTAAGCGGTTCAAATTATAGCGGCTACAGCCCGGTCTATGGTTTAAAAAGCGCTGTAGGCTCTGTGAGGGTCGGAAAAGAGGATTTTTATAAACTTGGTTTTACTGGCGGTTCAACAGTTTATATAAAGGCATATGGAGAGTCTTTTATCTCGAGTGATTACCTGGATCTAGCTACGGGTAAACGTGTTTTTCCAAACCTAAACGCTACAACGGTTGATGCAGTTCCCGTGATTCTTCCTTAAAATATATGGCGTTTTTGCGCCATTGATGGTATTATAAAACCTTTCTTATAATTTTGTTCCAGCTTTGTGTAACGATCAATTGAAACACCCGTTACCTAATGCTTGATGATAGCTATATTTTTTATTTTTGCTTCCAATGGAATAGATTTTTCTTGTATTAACTAAAGCCAACTAACCAAACAAGGACAATTAAAACCATGGATTATGTTCACGCTCAAAAAACCTAGTTTTCAGAAGACTTTTGATGCGCAGCTGTTTCAGGAATTAAGACAAAAAGTTAATGAAACTGTCAGCGTTCTGGAATCTGAAAGAAAGCCGGAGATCACGGTAAAAGCAATTCTTTTCCCACTTTTGTACATTACTTTCTACGCTTCGGCCTTGTTGTGGGGTTCAAATACTTATGTACTTTATGGCTGCTATGCCATGCTCGGATTTTTGCTCGTTATAATATTTCTGAATCTCATTCATGACGCTGTTCACCAAACGCTGTTTAAAAGCAAACGCGTAAACAACTGGTATGTGCATTTTTTTGATATAATGGGCGCCAATAGCTATATCTGGAAAATAAGGCACATAAGATTACACCATAACTATCCAAACGTCATGGGATGGGACAGCGACATTGAACAAAGTGATATCGCCAGAATATTTCCGCATGGCTCTTATTCAAAAATGCATAAGTATCAACACATCTACCTGCCGCTCCTTTATCCATTTTATCTTATCAACTGGCTTTTGATACGCGATTTCAAAGACTTCTTCAACAAAAAAAAGATCATCTGGAAAGTAACAACCATTCCAACCGTAGAATACATAAAGCTCTTTTTGTTTAAAGCTTTCTTTCTTTTTTACATGATTGTTTTACCGGTGCTCTTTTTAAAAGTGAGTTTTGCAACGGCCTTCACCGCTTTTCTTGTTATGATGTTTACGGCAAGCATTATATCGCTGCTCGTACTATTAACGCCGCACGCCAGTTCGGAAAGTGAATTTCCATTGCCCGATGCCGATGGCAAAATGCCGTCAGGCTGGTTGGTGCACCAGCTAAGCTGCACAAACGATATAAAAGAAGATAACTGGTTTACCCGTTTTTTTATGGGGTGTTTTAACTACCATATTGCGCACCATCTTTTTCCGGCGGTAAATCATGTTTATTACCCGGAGGTTACAAAAATTATTGAGCAGTTCACTGCGGAAAACCACTTGCCTTACCGAAGATTTTCCCTGGCAAATTCTTTGAAAAAGCACTATCAGCTATTAAAGCGTAACGCCGTCCGGGAAAATATTTTTGAAGAAACCATGTAAAAAACAATTTCCCCGTATAAAAAGCCCCTGCGATGGCAGGGCTTTCTTTATTTTCTTTTGTCCCGGCTTTCGTACCGGTGGCATCTTTGTTGCGTCGCACACTTCAACTTTTGAACATAAGCTCAGCAAATAGCCGCAGTACAATAGTGCGATGCAACTAAGCAGCATGTTTTTTACCGCAGCAGGGACCAAAAATAATCTATCAATTTTTACCAGCGATCCTCATCAGGAATATCGTCGTTCCTTTTTGAGTATTGGGTCCAAGTAGCTAGTTTCTCCTGCTGCCTTTTTATAATGGCGTCGGCCACGATGTAGCCAACATCTGTTCCTTTATTTTGCACAATCATTAATTTCAGCTTTGCTTCATTTACATCGATCCTGTAAAGTAAGCCGACAAGTTTTTCAAAATTGTTTGCCGCAAGTTCATTAATAAATGCAGCAAGCCTGTCCCGCATGTTATCAAGCGATTGAACCTGCCCGATCTGACCATCGGTGAGCATGGCAAGTTCATTAATCAACTGTTGATCGTCGCTGGTCATAAACTATTACTCATGATCGGGAGAAATACACTTTGCCTTAGCAATTTTTTGAGTATTACAATTTGCCCGAGGTGATAGTGGGCGTGTTCACTTATGCCGTGCAGGGTTTTGTAATAAGTTGCATTACCATGCACCGTAGGTTCGCACAACTTTTCCTGGGGGATGGTTTTTACGATGGCTGCCAGTTCGGCGCCGCTTTTAAGACAGGAATTTTTTAGCTGCTCCCATGCAAACTCAGTTCTTACCGGGGGCATGTCGAAACCATTGGCCGCTGTAATTTCAGGGTCTTCACCCGATAGCCTGCTTATTACCACACTGTTGTAGAATGTAAGATGGTGCACAAGTGCTGCAATGGTATTAAATGTTGCTCTCGTGGCCGTAGTGGCTTCGCGATAATCAACATCGGAAAGTGTTTCTTTAAGATTCACTTCGGTCCAATTACCGCCTTCAAACACAGAAGTAATGTTATCAGCAATAAGATCTGTGATTTTTTTCATTTAATTATTTTTTATTGTTCAATAATATTTTTCGGTAACGCCTAAACCAAAAAAAGCAAAATCGTATTTAACCGGGTCAATTACGTCTAATGTTCTTAGGTACTCTGTTAACTCAACGGCTGCAAGCCAGTCAGTTTGTTTCCGCTGTAACAGGTTGAACCGTTTCGCCACTCTCGCTACATGAATATCAACAGGGCATATCAGCTGTGCAGGACGAATGTTTTTCCAAATTCCAAAATCTACCCCCTTCTTATCCGTTCTCACCATCCACCGCAAAAACATGTTCAAGCGCTTGCAATTCGATTTTCTGTCTGGCGAGGCAATATGCTTTCTTGTACGATCAGGAACATCTTCGAGTGAAAAAAAATACCTGCAAAAACCCTTCAGCGCATTCTCAACATCCATATCGCCCGGTAAAATGTAATTGCTAAAGGCCGTTTCGAGCGATTTATTTTCCGAATAATAAAACCTTAGAAAACTAATAAAATATAAAAGATCTGTTTGGTTGAATGTCCTGTGCCTGAACTCCAACAGCTTTTTCAAGTCACTGGCATCGTGATTCATCACAAATTCATAGGGCTGCATATTCATCAGCCGCATCAGCTCTTTTGACTTATTAATAATCGTTACCCTGTTCCCCCAGGAAAACACAGCCGCAAATAATCCGGCAATTTCAATGTCCTGCTGCCGCGTGAATAAATGAGGAACAGATACCGGGTCATCCTTTATAAATGATGGCCGGTTATACAATTCAACCCTGCTGTCAAGGAACTCTTTCAGGTTATCTTTTCCTTCTTTCATTTTAGCCGATCGCTTGTTCAAGATCAGCGATAAGATCTTCCGCGTCTTCGATACCCACACTCAATCTTATAAGCGAGTCTTTTAAACCGTTCTTTATTCTTTCTGCTTTTGGAATAGATGCATGTGTCATACTCGCCGGGTGATTGATAAGGCTTTCCACGCCTCCAAGACTCTCGGCGAGCGAAAACAATTTTGTAGACGACAGTACCCTTCGCGTTTCTGCATCACTGTCGTCTTTTAATTCGAAGCTGATCATCCCGCCAAAATAACTCATCTGTCGTTTGGCAATTTCATGATTGGGATGATCTTCAAAACCGGGCCAGTAAACCCTTGCTACTTTCGTATTCGACCTGAGATACTTTGCAATTTTCTCTCCGTTCTCGCAATGACGCTGCATGCGCACATGCAATGTTTTTATGCCTCTTAAAACCAGGAAGCAATCCTGCGGGCCCGGAACGGCACCACTGCTTTTCTGTATAAAATATAGTTGATCTCTCAACGACTGATCGTTCACTACGAGCGAGCCTTGTATAACGTCGCTGTGGCCGCCAAGATATTTTGTTGCTGAGTGCATCACAATGTCGGCGCCAAGATCAAGCGGGTTTTGTAAATAAGGAGAGGCAAAGGTGTTGTCAACACATACCAGCGTATTGTTTGGCTTTGCAATAGCCGCGACCGCCGCAACATCGGTTATGTTCATCAGCGGGTTGGTTGGTGTTTCAAGCCATATAAGTTTTGTTTTACTATTGATCCATGGTTTTATATTTTCGGCCTGCTGCATATTCACATAGTGGAATACGATGCCGAACTTCTCAAAAACCTTTGTGAATAGCCGGTAAGTGCCTCCATACATATCATTCGCAGCAATCACTTCGTCGCCCGGCTGCAGCAATTTAATAACGGCATCGGTTGCGGCAACGCCACTGGCAAATACCAGCCCGAACTTGCCATTTTCTATTTCGGCCATCGCCCTTTCGAGCGCAAACCGAGTGGGATTTTGCGACCTCGCATATTCATAGCCCTTATTTACACCGGGAGCTTCCTGAACATAGGTTGACGTTTGATAAATCGGCGTCATTATCGCGCCAGTTGACGGATCAGGTTCCGCACCGGCATGAATCATCTTTGTGTTGATCTTCATTCGTCAAATTTTTCGGGACAAGCAAGTTAAGGGAAATTTGTGTTGGCAAAACTGTAATAATTATTAAAATGAAAGGCATCCAGGAGTGCGGCCACAACACAAGCAATAAGCTTTCGTTGCGTCGCACTCTTGTGCTGCAACAATGCTGTGAGCTTTTACTTACATGAAGCAAGCCAAACGAGCAGGCCATTGCATTGAAAAGGCAAAGATGACCTGCTGCCTAAAGTCATGCGGTACAAGTGAGTGACACAACCGGTGCTGCCATGAAAAACGGTTGCCGGCCAGCCGAAAAACTATTATTTCTTTTCGAGAAATATTTCGGCCATCATACAACGAACACTTCCACCGCCGATGGTTTCGATAGTTTGTATATCAACCGGTAGTAAGGTTGTGTGGTGTTGTAAAATTGTTTTTTGCTCTTTTGTAAGCGACATATACGCGGTTCTGCTGAGCAGGGTGAATGCTTTACCTTTTTTGTTTTTTACCTGCAACATGTTGCCTGCGAAAGCTCTCACCTGTTCAAAACTTATAGGTATTATTTCGTGCCCTGTGGAAATGAGTAACTGAGACAGTGCTATTCGTTCCGTTCCTGCGGGTATTGATTCAAGGCATATAACTGCATAGGTTTCGCCAACGTGCATAATTACATTGGTATGATAAACATCTGTTCCCTGCTCGTCCCTCGAATGAAACAGGAATGGCCTGAAGCCATGCGCGGTGGCGAATTTTTCCAATACAGATCGGTTGGTTCGCGGAGAAATGCAAGCATAAATGATCTTGTTTTCGTGGTCTATAATCATGCTGCCCGTGCCTTCCAGGAATAAGCTTTCAGCTTCGTATTCGCTCCAATCTTCCACGTCTCTAACTTCATACTTCTCGATGAGCATCTGTAGCAGGTCATTGTTTTTTTCTATACGCCGGTTTGGGGCATACATTGGAAAAACGGCAATTGTGCCGTCGGACAAAGTGCAAAACCAGTTGTTGGGAAAAACCGCATCGGGCTTGGGCGGACTGGGTGTATCCTGAATAACCAACACCTCAATATTTTTTTTGTTGAGCGTTTCAATAAACCTATCAAATTCTGCAATTGCTTTTTCTTTTATAAGCGGTAATTTTTCTGCCCCGGGTAAATTTTGAAAAACGTTGTTTGCTGCTGTCTCCGCGTTGTAACCAAAACTCGCCGGCCTGATCATTAAAATAGTCGATGCTGTTTGTTTCATAATTATACATTTGATCTAAGTAAGGGCATGCTCATACAATGCGCTCCACCTCTTGCCCTTGATAATTCTGCTGAGGGTAAAACAATTAAGGTATTTTCTACTTCAGCCGGAGTTAGTGCTGTTTGTTCAAACTTTTTAAGGAGATCCTGCACCCGGATTACATCGAACCCGTTTGCACGAAATGCTGCAGCTGTTTCTTCATTCCTGTCGTACCCAACCACAACACCGTTCTTTAGTGCGAGCAGGTTACAGGAATCTGTCCATTGTTCTCTTTCGTCGTACGGGAAAACGTTGTTTCCGCTATAAATCACTTTTACATCGCCGGGTGCCACGCCAAAATCTTCAATGCTGATGTTGTGTAGCAAAGATTCCAATCCAAGTATTCTATCGCTAATATCCTGCGTATAATTTTTACCTGGCTGGTATTCTTCATTCAAAGGCTTATGATAACGGATCACTTGGATGCTTTCATAATCTTCTGCATCTTCCTTGTTTAAAAGGTGAAGGTAATATTCATATTGTCGGTTGTTCTTTTCGCTCATTACTTTCTCGGAGAACCTGCCGAATAATACCCACGTGTCTTTCCGCACATGCGTGAACATTGTGTCGATATGCATGATTGCTCTCTTTCGCGGAATTTTTATAACCGATATCTTTTCAATTCCGGTGGCAGAGTTTGAGAAAACCTTATGAATAATGCTGTCGATTGCTGAAGGGGTAGTTCTTTCGCTACAGCCTATAAGCATGTGGTTAGGTGCAATCATCATTACATCGCCGCCTTCAACTGAGGTCTTGTAATCTTTTTTTTCTTCTTCTTCGAGCAGGAAGAAATCACTTGACTCCGATATTTCCAATACTTTTTCGCGGTTGTTATTAAAAATGAAATAGTATGTAATGAATTTCATGAGCAATGTTTCTCTTTCCCTTGCAGGTGTTGCAGCATTACCGAGTAAGAGATGATCGTTAATGACTATACCAATATCTCTTGTAAAAATAAAATTGGGTAGTGGTGCAAAAACAAATTCCTTTTCCTTTCCGTCGGCAAAATACAATACACCACTGATAAGCACTTTTGCAAGGTCGCCGGTATTTTGAATAGCGGCAAGCTGCTGCTCGGTGGCAAAACTGCAGCCTTCCCACGCACATACGGCCGAAATAACCCGCCGCCTGATGTTCTCATCCATGAGTATCTGGGAAAGCAGATGCTGTATGTCTATCACTTTATCGCTGTTGAAATAATCGGGATGGCCCGGTTTGAAACAGCTGGGTTGTTTGCCTGACTTATTTGTTCTTTCACACTCCAATATATAGGGAATCTTCTCGGGATCCAGAAACCATAACAGCAATTTTACGTACTCGTTATATTCCCTGCGCATCTGTTCGAGATGCACGGTATCGTCGTAAAGCCATTCTTTAAATTTACCGGGAACGACCTTTCCTATTCCTCCATCAGGACTATGAATTATCAATCGTTGAAGTGTGCCTACTTCTGAGTTAACATTAATTTTTCCTGTAAGCTGCATAAATAATATTATCTGCAAAACAACGAAACTTTAACCACAATGCCTGATTAGTGAAAAAGCGGGTGGAAAGCAGTATTGTTTTATTTTAGAAATCATGATATTAGTGAGCTGATCTTTTTAGCGAGCGCATGATCTTTTTCCGTTACAATATCGCCGGCATCGTGGGTGCTGAGCCATATTTCTACTTTGTTGTAAACGTTAGTCCATAACGGATGGTGATTCATTTTTTCTGCTTCAATGGCAACTCTTGCCATAAAGGCGAATGCTTCCGAAAAATCTTTAAATGTAAATAAACGGTAGAGGCTGTTGTTCTCTTCTGTCCAGGAAGTCTGTTGCATATAATTGGTTTTTATGTGTTAGCTATATTGAATAATAAAATTAACCGAGTACGATTAAACCTCAGACCTTGGTTTATCTGCTCATTAATGATATTGTGCTGAAGAGTGCGACGCAAGAGGCGACGCCATGAAATACAAAAGCCGGCTACAAAAAAATTAAAATACAAGGTTGCCCTTGTTTTTTATTTGTTCGTTGGTTAACTCAGCGATCATTTGTATGCCATTGATCTTTTTAACCGACTGTATTAAAACCTGGCAAACATCGTCTGAAATCTCATCGCCTTTCAGCAGCCAGAGAAAGTCCATATGACGAAACTCGGGCAGCAAATATTCGCCGTCGTAGTGATTGTGATAAATATAATGACACAGAAAGCCGCCTGGCTCTGCGTGATCGTAAACGGGAAAAAAATAATGGCGGCCTTTTTTCTGCAGATGAATTTCCAATTCTGTATTTAGCCTGAAATTATAGCCGAGTGTATTATTAAGCATCCAGCAAAAACGGTAACTCTTTACCGGTACCATGATGCCAAATAAACGTGTACCAATAAAAAAATCATCGGTGAGTTCGTCTATGTTCAGTTTTAATTTCATCGGCTAAAACTGTATGTTGAAGTCCATTTCCTTTTCGTTACGCTTGATCTTTAGCACTGTGGCATCGCCTTTCTTAAAATGCTGCAAAGCCTGCATGTAAGACATAACATCTACAAATTTATATTCGCCTAACTGCAGCAATATATCGCCAGCCTGCAGCCCTGCTTTCTCTGCAGTTTTTCCTTTACTTACACCATCGATACGCATGCCTGTGCCTGAATAACCATAGTCTGGAATTACACCGAGTGTTACCGGAAGTGCGACGGATCTCGCTTCCGCATCACGGGTTTTTAAAAAAGTGAGTTTGCCTTTGTCATCGGTTGCTGCAACAATGCGCTGCACAAAGTCTACGATCTCTACTTCGCCTTTAAAATTGATCTTATCCCAATCGTCGCTGGCTTTGTGATAATCGCTGTGGCTGTTGGTGAAAAAGAAAAGCACTGGAATATCTTTCCTGTAAAAAGAGGCGTGATCACTCGGACCGCTTCCGCTGCTGTCGATCTTAATGTTGAGTTTGTCGATGTTTGTTTTCGCAAGCACTTCACTCCAGGTTGGAGAGGTGCCGTAACCGCCAATGGTGATATGATTTGCAGTATCCAAGCGCCCCACCATATCGAGATTGATCATATAGTTCGGAATAATTTTAGCCGATGGATGATCGAGCCAGTACTTCGATCCAAACAATCCAAGCTCTTCGCCGGAAAAGGCAATAAATACATAATTGTTATTATGCATTTTTGATTGTTTCAATATTCTTGCGATCTCGATTAAAGCAGCGGTGCCGCTGGCATTGTCATCTGCACCATTGTGAATTTGCCCTTGCCCATCGAGACTGTTGCCATCTTCGCCATAACCGAGATGATCGTAATGTGCACCGATGATTATCGTGTTGGGGGCATTATAATTAATAGTGGCGACCACGTTCCGGGCTTTTCTTACTGCATGTATAAGTGAAGTGTTGATACTTATATCGTATGTTGCGGTTGCATCGGCGAAAAAACTTTTTCTTCCGTCGGCAGTGAGGTACACAACGGGCAGGGCAACCGCCGGCGTACTGTCGTTTTTATTGAATTGAACATTGTCAACCGAAGCAGAGCTGTTGAAAACGATCAGGGCAGTTGCGCCTTTCTGTTTTGCTGAACGCGCTTCTTTTATAATAATGTCGTTGATATCAAAATGCGGGTTGGTTTTATTTTCTTCCACTACATCTTTAACGTCAAAGAACCAGGGTTCATCATTTTCACGCAAACCGAGTGAAGCTGTTCCTGAAGCTTTACCATTGGCAGTAAAAGCCAGCGGAAAATAGTCTTTCTTTATTTCAAGGGATTTCCCGTTTACTGAAAAGTTATTGTCATCGGCAAATTTCTTGCCTTCATCAACTTCGAATTCCTGTATAAACCCGTTGGTACCCTTTGGTTCGAGGCCTATCTTTTGAAAGTTCGACTCAATGTATTGCATAGCCAGCAGTTCGCCGGCGGAACCTGTTCTTCTTCCTTCAAGTTTGTCATCGGCAAGATATTTTACATGCGCCTGAACATTTTCATAGGTTATTTTATCCGCTTTCTCTTTCGCCTTTCGCTCCTTTTTACTTTGAGCAAGACCAATCAAGGGTACTAATGCGATTAACAGCAATAGTTTCTTCATACGTAAAATTTGATTTTATCCAATGCAAATGTAATGCCTCCCATATATGCGATTGCAAATAATAACGCAGAAACACATGGTTCTTGTCTTCTGTCGCAATAGGATTTTTGGTGCCCGGCTTCAACGCTTTGTCCGGCGTTCCTTGCGTCGCACTCTTCAACACAAGAATCGCAAATCGGCAATAGTGCTACACTACCCATCGTTTTCCACTGCTGATTAACAAACAGAAGGTACAAGTGAGTGACACAACCGGCGATGCCACCTGAACGTACGCTGGTAACCAAGAACTTCATTTGCGGAATGCGATGAAAATACAGCACGCCTGCGCGTGTTTCCACGGCACGCATTAATTTTACGCCCTATGCCTTATTTTAACTGGAATGATACCATTAACCTGTTCAGTAAGCTTACCGTGCGCAGAATCTGGAATGCTACCAAAGTAATGGCCAGTTACCAGTGGAGCAAGTTTACCGGCAAACCTGTTCAATGGGGTTACCCGGTTTCTATTTCTTTTGAACCCACCACAAGCTGCAACCTGCGCTGCCCCGAATGCCCGAGTGGATTGAGGGAATTCTCTAGGCCAACAGGTATGCTGCAAAAAGACTTTTTTCGCGAAACCATCGACGATATTTATAAAGAACTGCTCTATCTTATTTTTTATTTCCAGGGCGAGCCATACCTAAATCCCGACTTTCTCGACATGGTAAAGTACGCGCATGAAAAAGGAATTTACACTGCCACATCTACCAACGCACACTATCTGACCGATGAAAAAGCAAAGAAAACGGTGGAGAGCGGGCTTGACCGTTTGATTATTTCCATCGACGGTACCACGCAGGACGTTTACCAGCAATACCGCGTCGGCGGCAAACTCGAAAAAGTGCTCGAAGGCGCCAGGAATATTGTTAAATGGAAAAAACAACTGAACAGCAAAACGCCCTTTATCTTCTTCCAGTTTCTCGTGGTAAAACCCAACGAACACCAGATTGAGGAGGTAAAAAAGCTCGGCAACGAAATCGGTGTTGACCAGGTTCGTTTTAAAACAGCCCAGGTTTACGATTATGAAAACGATCCCAATCAACTGATACCTACCAACGAAAAATACAGCCGTTATAAAAAAGACAGGAACGGCCACATGGCCATAAAAAGCGGCCTCAATAATTATTGCTGGAAACTCTGGCATGCAAATGTTATCACATGGGACGGCCTGGTTGTACCTTGTTGCTTTGACAAGGATGCGACCCATCAGCTTGGTAATTTAAAAATGCAAAGCTTTAAAGAAACCTGGAACAACGATAACTACAAACAGTTTCGCCGTGAACTGCTCACCAGCCGCAAGAATATTGACATTTGCGCCAATTGCAGTGAAGGGCTAAAGGTTTGGGAAGATTAATGCCCATAATAATTTTCAATTGCAACTATTCAGTTTGTCTCTTCGCAACTATTTTTTTCCAACAATTTTTATCTTAATTTCCGCCCCATAATAATTGTTTGCCATGAACGAACTGATCCGCTATTTTGAAACAATTCCTTCACTCCATCGTGCTTTGATTCTCGCCGGCGGCATCACGCTTTTCTGGATGATTGAAAGCGGCATACCAATGTTCCGCTTTAAGTACAACAAATGGAAACATGCTGGCATCAATATCTTTTTTACGATCACCACCATCATAATCAATTTTGCTTTTGCTTACCTTATAGTGCTCGCATCGGACTATTGTATCAGTAATAAGTTTGGTCTGCTGCAATGGGTCGCGATGCCTTTGTGGCTGGAAATAATAGCCGGGCTTTTACTGCTCGATCTTGTGGGCGCTTACAGCATTCATTATTTGGAACACAAAGTAAAATGGCTGTGGAAGTTTCATATGATTCATCATTCAGACACCCATGTTGATACAACCACCGCCAACAGGCATCACCCTGGTGAAAGCGTATTCAGGGCAGTCTTCACCATCATGGCTGTTTTTATTACAGGCGCACCTATATGGCTGGTGATGATGTATCAAACCCTTAGCGCCGTTACCTCGCAGTTCAATCACGCTAATATTCAAATGCCCGAATGGCTCGATAAGCTGCTTCGATTTGTGCTGGTAACGCCGAATATGCACCGGGTACATCATCATTTCGTTCGCCCACAAACCGATTCTAACTACAGCAATATTTTTTCCGTATGGGATCGTGTGTTTGGAACTTATATGTTATCTCCAATAAAAGACCTGCGCTTTGGACTCGATGTTTTAGAAGGCCGCAACGACGAAAACATTGGCGAACTACTCAAAACGCCATTTGATAAGACAATAAAAACTGACTATTAATTCTTGATGGACCGGCTGATTGCTACTATCGGCTTTGGTTGTGTCACTCACTTGTACGCCTTATTATTTATTCAGCAACTCATCAACGGCTTTTATGGCAACAGTAAGCCGTTCGGCATAACTGCCATTTATTGTTACCCACGGCGTAGACTGGTTAACTAGCAAATCCTTATATACCTGGTATAATTCTACTCTTGGCTTTTCATCGGGGTATTCACGCAAAGGGTCGTAAACCCAGGGAAGATCTATGTTACAAAGAAGGTATAAATCATATTTTCTTATAGCAATCTGGTCAAGAATAAACTGGTGGCATTTCCCAAAAACATATTCGCACCACACTTTCATCACATACATGTCCGTATCGAGAAATAGCACCGAATTTGTCTCCTTCTCTTTTTGTTGCGCCTTAAGAGCCGAAGCATATTGCTCTTCCAGCTCAAGCTGGCCTTTGGCTATGCCAAGCAAATCATCATACGAATAATCCATTCCATTCTTCGTAAGATAATCCCTTGCAAACTCCGGGCACCATAAAGTGTTGTAGTGTGTTGCCAGGGTTTGGCACAACGTGCTTTTGCCCGTTGACTCAGGTCCTATGATCACAATTTTTTTAATGACAATTGTTTTTGCAAAGATTACCAGGCAGCCGCACTTAAGCAAGATTTCTTTTTCTTTTTAATGGCAACCTGGTTTATACGCGGCTCGTAATATTTGGCGAAGAAGGTTGTTTCCCAGAATTTTCGGTTGAGTAAAAATTCAGGGTTGGTAAACAAAAAGTCAGGCAGTACGTGGTAGAAACGGTATCCCTGGCTGTAAAAATATTGTTTGCAAACACCGGCATAACCAAGTTCGCCGGCAGCAGCCAGCGCTGCATCCCGCTGGCATCTTGATTTAGTAAATGGTTTCACAATTCTTTGCTGAAAGCCGAACATATAAAACTGGTCGCGCAACATTTTATAGTTCTGGTATCTCGACCGGGCGTCTAATTGCGGAAAGAATGGAATACTTAAAAGGCACACATTTACAATAACAAAAACAACCCTGGAACAGCCATGCAGCCAATCATGAAAGCCGTTGTTTGAGTATAACAGGTAAAGCAGCAACAGTTCGATCAAAGAAACGGCGTGAAGCAGGTAACTAATGCGGAAATAAACAATGAAGGTTTTCAAAACCACGACGATTTTTTCAGCAACAAATTACAACAAATCATCCTTACAACATGCCGCCATTGCCGCGCAAAGCGCCAAAAGTGCAAGTGTGCGACGCAACGATGCTGATTAGAGAACCATAAGCCGGGTACAAAAAAGCGCCGCATGTTGCGGCGCTTAATATTTCACAAACAAAAAATGCTATTCTGCTTCCGCCACTACCTCTTTCACTTCAGGAATCATTCGCTTCATCATCCCCTCGATGCCGGCTTTTAGTGTTATCATGCTCGAAGGGCAGCCGCTGCAACTTCCCTGCAGCATAAGGCTTACCACGCCTTCGTTATAGCTTTTGAACTGAATAGCACCGCCGTCCATTTCCACTGCGGGGCGCACATAGCTGTCGAGCAACTCTTTAATACGCTTAACCACATCGTCGTCGTCGGCCGCTACGGTATTGGTTGACTCCTGCTTCATAACCTTCACTTCATCTTCATTAATAACCGGACCGCCATTTTCAAGGTAATCTTTCAAAAACTGTTTTATAGAAGGAATTACATCCTGCCAATCTCCTGTGTCTGAAGTTTTGGTGAGTGTAACAAAATTGCTGGCTATAAAAACACTCTTTACAAAAGGAAAACTAAACAGTTCTTTTGCCAGCGGCGATGGGCCTGCCAGTGTTTCATCAGGAAAATCTATGCTTTTACCCGGATACAATAATTTGTTAGCAACAAATTTCATTGTTTCAGGGTTTGGTGTCATTTCGGTATAAATGCTTATTACCGGGTTACCAGTCTTGATCATAACGCGTTTTTTATTTTGTTGACCCAGCTTAAACAACCTCGCCCGGCATTCGTTGCGTCGCACTCTTGTGCGTTCTTATCGCTACCGGGCTTTTGATACATGGCTATTCAGGAGCTTAAAAACAAAAATAACCACTCCGCGGTCTTTATGTTTACGAATGAAGGAAAGAGCTTAACCACAACACGCTTTTTGGCCGTAAACCGGGCTTGCCCCTTGGAAAATGAAAGCAATTTTTTGGTTGCGATCGGGTTTTCGCCAACTTATTACCAAAAACCAAAACGGTAAAAGCCATTTGTAGCACTCTTTGTTTATTTGCAAAAACTTTTATGAAGAAGATATATCACCTCGGCACATGCGACACATGCCAGCGCATCCTGAAAGACACAGGCGCGGTAAAGAAAGGCGCCTAGCTCCAGGATATAAAAACAGAAAAGATAACCCTGCCACAAATAAATGAAATGAAAAAGCTGGCCGGCAGTTACGAAACACTTTTCAGCCGCAGAGCGCTAAAGTACCGGGCTATGGGGCTTCATGAAAAAGAACTCACCGAAAAAGACTATCGCGACCTGATACTGGATGAATACACTTTTTTAAAAAGGCCGGTAGCCATCATCGACAATAAAATTTTTATTGGCAATACAAATGCCGTTGTGGCCGCATTGAAAGAAGCGTTGTGAGTTTTGACGGCGGACATGGGCTTTTGTGGCTTTTGACGCATGAACTTTTCGTTTTATCTTACCGTTCGCAAAACAACTATACATGAAAAAAATGTCATTGTGCCTGCCGGTTATTTTATTGGTATGTACGCTATCGGTTTCTGCTAATGCCCAGGTTATCAAAACAAGTAATGCCAGACTTAGTTCAATCGATTACGAAAAGCTTGACAGAATTGATACCCTCGTTAATGAATATATTGGAAGGAAATGGCTCACAGGCTTGGTTACTATCGTAGTGAAAGACGGGCAGCTTGTTCAATACAAAGGTTATGGCATGGCAGATGTTGCTTCGAAAAAGCCGATGGAAAATAACAGCCTGTTCAGGATTATGTCGCAAACGAAAGCCATCACCAGTATTGGTATTATGATGCTGTACGAACAGGGCAAACTTTTGCTCGATGAACCCATTGCTGATTTTATACCTGAATATGCCAACCAGGTTGTGCTGGACAAATACAATGCAGCCGACACAACTTATACAACCGTTCCCGCAAAGCGCAAGGTTACTTTCCGCGACCTGCTTACCCACAGCTCTGGTATTGATTATTCCGATATCGGCAGCGAACCAATGAAATCGATCTATGCAAAGGCCGGTATCCCAAGCGGGTTGGGTTATTTCGACAAAGACCTGCTCACCGAAATGAAAAAAATGGGCAAACTTCCTCTTGGCTTTCAACCTGGAGAAAAATTTCAATACGGGCTCAACAGCGATCTGCTTGGTTGTTTAATACAGGTGATCAGCGGAAAAACGCTTGACGATTTTTTTAAAACCTATATTTTTCAGCCGCTCGGCATGAACGACACTTATTTTAATGTGCCTAAAGAAAAAGCCGGCAGGTTGGCCACCGTTTACACCGAAGATGAAGCCCATAATGTCATTCCATGGAGCCATACCTTCCGCAACATCGATCCTGACTACCCGCTTATGGATAAACATTACTTCAGCGGCGGCGCAGGACTTACTTCAACAGCTTATGACTATGCCATTTTTATGCAGATGTTATTAAACGGGGGCAAGTATAATGGCAAACAAATATTGTCAAATCGAACGGTTGAGATGATAACCAGCAACCAACTCGATTTTCACTTCAACGGCACCGATGACTTTGGATTGGGATTTGAAATTGTAACGGATAAAGGAGCAGCTAACGGGCCGCGCAGCAAAGGCAGTTTCTCGTGGGGTGGATATTACGGCACATCTTATTGGGCAGATCCCAAAGAAAACCTGGTTTGCCTGATCATGTCGCAGCAAAACCCAAACAGCCACGGCGACCTCTTTAAAAGAATCGAAGCCATCATCTATTCAAGCGTTAAATAACCCATCATTTTTTGGGATTGATCTTGCAGGTGTTTATTCCAAAAATGGCCCATATCGGGCAAAAATTAATGAGCGCAGTTGCAAGCAAAATGCCGCCGGCAGCCAGTAAAACAATGCCAGTTGTTCCGGTAACGGTTCCTGTAAAATATAACACAGCAAGCGTTACAGCCAGGATAATTCTTATTACTTTGTCGGCAGATCCAATGTTCTTTTTCATGATATAAAGTTTATGCAAACAAAACTAAACCGATGTGCCAACACTGTATATGACATTTGTCACAAAGACAATTTTCTTGTACCAGGCTTTAACACTGTACTCATCGCCCGTTGCGTCGCACTCTTCAGGGTTCCGGTTCCTTCCCAGCAGCATACCTGTGAATGACTGCCTTATAAACAGCGTTAAAAATCACAAACAAGAGGCAAACACACTGCTAACAATACTTACATTTGAAATTATGCCGTCAAAACTTTCTGCAACAACCTGGATACATGAATACGGAGATATGCTTTTCCGGTATGCATTACCCCGCGTAAATGATGAGGACACAGCTAAGGATCTTGTGCAGGAAACCTTTCTTGCGGCCTGGCGTAATCGCGAGAATTTTAAGGGAGAGATATCAGAAAAGAACTGGCTTTATACCATTCTCAAAAATAAAATAATTGATCATTTCAGGAAGGCTTCGACAAGGTTAACAGACCGGTTACCCGGCCAGGCTAATGAAGAAGCCTATTTTGATGAAAACCTCCATTGGACCAAAGCGGCATCACCGAATGACTGGAGTGTTAATGCAGACGATGCCGTTAACCGAAAAGAATTTCATGATGTGTTGAAAAAATGCAAATCGAAATTGAAAGAAACCCAGGACATGGTGTTTACCATGAAGTACCAGGAAGATATGGACAGCGAAGAAATTTGTAAGGTGCTTAATATTACCCCGTCTAATTATTGGGTGCTTATTCACCGGGCCAAGCTTCAGCTAAGAGTTTGCATTGAAAAAAACTGGTTTTTAAAATAAAGGAGATGCGGCAATGAAACTAATGATCACTTGCGGAGAGGCAACAGATTTTATCTCAAAAAAGGAAGAAGGAAAACTTTCTTTTCTACAGAAAATTCAACTAGCCATACACCTTTATTTATGCGAGTTATGCAGATTTTTCAGTAAACAAAACAAGGTCATTACCAGGGGCGTGGGTAAAATACACGAGCATATCGATGCGAGGCTTAGCGAAGGGCAGAAAAATGAATTGATCGAAGTTTTAGAAAATGAACCGTAGCTTCCTGCCGTATAATATCTGCAGCTCTTTGCAGCTTTAAGTTGATGCCGTACACGCTGTGCGACGCAACAGCCGATGCCAAATGATCGTTAGTTTGGCTAATAAATTATCTACTTAAAAATTAAGCTGTCTAAAAATCCTTCCGGGCGCTTACATTTGCACAATTTATTTTGAAATGCCTAAAGACAATTCGATACACTCCGTTTTAATTATTGGTTCTGGCCCGATCATTATTGGCCAGGCATGTGAATTTGACTATTCCGGCTCGCAAGCTGCCCGCAGTTTAAGAGAGGAAGGAATTAAGGTTATACTCATCAATAGTAACCCCGCCACCATAATGACCGACCCGATGATGGCGGATAGGGTTTACTTATTGCCGCTTACTGTGGAAAGTATTGAACAGATTTTGAAGGAAAATGATATTGACGCAGTATTACCTACCATGGGCGGGCAAACAGCTTTAAACCTTTGCAAAGAAGCCGATGAACTAGGCATTTGGAAACAATACAATGTAAGGCTGATTGGCGTGGATGTAGCTGCGATTGACACAGCAGAAGACAGGGAACAGTTTCGCCAGTTAATGGTTAAAATAGGTATTAAAGTGGCTCCCAGCCATGTTGCCAACAGTTTCCTGGAAGGAAAAGAATATGCCCAGCAGATAGGTTTTCCGTTGGTAATTCGTCCATCTTTTACTCTGGGTGGAACAGGTGGTGGTTTTGTTCATGGTAAAGAAGACTTAGACGAAGCGTTGCAAAGAGGACTGCAGGCATCCCCTATTCATGAGGTACTTGTTGAAAAAGCGGTGCTTGGGTGGAAGGAATATGAGTTGGAATTACTGAGAGATAAGAATGACAATGTGGTGATTATTTGCACAGTTGAAAATCTTGACCCGATGGGTATTCACACAGGCGATTCCATTACAGTTGCACCTGCGATGACACTGAGTGATACAGCATTCCAGGACATGCGCAACCAGGCAATGCTCATGATGCGTTCGCTCGGAAACTTTGCCGGTGGATGCAATGTACAGTTTGCGTTGAACCCCGAAACGGAAGAGCTTATCGCGGTTGAGATAAACCCTAGGGTTAGCCGTTCCTCTGCGTTGGCAAGTAAGGCCACAGGTTACCCGATTGCGAAAATTGCCGCCAAACTAGCGATCGGATACTCATTAGATGAGTTGAAAAACCAGATTACCAAAACCACCTCTGCATATTTTGAGCCGGCTCTTGACTACGTGATTGTAAAAGTGCCAAGATGGAATTTTGACAAGTTTAAAGGCGCAAATGATACACTTGGTCTTCAAATGAAGAGTGTGGGCGAGGTAATGGCAATAGGAAGAAGTTTTACTGAAGCCATTCAGAAGGCCTGCCAGAGCCTGGAAAATGAGGCTGTTGGTCTTGGGTACTACGGTAAAAGCCTGATGAAGACCGAAGACCTTATTGAATATATTAAGGTTCCGAAATGGGATCGCATTTTCCGGATAAAAGATGCTTTAATGCAGGGGGTTACAGTAAAAACAATTGTTCACGCAACGGGTATTGACCGTTGGTTTATTTACCAATTACTGGAAATCTGTAGGATTGAAAAAGAATTGGCCCACCATACACTGGATTCTTTACCTGATGCCTTATTAAAAGAGGCAAAGCAGCACGGCTTTAGTGATGAGCAGATATCGAGAATTATGCAGCATATGTGCACCGAGGAACAGGTTTATGAAAAAAGGAAATCACTTGGAATAACCCGCGTTTATAAGATGGTTGATACTTGCAGCGCCGAGTTTGAAGCCAAAACTCCCTATTTCTACAGCACATTTGAATAAATAGAATTTATACGAGGTTTAATCTTACTAATTTTTTTGACTATTTGGATTAGCCTAATTTGGATTTTCCGTACTACAGCACTCGGCAAAAATAATCGAAAACTTAATGGAAAAGAAAAAACAGCGACCCTGCACTGTTGATGCTTTCCTTTCTTTTATTAATCATTTTGCCTGTTCATCTGCAATTGTTTTTTTAGTAGGCGTTGTTTCAATAGCAAGTTGCACCAAAATTAGTGAGCAGGTTAGCCAGTTATCAACTGGTGATGAAAGTTTGAAAAAAGAGGGAAATACAAAACCCAATATCATTATTTTGTTAGGCGACGACGTGGGTTACGAGATTCCTGTTGTTGATGGCGGGGAGTCATACAGCACGCCAAATATTGATAAGATGGCCAGCGAAGGCATGCAATTTACCCGTTGCCATACATCTCCGCTTTGCTCGCCTTCAAGATTTATGTTGCTCACAGGCAAGTATAATTTCAGGAATTATAATAACTGGGGCATCATGGAAACAAGCAATCGAACAATGGGCAATATGCTAAGGGATGCCGGTTACAAAACCCTGGTGGCTGGCAAGTGGCAGTTAGGCGGAGGCGATACTTCGATAAGAGCACTCGGGTTCGATGATTATGCTGTCTGGAACCCCTTTTCCGGCGAAGGCTCTGAAAACCAGGATGGCAAAGGTTCACGATATAAAGATCCACAGGTATATATTAATGGCAGCTATATGCCGAAAGATTCCGTAAGAAACAAGTATGGTGATGACATCTTCGCCAACTATGTAAAAACGTTTATAAAAAACAACCTGGAGAATCCTTTCTTTGTTTATTACTCCATTTGTCTCGTGCATCCACCTTTTGGACCAACACCCGCAGATGCCGCATTTAAAACCTGGGATCCGAGGCTGTCTGACAAAAATTACTTCCCATCTATGGTGAACTATATGGATGCCAAGGTTGGAGATATCATGAATTTTGTAAAGTCGAAAGGTATTTCCAATAACACATTAATTCTCTATTTCGGAGATAATGGTACATCAGGCGAAATAACGTCGCTATTCAATGGCGAAAATTTACTGGGTGGCAAAGGCAGCACTAAAGAATCAGGAACACATGTGCCTTTGATTGCGTGGTGGAATGGTAAAATAATTCCAGGAAGCATTAATGGAGACCTTATTGATCTAACCGATTTTATGCCTACCCTTGCCGATGTCGCGAATATTCCAAGACCTACCACATATGGTATTCTTGATGGTGTAAGTTTTGCTCCGGCGTTATTCGGGCAACAAGCAATGCCGAGAAGCTGGGTCTTTTGCCATTACAATCCCAATCCTGTAAAGCTACCGGATGTGCTAAAGAGGTGGGCTCAGGATAAAGAATTTAAATATTACGAATCAGGAAAGTTTGTTGATTATATCAAAGATCCGGAAGAGTATAACCAATTGTATGATTCCTTACTTACGCCTGAACAAATGGCTATCAAAAGTAATTTGCAGGCAGTAATTGCAGGCATGCATAATTAACCGGGCAAAAAACAAACTTTCGCTACACTAATATTGCCCGGTACTTAAGAGCACGAGTGTGCAGGCCTCCATGATTTCTATTCCTTGTTTTATAGCTTTTTCTGACAGTTCACTATTTTCTGCACCAGGATTGAAAATGATTCGTTTAGGGTTCAAAGACAAAATATAATCGTAATACTCCTTTTGATTATGCTCATTCAGGTAAAGCGTAATCGTATCAACATCTTCAACTATCGGCTGGCCCGTGATTATTGAAACACTATCGATCTCTCCGTTTCGTTTACCAATCGCAATAACGGGATGCTGCGCCGCTACCAGCCTTTTGATTGCTAAATAGCTATAGCGGGAAGGATTATCAGATGCTCCCATCACCACCGTTTTTTTCTTTGTGTTTCCCATGTAGCAGATATTTTCTATAAATATACAGGTAATAGAATGCAGTTAATACAGCACCTACAAGACCAGCGATTGCGATACCTATGGCAACTTGATTATCCTGGTAATCCCTGAAGAAAAAAGCCGAGATAAAAATGGCCAGTGAAACACAGCAACACGTCCAATAATACCCTAGCTGCTTTTTAATAATACCTCGGGAACGATAGCTGTTGATAGCTGCGCTAATCATTTGCCAAATGCCTAGTGGAAGTAACAAAAATAAACCCACGAGTAGGTATCCCTCCTCTATTATGCCGGCAGCCACCAACAGAGCAATGACTACAATCAGCAATAACTGACCAAAATGATCTATTTTTTTCCCCATAAGATAACTTTTGTCGAATGTACTTTTTGCATTTTTAGCTGAATATAAGTAGAAAAGGGTATTTTATTCAGCCGCTAAATACTGATATTGTGATAAATGGTTTCAATGAAAAAGATATACGTCTTCATATTGCTACTAGCCGTTTTGTCAACAAAAGCTAGTGCACAGTCGCTTTCAGAGGCATTAAATAAAAACGATACCTTAACCGCACTAAAGCTCATTAATTCAGGTTACAGTATTGATTCAGTTGATAAGTTCGGAAGCTCTGCTCTAATGAGTGCATGCAGGTATACTGCCGACACCGCAGAAGCGCTTTTTTTGTTGAACCACGGAGCGAAAGCCGATTATCCAAAATCAGCGAAAGGCAGAACGGCGCTCCTTATAGCCTGCGCATATTATGGCGGCGTGCCATTGTGCAGGACACTGTTAAGCCATGGTGCTGACATAAATGCAGTAACATTCACCGGAGAATCTGCCTTAATGTTAGCAGCTTCAAATGCTAAAGCTGATGTGGTGGAATATCTTATCAAGGCCGGAGCAAATACAAAATTAAAAACCAGTTCAGGCAGAACAGCCCTAGATTACGCAAATCAGGCATCGATCGACGATACAATTAAACAAATGATGAAATGCTGCAGTGTTGACAAAGAAAAAACCATTGCATTAATTAGTCAGGCGATGAATAATTAGACCCCTCTTCGAAATTTTATCTATGCTACACTGACTAAAATAAATGGTAGGCTTTGCGGGGCAGTTGTGCAATAATATTTTCAAAAGCTTCCTCAACGGAGTTGTGTTTAAATGCAAACCCGCTTTCCAGTAATTTTGTTGGCAATACCCAACGGCTTTTCAATAATAGCTCCGTCTCCGTTCCAATAATGGTCGCACCTGTTTTCAGCATCCATTCGGGTGCATGCAACCCACATACATGCCCGGTAACTTCCCGTAATTTTCGCATAAAGGTTTCGTTGGTTACAGGATTCGGACTGCTTAAGTTGTAAACGCCTTCCAATTCTTTTTGCTGCCATAAAAATTCAATTGCCCGGCAAACGTCTTCAATATGCACCCAACTATACATCTGCCTCCCGTTTCCCTGTTTACCACCAAGCCCGATTTTGCAGAGATTAAGGTATGGGATCATTACACCGCCGGCGCCCAATGTTACTGCCATGCGAAGAGCAGTCTTTCGCGTAAAAGCAGTGCGTTGCTCGAAAAATGTTCTTTCCCAAAGTTTGCACACCTGCACGCTGAAATCATTTTCATATTCGCCGTTGTATTCGTCAAAAGCATGTTCTGTCGCACTTTTATAAATGGTAGCTGATGCGGCGTTTATCCAAAGTTGCGGCGGCACAACAGCGCTTTTTATGGCTTCCCCGATTGCCCTCGTAGCATTAATACGACTGCTAAAAATCTCACGCTTGTTGTGCTCGTTGTACCGGCAATTGACTGATTTTCCTGCAAGATTTATCACAATGTTGCAGCCATCTATTTCCCTGCACCATTCCCCGCTACTTATGCCATCCCATGCCACAACGCGCCCATGTCTTTTAAACGATTCTTTGCCACCGCCTCTATTATAAGCATTATTCACCTGGCCTTTTTTAACGCGCGAAAGAATAACTATGTCATTTTCTTTTCCGAAATATTCGGCTACCGCAGTTCCGATAAAACCCGAGCCGCCTGCAATTAAGATTTTAATATTTTTCATCTCACTAAGGTTTTTGTTGATTTTTTGTAGCCGGCTTTTGTTCTTTGGTCAACGCCTGTTGTGTCACTCACTTCAGGGTTCTGAACTTTTTTCGTCAGGCCTGGATAGTATTGGAGCCAATGCAGGTTTGCCGATTGGCGGTATTAAGTACAAGTGTGCGACGCAACGAAAGATGATAGCGTTACTAAAGACGGGTCCATAAAAAAGCACCGTGTTATTACCGAAAGGTTGCACATAAATGCCGACAGGTTAAAGATGTAAAACATGACAACTTATTTGAGAATAGACAAAGGCCTTTTCAGGTACACAAATGTTTCTTTATAACAGAGGTGTAAGTAATAGAGCGCCATTAACGGTGCAGCGAAAAGCAGCGGTATAAACACAACCCCGGTAACATAAACCAATGGCGTCAGCAGCATGCAACCACAAAGTATATAGCATATGTTGTGATAAACCCGTCTTTGTGTGCCTTTGGTCGTAAAGTAGCGCAGGCATTCGTGCAAAAGCATGCTGAGCAATTGCGAACCACCGGCGATAAAGTATGCCCTATAAAAGTCTATTTGATCCATTACAATGGCAATGATGCATATTAATATTATCAAGATCTGCACGCCAAAATCGACAAGTTTAAAATTCTTCATATACTGTAATTTTAATATTTTCAGTAATAATTGAAATAATAGATCATTTAAAAAGCCGGATTAACGGCTTGCCAGTTTAGCTGGATATTTTATTTAAAAAGCTTTAAAAAGCTGCTCCAAAACCAGTTTTCTTCTGCTTTTATCATAACATCCATTGTTTTTTCGGCCTGGCTGGCAAATTTCTTGACGTTTTCGATTGCTTCGGTAAAAGCTTTAACGTCGGCATTTCTTTTATCGCCTTCGATATCACTTATCTGGTTCAGCACTTTTAGCATGGGATCAAGTTCCCGCTTCTTTCGCTGATACATGATGCGAGTAGCTACCTTCCAAATATCTTTTTCAGCCGAAAAGTATTCTTTCCGGTCGCCGGGAATAATTACTTTGTCTATAAGGCCCCACTCCATCAGGTCGCGCAAATTCATGTTAGCATTGCCCCGGCTGATGCTTAGTTCTTCCATTACTTCGTCAGTGCTTAATGGTTTGCTTGCAACAAGCAGCAGGGAATGCACCTGCGCCATTGTGCGGTTAATGCCCCATTGGCTTCCGAGAACTCCCCAGCTATGAATGAACTGTTGTTTCGCCTCTGTAAGTTTCATAGAACAAAAATAGTGTTTGTTATCGAATTTTCAGTATTTATTGAAATTAAAATTTTCATTAAAAATGCTTTCTTCCTTAACCCATAGAATGTAAGGCTACCCGGTTGCCTTCACAATCTTTGATAAGTGCCCAATAACCTAGATCAGGCCCCACAGGTGTTTTAACAACCAATATCTCGCCGCCGGCATTCGGAACGCGATCCAGCATTACCTGGAGGTCTGGCTGACAGTTGAGATAGATAAGGCTGCCATTATCTGAGGGAGTGTACAATGTAGGGTTATGCACGATTGCGCCACCCACCTTTCCCGCTTTAAAGTCGTAAAGAAAAAAACCCATTCGTGCCGGCCCCAAGTTGCTTTCAGGCATTTGATAATCGAATAAAGTCTCGTAAAACTTCTTTGCCCTGTCGAAATCACCTACGGGTATTTCGAACCAATTGAGTGCATTACCTAGTTGCATATAAAAAATTAAGAAGCAAAAGTTACGGAAAAAGTTCGGGTGCATTTACTAACAGGTATTTTCAAGATTCGTTTATATAAATCATTTTGAAAATTATTTCGCGTGTATGTGATTTAATTAAAAAAACATTTTTACCTTAACGAGTCATAATAAAAAAATAAAAAAATCTCTCACTCATGGCAAAAGCAAATAAAAAGAAGGCCGCTCCTAAAAAGAAAGCTGCTCCTAAAAAGGCAGTCAAAAAAGCAGCACCAAAGAAAGCCGTAAAAAAAGCAGCACCCAAAAAAGCGGTGAAGAAAGCTGCTCCTAAAAAGGCAGTAACCAAAAAGGCAGTAACCAAAAAGGCAGCACCCAAAAAAGCAGCGCCAAAGAAAGCAGTGAAAAAAGCAGCTCCGAAAAAGGCTGCACCAAAGAAAGCAGCTCCAAAAAAAGCAGTGAAGAAGGCTGCTCCAAAGAAAGCTGCACCAAAAAAAGCAGCACCAAAGAAAGCAGTGAAAAAAGCGGCTCCAAAAAAGAAACCAGCTCCAGCCCCGGCACCAGCGCCCGTAGCAGAAGCGCCTGTTGAAGCACCTGCACCAGCAGCTGAACCCGGTGAAACTCCCACATCTAACTAAACAATAAATAGTTGAGTTATTCAAAAAGCCTTTCTTAATGAAAGGCTTTTTCTCTTTCATGGATAAGCCGCCAAGGACATACTATACACGTTTATTTTAATCGCTTTTACTTAAGCATTGTGTAATTTTATTTTTTGCAAATCGCCATGGTGAAATATTTTAAGAACAATAAATTGGTGCTGGCAATTGTATTAATTATTGCCGTTGTGGCTACCATATTTGTTTATAACCTGCTTTTCGGCAAGCCGGTTGATTTCAGTACACAGGTTAAACCCATTATCAATGCAAAGTGTATTACCTGTCATGGTGGTGTTAAAGCAAAAGCCGGGTTTAGCCTGCTGTTCCGGGAGGAAGCACTTGCCAAAACCAAGTCTGGCAAACCTGCCATTATTCCCGGTGACGCAGATCACAGTGAATTAATAAAACGTATAACCGCAAGCGATCCGGAAGAACGCATGCCTTATAAACACGAACCCCTGAGCAAAGCAGAAATAGATATATTTCGTAAATGGATCGATCAGGGTGCACAATGGGGTGAGCATTGGGCCTATGTTCCGGTAAAAGAAACTGAAGTTCCAAATCAAAAAACAATCTTTGGCTTGTTCCCCTCAAAAAGCGATTGGGCAAAAAATGAGGTAGATCAATTCATAGAATCGAAACTAAAAGAGTTCGACCTGGAGCCCTCGCCGCAGGCTGATAAAGCTACGCTGCTGCGCCGGCTAAGCCTGGACGTCATCGGCATGCCAGCACCAGATACTGTTGCGAAGAAATTTTTGAACGACAACAGTGATCATGCATACGAAACCCTTGTTGACTCTTTGATCGCTTCACCACACTTTGGGGAAAAATGGACCGGCATGTGGCTCGATCTTGCACGTTATGCAGACACGAAAGGCTACGAACGCGACGATAGCCGCAATATCTGGCCCTACCGCGACTGGCTTATCAACGCGTTTAACAGCGATATGCCTTACGACTCGTTTTTAATAAAACAAATCGCCGGTGATCTTTTGCCCAAATCAACTGACGACGACTTTATCGCCACCGCATTCCATCGCAACACTATGACCAACGATGAGGGTGGCACCGATAATGAAGAGTTCCGAACCTCCGCGGTGCTCGACAGGGTGAATACCACGTGGCAGGCCGTTATGAGTACAACGTTTGGTTGCGTGCAATGCCATAGCCATCCTTATGATCCATTTAAACACGATGAGTATTACAAATTCATGGCGTTCTTCAACGATACGAGAGATGAAGATACCTATGCCGACTATCCAAAGCTTCGTGAATTCAACGATAGTATGCAAACCGAACTGGCAACATTAATAAGCTGGGTCAAACAAAACGTCTCCGACAAAAAAGCAAAAGAACTTTACGGGTTTTTAAAGACTTGGGAGCCTTCTTACAACTCTTTGGTGTGCGACAGCTTCACCAATAGCGAACTTAGCGATACAAAGTGGCTTGCATTCCGCAACAACGCGGTATGCCGTTTAAAAAACATTGATCTTACCGGCAAAAATGTTTTGATCTACCGGCTTTTATCCATCCCTGAAAAATCAGGGATCTGGCAGATTCATCTCGACAATATCAATGGGCCTGTTGTTGCCACTGTCAATTTTAAAACGGCCGCCATAACAGAAAAATCGCTGATTCAGGAAACACCCTTGGCGCCAACGAAAGGAGTTCATAATTTAATTTTTACTTACAGCAATAGCTCTTTGAAAGATCCACTTGAGAATGCGGTTACATTTGATTGGTTTTATTTTACAGAGCCATTTCCGGGAGCAGATAAAGTTGGCTATGCCGATATGAAAACAAGCTTTTGGCACCTCCTCAATGCCAATGTGCCTTCCGTTCCCGTGATGATGGACAACCCCACCGACATGCACCGCGCCACTTATATTTTTGAACGTGGCAACTGGATGGTCAAAGGAGATAAAGTGGAAGCCGATGTTCCAAAATCATTAAACCCGTTCCCGGCAAATGCGCCACACAATCGTTTGGGTTTAGCAGAGTGGATCACTTCTAAACAAAACCCGCTTACCGCCAGAACAATGGTTAACCGTGTGTGGGAACAACTCTTTGGAACCGGCCTTGTTGAAACCCTCGAAGACATGGGTACCCAGGGCGCATTACCTACACATCGCGAATTATTGGATTGGCTTAGTTACCAGTTCATGTATAAATATAACTGGAGTGTTAAAGATCTTGTGAAAACATTGGTGATGAGTGCAACCTATCAGCAGGATTCAAAACTATCTCCAGAAACCGAACAAAAAGACCCGAACAACAAATACTATTCACATGCACCGAGGGTTCGGCTATCATCAGAACAGGTACGCGACCAGGCATTATGCATCAGCGGTTTGATGAGCTATAAAATGTTTGGGCCAAGTGTGTTTCCTTACCAGCCCAAAGGCATCTGGCTTTCTCCATGGAATGGCGCCGAGTGGGTGCAGAGCAAAGGAGAAGACCAATACCGGCGTGCATTGTATACGTATTGGAAAAGATCTGCCGCATACCCGTCTATGATCACCTTCGACGGTGTAAGCCGCGAAGTATGCACTGCACGCCGTATTCGAACCAATACACCGTTGCAGGCACTTACCACACTTAACGATAGCGCCTACATTGATTGCGCAAGAAATTTCGCTTTACGCATGCAGCAACAGGTGGGCAGTAGTCCATCAGATCAAATCAGCAAGGGTTTTGAGATTGCCACTTTGCACCAGCCCGCGCAGGGAAGTTTACAAGCCCTGCTCCAGCTCTATAATAATGCGCTCACTCAATTCAAAAAAGATGCAGGTAAAACCTGCGAAATACTTGGTGGCATGAGCAACAATACCAACCCTGAAACGGCCGCATTAACCGTTGTGGCAAATGCAATTCTGAATCTCGATGAAGTCGTTACAAGAAATTAACAGGCGGTCGAAGAAAGAAGAATTTATGTTCCGGCTCTTGTGCACGCGGCACCTTCGTTGTGTCACTCACTTGTGCTTCCGAGGCTGGTAGGGGCAAACATTGCGATCAACTGCTTATAGCTCATCATTGTTCTGTTGCACAAGGGTGCGACGCAACAGCAGCTTATTATACAATATGCAGCCTTGTTCAAAATCATTCGAACAATAAAAGCCTGGCGTAACATATTTTATCAAACGTTTGCACGCACGCTTCACCGCGAAATCAGTAAATTTATCGTTTAAGATCGCTATGCTTTTACCGCTCAAAAGAAACCATACTATTATTGCCACAGTTGCCATGCTGGCCGTTGTTGCAACTGTTTACACGATCAACGCTGCAAGCGATAAAGTTGATTTTAGCACGCAAGTAAAACCAATTATCAATAAGCATTGCATCACCTGTCATGGTGGCGTAAAAGCAAAGGCGGGGTTCAGTTTATTGTTCCGTGAAGAGGCACTGGCCAAAACGAAATCGGGCAAGCCTGCTATCATTCCCGGCGACCCGGATCATAGCGAGCTCATGCGCCGCATTACCCTCAACGATCCGGAAGAACGCATGCCGTATAAACATGATCCTCTAAGCAAAGAAGAGATCGGGACTTTTAGAAAATGGATAAAAGAAGGTGCGCCATGGGGCAATAACTGGAGTTATACGGCTTTAAAGCCTGTTGAAGTACCCCAACCAAAAACGTTTTTCGGTCTAATTGCAACCAAAAGTGACTGGGCAAAAAATGAGGTAGACAATTTTGTTGAACAAAAACAAAAAGAGCTCGATCTGCCACATTCAGACCAGGCAGATAAAGCAACATTGCTGCGCCGTGTAAGCCTCGATATTATTGGAATGCCTGCGCCGGAAAGCCTTGGTAAAAAATTTATGGGCGACAGCAGTGATCAAGCTTACGAGAATCTCGTTGACTCATTGCTGGCATCTCCACGCTATGGTGAAAAATGGACGAGCATGTGGCTCGACCTGGCGCGTTATGCAGATACCAAAGGCTACGAAGCGGATAATGAAAGAAATATCTGGCGCTACCGCGACTGGGTGATCAATGCATTCAATAGCGACATGCCTTACGATAGCTTTCTAATTAGACAAATAGCAGGCGACCTGTTACCCGATCCTACTGATGACGATTACATCGCCACAGCGTTCAACCGCAATACGATGACCAATGATGAAGGCGGAACGGATAATGAAGAATTCAGAACGTCGGCGGTAATGGATCGCGTAAACACAACATGGACCGCGATGATGGGAACAACATTTGGTTGTGTACAATGCCATTCACATCCTTACGATCCTTTCAAACACGAAGACTATTATAAATTTCTTGCTTTCTACAACAATTCGAGAGATGAAGATACACAGGCCGATTATCCTTTACTGCGGCAATATAGCAGTGATGACAGTGCAGCACTGCTAAAACTCATCACCTGGCTATCAAAAAATGTATCGCAAGACAAAGCGAAAGAATATTATACTTTTTTAAAAACATGGCAGCCCACTATCAACTCCCTGCAATGCGATCAATTTAAAAATGCAGCGTTGGTTAGTAGCTGGTATGCCGGCATGCGCAATAATGGTTCCTGCCGTCTGCAGCATGTTGAACTCGGCAGCAACCAGATAATGTTCCGTTATCTCGGAAATAAAAAAGGCGGAGCATGGACCATTCAGTTAGATTCGTTGAATGGTCCCGTTTTAAAATCAGTAATACTCGACACTTCGGGCGCTGACTGGAAAATAACACAGGTTGATATTCCCGTTGTGATGGGCTATCATGATCTTTATTTTACCTACCAAAACCCCAATCTTAAAACACCGGAAGAAACAGGTGTTTTGTTTGAATGGTTCTGTTTTAAAGATGCATTTCCCGGAAAAGGTTTGACCGGTTACGATGCCGCTTATAACCAGTTCCGGCAGTTAATGAATGCAAAAGTAAATACCACGCCGGTAATGTACGAAAACCCTGGTTTTATGCATAGGGCGTCTTATATTTTTGAACGTGGCAACTGGATGGTTAAGGGCGATAAAGTGGAGCCCGCCGTGCCTGCCTCGCTGAATCCATTTCCCGCCAATGCGCCAAAGAACAGGCTTGGGCTGGCCGAATGGATTGTTTCCAAACAAAACCCTTTAACTGCAAGAACCATCACGAACCGCGTGTGGGAACAACTGTTTGGCAAAGGGCTATCAGAAATTTTGGAAGACCTGGGCACACAGGGCGTTACACCTACCCATCCCGAACTGCTCGACTGGTTAAGCTATAAACTGGCGAACGATTACCACTGGAGCCTGAAAACGCTGATAAAAAAAATCGTGATGAGCGCCACTTATCAACAGCGTTCAAAACTCATCGCCGAAACAGCAGAAAAAGATCCACAAAATATTTATTATACCCGCGGGCCAAGAGTGCGTCTAAGCGCAGAGCAGGTACGCGACCAGGCTTTATGTATCGCAGGGGTTATCAGCAACAAAATGTATGGGCCGGGTGTAATGCCTTACCAACCCAATGGCATCTGGCTGTCGCCCTGGAATGGCTCATCGTGGGTGCAGAGTAAGGGTGAAGATCAATATCGACGCGCTGTTTATACTTACTGGAAACGTTCGGCGGCCTATCCATCGATGCTGACCTTTGATGGCGTAAGCCGGGAAGTCTGCACCGCCCGCCGCATTCGAACCAACACTCCCTTGCAGGCACTAACAACATTGAACGATAGCGCCTATATTGATTGCGCAAGAAATTTTGCCCTGCGTATGCAAAGAGACGCCGGTGATAACGTTGCACAACAAATTGTAACAGGCTATAAAATTGCTACCTTTCATGAGATTGATAGCAAGAGTCTTGATGCGTTGCAAAAGCTCTATAATAAAGCTTATGCTCAATTTAAAAACGACGACACAAAAACATGCGAAATAATGGGGGGCATGGATAAAAATACCAATGCACAAAACGCTGCCTTAACTGTCGTGGCAAATGCAATCCTGAACCTGGATGAAGTGGTTACAAAAAATTGATAAAACAACGATTGACCAATGACTGATTTGATAAATATTCGCGTATGAAAATACAACAAGTAATACTGGTTGGTATTTTGGTGATTTGCTTGCTGACAATTTTCAGTTGCAAAAAAGAGTTGTCAGCAGACCCTGTTGTTCCAGATCCGCCGGAAATTTATCCTTCACCATTTGCGGACCTATTATGGCTCGCAGATACGTATGTTGTTACTGAACCGGCTACTTATGAATCGCTAAATGAACCTGACAAATCGATTTTCGGTACAATAGGTAACTGGTGGAATGGATCTAACCTTTTGTTCAAAAGTAACGGCGATGCTCAGTCTGATGCCGGTGACTGGGATTTTGGATATGTTAGCTGGAGGCTGATAAACAAGGGAAAAGACATTGAAGTTTCTTTGACTAGCTCAAAAGACACTTTATATGCCTGGAAAATGGACAGTACCTTTTTCTCTTACGAACAACAGGTAACAGCTACGATGCGCTGTACATATATTTATAGAAACAAATAGCAATTGTTGTTGCTGAATAAAGAAATGAACGCACAAGAGTGCGACGCAACAAAAGCATCATAGAAATTCGATTGCCGGAGCCATAAAAAGCAACAGGAACTGAATACAATATATTCACCATAACGAATCTACCTTTCTGCGGGAAAGGATTTAAAGAGGCCATGACACAAAAAGAATTACACAACCAGCGGTTGTTGCGTGAGGCAGAAAAAGCCGTGATGCAAATGCACACACGCCGCCATTTTATTCGGGAAAGTGCGATGGGGCTAGGCGGTGTGGCTATGGCCGCACTCTTTGGTTGTGGGCCAAAAAAGTCACCGGCCTCACAGGTTTTGTTCGATCCTGCGCACCCGCTAATGCCAAAAATGCCGCCATTTCCGGGAAAGGCAAAAAGCGTGATTTACCTGCATATGGCTGGAGCACCATCACAGCTTGAGCTCTTTGATTATAAACCTGAACTGATGAAGATGGACGGCCAGGATTGCCCGCAATCACTGCTGGAGGGAAAAAGATTTGCTTTTATTCGTGGTGTGCCGAAAATGCTTGGCCCGCAGGCGAAGTTTGCGCAACATGGACAAAGTGGTGCATGGGTAAGCGAAAACATGCCGCATCTTGCTTCGATAGCCGATGAATTGTGCTTCATTAAATCTTGCAGCACCGACCAGTTTAACCACGCGCCAGCACAGTTGTTGGTACATACCGGCACACCCAGGCTTGGTCGACCAAGCATAGGGAGCTGGGTTACATACGGTTTGGGAACAGAGAACCAGAATCTTCCTGGATTTGTAGTTTTAACAAGCGGTGGCCGCAACCCCGATGCAGGCAAAAGCGTGTGGGGAAGTGGATTTCTACCAAGCGTTTACCAGGGTGTGCAATGCAGAAGTGAAGGCGACCCGGTATTGTTCCTCAACGATCCTGATGGCATGAGCCGCGACCTGCGCAAAGCAAGCATTGATGCCATCAACCAGGTGAATGCAGAAGAGTACAAAGAGTACAACGACCCAGAAATTTTATCGCGCATTTCGCAATACGAAATGGCCTATAAGATGCAGATCTCTGTTCCCGAAGTAATGAACATTAACGATGAACCAAAATACATTCACGACATGTATGGTACAAAGCCAGGCGAAAGCTGCTTTGCCAATAATGTTTTGCTTGCCAGGAAATTGGTGGAAAAAGGTGTTCGTTTTGTACAACTGTTCGATTGGGGTTGGGACAGCCACGGTACCGACGCAAGTCTTGCGATTGACCTTGGTTTCATCAACAAATGCAGGCAGGTCGATAAATGTATAACCGCTTTGATACTAGACTTAAAACAACGCGGACTATTAGAAGAAACGCTCATTGTCTGGGGCGGAGAATTTGGCCGCACGCCTATGCAGGAAAACCGCGAGGGAAAAAAGATGCCTTACAAAGGCCGTGACCACCACACCGAAGCATTCACGATATGGATGGCCGGTGCCGGAATAAGGAAAGGGCACAGCTATGGTGAAACAGATGAGATCGGATACAGCGCCATCAGCGGCAAAGTAGAGCCATTTGACATACAGGCCACGATTCTTAACCAGCTCGGCTTTGATCACGAAAAACTCACCTATCCATTCCAAGGTCGGCCTTTCAGGCTAACCGATACGAGAGGAAAAGTGATTGATGAAATTATTGCATAGTATATTTTAGGTTTACCGGCTTTGTTCCAAGTGGCATCGCCGGTTGTGCTACAATGCCGGCTTATCCGGCATAACTCACTTCAGCTTTCCGAACATTATTGAGTAAATAGTAACGACGATCATTCATGAGGCAGCTATTCTCCTTTGTTTTTTTATTAATAGTTCCCACTTTACATGCGCAACAAAATCTTTCTGTTCATAATAGTAGCAACGAAAAGAACAATGAAATCGATTGGCTGGTAAACCCGGTTTCAGAAAAAGCAATGGTATACAAAAGCGCCGATAATAATGACATCATTCTTTCCAATGGTTTGCTGAAAAGAACTTTTCGTATACAACCGAATCTTGTTTGTACAGATTTTAAAAATATGAGTAACGGCCAGCAACTATTGCGTGCCATTAAACCAGAAGCTGAAATAACCATCGATGGCAATTCGTACAATATTGGTGGTTTATATGGGCAAATAGAAAACGGGTATATACGCCCGGAATGGGTCAACAAATTTGTTGCACATGATAGCGATTTTCATTTTCTTTCATATGAGGTTAATGACTTAAAACCCTTTCTCGACCGCAAGCTAAATATCTGGCCGATGAAACAACAGCACCCAACAGGAAAGGATATTGCATTTAACTTCAGCTCTTCACTCGCCACTTTAGATAGCATTTTCGTAACCGTGCATTACGAGTTACACGATGGCATTCCGCTGATCGTTAAATGGGTTTCTGTTAAAAACAATTCTACTCATGTCATCACAGTAGGCAAACTCGTTAACGAACAACTTGCTTTGGTGGAAGAAGAAAGCGCTGTGGTAGGCACACCTGAGCAAATGAAAAAACAACACGGCATTTATCTAGAAACCAATTATGCATTCAACAATGCCATGCGTTACGATATAAGCGATCAAACCACGCATTGGCTTACTGACAGCGTTTACACTTCACAGGTTAACTATAACTACCAAACACCTTGCTTATTGAAAGTGTACCCCGAAAAAGTAACTGGAGTTGAACTACAACCGGGAGATATTTTTAAGTCTGTACGCACCCATGAATTACTAATGGATAGCTATGACCGGGAACGTCGCGGATTGGTCATAAGAAAAATGTACCGCGCTGTTGCGCCATGGACAATGGAGAACCCCATTTTTATGCACCTGGTAAGCAGAAATGACGATGAAGTAATTAACGCAATTAATCAATGCTCGGCCACGGGTTATGAGGCATTAATATTAAGTTTCGGTAGCCATTGCAATATGGAAGATAGCTCAGCGGAGAATATTGCCAAATGGAGAAAGCTCGCAGATTACGCACACAGCAAGGGCATTCTTATTGGTGGTTATTCACTGTTCAGCTCAAGAAGAATAAGTGATGAAGATGATGTGATCGATCCCATAACCGGCAAACCGGATGCCGCTGCTTTTTTTGGTAATGCGCCATGCATGGGCAGCAAATGGGGACTCGCTTATCTCGCCACACTAAAAGCATTTATCAGCAAAACAGGCTTCGATATTTTTGAAAACGACGGGCCTTATCCCGGCGATGTTTGCGCTTCTACCAAACATCCCGGCCATAAAGATTTATACGACAGCCAATGGAAACAGATGGAACTACAAAAAAGTTTGTATCACTGGTGTAATGAGCATGGCGTTTATGTAAACGCGCCAGACTGGTATTTTCTTGATGGTACCAACAAGATCGCCATTGGTTACCGCGAAGTAAATTTTTCGCTGCCAAGGGAAAACCAGAAAATACTCAACAGGCAAAATATTTATGACGGGCTTTGGGAAAAAACTCCATCCATGAGCTGGGGCTTTGTGCCGCTCACCCGCTATCAGGGCGGTGGCCCCGAAGCAGTACTGGAACCGCTTTCAGAGCATTTGAAAGACTATAAGCAGTTAATGATGCAGTACTATGGAGCTGGCGTGCAGGCTTGCTACCGCGGGCCAAGATTGTATGACACCGACTCAACAAGAAAGGTAGTAAGCGAGACCATCGCATGGTATAAAAAATATCGTGAGATACTAAATGCCGATATCATTCATTTGCGCCGGGCCGATGGCAGGGACTGGGATGGCATTATGCACGTAAACCCACATGGAAAAACAAAAGCATTGCTGATGCTATACAACCCGTTGAAAGAAAAAATAACGCGAACCATAAAACTGCCTTTGTATTACTCAGGAATTACCGGTACAGCCCTGATTCGTGAACAGGAAGCTGCTGCAAAAAGTTATAAATTGAACCGCGGTTATGAAGTGGAGTTAACTTTTACCATTGCAGCGGAGAGTTATACATGGTTTGTAGTGGAGTAAAACTACAGGCCCGGGCAATGAGAGAAGTATTTAATGGAGCGGGCTGCAGAACATGTATTAAGCTTTTGTTGTGTCACTCACTTGTGCGTTCGCTACTTTATTCGAAAATTGAAAATTAATGTGGGAGAAATTTAGAACAACATTATTAAACATCATTGTAACTGCATCCGCAATACTAGTATTTGCAGCTGCTTTTGAATCTGGTTGTTTTGAAAACCATTGTACACACTATGGTGATATTCATTCCAGCGAGCAGGAAATAAAATTCTGGTATTCCGATCTAGGTGCTATCAATGACTATGAAACTTACTCTTACAAAATCGTAATTACAAATTACGAAAACAACAAAATGACTGCTAAAGACTTTGCAGAAATTGCTAGGAAATATATTGATACAGCAAGGGATGATAGGCCTATCAGTTCAATAACTTTCGCTGGCCAGCCACCACATAGTTGTATTCTTGATGGCAAGTATGTTGACGATTATAATTTTTGGGGACGAAGTTATGATTATAAAAAATATCTCATCATCACGATTGGATTTGAAAATAACTTTCCACAAAATAAGGGATTAAAAAATCCCAGTATCGACTACATTGCCGTGTGGCATACCGAAAAACCGTTCAGCCCGAGCGGGCAAAAAGGTGTTGATTCAATTCTACAATCAAATGTGCCGCTGGACAATGGCTATTGATCATCACAAAAGAGGAGGTTTTCGAATAGGGTTGCTGAATAGATTTTTAACCGCACAAGAGTGCGACGCAACGGTCGCTCAATAGTTATTCAAAAGCCGGGAACAAAAAAATAAAACTGTGAAACGAAGAGATTTTTTACAAACAACCACATCGGCTACGACTGCACTAATGCTTTCGTCGCTGAATACATTTGCCAAACAGCAATCAACAAACATGGGTACCAATTTTCAATTAAAAGTGCTGGCCACTAACTGGGGTTTCGATGGAACGATGGATCAATACTGTGCCAAAGTAAAGCAGGAAGGTTATGATGGCATCGAGATCTGGTGGCCAACAGAACAGAAAGGCCAGGATGAATTATTTTCCGCATTAAAGAAATACAACCTGGAAGTTGGTTTTCTTACAGCAGGCTATCAAAGTAAATTTGATGAGCATTTTGCTACATTCAAAAACATGATCGAGGCCGCGGCGAATAATGCTGTGCAAAGGCCTTTATATATAAACTGCCATTCGGGCAGAGATTATTTTACCTATGAGCAGGGCAAAACTATTATAGACTATACTACTGCGTTGGCAAAATCAACAGGCTTAAAAATCTGCCATGAAACACACCGTTCAAGGCTGATGTATTCGGCACCGGTTGCAAAGCACTACCTGGAGACTATACCTGACCTGCGTTTTACGCTCGACATATCTCATTGGTGCAATGTGCATGAATCTTTGCTGGCAGATCAGCAGGAGACGATCGATCTTGTTTTGCCAAGAGTAAACCATGTGCATGCACGTATCGGCCACCAGGAAGGGCCGCAGGTAAATGACCCTCGTGCACCTGAATGGGATAATGCCGTAAAAGCGCATTTTGCCTGGTGGGATAAAATTGTTGAATTTAAAAAACAAAAAGGGGAAGTGCTGACGGTATTGACAGAATTTGGCCCGCCTGATTATATGCCAACGCTGCCATACACAAGGCAACCATTGGCCGATCAATGGGCAATTAACGTGCACATGATGAAGGTGCTGAGGCAGCGGTACCGTTGAGCCGTCTGCCCTGATAGGAATCATCAAAACCTGGATTAGAACTGAACTCAAAAAACAACTACGTGCTTTTAACAATTACTGAATTTCTCGGTCATTTTCATCCGCTCATTGTTCATTTGCCGATCGGCATTTTGTTGATAGGTTTATTGCTCCAATATCTTTCCCGCAAAGAAAAATATACTGCATTCAAGCCTGCGATACCGCTTGTTTTATTGTTGGGAACCATTTCCGCTTTTATTTCCTGCATTACAGGCTATCTACTCTCTATGACAGACGACTACGACGAATCACTGGTGAGCTGGCACATGTGGATGGGCATTAGCGTGGCGCTCGTTTCGTTTATGCTTTATGCGAAAGAGAAGAATCCAGAGTTTGCGATAAATAAAAAACTGCTTGCTCTTGGCTTGTTTGTGCTGGTTATGATCACTGGCCATTTGGGTGGTTCGTTGACGCATGGATCGGATTACGTGACCAAGCCGTTGAAAAATATTTTCAGTGGTGATTCCGACATCGCAGTATCAGCAATAAAACCCATCCCTAATGTACAGGAAGCCGCAGCATACAGTGATGTGATAAAGCCTATCCTTGAAACAAAGTGTTACTCCTGTCATGGCGCGAACAAACAAAAAGGCGGCTTACGGATGGATGACAGTCTAAAGCTGATGAAAGGCGGAAAAGACGGCAACGTGATCGAAGCAGGCGATGCCGATGCCAGTGAAATGATCAAACGCTTAATGCTGCCTGTTGACAATGACGATCATATGCCGCCCAAAGAAAAATCGCAACCAACGGAACAGCAGATTGCATTGCTCCACTGGTGGATCAGTAATGGTGCAGCATTCGACAAAAAGGTAAAGCAGCTTCCGCAGGATGATAAAATAAAACCATCGCTACTAGCATTGCAGAAAGCCGCTGTAATAAAAATTGAGAGCAGTTTTATTCCTAAAACGCCCGTAGCAGAAGCTGATCAAAAAGTGGTGGCTCAGCTGCGGGAAAGTGGCGTGGTTATTTTGCCAGTGGCACAGAACAGTAATTATTTAATGGCAAGTTTTGTTACAGATACAATCATTGGTAAAGAAGACATCGCATTACTGCAACAGATCAAAGATCAATTGCTATGGCTAAAACTCAGCGACACAAATCTTAGCGATGAGCAATTGGCAGGCGTTGGGCAGCTGGCAAATCTTACCAAACTAAACATTGCAGGTACAAACATTACCGACAAAGGCCTTACTCAACTGCAATCATTGCAGCAGTTGCAGTACCTGAATATTGTTAATACAAAAATTTCTTCAGCAGGGCTTATGCAGCTAACATCGCTGAAAAAACTTGAGTCGCTATACATTTATAAAACCAACACTGCGACTACCGACTATGCATCGTTAAAAACAACATTTCCCAAAACAACAATCGACACCGGTGGCTACGAAGTGCCCACTTTAGCTACTGACACCACTCTTGTAAAAGAGAAGAAAACATATTGATTTTGTTACCCGGCTCCGGTACTTCGTGGTATCGCCCCTTGCGTCGCACTCTTCAACGGAATATCGCTGCTAGACTCCTTTGCTATTTGTTTTCAACAGCTTCTGGCATTTTTATGCGATTGCTTCCCCATGTTCCGCAATAAAAGCGTTGATTTCTTCCTCTGTTATTTTCGTAACAACATATGGGCATGCAGAACAGGCTTTATAATTCCATTGACTATACCAGCGGCATTGACTGCGGATGGAACATGCGGGCAGGTTGGCCTCGCTGAAATTGATGAGTGATTTAATTTCTTCTACAATACGGTCGGCTACACCACACCTGCTACCGGTCCACTGTTTGCAGCCATGCTCCACACATTTATTGGCAAACCGAAAATATTGTTGCGGATCTTTATTGTTTAAAGTAGCCTTGTCTATGAATTGCTGCGTAACAGGCAGGGCCTGCGGTAATATAGCAACAGTTCCATCAGGTTGCCGAACGCCCAACAGTTGTGAACCTGTCACAGCTCTTGCACTTGGGCAAAGTATTTTTTCAGCGTTGTTCATGATTTTCCTTTTCGGTGTTTACCCTGAAATAATTGGCAGACAAAAAAATGTTTGCCCGGTTGAACAGGCAAACATGATAAAACTTAGAAGCCCATATTCTGTTCTAGGTTTTTAATGAAGATATCATCAAGTGGCATAGCGATGATACCTTGCAGGATAGGCCCAATCGGCCTGAAGCGAACGGGGATAAAAGCGAGTTGCTCATCGTGGCCAATACTGGCAAGTTCATTGGTTACAGCAGTTTGAATAGCCTTGTTGATAGCGGCACGATGCTCATCATCCAGCTTTACCTTACCAAGGTCAACAGTAAATACATTCTTAGACATGGCGTTTGATTTTTTGGTTAACAAATTGTTGTAAACAAATCTAATTTTCCAGAACCCTTGATGTCAAGCGTATATCTACCGCATTTACAAACGTAACAATACCCGAACTATTCGAAACGGCATCCCGTTCCTGATCTATCGCTGAAGTGTGCGACGCAACAGGCGATGCCATATGCCCGTTTGCCGGGCATACAAACCATCTTTAAAGCTTTCGGTTGTTGACATAGATAAACAGTATTTTTATAGCAGAAACTTTACGGGATTTTTTGATGCTTATGAGACTATTTATCCTGGTCACCGCATTGTGCTTATCTACTTTTCTGCGTGCACAGCAATTGATGCAACTTGTTTTTAATGATAAAAACCAGCAGGAAGTTGTTGCCTTAAACTCAGGCAATAACGATATGATAAAACTGCCAAAACAAATACCACTCATTTCGTTTGAGCTAAACAAAATGGCCTACGTCAGTAACGACGCAGCGCTTAATAAAATACTTAAAATAACAACTGTTACCGATACTTCATTTCATTATGGAGTGCGGCTTGGCATCAGCCTCACGAATATTTCGCAAAAACAAGTCAGCATCAACAATATTGTTCCCTTTGGAAAAAGAGATGCGGAAGCATACATCTGCGGAAAAGCATTGGCAGATACCAGCCGTTCACTTCTCTTTCAAAAAAATAAAGCACCTGTCGGGGTGATCGTTCCGCATAATTGCAATGACCTGGGCTTTGCATCACTTCCATTGCAAGAGCATTGGTCTCTGTATGCGCTGCTCCGTCGGAGCGATGACAGCATTCAGAATTATCTGCTGCTAAGAAGCCCATACCATTTGCAGCCGGGTAAAACCATCAGCTTTTATTTTTATGCCGACATTGTGCAGGGCGATTGGCACGCCGCACTGAAAAAGTGTTTTCAGCAAAAGATGTTGTACGAGGTAACGGATTTTGACAACTCATTGTACGAACGCAGTGATCTTTCTTATATCCGTAATGCCTATACCATGCACTTGATGATGGCGTGGAATAAAGATTATTACGATGCAACCGACGGTTTGTATCATTTCACCTCTTTTCTCAAAAAAATGGTTACGCTTTATGGCGGCGATGACGTGTTTGCCATCTGGCCAACATGGCCGGCGCTCGGACTTGATCAGCGCACACAATGGCAATTGATGGAAGCATTGCCGGGCGGATTGCAACAACAAACAAAACTGGCTGCCATTGCGCACAGCATGGGCTCAAAATATTTTATCAGCTATAACCCCTGGGATGACAGCAATGAAGCAGTTTCATTAAAGCAAATGAGCAGCATGATTGCAGGCATCGACGCCGATGGCGTGGTCCTCGACACAAAAGCTGAAGCCAGCATAACCTTGCAGGATGCAGCCGACAACGCAAAGCCCGGCGTTATCCTGTACAGTGAAGGCATGGCAGTTCCTCGCGATATGCAGGGCATTATTTCAGGCCGTGTGCATAACGATATTTATTATCCGCCGCTGTTAAACCTCAACAAACTCATCAAACCGGGTTTTGCAATTTTTCGCGTCGCTGAAATCAATAAAGAAAAAATCCGGAGAGAATACGCATCGGCTTTGTTTAACGGTTACGGGGTAGAGATAAATGTTATGCGCCCCGGAAAACCCGAATGGGTCGAGGACGATTATCGCTATTGGGGCAAATGTGTGCGGATACTAAGAGAGAACAGTGCCAATTTTCATAGCGACAGCCTTGAATTTTTGGTCCCTGCATTACAGGACAGCATTTATATCAACAAGTGGCCGTCAAACACTAAAACTGTTTACACTGTTTTCAGCTCACTCCCGCAAGGCTTTTCAGGGCCATTATTTAAAGCACAAGAAAAAACCGGTTACCATTTTATCGATCTGTGGAATCACGAATCAATACAAACCCAGCAGCAAAATGGATTGGAGTACTTAACCATTCAGCTCGATGCGTTTGATAAAAAATATCTTGGCACCAATAACGAAGGCGCTGTTTGTGCCATCGCTCAATTGCCACAGCTTTTACAAACAACCATGGAAGGGGATAAACTTTTTATCACAGCAACAAAAGGCAGCAATATTAAAGTATGGCAGGGTAATCCTTCCTACGAAAAAAATGCACTGCAAATATTTTCCCGTGATACAACATTTCATTTCTTCCAGAATTTTGGAAGAACCGAAGGCAAATATGTTGTGCAGCTGTTCGACAACAAAGAACTGCTTGATGAAAAGATAATTTACATAACGCCCGGCACGCCATTGCTTGTTTCAGAAAAAGCACAAAGCCCGGTTGCACCAGCAGCTCCGCAAGACATGGTAAAAATCCCTGCAGGCAGTTTTACCATGCATGTAACAAACGGCGATGAATTTATCGGCTATCCAAAACAAGGCTATCCGAAAATAATAAACATGAAGAGTTTTTATATCGATATCTTGCCTGTCACTAATCAACAGTTTAAAGACTTTTTACTTGCAACTAAGTATCATCCCGGCGACACAACGAATTTTTTAAACCACTGGCTCAACGGAAATATTCCAAAAGGTGAAGAAAATTTCCCCGTCATTTATGTGAGTTACGAAGACGCGCTGGCTTATTCCACCTGGGCGAATAAACGTCTGCCCACAGAAGCAGAGTGGCAGTATGCAGCGCAAGCCAATGATGAAAGAAACTGGCCCTGGGGCAACATGGTAAAACAAAGCGGGCAGCAACAAAAAAACATCAGCACTACTTTAACACTGGTCGATTATGGCACACCCGATTCTACATTTTGCAACATCGGTGATGGCAAACTGTACTCTGTCGGCAAATACAAAAAGGGTGCAAATCCTTATGGTATTCAGGATTTGGTGGGATCCATATGGCAGCTCACCAACGATCATTATCAAAGTGATACTTACGATTATATTATTATGAAAGGTGGAAGTTATTACAAGCCGGGCGGAAGCTGGTGGTATGTGCAAGGGGGGCCAAAGCCATTGCAATACCGGCAAATGCTGTTGCGCGTGTCGCCCGGTTTTGAAAGAAACAGTGCAACAGGTTTCAGGTGTGTAAAAGATGCAGAGTAATTTACTTACTAAATTCTTTGTTACCAGCAGCATTATTTCATTGCATCTTCTGTTGCGTCGCACTCTTGAACTTCCTGTTTATAAAGCAACGTCTTCATCGGCGAATTTTAAAAAAATAATAAATGCAAACCGGCATCAAACTCATCTTAGTTTTCATTAGCCTTGGTTTTTGTGTATTTGCGGCAAACGGGCAATCAACAAAAGACAGTAATACTTTTAAGATTATCGGCTATTACTCTTTACAGTCTGCATTGAAGGCAGACAATAAAAATGTTCCGTTCAACAAGCTTACACATATCAATCTTTATTTTCTGAATCCTGATTCAAACGGTGTATTTCCCGGAAAGTTGAGTGAACTTAGTCCATTTATAAATACAGCGCATGCAAAGAATGTAAAAGTGCTGGCATCTATCGGTAGTGGTGGTAAACACGCTTATTATGCAAAGCTTTTGAAAGATACTTACAGGCAAACGCTCATCAATAACCTGGTAGCAATCGTTCGTCAAACTGACCTGGACGGAATCGACGTTGATATTGAAGGCAACGATATAGATGAGAACTATGACAATTTTGTTATTGAGCTTACAGCAGCACTGCACCAGGAACATAAACTTATTACAGCTGCTGTGGCCGTTTATTTTAAGAATGATTATACTGACAAAGCTTTGGCTCAATTCGATTTTATCAACCTCATGAGCTACGACCATACAGGCGCATGGGCGCCGCAAAAGCCAGGGCCACATTCCACTTACGACCAGGCGGTGGAAGATCTTTCCTATTTCAGGATGATGCGCAACATAGCAAAAGAGAAAATTGTTTTAGGCGTTCCTTTTTATGGCTATGGTTACGGTCCAACCCTTACTACACGAGGGCTCACACTTAACTACGATCATATTGTTAGCGACTATCCCGGCGCTGAATTCACAGATGAATTTGATATTGGCGAAGGCAAAACGCTCTATTATAACGGCATGCCTACAATGAAATTAAAGACCAATCTTGCCAAACACGAAGCCTCGGGCATTATGATCTGGCAAATCTCTGGCGATGCATCAGCGCCCAAATCTTTGCTCGATGTTATTTACCAATCTTCAAGAGAGAACAAATAATGTGATACCAGCTTTCGACTTTGTGGCATCGCCGGTTGTGTCACTCACTTGTACGTTTGGAACAGTGCTGAGCAAAGCACAGAAAGTACAAGTGAGTGACACAACGAAGTACAATAGCAGTACGCCAGCTAAATAAAAAAAGTTTCTATTCTACTTTCAGTTGCTTTGTAAAACTTTCGCCCAACGAATTACTAATGAATACAAAATAATTTCCTTTCGGTGCTTTTAGGTCGATTACAAAACTGTTATCTCCCTTGTTTACCGCCCTGTTACCGTAAAAATACACAACACCAATATTGTTGGCGATGCGAATGCGGAGTTGCGTATTTGCACCCGCATGATACATTATTTGAAAATTTCCTTTACTGGGATTTGGTGAAATACTGAATGTAGCCTGAGTAGAAGCTGTATTATTAAATGCTGTTATAGATGCATCTGAAATGCGGTAAATATTTCCATTGATATAATTGCATACATAGAGTTCCCGGTTGCGGTCTTGCCCGAAACTTACAAAAGCATTATCGTCTGCATCAAGCAGGTTAGTAACAACTACTTTGCCGTTCACGGTATACAATGCCCTAAACACACCATTGCAATAATCGTTGAAAAGATACTTGCCATAAAGATTCGGATACTTAGCTCCACGATACACAAACCCACCAATAACAGAGCAATCCTTTGTTGTTGAATCGGTATGAGGATAAGCATACGTTGGCGCCGTGTATTTATTGAAAGCCGTGCAACTATCGGTATTGTAAGCCTGCTTTCCTTCGTAGCAGCGCCAGCCATAATTCTGGCCGCCTTTTCCGCGTTTCTGCACATTTATTTCTTCCCAGTTATCCTGACCAACATCGGCGATATACATGCTGCCACCCACTGCATCAAAACTCCACCGCCAAGGGTTTCGCAGACCAAGTGACCATATTTCGGGACGGTAATTAGCTGAATCATTAAATGGATTTCCTAGAGGTATTGCATATGGATCGCCGGTATGAACATCGATGCGGAGCATTTTGCCCAGCAGGCTTTGTTTATTTTGCGCATTGTTGTAAGGGTCGCCGATATAGCCGCCATCGCCCATACCGATGTACAGGTAACCATCGGAACCAAAACGAGTGCAGCCACCGTTATGTGTGCTGAAAGGCTGAAAAATATTGAGCAATAGTTTCTCGGAATTCTTATCTGCCTGGTTAGGCAGCCCGCTTTTTACGCTAAAACGCGACACCTGTGTATTCCCGCTTTTATCGGTATAGTTAACGTAAAACAAGCCATTGCTTTTATAAGCCGGGTCAAAGGCGAGGCCGAGCAAACCTCTTTCAATACCGGTAGAAATTCTGTCGCTAATGTCGAGAAACGGTATGCTGCGCCGGCTGCCCGACGAATCGCTTATGATGATTTGCCCCGTTTGCTGAACAATAAAAAGCCGGCTGTCCCCGCAATTTTCAACACCAACGGGTGATGAATATCCGGAAGAAAATAATTCAAGTTTTATATGGAGTTGTGCCTTGAGCAACATCGCGAGGCCGACAAATTGTATAAGTAATAATATTTTTCTCATAAGGTGCAGGTTAAATTATAACGGGAATTGCTTTTTCAAAAATACTTTTTTAAAATAAGGCAACCGTAGGCAAAAACGCTTTTACGAAATTTAAGTAGCCGGCTTGTAACCTTGTGGCATCGCCGGTTGTGTCACTCACTTGTACGTTTGGAAGATTGCTGAGCAAAGCACAGAAAGCACAAGTGAGTGACACAACGAAGTGTACTAGCAGTACTGCAGTTAAATGCAAAAAAACATTCGCCTTAAACACGAAGTACAAATGATTTATCTTGCGAAAGATCTTTCAAAACATAATCTTTCCATCATGAAAAAAATGAACACAGGCTTAACGTCTTTTCCTTCTTTAGTTCTTGTTGCATTGTTTACTGCGTCGTGTGGTGAACCTGCAAAACAGGAAGCCGCTACAGCAGTACCAGTAGCTACGGATTCCTCGGGTTACAGTTTGGTTTGGGCTGACGAATTCAATGGCAATGCCGTTGACACAACCAATTGGGGGTATGAAATTGGTGGCGAAGGTTATGGCAACCACGAACCCGAATATTACCAACCTGCAAATGCCACCGTTGAAGACGGCAATTTGGTGATCACCGGTAAAAAAGAGCAGGTGGGAAAAAACCCTTATACCTCAACGAGAATGATCACAAAAGGCAAGCATGAATTTTTATATGGAAGGATTGAAGCACGCATAAAAATTCCAGTTGGCCAGGGTTTGTGGCCTGCGTTTTGGACACTTGGCGCAAACATTGACTCTGTTCCATGGCCAGCCTCGGGTGAAATAGATATTATGGAGCACATTAATACCGATAGCCTGATTTATGGCACACCACATTGGGACAGCGGCGGACATGTTATGAGGGGCGACACGCTTTCTTCTACGCCATCAGCATACCATGTGTATGCCATTGAATGGGATTCTGCTGCAATAAGCTGGTTTGTTGACGACATTAAATATCATGAACTCGATATAAGCGGTAACAGCACGGAAGAATTTCGCAGGCCCCAGTATATTCTTTTGAACATGGCAATCGGTGGAGATTGGCCCGGACAAAAAGTGGATGAAAGTAAATTGCCTGCAAAGATGTATGTTGATTATGTAAGAGTTTACAGAAAGCAATAATCAATTAACTGCAAGGAAAAGGTTGCACGCCACACGGAGGTGAAGATCGTGCAGATTTAAAAAGGCTCAAATCGTTAACTACAGATATAAAAGAGGTTAAAGAATTCTTTAACCTCTTTTTGTTTTTATTTAAGTTATATACCTTCAGATCATAGAAACGCAAAAAAGTAATTTTACCTGATCAACTCCGCATCAATCAATATATATAATTCCGTTTATCATTACAACCTATATCAATAACAGCCCCAAATAAAATCCCTTGAAAAATCAAACGCTCACAGGCTTTACATTATCAGGTGAATTATCACCCGAACAGGCAAGCAGGCTGCTAAAGTTGATCAAGACTGATGAGGAGCTATTCAAAAAAATTAGCATAAGCGAAAAAAAATGGCTCGACCTCGAGCGTTCTTTAGCAAGCATTCAGCAGGAAAAAGAAAGTGATGATGTTATAAAGTCAATACCTGACCTGATGGTTTATGCCGGCTATAACCAGCTGAATATGGACAATATGCTTGAGGGATACCAGATATTGGGGTTCAACTGGGAATATATTTATATAAATGAGTCCGCTGCAAACCAGGCACGATATCCAAAGCAATACCTGGAGGGCAAAACGATGCCGGAGGTTTTTCCCGGTATAGAGGGCACTGTTTTATTTGGCAGGCTCAAAACCTGCATGGAAAATGGTTTAGATGATTCTTTTATATCCAGCTTCTCTTATGCAGATGGGAGTACTAGTTGGTTTGACCTCAGAGTGCATCCGGTGCCTGAGGGTCTGCTGATGCTTTCCACAGATATTACCGGCATACGCAAAACCAATGAGCTGCTGAAAAAGAGCGAGGCAGATTACTTCCAGCTTTTTATGAAGAACCCTCAACCCATGTGGATTTATAACATCAACACTTTAAAATTTCTGGAGGTTAATGAAGCAGCGATAAAACACTATGGATACACCCGTGAAGAATTTCAAACAATGACTGCACTGGACGTAAGGCCAGAAACGGAGTGCCAAAAGTTTATTGACACATTTGGAAAAAAACTTGGTGGTTATGCATTAAGCGGCGAATGGAAGCATAGGAAAAAGAATGGGGAAATAATTGATGTTGAAATCAGTTCATATGATGTGTTGTTCAAAGATGAAGAGGCAAGACATGTAATGATCATAGACATCACGCAAAGAAAGAAAGCCGAAGAGCAAATAAGGCTGAGTGAAGAAAGGTTCAGGGCATTGGTCGAAAATGGCCACGATGCAATATTGATTCGCAATGAAGACTTCCGGTTAACTTATTGCAGCCCGGGTACCAAGAAAATGTTAGGCTATAGCCGGGACGAAGAACCGGACTTGAATTCAGAACAAACCTACCACGCTGATGATTGGACATATGTTAACCAATTAAAGCAGGAAGTACTCAATAGCCCCGGCAAATCCATAGCCGCAAGCTTCAGAAGGATTCATAAAAACGGCAATATTGTTTGGGTAGAAGGATACATGACTAATCTTTTGCATGTTCCGGCAGTAAAGGGTATCATCTCTAATTTTACTGATATTACAGAGCGAAAAATACACGAGGCATCGCTGGCCAAAAATCAGCTTTACCTGGAGATGGCTCAAACCATCGGTAAAACGGGTCACATGATATTCGAGTGGTCGCCGAGTGAAAAAGAGCCGGTTATATCATGGTCAAAAAATCTTTACAAACTTCACGGACTGGAAAAAACAGATTCGACAGATGGAAAGCTATTAATGGAAATGGTACATCCCGATGACCGGCGCCAGCTTAGCGACTTGATTATGCGAGCCTACCTAAGCAATCAATCGCAGGAAGTAGACTATCGGATAACACGACCTGACGGAAGCATCAGCCTATTAAACGGAAAATTAATTCCATTGCCAGCGGAAGATAGCAAAAAAATTGTCTTTGGTATATCGCAGGATATAACACGTGAAAAACTCTCAGAAGAAAAAATCCGACAATCACAGAACCTGCTTGCAGGGTATTTTAATAATACATCGGAAGCTATCTGCATTATAGACAGGAAAAGAAAAATATTAACCCATAACAGGGTATTTGAAAACATGTGCCTGGAGGTTAAAACCGGCGAACTGTTTGATAACTATACTCTGGAGAACCGGCTGCAGCCGGCATTTTATCATATTTTGGAAGATAAAATCTCAAACGCGCTTAGAGGCGAATTAATCAACTGTGACGTACTGATTCCACGTAAGAAAAAAACCGAATGGTGGTCGCTTAGTATAAGGCCTGCACGTGATAACCGATACGCCATAAGCAGCATAGCAATCGTATTAAAAAACATCGACGAAAAACGACGCGCAGAAGAAGAATTGAGGATAAGCAATGAACGATACCTGTACATGACCAAGGCAACATCTGATGCCATATGGGATTGGGATGTGGAAAAGGACGTGCTTTACAGGGGCGATGGCTTTGAAACATTGTTTGGCTACAATAAAAAAGATTTCTCCGGCAAAATGCAGGAGTGGAACAATCTTGTGCACCCTGACGATTTGGAGCGTGTTGAGTCTAACTATCAAAAATTATTGGCCGAAGGCGAAAATATCTGGTTTGATGAATACCGCTACAAGAAAGCAAATGGCGAATATGCTTATGTAATTGATAAGGGTATTATCATCAGGAACAGTCATGGTAAAATTTCAAGAATGGTGGGAGCCATGCAGGACATTACCCGCCGTAAAAAAGAGGAACAGCGACTGAAAATGCTGGAAGCCGTGGTTATGCAAACAAGCGATATGGTGCTGATTACGGAAGCAAGACCGAACGGCCCTGATGGAAGAAAAACCGTTTATGTGAACGATGCTTTCTGCCGCACAACTGGCTATTCACAGGAAGATTTTCTTGGAAAAAACCCTAAGTTGCTGCAAGGTAAGCTCTCGGATAAAAAAGCTATTCAAAAACTGAAAACCGCAATTGGCTCCTGGTCTTCCTGCGAAGTGGAAACGGTTAACTATGCAAAAAACGGAATGCCGTACTGGGTAGAGATGTCGATAATGCCAATAACCAATGAAAAAGGTGAATACACACATTGGGTGGGCGTTCAGAAAAATGTTACGGAACGAAAGAAGAAAGACGATGAGAAAAAACAGCTGATTGAAGAGCTCACAAAAAACAATAACGAGTTAAGGCAATTTTCCTATATTACGTCTCACAACCTCAGAGCTCCTCTCACAAATTTGCTGGCGATTATTGAGCTCACCAAAAAGTTTACTATTGAAGATAAAACACTCCAAAAACTGCTCGATGGGTTTGCGAAATCGACCTATAATCTTAACGACACGTTGAACGACCTTATACACATTCTCGTAATAAAAGAAAACACCAATATTGTAAATACCGAAGTACATTTCACCAGCACTTATAACAAAACACGATGTTCCATAAAAACGCTGATTGAAAAATCGGAAGCTGAAATAGATACTGATTTTTCAGCAATTGATACAATTATATTTAACCCTGTTTACCTCGAAAGTATTTTTATGAATTTATTGGTGAATGCTTTGCGTTATTCAGACCCTGCAAGAAAACCCGTAATTCATATATGCTCATCTATAGAAAAAGGGCAGCCAGTTTTGCGTTTCAGCGATAATGGTCTTGGGATGAACATGGCCCGTGTACGGGATAAGATATTTGGGTTATACCAGAAGTTTCACCACCACCCTGAAAGCAAAGGGATTGGCCTTTATCTTGTGCACGCACAGGTGACTGCCATGGGCGGTTCAATTGAGGTAGATAGTAAAGAAAAAGAAGGCACAACCTTTACCATAAAATTTAAACCGCTTGGTTAATGATACCGAATATTCTGTGCATCGATGATGATGAGATAAGTTTAATGCTGAATGAGTTTTTATGTGAGCTTACAGTGTTTGGAAAAAAAGTTTCACTGTCGACGAGGCCAGATGAAATAATTGAAGACCTGAAAATTATTTACAAAGAAGGCACCGTTGAAGATATTCCCGATCTTATGTTGCTCGATTTGAATATGCCGATAATGAATGGCTGGCAGTTTCTTGATACATTAATCGGAATAGACCCTGATTTTGCAAACAAGCTAAAGATTGTGGTGCTCTCTTCTTCGGTCGATCCGAAAGACAAGGAAAAAGCTGCAGACTACCCTAATATTATCCTGTTTCAACCCAAGCCGATGACCGAAACAGTTCTTGCCGAACTAAAAGAGCATCCACTATTGATCCGGCATTTTACGGCACCGCATTAACAATTACATTTTCCAAGACATCGTTATCGATCAACAGCGGACTGTTCCGTTCAGCATTGTACTGAACGCCTAAGAGTGCGACGCAACAAAAGACGCCATGAAAAACCGTTGCCGGCCCCAAAATCATTTACCCGATTTTAAAAACCAATCTGCATAAGAATTAACTTGCAGTTCTTCAAAAAAATTACAAATAACATTTATGAAAAAGATTGCTTCGCTTTGCCTTTCAGGCCTGGTCTTTTTTGCTTCCTGCAATAGTGGCGGCACAAACACCACCGCAACAGATACTTCAACAACCACCGCCGTAGCAGACTCGTTCGATATTGCTGCTAACTGGAAGATAGGTATTCAAATGTGGACGTTTAACCATTTTACTTTTACACAGGCGCTCGACAAGGTTGACAGCGCCGGCGTTAAATCGATCGAGGCATTCTGGGGCATGAAACTGGGCGGAGATATGAAAGGCGAGTTTGGTGCATCAATGGATACTGCGACAAGAGCTAAATTAAAAACATTGCTTCAGTCTAAAGGCATCCAAATCGTTGCCATGGGCGTAATTGCTCCAAAAGACCGCAAGGAATGGCTGCAGGCTTTTGATCTGGCAAAGGAATTCGGTCTGAGTTATATTACGGCAGAACCGGAAGATAACCAGTGGAATTATGTTGACAGCATGGCGGGTATTTATGGAATAAAAGTGGCCATTCACGATCATCCCAAACCAAATCATTATTGGAGTCCCGACTCAGTACTCGCAGCCATCCAGGGTCATCCCAATATTGGTTCCTGCGCCGATGTTGGTCATTGGGCACGCAACGGTTTAAACCCGGTTGATTGCCTTAAAAAACTCGAAGGCCACGTATATGGCGTTCACCTGAAAGACATTGTGAAATTTGACGACGTGAATGCTGCAGACACTGTTGTAAGCAAAGGCGTGAACGATTTCCCAGCAATTTTTGCTGAATTAAAACGCCAGCATTTCCAAGGTATGTTATCGATAGAACATGAATCAAATTGGTTGAACAACCTTCCCGATGTTATTGAAACAGTTAAGTATTATAACGACCAGGTTGCCAAACTAAAATAATATTTTTCGCATAAGCTTAGGTTTGATAACGCTTATGTTCCCGGCTGCAGTACTTATACCATCGCCTGTTGCGTCGCACCCTTGTACTCAAGGTCCTTCACGCAACAGGCGCTGTTTTTATACACAATGCCACATTTATTTTTAGAGTATCTTGTTGTAATTAAAAACCGCTGTTTATGGCTCGTATCATGTTTGTTTTGCTGGTTGTCATAATAATTCCATGCTCTTTGTTCGCACAACAAAAGCAAGACCTACAGATCAACGGGCTCCAGTCAACAGTAGAGATTTTACGCGACCAATGGGGCGTTAACCACATTTATGCAAACAACCAGCACGACCTTTTTTTTGCACAAGGTTATTGTGCAGCAAAAGATCGTTTGTTTCAGTTCGAGGTCTGGCGCAGGCAGGCGACGGGCACATTAGCAGAGATACTTGGCCCGGGAGAATTGAAACGTGATATCGGTGCACGCCTCTTTGCTTACCGTGGCGACATGCAAACAGAACTTCAGCGTTATCACCCGCAGGGTGCGGCTATCATAAACGCATATGTGGATGGTGTCAATGCCTACATCAGCTACGTGCTTGCCAACCCCAACCTACTGCCCGAAGAGTTTACCTTATTAAAAATACTCCCGGGCAAGTGGACACCCGAGGTAGTTATTTCCCGCCACCAGGGATTACTTGGCAATGCAACCGAAGAACTTAATCTCGGAAGAGCAGTAGCAAAAGTTGGCACCGAGAAAGTAAAGCAGCTAATGTGGTTTCACCCCAAAGAGCCCGATCTTACACTCGATAGCAGCCTGCAGGGAGATGTGCTGTTCAAAGACATTCTTGGTCTTTACAATGCCTCTCACGCCGAGGTTTTTTTTCATAAAGATGATATTAATAAAACTGCTCTCGACCCTGACGCTGTGTTAAGCAATATCAACCAGCAATTGTACGTATCCGACAAACAGGAAGAGGCATATCAGGGCAGCAACAACTGGATCGTTAGCGAGCAAAAATCTGCCAGTGGCCATACAATGCTGGCAAATGATCCACATAGAAAAATTGCCGTTCCATCATTGCGTTATATCGTTCACCTTGTTGCACCAGGCTGGAATGTTATTGGCGGTGGTGAGCCAGAAATTCCGGGTGTTTCGATCGGCCATAACGAATATGGCGCATGGGGCCTGACCATTTTTGAAACAGATGGGGAGGATATCTTTACATACGATCTAGATTCCACAGATCTTACCCGTTACCGGTACAAAGGTGAATGGGTGAAGATGAAAGAAATAAAAGAAACAATCCCTGTAAAACAGTCTGCTACTGTAACCGTTAGTTTATACTATACCGTACAAGGACCAGTTACCTTTATCGACTCAGTGAATCATAAGGCGTATGCCCTGCGCTGTGCATGGCTCGAAGCCGGCGGCGCACCTTATTTGGCTTCACTGCGTATCGACCAGGCCAGGAATTGGGAGGATTTCCGCAACGCCTGCAGCTATAGTCATATTCCCGGGGAGAATATGATATGGGCCGATAAAAAAGGAGATATCGGGTGGCAGGCCGTTGGCATTACACCTATCCGCAATAATTTCAGTGGCCTTTTACCTGTGCCAGGCGATGGCCGCTATGAATGGCAGGGCTACTTGCCGATTGAAGATCGCCCACATGCATACAACCCCGCCAAAGGATTTTTCGCTACAGCCAACCAAAATGTAACTCCTGATAATTACAATCATTGGAATGCCATTGGTTACACATGGGCTGACGATTTTCGTGGCAATCGTATTAACGAAGTACTTGCCGCCAAACAAAAAATTACGATCGCAGATATGAAAGCGCTGCAGACAGATTATTATTCGCTGCCGGCAAGATCACTCGTACCCTTGCTACAAAACATTTCTTTCAGCGATTCGCTTACAACTACAGCATTACAACTGTTATTAAACTGGAACATGATACTCGATAAAAACAGCAAAGCCGCATCTGTTTATGTAATGTGGGAAAGGCAACTCATGCAAAACGCCGACTCGCTGCTGGTGCCTAAAGTGGTGCAGCCCTATATAAGAATACAACTTACCAAACTAATACAATGGCTACAGCAACCCCAGCAGGTTTTTGAAACAAATGCCGCCGCTCAGTGTAATATTTTTATAAAGCAAAGTTTTGAACAGGCTGTTTCGGCACTTGTAAAAAAGCTCGGTAGCGATACAGCAAAATGGCAGTATGGCCAAACTGTTTTTAAGCATGTGCAACTCAGCCACCCGCTACAAAATATTGCTGACACCATTCTTCAAAAAAAGTTAACTGTTGGCCCTTTTCCAAGAGGAGGCAATGGATTCACTCCGGGTTCAACAGGCGACGCTGATAACCAGGCTAGCGGCGCCAGCTTTCGCTTTGTAACCGACACCGGAAACTGGGACGATGCACTCATGATTAATACTCCCGGGCAATCGGGTGATCCTTCGAGCCCCTTTTACCGGAATTTATTCCCGCTCTGGGCCAGCGATCAATATTTTCCAGCGTTTTATTCACGAAAAAAAATCGAGCAAGTAACGACTAGCCAGCTAAAGCTTTCGCCGCTTAAGTAACAAATTTTTGAACAGCACAGCAGTAATACTATTGAACTTTACTTGCGTCGCACTCTTGTACGTGCGGCACCTCCTTCAACAAAATGCGATCTACATAAAACTCCATGCGTTTTTTTCCAAATTTTTATTTTTACATAAAACATTATTATGAAATATACAATAACGAATGCTACATTCCTGTTAGCAATATTTTCTTGCATCGTTTGTGTAACAGCAACTGCCCAATCGTCACGATTCAGTTATAACAAATATGGCAACGCCACAGGCGATACACTCAGCTATCGCATGCTTTTTCCCGACTATGATACTTTCCGCAAATATCCCTTGGTAATTTTTTTGCACGGCTCCGGTGAACGCGGCAGCGACAACGAAGCACAGTTAAAATGGGGCGTGATGAATTTTGCAACAGACCAGATGATGGTAGGGCATTCGGCAATTGTTATTGCACCACAATGCCCTGAAAAAATGAGCTGGTCGAATTTTGGCCGGGATGAAGATCCTGCGCAAACAAAATTATTACCAACCCCGTCGAAGCCTATGGAGTTGCTGATCGGTTTGATTATGGAAATGAAGAAAAACCGGTTTGTTGATACCAATCGCATTTACATTACCGGTCTTTCCATGGGCGGCTTTGGCACCTACGATGCCATTGAGCGTTATCCCAATTTGTTTGCAGCTGCGATGCCTGTTTGCGGTGGCGGCGATGTTTCAAAAGCAGCAAGCATTGCACACATTCCTATCTGGAATTTTCTTGGTTCAGACGATGGGTCGGTTGATCCACGCTACTCGCTGAATATGTACAATGCATTAATGAAAGCCGGCGCACGCCCTGGTTACACGCAATACCCGGAGACAGGACATTTTTCGTGGCTGGCAGCATATAGCGATCCCCAGGTATATGAGTGGTTATTCAGGCAGCACAAGTAAAATAATCAATATGTAATACGTGTAAACAAAATTGTGGCCGCATAAACGCTGGAGCAAACTAAGATCAATTGAAATTTTAACTGTTTAACTTTTTTAAGACAAATAATTATGAAAGCATTTTTAGGAATGGGTCTGCTCGGCTCAGGCTTTGTAAGGGCCATGTTGCAAAAAGGCGAACCGGTACAGGTTTGGAACCGTACTTCTGCAAGGGCAAAACTATTGGAAGTATACGGTGCAAAAGCATTTGATGATGCTGCAGAAGCAGTAAGGGCGGCGGATTTTATTCATCTTACGCTTAAGGATGATGCCTCAGTCGATGACGTTTTGGAAGCTGCTTCCGCAGGGTTTAAGCATAACGTTATTATTATTGATCATACGACCACTTCTGCCAAAGGTGCAATTCAAAGAACGTCGTACTGGAAAAGTAAAGGTGTTATTTATTTACATGCACCGGTTTTTATGGGGCCCCAGAATGCTTTGGAGAGTACTGGTTTTATGCTTGTTTCAGGTGATCAATCAGTCATTTGCACTGTAGAATCAGCACTATCGAAAATGACAGGCAAACTGCTCAACTTCGGAGCGGAAGAAGGGAAAGCCGCCGCCTTAAAACTATCGGGAAATTTGTTTTTACAATGCCTCACTGCAGGGCTTTCAGATGCGCTTGCGCTTGGCAAAGTTCAAGGTGTTAAAGCCGAAGAACTGCTTTTACTGCTAAACAACTGGAATCCCGGTGCAATTGCTCCGGCAAGGTTGAAAAAGATCACGGAAGGAAAATTTAATGAGCCGTCCTGGGAATTGAATATGGCGCGCAAAGATGCAGGGCTTATGCTGGGTGCAGCAAAAGATGCTGGTGTTAATTTGGCCCTGATTCCTGCTATTGCTGCGGTGATGGATGAATGGATCAGCCGCGGCCACGGTACTGATGACTGGACCGTTATTGCCAAAAATAGTCTTTGAGTTTAAAAGATTTTTAGCCGATAATTTTATCTGCTGAATTACGAACTGAAAGCACAAGAGTGCGACGCAAGAACCGATGCTACCTGCACAAAAGCCAGGTGCATAAAAGGCTTTCTAGAAAAAAAACTCAAACGCTCCCTTTATTTCCTGCGAACACTTTTGTGCCTCAATGGCGCGTAATTCAATACGACGAATTTTACCGCTGATGGTTTTCGGCAACTCTTTTACAAACTCGATGATGCGTGGCGTTTTATAGGAAGCCAGGTTTTTTTTGGCAAACGCGAAAATTTCTTCGGCGATGGCAGCGCCGGGCTCATATGCGTTGCTTAAAACAATGAAAGCCTTTACAACGAAGCCGCGGACCTCGTGCGGACTTGCTACAACAGCCGACTCTACTACAGACTCATGTTCCAATAAAATACTTTCCACTTCAAAAGGGCCAACGCGGTAATCGGAAGTTTTAATAACGTCATCATCCCGGCCGACAAACCAGATGTAGCCATCAGCATCTTTGTATGCCTTGTCGCCGGTATAATAGAGGTCGTGCTTAAACACATCATTCTTTTTTGCACGGTCGCCAAAGTATTCGGTAAAAATGCCATTGGGTTTTGTGCCGGCCGTTCTCACAGTAATATTTCCTTCTTCATCGACCGGCATTTCATCACCATTATCATCAGCAATAACAATGTCGTAAAGAAAAGTAGGCTTTCCCATAGAACCTGGCTTTATTTTATGGCCCGGAAGATTGGCAACCAGCAATGTACTTTCTGTTTGTCCATACCCATCGCGAATGGTTAGGCCTGTTCCTTTCCTCCATGCTTCAATGATCTCGGGATTCAAAGGTTCTCCGGCTGCCACGCACTCACGAAGATTGAATTTATACGATTTAAGATCTTCAAGTATAAGCATACGTAAGGCTGTTGGCGGCGAGCAAAATGTGGTGACTTTATGTTGCTGAATCAAAGCCAGTTGTTCCGCAGCATTAAAACGCCCTTTCTGATAAAACGCGAATACTGTTGCCCCAACACTCCATGGCGCAAAAAAACTGCTCCACGCAAATTTTGCCCAACCCGGCTGCGATATGTTATAATGCACGTCGCCCTTTCGTAAACCAATCCATGATGCTGTTGTTAAATGTCCGAGCGGATAGCTCAGGTGTGTATGTGTAACAATTTTCGGCATTCCGGTAGTACCCGAAGTGAAGAATAAAAATAAGGGGTCGCCAGCATTGGTATCGGCGGCTTCGGCCTCATCGCTTTCCAAAACAATTTCATCAAAGGAAGTCCAACCTTGAGCCGACCCGTTAACAATAATCTTAGTTGTTACCGATTTTCCTACGAGCACTTCAGCTTCGTCGATTTTTGCTGCGTTGTCGGCATCTGCAATTACGGCGTCGGGCATTAATTTGCCAAAGCGATAAACAATATCATGCACACTTAAAATAGTCGCTGCTGGTATTAACCGAAAGCCGCCCTTAACGGAAGTCATTACCGTAAGCCAGTTTTCTGGCAGCAATGGTATTTGTGAATATAAAACATGGTTTTGCCGTAATCCTTTTCGGCGCAGCAAATTCAGGAAGCGGTTGCATAAAAGGCTAACCTCGCGAAATGAAAACTGCTTTGTTTGCTCAGCATCTGTCCACAAGAGCGCAGTCGCATCCGGGTCATCCTTCGCATTTATGTGTTCAAATATTTCCTTGGCCCAATTGAATTTTTTCGGCCTTTTAATTTCCGTTTCATAAAGCGATTGAAAATCACCTTTGGCAATGAGATCGCGGCATTCCCTAAACAGTTGCTCCATACTCATACAACAAGCTTTTATTATTTATAAAAATACGAAGAACAGTAAATGAAAATATTTAAACGCTGCTTGTTACCATTTCGAATTTTTATTGTTTTTGAGCCCGGCAACAGAACATGTATTTAACTTTACTTGCGTCGCACTCTTCAGCGCCAATTTTTCTATTGAGCAATAGAACAACTGAAGGCATCGGTCACTTGCTGCACAGAATGTTGCGGTACAAGAGTGCGACGCAACCAGGCTTAATGCTTTTACAAAAGCCTGTCACCAAAAAAATTATAATGAAAAAACTTTTTGTTCTGCTGCTCTTTCCCTGCATTGTGTTTTCGCAACCGGGACCATCGCATAACCTCACCGGCGACACACTCGCCAAACGATGGGACGAAGCAATGCCAATAGGCAATGGCATGCTCGGCGCCTTGATCTGGCAAAAAGAAAACAAATTGCGTTTAAGTCTTGACTGCGCAGATATTTGGGATGAGCGTGATGCAATAGATCTTTCCAAATTCAATTACCGTTTTGTTCAGCAGCATGTAGCTACCAATGACTACGATACCGTTCACCAGCTTGGCGACTGGCCTTATGACAATATTGCCTATCCCACAAAACTGCCTGCCGGTGCATTGCAATTTGACTTAAACAAGCTCGGCAAAGTGCAGCATGTTTCACTGGACATAGCAACAGCTTTATGTAAAGTGGATTTCGAAGACGGAAAACGCATGAACATTTACATACATGCAACAGATAATGTCGGCTATTTTGGCTTTGAACATTTTTCTATGGAGGCATTTAATCCAGAACTAATCATTCCAAATTATAATAGTGCTAATACAAAAGCCGATAACGGCAGTCATTCAGGCGAAGGCCTAGGGGTGCTTGGTTACTCAACAGGCACGGTAACGAAAACAATCAACAGTATCAGGTATCATCAACCAACATACAAAGGCCATTACTACGAAATATTTGTTCAGTGGAAAGCTTTCCCCAACAACAACATCATTGGCGAATGGACCATTACCACTGATAAAATCGCAAAGCTTCCCGCATTAAACACAACAGCTAAAGAGCCAACCAACTGGCCATCGCATGTGCAATGGTGGAAAAATTTCTGGTCGCAGTCATCGGTCTCCATACCAGATGAGCAACTGATGAAGCAGTACTATCTTGAAATGTATAAGCTGGGTTGCGTTTCCCGCCAAGGCGCTCCAGCCATCACTTTGCAGGCCATATGGACTGCAGACAATGGCAGCCTTCCACCGTGGAAAGGAGATTTTCACCACGACCTTAATACACAGTTAAGTTATTGGCCATGTTATACGGGAAATCATTTGCAGGAAGCCGTTTCTTATACTGATTGGCTTTGGGCTACGAGCGCAGAAAACAAAAAATATACAAAACAATTTTTCGGTGTTAACGGGCTTGCCGTGCCCGGCGTTACTACAATAAGCGGGAACGCAATGGGTGGATGGATACAATATTCTTTGTCTCCATCTGTTTCTTCATGGTTGGCGCAACATTTCTACTGGCAGTGGAAATATTCCATGGATAAAAGTTTTCTCGCAGCAAAGGCTTATCCTTACCTGCACGTTGTGGCAAGCTTTATTGAAAAAATCACTTACCTGGAAAATGGTAAAAGAATTATCGCGTTAAGTTCAAGCCCGGAGTATCATGATAACAACATCAATGCCTGGTTCACACAATATACCAACTACGATCTTTCTCTGTATAAGTTTGCTTTGTCGGCTGCAGCAGAAGCAGCAGCTGCGATGAGCAAACCGGAAGAAGCCAAACATTGGAATAGCATTTTAGGCCAGCTTCCCGCATTTGATATCAACGAAACAGGATTAACTATAGCGCCTGGGCAAAACCTTGATGAATCGCATCGCCACCACGCGCAACTAATGCCCATTTACCCATTGTGCGAACTGGATGCAAACAATCAGGCAGACAAAAAAATTATCGATCTTTCCCTTGCATGGCTTAATCAAATGGGCACGAGAGAGTGGTGCGGCTATTCCTTCTCCTGGCTTGCCTGCATTTATGCAAGAGCAAAACAGGCTGACAGCGCGGTGAAACAACTGAAAATATTTGCAACCAATTTTTGTTCGGTTAACAGCTTTCATTTAAACGGCGATCAGCACGGCGGCGAGTATTCCAATTTTACTTACAGGCCATTCACACTTGAAGGCAATTTTGCGTTTGCACAGGGTGTGCACGAAATGCTGCTGCAAAGCAAAAGCAATTATATTGAAGTGTTTCCCGCGGTGCCGCGAAGCTGGAAAAATGTTTCTTTTACAAACCTGCGCAGTGAAGGAGCTTTCCTAGTTAGCGCGAAAAAAGAAAACGGCGTACCAACAGAAGTAAAAGTATTCGCAGAACAGGGTGGGTTACTGCACATAAAGCTGCCTTTCAAAACCATGATCGTTGAGAAAGCAAATCCGGAAATGATTAAGAGGGGGGGTGATGGAATGATTTCCGTGCAAATGAAAAGGAGCCAGGTGATCTTTTTCAAAAATGGTTATGAATAACTTTGTTACCGGCAGCGGGATATATGGCATCGCCGGTTGTGTCACTCCCTTCAACATTCTGAAGTTCCATCGGCGACGGGCATTTGCCAATGCTCGTTTATTGATTTAAATTTATGCGACCAAACTGGAATTCATGAGATCATTTATCAGCCCTTTGATCATACTTCTGCTTTTATTTTACGTGCCTGCAAAGGCGCAGAGTTTTACAAAAATCAGCACCGCAGTATTATTACAAAAGGCCGCTACCGATGGCACAACATTTTTAAACAGCTCCCCGCAAAAGCAATTATATTATGCATTGCCGCTTATTGATAGCACTGCAGCGGTAAAACTTGCACTGCAAAGTGCCGAGGGCAAAATTGATTTTGTTTCTATCGACAACTACCCCGATTATGTTTTTGCTATAGGACTGCAATGCAGGAACTATGCGTTGAAAAATATTCTGCTGCATGAGATAGACAAATACGATAGCAAATGCACCGAAAATATTCTGCGTAGCCAAATGACAATTGCCGACTACAGGGTTAGTCAAATGAATTATAGTTATGAATACGACCAAACATTGCGTGCCGCTATCTACAGGCAGGTTGATAAAAACGATACAGCACTATTCAACAAAGCTATTGAAGAATATAAATATTGGGGACTTCTGAACCGTGGTTATAACGATACCATTCTTAACCCTAGCGGACAACCATTTTCCATCAAAAAAAAGGAATTTGATCCTTGCCTTCTCGCTTCTGAAATTAATGCTGGCTTCTGGCGAACTTGTATTTACTGGATGACCGGAAATGACACTTATAATTTTGATAACGACAAACTGAATGAAAATTATAAAAGAACAGGGAGGCAGCCGGGCAACATTAAAAATCCTGCGGACCTAAAAGATTTTGTCAGGCCGGGCAAGAGAAAGAGCATTACCCTAAACGCCTCATATAACGATCTTGCATCAATCGATTTTGACAGCGAGCCAGAATTAAAGGCAAAGCTGGACGAATGCAGAACAAAAAAACTTTGGGAAATAATCATTTATACCAACGGTAGCAAAGGCTTGCTTTATATGAATTACATCGACCAGGTGAAGGTGCAGTTCAATGAACAACCTGTTGCCATCACTAATGTTTACCTGCTCGAACTTAAAGCTGATAAAACGATCAACATTTCTACAATTAACTACCGTGACCGATACTATTAAGAACAGTATGTTTCCAAAGACGAGTAAAGTGCAAGGCGCACAAGTGAGTGACACAACGATGCTGATTGATGCACCAAAGCCGGTGACAAAAAGTTACCGCATCACCGCCGTAAATTCACCGTCTTTTATTTGGCTGACAATATTATTCCAGTCAACTGTTGTTCCGCTGAAATGGCCTTTAATAATTTTTGTTGTTTCGTCGTAACTATTAATGGTAAGGCTTACTGTCGCGCCGGTGGAGAGCGGGATCAATCCACCGCCGGCGCAGTTAAGACAGGCATCGCTAAAGGTTTTGAAGACGATACCAGTTGGCGCATCATCGGTACTGTAATTACCAGGTTTAATAACACCCGAAGGCAAGCCAATATTGATCATGAACGTGGAATCGCCGGGCTGTTGTGCAGGTTTGGTCGCAAGCACAAGTACTTTTAGCGTGCCGAGTTCAAGCAAATAATTATTTTCAAAAAGCCCCTTATAAGTAATACCTGAACGGCCGTCGGTAAATTTCCAGTTATTGTTATCGATTGGCAACAGAGGGTGCAATTCAGCGCTGTCGTGAACACTGATACTGAATGCACATTCGCTGGTATCAAAATACACTGCAAAGCCTGTAACTGCTTTATTCAGCGGAACACCTTTTGTGTGAAGTTTTACCGTATTAATACCGGTATTTACAAAAACTCCTGAGCCGGAAAAACTCAAGCCATTTTGTTCATTTGTGGAAATGGTATATTGGCCGGGCTTGGTAACGTTTACTTTTACCTCAACATACGCGGTATCGGAACCCGGTACAATGCCATTGTAAAATGTTCCGTGCACAATTTCGTTAAAGCAAATTCCTGATGAATCTTTTAAAGTTCCTCTGGCTATACCGCCATCGGGCAACTCTTTCTGGCAGCCGGTATAACACAAACTGGCAATAAGCAAAAACAACAACGCAACATATGCAACAGGCTTGATCATCTTATATTGTTGGTTATTCAGTTCTTTTCAACCAGTGCATCGTCAATTTTATACACTTCTATTTCGCTGATCAATGGAGCAGCTTTAGCCTCGGTTATAGTAATGCGAACAGCGCTTACATGTTGAGAAGGGAAAGTGAGAATACGTTTTTTGCCGATCGTGGTTCCCTTTATTTCCTTTACCGTGTTAGAGCCATCAATTAATTCAACTCTAAACCCAGCCACACGCTGACCGTATGCGATGGCTTCTTTCAGCACGATACAGTTTACGTCTGCACCGTTGCTAAAACGCAGCCAGTAAGCAGTGCTTTTGATGTCGATGTTTTTCTCAAATGTTTTGTCATCGCCGTCGGCAAAATATTGCTTCTTAAACAGGGTGTTGTCGTAGAATGTTTCTTTTGTTGCTTTTGCTGCAAAATTGTTTCTAAAATTTTCATCGAGCAATTTGCGGAAGCCAACAAGCGAAGCGCTATCGTGCTCATTGAACAAACCTCTTCTGTCGGGGGGCACATTAAGTAACAGGTTTGAGCCACGACCAACACTCTTAAGGTACAAATCAAATAACTGTTCAGCCGTTTTTACCTTTTCATCTTCAGCCGTGTGATAAAACCAACCGGGTCTTATGCTTACATCGCATTCTGAAGGGATCCAATTTTTTCCATTCCTGTTGCCGCTGTTCAATGTATCGGTTGAGGGACCACCTGCGCCGCGGCTAAAGCCTGCGGTATCAAGCAGATTCCAGTTAGTTGTTCCTGCAAAACCGCTTTCATTTCCAACCCATCTTATATCGGGGCCAATATCACTGAACACAGGAGTATTTGGTGCTATGCTCCTCATTGTTTGCTCAAAACGGTGCCAATCGTATACTTGTCTTTTCCCGTTGGGTCCTTCGCCATTGGCGCCATCCCACCAAAATTCAAACAAAGGGCCGTAGCGGCTTACAACCTCCTTCATCATGTTGATGAAAACATCGTTGTAAGCATCTGTACCATAATCCGGATGATTGCGATCCCACGGAGATAAATAAATGCCGAGTTCCAGTTTATATTCTTTGCTGGCATCACTTAATTCTTTCAGCACATCGCCCTTGCCATCTTTCCATTTGCTTTGGGCTACGGTATGTTTTGAGTATTGGCTTGGCCACAAACAAAAACCATCATGATGTTTTGCGGTGATGATGATACCTTTTGCACCTGCCGCCTTTGCAATGCGGCACCATTGCCTGCAATCAAGGCCGGTAGGGTTGAACATGTCTTCTGTTTCGGTGCCTTTGCCCCATTCAAGGTCTGTAAATGTATTCGGGCCAAAATGTGTGAAGAGATAAAAGTCCAGTCCTTCCCATTTCATCTGGCGGGCTGATGGAACAGGTCCGTGCGGTTTTTCGGTTTGGGCGATCAGGTAATTAGTGCAGTTCAGTAAAACGATTAAGGTTAGAAGTTTTTTCATGCCCTAAATTTAACCTTAAGTTTTTACAGATTGATTGCACGGGAATTTTTTTATGAGCCCTGCTACAATAAATATAGCATCGCCTGTTGCGTCGCACACTTCGGCTTATGGTTAGTTGTTCGGCAAGGCTTTTCTCACCGCAGGTGCAACAACATTACCAAACAATTCTATTGCATGCATCATCTGGCCGTGTGGTAAAGTACCCACGCTAAACTGCACCATAAACCTTGTGTTGCCAAAGAGCTCGTGCTCATATAAAATTTTATCGATCACCTGTTGCGGGCTGCCAACAAGCAACGCGCCTTTGGGATTGCGCATAAATTCAAATTGCTCTTTTGTTGTAGGCGGCCAGCCACGCTCACGACCAATTTTCGACATTACCGAAGCATACACCGGGAAGAATTCGTCTGCCGCCTGTTGTGAATTGTCCGCTATAAATGCATGCGAGTTTATGCATATTTCCAGTTTGGAAATGTCATGCCCTGCCTTTGCATATTCATCGCGGTAGAAATCGGTATAAGGGCCGAATTGTTCAGGCTTTCCTCCAATGATCGCAATGGTAAGGGGCAAACCAAGTCTGGCTGCACGCTGAACGGAAGCCGGAGTTCCCCCGATGGCGACCCAAATAGGCAGCTTTTCATGAAAAGGTCTTGGGTATATCCCCAAATCATTGATTGCTGCGCGATGTTTTCCTTTCCAGGTAACTTTTTCGCTTTCGTTGATTGCGACAAGCAGCCGAAGTTTCTCATCAAACAAGGTATCATAATCCTGTAGATCGTAACCAAACAATGGAAATGACTCTATAAAAGATCCGCGGCCCGCCATGATTTCAGCCCTCCCGCCCGATATAAGATCAAGTGTTGCGAATTGTTGAAATACTCTAACGGGATCATCTGAACTCAGCACTGAAACAGCACTGGACAGCCTGATGTTTTTTGTTCTTGCCGCAGCTGCGGCCAATAAAGTTGCCGGAGAAGAAACAAGATAATCGGGACGGTGATGCTCACCGATGGCGAACACATCGAGGCCAAGTTGGTCTGCGAGTTCAACCTCTTCAAGTAAATTCTGAAAGCGCTGGTAGGGGCTGATCATTTTCCCCGTTCTTGGATCGGGCGTTAGTTCTACGAAAGTGCTTATTCCTAGTTGCATAATGTGTGCAAAGGTAAGTGTGCGGCAAAAGCAAACGGCCAGCATGTGTATGCTGACCGCTATTTATAAAGTCTACGAGTGTGATCCCAGATCGTTCGTCCCGGACACCAAATCAATCTGCTTCTTTTTGCTTTTCTTCCCAGTGATCCATTTTTGCTTCTAGCACACCGAGCGGCAGTGATCCATCTTTTAAAATTTCATCATGAAACGCTGCGAGGTTGAACTTTTTACCAAGGTCATTCTCATATTTCGTGCGCAACTCCCGAATCTTTAACGCACCAATTTTATAACCCAACGCTTGGCCGGGTATGGCCATATAACGTTCAATTTCGGCGGTAGCGCCCTGCTCGCTGATGGCTTCATTGTCCATCATATATTTAATTGCTTCCTCTCTCGTCATGCCTTTTGTATGAATGGCCACATCAACAACCAACCTTACAGCACGGTGCATTTCATCGCCAAGCGCGCCCATGTACTGGTAAGGGTCTGTATACAACCCAAGTTCTTTGCCAAGACTTTCACAATAAAGTGCCCAGCCTTCAACGTAGGCATTGTGCCCACCGAAGCGGCGGAACTTTGGCAGCAAGGTGTCTTCCTGCTGCAGAGAAATCTGGTAATGGTGGCCGGGAATGGCCTCATGCAAAAACAGAGATTCCATACCCGAAGTTGTATTAAATTTCGAGGCATCGAGAATGGGAACATAAAAAATTCCGGGGCGGCTGCCATCGGCGGTGCCCTGTGTATATTCTGCGCTGGCACTCGCCGCACGAAATGCTTCTGTTTGCCTTATTTCAAAGCCTGTTTTTGGTGTATGGTTAAACATTTTAGCCAGGTTTGGTTCCATACGCTGGTGAATGGCTTCAAAAGCATCGAGTACTTCTTTGGGTGTTTTGTAAGGCATAAAACGTTTATCTGTGCGCATAAATTCAAAGAAAGCCGGTATATCCCCAGCAAAGGCGGTCGACTTTTTTACGCTGTCCATGAGGCCGCGGATACGAGCCACCTCTTTTAACCCTGTTTGATAAATTTCTTCCGGAGACTTAGCGGTAGTGGTATTGAGTTTTACTTCGTAAGCGTAGTATTTGTCACCGCCGGGCAATGCACCAACACCAGAACTGAGCCTCGTTTTTGGCAGGTATTCATTCTTTAAAAAATCGCCGAGCCTTTTATAAGCTGGAATAATTTGTTCGCTGATAAGTTTTGCATAAGCGTCGGTTAGTCGCTGCCTGTCTGAATCGCTGAATGTTTTTGGTATTTTGTTTACAGGCCCGTAGAACAAACTTGTTTTTACATCCGCTACTTCCATCGATTGCATTTGGGGGATCATTTTTACTACGAGCGACTTTGGCAATACAAACCCAGAGTCGATCCCCTTTTTGAAATAAATAATGGCGCTGTCTGCCCAGACTGAAAATGCAGTGGCGCGTTTTATCCAATCTTCATAATCTTTTACGCTATTAAATGGCTGCATACCTTCTCCGCTGCCCATTTGCCCGAGAGAGAGTGGCAATGCATAAAACTGGTTAAATGGAAAATAATTATCGTGATAGGCCAAACCTTCTATACTTACGCTTAGCTGATCGTTCAAATCATCGAAACTCAACTGATCATCTTCAGACAAAGTAGAACGGTCGTATGCAGCCAGCCTCGTCGTGTAATCGTTATAATATGCCCTCAGTTTTTCGCGGTAGCTGTCGGTAAACTCTGCCGGAAGCAGATCGTTGTATCTACTATCGCCTGCCGCAGTTGCGCCAAGCGGCGATAATTTTAGACCATCTTCATAAAATGAATCAAGCATTGCGGCGAATGCTTTGTTGTGTTCAGGTGTTTGCTCTTGTACAGGTTCTGTGCAGGCAAAAACGGTTAAGCCAAAGAAAAGCGGTAGCAATATCTTCTTCATAAAGTATTCAATTAATAAAGCAATATACAACCTGAAGTTTGCGCGTTAATTAAAAAGGGATCAAGAATTGTTTTGAGCCAGGCTTTTGTTGCTGGTGGCATCAGTTGTTGCGTCGCACACTTGATCGTTCGGTTCAATGATTATCAACAGCATTCCCAGTCACTTGCTGAAGTAAATTTTTGAAAGTACAAGAGTGCGACGCAACAGGTGATAAATAGTAGCTTAAAAGCCGGGTACAAAAAGATTTATATAACCAATAAGCAGATTTTGCATAACCGTTAAATCTCCCGATCTCGTAATGTTATACTATTAGCGGCGGTTACATTTGCAGGCTAAATAAACATTATTGCCCGGGACCAATGTACATATTGCGTTAGTAGGAAACCCAAACAGCGGAAAGACGTCATTATTCAACTCCTTAACAGGCCTGAACCAGAAGGTGGGTAATTTTCCGGGTGTTACCGTTGATAAAAAAACGGGCTCCTGCGAACTTGATGAAAACACTAATGCTGTTATAATAGACTTGCCTGGCACTTACAGTCTTTATCCAAGGCGGGCGGATGAATGGGTAGCTTATAAAGTGTTGATGGATGCAGACAAGGACATAAAGCCCGACATGATTCTTCTGGTTGCCGATGCAAGTAATCTAAAACGCAACCTGCTTTTCTGCAGCCAGATTATAGACCTTAAAGTGCCCGTGGTAGTAGCTTTGACCATGATGGACCTCGCTCGGAAAAAAGGCATTGAAATAGATGTTTCCGGGCTTGAACGCGAATTGGGTGTTCCGGTAATACCGGTAAACCCGAGAAAGAATAAGGGAATGCCTCAGTTAAAAAAAGCATTGGCAAATACTTCAAAGTTCCAATATGTACCTGCAAAATGGGATTTTATTCCAAACCAGGAACTGGCACCTTTAGCGATCGAAGGCGTTAAATCGCACTATCCAAAATTGAGTGATTATGCCGCGTTGCACTACCTTATAAACCATGAAAATTTTCCATTGCCTGATGTTATGCAGGAAACGATTGAACAGATTGAAATAGACAACAAGTTCAACCCAACCAAAACGCAGGCTCAAGAGATTATGCAGCGGTATACGCGCATAAAACAGGTAATGAAACAAAATGTGGTAGAGCCTGATCCTTTACAGCGAAAACTTTTTACCGAACAACTTGACAATATTTTACTGCACAGGATATGGGGTTACCTTATTTTATTGTCGGTGCTGTTTTTGTTGTTTCAAAGTATTTTTTGGATTGCGCAATATCCTATGGATGGAATTGACTGGAGTTTTTCCCAGCTTACTGCTTGGATGAACAGTTCGCTGCCTAAAGCGTGGTGGAGCGACCTGCTTATTAATGGATTGATGGCAGGGCTTAACGGAATTCTTGTTTTTGTGCCGCAAATAATGATCTTGTTCGGGCTTATTACCTTGCTTGAAGATACAGGCTATATGGCCCGTATTAGTTTTCTGAGTGACAGGCTGATGCGTAAAGTTGGCTTAAACGGAAAAAGTGTTATGCCAATGATAAGCGGTTTTGCATGCGCTGTTCCAGCCATTATGAGCGCAAGGAATATTGAGAATAAAAAAGAAAGGCTGCTCACGATTTTAGTTACGCCGTTAATGAGCTGTAGTGCGCGATTACCGGTCTTTACGATACTAATATCGCTCGTAGTTCCCAACACATATTATTTTAGTTTTCTCAGCCTGCAGGGACTGGTGATGATGGCACTTTACCTGCTTGGTATTGTTACAGCACTTATCGTAAGCTATGTTTTAAAATTTGTGGTAAAACTAAAAGAGAAAAGCTTTTTTATTTTGGAGTTACCCGTTTACCGGGCTCCGCGTTGGAAGAATGTTGCGGTTACCATGATAGAGAAAGCAAAGATATTCGTGGTTGATGCTGGCCGGGTAATTTTAATGATTAGCCTCTTATTGTGGTTTCTCAGCAGCTATGGCCCATCGTCCAGGATGAATGCAGTCGAAGTGAAGTATGCTACCGTTTTGGAGCAAACAGCATCAGCCCAAGACAAAGCAACAATTACCAAACAATACAATTCTGAAAAGCTGCAAAATTCTTATGCCGGAATTCTTGGTAAGAGCATTGAGCCGGTAATAAAGCCGCTTGGCTATGATTGGAAAATTGGGATTGCGTTGATAACCTCATTTGCCGCAAGAGAAGTTTTTGTTGGCACGATGGCTACGATATATAGTGTTGAGGAAAGTGATAACAGCACCTTGAGGCAAAAAATGCAAGCGGCAGTAAAAGAAGATGGCACAAAGGTTTATAGCCTTGCTACCGCTTTGTCACTAATGGTCTTTTATGTTTTAGCGATGCAATGCATGAGCACGCTTGCTGTTGTTAAACGGGAAACCGGTTCGTGGAAATGGCCTGCCGTTCAACTTTTATATATGACAGGATTGGCTTACCTTCTGAGTTTTGTAGTTTACCACCTATTCAATTAATGCTTTCTTTTATTTAATCTCCTGCAACGTTATAAAATTGTTTCTGGAAACCGATGTGAAAAATCACGTGGCTTTATGTGGTTTTACCCATTGTTGCAGGCAAAAAGAATATTCATCTTTACGGTGCTGTAATGCTAATTCACTCATGTGGCTCTACAGCGAATTTACCAAGGGGTTATATGCTGACACGATTACGCGGTGATTTTCTAGTCACCGCTTTTTTAAAAGAAGTTTTGCCGAAAGGCTATTATATACAATGTTTCAGGCCTCGACCCTATAAACAATCAACATAAGCAGTGAAAGTCTCTGGATAAACCGGAGGCTTTTATTTTAAAAGCCATTACCGGTGCTTCTTGTATTTGCCATATCTTTTTTTAGATGGGCGTTCCTGGCGGGGAACATATTGAGGTCCTTTGCCAAACTTTTCCGGCAGATCAGCTTTATCAACAGGATGGCCAAGCAGGCGCTCTATTCGCGCAAATTTTCCCTGTTCCGATTCACTTATGAAAGTAAATGCTGATCCTGTATTCGAGGCTCTTGCAGTTCTACCTATGCGATGTACATAATCTTCACCGTCGTGAGGTACATCGTAATTAATAACAAGGTCAATGTCTTCTATGTCTATTCCACGGCTTAGAATATCTGTTGCCACCAATATTTTTAGCTTCCCATTTTTAAAGTCGAGTAAAACTCTTTCTCGCTGATCCTGTAGAAGATCGGAATGAATTTCTTCTACCGGTAATGCAGCACGTTTTAATTCCCTGGCAAGTTGTTTTACATTTTGCTTTTTAGAACAAAATATAAGTACGCTTCCAAATTCTTTTTGTTGAAGAATTTCCTTTATTAAAGGGATTTTCTGAGGTTCGTAAACAACATAGGCAAGCTGAACGATCTTTTCCGGCGGTTTGGAAATCGCGATATTTATTTCAACCGGGTCTTTTAAAATAGTTCTTGCGAGCTCTCTTATTCTAAATGGCATGGTTGCAGAGAAAAGCAGGTTCTGTCTTTGCTTTGGCAAGTAAGAGATAATACGCATAATGTCGTCTTTGAAGCCCATATCAAGCATGCGATCTGCCTCATCCAAAACCAGGTATTTTAACCCATCGAGTTTTACGTAGTTCATATTCAAATGCGCAATCATACGACCGGGGGTGCAAATAACCACATCAGCCCCAGTAGTGAGCGCTTTCTTTTCTATGGTAAAAAGAGCGCCGTCGCCACCGCCATAAACAGCAATGGAGCTTACCGAGGTAAAATAAGAGAGCCCTTCCATAGTTTGTGCAATTTGAATCGCAAGCTCACGGGTTGGCACTATAATCAGCGCATTTATATGATGCTCTTCATGATGAGAGGTAATAAGTTTGTGGATGAGCGGAAGCAGGAATGCAGCAGTTTTTCCTGTGCCGGTTTGGGCAGAAGCAATGATATCTTTGCCGGCGATAATAGGTGGTATGACTTGTTCCTGGACCTCGGTGGCATTTTCGTAACCCATGGCATCAATGCCTTCCAGTAAGCGTTCGTCAAGTCCAAATTCTTTAAATGTCAAAATGGTAAGTATTTTATATTGGTAAGCAATAAAGATAATGTTTGTGGTGCATACGGCTTTGTTTGATCGTGGATACTGACCCAAAAGTACCCGAAATCGTTTGCTGACCAGCGTTATTAAGTACAAGAGTGCGACGCAACAGGTGTTGAGCTGAATTCGAATGCCGGGCTCAAAATTATTTTCCTGGTTACACGTTACTGATGATCGCAATTTTTGTCGTGCACATGGTCGGCAACCCGACTGAGCCGAAAATTTATGAAGTGAGCGCCGACTATCAGTAACACTGCCGGCACGAGGAATATTACCTGCTTTTCGTGCCACACCTGTTTGGCTGAAAGCAATACAAGGCCTATTAAAAAAAGAGTAAAGGGCACAATGTTGTGATGCTGATTTTTCCAGCCATGATAAAGCGACCAAACGCCGATGAGAGCTGTAAGTAAGATCATGAACAATTCGAAAGCAAGGTTGTCTACTATGTTTATTCCAAACAATGGCAGGGATGAGATGATAAGTGGCAAAACCGCACAATGTATAGCACAAACCACTGATGTGGCAATACCCAATGCGTCCCAATTAATATTCAGTTTCATAATTACAGCACCGCAAAAATAATGTTTTGCAACAAAGTTGCAAAATAAAAACCAAAGCGTTTAACCGCATGCGTTTACGGAATTGAAGTACTGTAACTTTGCGTGTATTAAAACATTCTTGTAATGAGTAAGCGGGTAATCGGGTATAGCATATTTTTCTTGCTGCTGACGGGTTTCTTTTTTCTTTTTGTTTTTTGGGGAACCGACAACTGGAAAGCAAAGTCACCCGTTGTTAGTTCTGTTAAACCATTCAATTTTCTTAACCAGGATGGAAAATATTTTACCGAGCGGGAAATGAAAGGAAAGGTGTGTGTTGTAAATTTCTTTTTTACAACATGCAAGGGCATTTGCCCGCGCATGAATGGCAATATGCACAATATTTACAACGAGTTTAAAAACGTGCCCGACTTTATGATCGTATCGCACACTTGTGATCCTGAAAGAGATTCTGCAGCAACTTTAAAAAGGTATGCTGACTCCTTAAACGTAGATGAACAAAAATGGGTTTTTCTCACGGGCCGCAAAGACAGTTTGTACCAGCAGGCACGGGTGAGCTACCTGCTCGACGACCCGGGCAATAGTGTAAAAGATATAAAAGACCAATTTTTGCATACACAGTTCTTTGCGCTGATCGATAAAAATGGAAACATGCGCGGCGGCGTTTATGATGGCCTAAAACAGGAAGATCTCGACAAATTGCGTACCGACATTAAAACACTGCTGGAAGAAAAGGCAGGCAATACAGGTTTCTCAAACAATTTATTCGGACAATAAAATTTTGCCATGAATACCGATGTTTCCGAAATATTAAAACGAAACCAACTGAGCGTAACCGAAAGCCGGCGCAGAATTCTCGATCTTTTTAAAAACAATAACGGTGCACTTGCACATGCCGATATAGAAAAACATACGGGCGAACAGTTTGACCGCGTAACCATTTACCGCACTTTGCAAACTTTTGTTGAAAAAGGTATTGTACACACCATACCAACAGCGGACAATTCCGTGTTATATGCATTGTGCAAAGACGATTGTGAACCCGGCCACCACCACGACAACCACATTCATTTTATTTGCGACCAGTGTGGCACTACCTATTGCCTCGACCACTTAACTATTCCGCAGGTTTCGCTGCCGCATGGATTTAGAGAAACGCGAACCGATCTTGTAGTAAGCGGTAAATGCGATAAATGCGCTTAGATTTTTTTTGAGCCTGACTTAACTGCCCATGGCAACTTCGTTGCGTCGCACACTTCAGGGTTCTTTTCATTAATGGGCTTATCAACCGCAGCCTGTATCTTTGCGCCACTTTATGAATACAAAGCCTTTTCTTCATACAATATTATCGCCGGGCTTACTCAATCTTTACGATGTTGAGAACAGTATCGTAGTTATTATAGATGTTTTCAGGGCAACCTCAACTATTGCTACTGCCTTGTATAACGGAGCAACAAAAGTGGTACCTGTTGCAAGCGTTGAAGATTGCATAAGCATTGGCAAAAAAATGAACGCAATAACGGCCGGCGAAAGAGATGGAAAAATTATTCAGGGGTTGCAGCATGGCAATTCCCCGGCCGAGTATCCCAGGGAATTTATTAACGACAAAACGCTTGTGTTAACAACAACCAACGGAACCAAGCTGCTTCACATGGCGCTGGAGAGTGGCGCATCACAGGTAGTTACGGGTTCATTTCCCAACCTTTCAGCTATTTGTGCGCATTTAAACAAAACCAATAAAAATGTCATTCTGGGTTGCTCTGCATGGAAGAACCGTTTTAACCTCGAAGACACTTTATTTGCGGGTGCGGTGATAGCGCAAATACGAGATAATTTTACCATTCACTGCGACAGCAGCCTAATGGCAGAAGATATGTACAGCCTGCACAAAAATAATATGTACCAGTTTATTCGTAAAACAACCCACTGGCACCGGCTCGCTTCTTATGGATTGGAGAAAGATCTTGAATATTGTGTTACGCCGGACATTGCCAATGTGCTTCCGGTATACAGGCATGGCGCCTTATTTACGGGTGAGCAACGCTAACTTATTCAATCATTCTTTGTTTAACAAACTTTTCGTTTCCTACCATTCAGTTTGATTTCTCCGCTGCGGATAATTCCTTTACTTTTGCAAATTGCCCTGTTCTCAACCAACCGGACCAAAAAAATCTTTGAAAATCACTTACTCATTTTTCGAGTAAAGTTCGGAACGCACAAGTGAGTGACACAACCGGCGATGAGCAGTGCTGCTTCGCCTGTACATAAGGGAAAAATAAAAGGGCCGCATATTTTAAATAGTTTAAATATTAACTGAATTGGCTTTACCGCATTTAGTAAAATACATATACAACAACGGCACAGACGAAGTAATAAGGCGTGGAAAAAAAATTCATGTTTCAGGCGGCGTTGAATTGATAGAACACGATTCGTTGCTTGGTGCTGTGGTTTTTCGCGTAAAAGATGATGCATACTCAACTTATTACAAAGTTCACATCAGCAAATTCAGGGATGAGAAAACGCTTTCCATTCGTTGTGGCTGCCCCTACAATTTGGGGGAAATTTGCCGCCATGAGGCTGCCTCATTGTTTCAGCTGCAGGAAATGATCGACCGAAATATGCTCGGTGAAAAAGAACTTACGTATAACCAGAAGCATACGGTTATAAAAATGAAACAGCTTGATCTGAAACTGATAAGGCTGCTTACAAAACCCGAAACTTATGCCGAAGCGGAAGATTTCTTGCGTGGTTTCAAGGCTAATATACTTGAAGCAAAAGATGAAAGGGTAGTATCTGAACTAGAGTTTTACGGTATTAGCTACCGTGTGGTAATTCAGAAAAATGAAGAACGAAATTTCGACACAAGTTGCAATTGCGACAGCGAACATTCGCATCCTTTATGCATTCACAAGTGCATTGTTTTATTACAACTTTTACACAACTATGGGGCCGGGTATTTTGACACGATCCGCAACCTCGATAAAGAAAAGAACAAATTGCTGTCGCTGTATGGCTACTCGCTTGATGATGACATTACCGGCAAGTTTGAATTCACGTATAAAGATGGCAAACCATTTTTAAGAGTGCTGGATACCAGCATTAAGAGAGTGGTGCTTCCTGCTCAGTCGTTAAGACCACGACCTGTTGAAGAAACGGTGTTAGAAGTGGTTGAAGCGCCATTACTGCAAAAGCAATCAACGAAACTGGGTATTGTTTTTAGTTACAATGCGCACCAATACCCTTTTATACAGGTAGATGCTATACAGGGAGAAAACAACGAAAGTAATACTGGGTTTATCGGTAAAGTTGAAAAACTTGATTTGAGTAAGTTTATTAATACCGATGCGCTTGAAGAAAATGATAAGTTGCTGATTCAACAATTGCGAAAATTATTGCCGGGCGAAGTAAGCAGGTATCTCAACCGCAATTCTCCCTTCAGTGGCATTTGGGAAAATATAATTCAGCAGCATGACGATGAATTACCGGAAGAAACGAGAGCGCTTATCAATGAGTACCTCCATCCAAAATTTAAAAAGCTTTTCGCAGATATCGAAGAAAGTAATTATGTTTTCTTTCTGCCACTTAGAAAAAGTTTTCATACGGCCAATCTTGTAAACATTAAATGTGTTGCATCGGGCATATCACCGGATTTTTCGATTAAATTCCAGGAAGACTCTTACGAGATCACCTGTTCGGCAAAGCTTCCTGAAGGTCCATATGGGATTGAGGGAAACGAAATGTCGTCATCATTTGCTTTCAAATTCCATGATAATCTATACCTATGGAAAAAGGCGGAAGATGTGCTATTGGCAGAAAAATTTTTGCCTTCAGGCAAAATAAACATTTCCAAAGAGGAGTGGAGCAAAAAGCTTGTTGACTTTATTTTGCCACTGTCGAAAGAATATATTGTTCATTTTGGAAATGTGCGCAAAGATGAGTTGAAAGACGTTAAGCCGGAAGTAAAATTGATGCTGAGAGAACGCGGCGATTACTTGTTGTTTCAACCTGTTTTTAACTACAATGGTTACGACGTAAAATCGGGTGACCGGGAAAAAATAATTCTTCCGCTGCAAGACAGGCTGCTGGTAATTCATCGCAATACGGAAGCCGAGAGCGAATTCATTGTTAAGCTGGAAAACTTACATTCTAATTTCATTCATACCGAAGAGGGTAACACGCTGGCTTTGAAAGGAACCGAAGTATTAAGAAATAACTGGTTCTTTCTGTTTGCAGATGCTGTTAAAGAAATGAATGTTCCTGTGTTTGGATTTGATGCGCTTAAAAACTTTCGCTTTAACACATCCAGGCCCAGCACGAAGATTTATATAAGCAGTAATACAGATTGGTTCGATGCAAAAGTTGATATTCATTTTGGGGACCAAAAGGTAACTGTCGCAGATGTAAAAAAAGCATTGGCTAACAAGCAGCAATTCGTTCAGCTGCAAGACGGCTCCCTCGGCATTTTACCCGAAGAGTGGATCAAAAAATATTCGTTGCTGTTTCGCGTTGGCGAAGGCAAAGCAAACGATATTAAACTTAGCAAATATCACTTTAGCGTTATCGAAGAATTATACGGTCAAAGGGATGAGGAAGAACTCTATGTTCAGCTGGAGGCAAAGTATGACAGGCTTCGGTACAACCATGCTATTGAAGAAATCGAGCCTCCACAACATTTAAAACCTGTGCTGCGGCCATACCAGGCTTCCGGTTTTCAATGGCTCAATTACCTGAGCGATGTACATTGGGGCGGTATACTTGCAGATGACATGGGTCTTGGCAAAACAATCCAGGCCTTATCATTCCTGCACCACCTTAAACAAAAAAATGAAACGCTGAAAGCATTGGTAGTTTGTCCTACAACATTGATGTATAACTGGGAGAATGAAATAAAAAAATTTACTCCAACCCTAACCTATTATATACATCATGGTGGAGCACGAACACACGAAACGATTGTTGACGAAAGCATAGACATCATTATTACCACTTATGGAACGCTGCGCAGCGATATAAAACAATTTGTAGACGTAGCTTTTGACTACGTCATTCTCGATGAAAGCCAGGCAATTAAAAACCCACAAAGTAAAGTTGCCAAAGCTGCAATCCTACTTAAAGCGCGAAGCAAGCTCTGCCTTAGTGGTACACCTTTACAGAATAACACCTTCGACATATTTGCGCAGATGAATTTCTTAAACCCGGGCATGCTGGGTACTATGGAATTTTTCAGAAATGAATTTGCAATACCGATAGATAAGTTTGGGGAAAAAGAACAAAAAGAACACCTCAGAAAATTATTGTATCCGTTTATACTTCGTAGAACAAAGGAACAGGTTGCAAAAGATCTTCCGGAAAAATCTGAGATGATTCTCTTTTGCGAAATGAGCAAAGAGCAGCGGGAAATCTATGACGCATACCGTAACGATTTCCGCGATAAAATTCTCGGTGTGGTAGAAGAGCAAGGCGTTCAAAAATCGCAGCTTACCATTTTACAGGGCCTCATGAAACTTCGCCAGATCTGCGATAGCCCGGCCATTATGAAGAGTGACGAGAAATTCCCCAATGTTTCTGTAAAGCTCGAAGAACTTGGCAGGGAAATAACGGAAAACATAAGCGACCACAAGGCACTTGTATTCTCGCAGTTTCTGGGCATGCTTGCATTGGTTAGGGCCAGGCTGGAAGAGCTTGGGGTTGATTATGAATACTTCGATGGAAGCACGTCGGCGCCAGATCGCGAAAAAGCCATACAGCGTTTTCAAAACGAAGAAAAATGCCGTGTGTTTCTCATTTCGCTTAAAGCAGGCGGCGTAGGTCTTAACTTAACGGCGGCCGATTATGTTTACATTGTTGATCCATGGTGGAATCCCGCGGTGGAGCAGCAGGCCATCGACCGCACGCACCGCATAGGACAAACAAAAAACATATTTGCCTACCGCATGATTTGTAAAGACACTGTCGAAGACAAAATATTGCAACTACAGGAAAAGAAACGCTTGCTTGCAGCTGATCTTATAACCGACGACAGCGGCTTTGTAAAATCACTTACCCGGGAAGATATAGAATACCTGTTCAGTTAAAACTCAGCTATTTTTTGATAGCACGCTGTGGCGCAGGTGGCATCGCCTTTTGCGTCGCACACTTATACAACATATCGCCTATGAGCGGTGTGCGTGCTTGTTGCGAAGCTATTTGGTACACAAGTCAACTCGGTCACAATCTCTAGAGTTTGCCGGCTTTGCTGCCTAACGTTACTGCAGTTGAAGTGTGCGACGCAAGTAAAGATAAATTCCAGTACTGCTGCCGGGCCCAAAAAAATTCCCGCCAGGTGGGAAGTCATTTTAAAATTTTGTGTCGATAATATAAGGCAGCATCTGCCTCCAGGTAGGCCAATCGTGCTTAATGTCTGGCCCCCAGATGTCGAGGTCGTGCCAGATTCCCTTGTCCCAAAGTACCTGTGAGAAACGCCTGTTTGCTTCGGGGTCTTCGTAATCGCCACTTCCGGTATAAATATGGATGTGATGACTTGCTTTAATCTTATCGAGATAATAGGAGTCGGTCAGGTTTGGTACATAATGAATGGGGCTATTATAATACACCTGTTCGTCCCAGTATCCCTTGGTATATTCTGAAAGATCATAAACACCGCTCATGCTGATGGCGCCGTTTATAATATCGGGTCTTTTAAGAAAAAGGTTCATGGAATGTAACGCTCCAAAAGAGGCGCCGCTAACATATATATAAGTGTCGGCGCTCGTATTGTTACGAATAAATGGAATCACTTCGTTATAGATGTACGCGTTAAACTGGTTGTGCCTAATGGCCCGGTGCTCGCCGGCCATATCAGGATGAAGCCAGCTTTCTTTGTTCATGCTGTTAACGCTAAAGACTTTCAATTTGCCTGCTTCGATTAAAGGACTTAGGGATTCGATCATCCGGAATCGTTCGTATTCGAGAAAGTCGGCCGCGGCAGTGGGAACGAGCAACAATGCAAAACCATAATGTCCATATGATACGATAGGCATCTCTGTATTAAGTGCCGGACTATGCCATGATGTTATTTCTCTCTGCATAATGTCAGTTTTAATTTAAATAATGTTCACGTTTCGGGATTTAAAGGCAGGTCTTTTTAATTTCCTGCCACAGATCGCGATAGCACTGTGCTGCATAGCTGCTGTTGGCGTACTCAAAAACAGGCTGTTGGTGAGTGCCCATCTTTTCTACATCACTCAGGTAAGGGATATAATTTTTAAAGAATATTTTATCTCTGTAAAACTCCTGCATTACTTCATGGTGAAGATTTTTCCGGTGATCGACCATGCTAAAGAAGCATTTGATTTTGCCAGCATCCAGTTCATTCTCCTTAAAATAGTGCAATACTGTTTCGAAAGATCTTATTGATAGTGTTGTAGGAATGTTTGGCATCAACAGCCAATCGGCAGCATTAAAAATATTATCGTGCAACAGAGAAATGCCCGGGGGGCAATCTAAAATTACCAGGTCAAAATTCCTGAGGCCTGAAAGAAGGCTTTTCAGCTTCTTTTTACTTTGTTTCATTTCATCCAATACTACGTCGGCATTTCGTGCTGACATGTCGGATGGAACAATCCAAAGGTTTTCAAAAGCCGAATCCTGCACCGCTTCTTTCAGTGTTATTTCGTTGCTGAGCAATTTCCTGCTTTCATTTTTTATGGACGGCTGCACATTAAGGTAAAAAGAAGAAGAGCCCTGTGGATCCAGGTCCCAGATCACCGTTTTTAGGCCATTGGCAGCAGCCAGGTAGGCGAGGTTTATGGCAGTTGCAGTTTTGCCAACGCCCCCTTTAAGATTATATAGAGCTATACATACCATAAAATAAATATACAAAAGATTTGCGCTAATCAAGTCAAGCCAAAAAGCAGAAGTGATACTTACAGCCAAATCATTGTTTAGACAGCTGCATCAATGGCATCGTACACAAGCACCCTGCTCCACAAGTGAGAACATTCACTAATAAACTCAAGATGAATCGGGTCAATCTGGTAGCTGTCCTGGTCAGCGGCGGTTTTAAATATTGCCAGCCACGAAGCAGTATAACTGCTATCAATTACTTCTCGCCTTGTAGGGGCAGCAGTGCCTATGTGATATTGGTCAATTGTTGCCACAGTTGCCAGTTTTTCCAGCCCTCTTAGCAGTGCCTTTTTATCTTCTTCGCTGTCGGCGTTGTGAAGCCAGAAATAAACATGGTGAACAAAAATGTTTTTTAATTGCATGTTTTTTTTCTGCAAGTTATTCTTCAAAGGCCACTTCGTCAAAAGCAAACGGGCTAGCCAGAAATATTCTTAAGCCCAAACAGTAAAATCCTCGATTCATTGTCTTAACAATTTATTAGCAGGCCTGCCAAAGCCCAGTTGAATAGGTACTCGTACTTGATGCATAAAATATTTAAAACCTTAAAAAAATTTATGAAAAAGATTTTAAACAGCATTGGGTTAGTGGCAATGGCCGCCCTACTTTTTACTAACGTTTCGTATGCACAGGAGAAAAGTGTAATGGTGGGTGGAGCAGCCATGTTCCCTTCAAAGACCATTGTTGAGAATGCAATGAATTCAAAAGACCATACCACATTGGTTGCCGCGGTAAAAGCTGCCGGGTTGGTAGAAACCTTGCAAGGCGACGGACCGTTTACAGTATTTGCTCCAACAAATGAGGCTTTTGATAAATTACCTAAAGGCACTGTGGAGACTTTACTTAAGCCGGAAAATAAGCAAATGCTTAGCTCCATTCTTACATATCATGTTGTTGCATCAAAGCTCGACAGCAAAACCTTAATGGAATGGATCAAAAAAAATGGCGGTTCGTATACAGTTAAAACTGTTCAGGGTGGCGAAATAAAATTTTCGATTATGGGCAAAACACTAATGCTTACCGACGAAAAAGGTAATATGGCGCACGTAACCATAAAGGATGTCTATCAAAAGAACGGAGTTATTCATGTAATCGATACGGTGGTAATGCCCAAATAAAACATAGTCATGCGTTTTAGGTGAAGACCGTTCCCTCCCCGGGCAGTTTTTTTGGAGTGTGAACGGGCTGTTGGCACTTTGCCCGTCGCCTGTTGTGTCACTCACTTGTACGATATAACTTTGGGCGGCAAGCCGAAAAGTTTAATACAAGAGTTGAATTTAAACGGCCAGCAGCTCATAGCTTTCTTCGGTACAAGTGCGCGACGCAACAGCTGCCGATATTTATTCTTAAGCTTGGCCCAAAAAAATTTCTTCACATTCCTTAGCTTTCTTTTGGAATAAACCCCTACTTTTGCCGTCCTTTCACCGGAAAGCGGTAATGGTAGCTGTTTTCCTGAATGTTGAAATAAAATTATCGGGCAAGTAAAATATTAATTATGAAACGTACATTTCAACCACACAGGCGTCGTCGTAAAACCGTTCATGGTTTTCGTAAGCGTATGGAAACTGCTAACGGCCGTAAGGTTTTGGCAAGTCGCCGCAAGAAAGGCCGTAAGAAGCTTACAGTTTCTGACGAGTTAAGATTGAAGTAATACCGAATCGCAGCGCAAAAAATAAAATAACTTTGAAGCCTCATCTTATTTTGATGGGGCTTTTTTATTTCATGGTAAAATATTCTTCATACGGAAAACACGAGAAACTGAAAGGCCACAAACTGATAAATCAGCTTTTTGCAAAAGGCAGGTCATTCGCCATTCTTCCGTTTAAGGTATTTTATACGCAACCTAATGAAAAGCTCGATTCTAGGGTAAAGGCAGGTATGGGGGTGAGCAAAAAATATTTCAGAAGGGCAGTGCACCGCAACAGGGTAAAACGGTTAATGCGCGAAGTTTATCGCACAGAAAAAAAACCTCTTTACGATTTTGCGGAACAGCAGGACAAACAACTGGTTTTATTCATTCTTTACATTGATAAAACCTTACCCGACCTTAACCAGCTTAAAAACAAAATGCCATTTGTTATTGCCAGGTTGATAAAACAATTGCATGAAACTGTTACTGAGGATACTTAGTTATCCGTTTATATTGTTGATTAGAATTTACCAATACGTTATCTCTCCGGCAATTGGCCCGAAGTGCAGGTTTACACCTACCTGCTCGCAGTACGGTATAGAAGCACTAAAAAAATACGGGCCTTTTAAAGGTGTGTGGCTTACATTAAAAAGAGTTGCACGGTGCCATCCTGCTGGAGGTAGTGGTTACGATCCTGTACCTTAGGCCTTCCTTAAAAATAAAAGGAACATCAGTTTAACCCAAATGTCCCTTACAATTCAAAAATAATTTTGCAAGCCTGTTACTGGTTTGGTGCCGGAGGGCCAACCGTAAGCTTCTCCAGTTTGCCAATTGTTTCCCTTACTTCACTAATACTGTAGAAGCGGTAAACTTCGGGATCTTCATCGCCAACTTTTGCGACAGAAGTCATACGGTGGTATGGCCCAACAATTTCAGCATTTATATTTGAAGTTATTTTAGAAGCTGTTCCGGGAAGAATAAAAAATGTTCTGTTGGCGGCACTGGTGTTTGCGCCGGTTACCATTTGCTTTAGAGAGTCGATATTATGCTTTAGTTCGTCCTGTGTCATAATGCGATTGGCTTCCTGTGGCGTTGAGTATTTCTGGTACCCTCCAATTATGGTATCTCTTGCCTTGGTATTTACAATATAGTAGCCGTCTTCAGGAATATCAACAGCCACCGTTTTGCCATCCATAAACGTTATATTGATGGTAACCTTGTCGCCGCTGTTGTAAGTAAATGTTTTGTCGATATGACCGGTATTATCTTTGTTCACAACAGTCTTCGCCTCTTCATTTATCGCAGCACTATTATTTGCATACACGATTACTTTTTTCGTGTGCCCGCTGCACGAAGCGAACAAAACAGCAATACCTAAAATGCCAAAAAAAACTGGTTTCATATGCAATTGTATTTGTAAAAAGCCCCGCAATTACTGCGGGGCTTCAAGATAAGAAAGTTTACGAAAGAAACTTATTTTGCAGCTGCATAACGTTCAGCAACCTTACTCCAATTTATCACGTCCCATATAGCACCAAGATAATCAGGTCTTCTATTTTGATATTTCAGGTAATACGCATGTTCCCAAACATCAACGCCAAGAATAGGGGCACCTTTTACTTCGGCAACATCCATCAGCGGGTTATCCTGATTAGGCGTGGACGAAATTTCCAGTTTGCCATCTTTCACAATCAGCCATACCCAGCCACTGCCGAAACGGCCAACACCTGCTGCACCGAATTTTGTTTTAAAATCATTAAAACTTCCAAATGCCGCGCCGATCGCCTCTGCAAGCGCACCTGTTGGCTCACCGCCAGCATTGGGTGCAAGGCTCTCCCAAAAGAAAGTGTGGTTCCAATGGCCGCCACCATTGTTACGAACAGCCGGTGAAATAGCGCCTGCTGTTGCAACAAGCTCCTCCAGCGATTTGGTTTCGTTTGCTGTGCCGGCAATAGCATTGTTAAGGTTGGTAACATAAGCCTGGTGGTGTTTTCCATGGTGAATCTGCATGGTCAGCGTGTCAATATGCGGCTCCAGTGCATCATGTGCATAAGGAAGCTCTGGTAATGTAAATGCCATACGATTTAAATTTTATTTGTTCAATTGTTAAGCAAGACAACAAAATTAATCATTCATGGTTCATAGCCGTCACCTGTCCTGTTATTTGTTTCTGAAGTCGAAAAGAAATTCTTTTATATACCCTGCTTTTGAACAAGCATGTAACACCAGTTGCGTCGCACTCTTGTACTTAAAAACATTATGCACCAGTTAAGTTACTGCAGCTGAAGGGTGCGACGCAACAGTTGATGCCATTTTAAACCGCAGGCGGTAAGCTTGTGTTGTGGCATTAAGTTATCCTATTTTTTTAAATAAGGGATTAAAGGCTTTGGAAGAAAGTAATATTTTGTCGCCTGGCCCCAGGTTATCTACCTCATTTTCGGTGCCGATAATTTTTACAATATTATTGCCTACCAACACAGAAACGACATATATGATGTCTTCTTTTTTTATACCAAGCACCTCGCCGGTGAATTGAAAACTGCCCGTGGCCGTGCTGTCGGAGAAAACATCTTCGGGCCTTCCCTTTCGTTGGATTGTTCCGTTTTCCAACACAAAAACTTTATCCGACACTTTGTATATCTCAGCAATATCGTGGCTAACTAACATGGTAGTAAGGTTGAATTTGCGGTGCATTTGCAAAAGCTCATCCTGCAGTCTTTGCTGCATCTTATGGTCGAGTGCCGAAAGTGGCTCATCGAGCAACAGCAGCGCCGGCTTGCGCACAAGGGCACGGGCCAATGCAACACGCTGCTTTTGCCCCCCGGAAAGTGTGTCGCTTTTTCGGTCGCGCAATTGTTGCAAATCAAGAATGTCAAGCCATTCCTCGACGATCGCTTTATCGTCTTTCTTATTTAACCCAAAGCCGATGTTTTGTGCAACGCTCATGTTTGGGAACAATGCGTAGTCCTGGAACACAAAGCCGATGCTTCTTTTTTGAGGCGCAAGATCAATGCGCTGCTTTGCGTCGAACCAAATATTGTCGCCCATTTTAATAAAGCCATCGTCTGGCTTAAGCAAGCCGGCGAGCATGCGTAGCAAAGTTGTTTTCCCTGCGCCAGAAGGCCCATAGATTGTTACAAAGCTCCCCGTTGTAAAACTGCATTCCACTTCCAGGCTTATTTTGCCCTGTGCACTTTGCAGCGTTTTATGTAAGCTAACCTGTATCAAATGAAACGCGCTTTCCTGAAATTGTGATTGAATGTATATACCGCAAGCAATATCAAAAATGTAATGGAAAAAAGAATCATCGCATACATGTTTGCGTTGTCGTAATTCATCATTTCCACTTCATCATAAATAGCGATGGATGCAACTTTTGTTTCGCCAGGAATATTCCCTCCTATCATCAGCACCACGCCAAACTCACCAACGGTATGCGCGAACGTGAGCACCAATGCTGTAAGTACCGAAGGCTTTATATTTGGCAACAAAACACTCATTAGTGTTTTAAATGTTGACTTGCCCAGAGAGAATGATGCTTCCCTCATAGTTGGCGGAAGCGCTGAAAAACCCGATTGTAAAGGATAAACCATAAACGGCAAACTGTAAATAACCGATGAGATAACGAGACCGGCAAAAGAAAACACCAAACGCACATCAAAATATTTATCAAGCAGGTTGCCGAATGCATGCGAAGGGCTAAATGCCAGCAGCAAATAAAAACCAAGCACCGAAGGTGGCAACACCAGGGGCATGCTTACAATCGCTTCTATTATAGCTTTACCCTTCCACTTTGTATAGGCCAGCCAATGAGCAAGGGGCACAGAAACCACAAACAATATTGCAGTTGTTATGAGCGCAAGCCTTGCCGTAAGCCATATGGGTTCAAGATCGATCATGCGGAACAATGCTTATTTCGTTTGTTTTCACAAGCCCGGTAACACTATCGCCGGTCTTTATTTCAAGTGTATTTACTGCGTTTAAGGTAATGATAGAACTGATTTCAGCACCCGCATAATCGAGCAAAACTTTTGCAAGCAGCTTGCCTCTCTCAATCGCTTTCACAATGCAGCCGAATTTATTTTGAACGCTTATTTGTCCATGAAAATCTTTGGCAATAATCACCTCAGTTTCTTTAAACAGCATACTTACCTCACCCCCTTCAAATAAGAAAGCGGACGCCGGCGAATCGATAACGATGGCAGAAACAAGATCGCTTGGTTTTATCGTTGGCCGTATTCTGACCAGTGATAAATTACCTTCCGTGGCTATTGCTGCAATCGTTCCTGCAAGTGTATTCATGCAATGTTTGTAAGGATAAATGTATTTGAAAAAAAATTTCTCTTCCCATTTTTAATTTGTTGATCACTGAAAATTTTTGGTCCATACTTTTGTTCTTTGTGCAGCTGCCGTTGCGTCGCACTCTTGTGCATTGATAGCTTACGCAGCAATAAAAATACGTCAGGCTTTTTTGCCGATCTGTGTTGCAGGCGCACAAGAGTGCGACGCAAGAAAAGTTTATGAAAGTTTAAAAGCCTGGCCAATGACATTTATTATCACAAAATCTTTGCACAAATACGTATAGATAAAATTAACTTTATAAAGAACAATAATAAAACCTATGGCAAACGACACGAAAGACCCCTATGTAAAAGTTGAGCGGGAGCATGGCATTGCAACGATATCTTTTTTTCACCCACAAAGCAATTCGTTGCCCGCCGGTATTCTTGAAGAGTTGGCGCACGAAATACATACTGAAGGACTAAACCCTGCATCAAAACTGATTGTACTTCGCTCTTCGGGCGAGAAAGCTTTTTGTGCGGGTGCATCGTTCGATGAACTTGCCGCAATAGAAAACGAAGCGGAAGGTTTAAGGTTTTTCAGCGGTTTTGCAAATGTGATCAACGCCATGCGGAAGACACCAAAATTTGTTATTGCACGTATACACGGAAAGTGCATTGGCGGCGGCGTTGGCCTTGCAGCTGCTGCGGATTACGCTATAGCGGCAGAAGGCGCCGATATTAAACTTAGTGAACTCGCAGTGGGCATCGGCCCCTTTGTTGTTGGCCCCGCCGTAGAAAGAAAAATCGGCAGCTCAGCTTTCTCTCAACTATCGATAGACGCATCTATGTGGCGGCCTGCTGACTGGGCGAGAAGAAAAGGTTTATACGCAGAATTACACAGCGATACAGAAGGCATGGATGATAGTATAGCAAGACTATCCACCTCCTTATCAAACACTAACCCCGATGCAATGCGGGAATTGAAAAAAGTTTTATGGCATGGCACCGAACATTGGGATGAATTGCTGAAAGAACGTGCAGCTATCAGCGGCAGACTTGTGCTGAGCAGTTATACAAAGGAATTTATCGCCAGGTTTAAAGACAAAGCAAAAGTGTCTTAATCATAACCCTCACTTATAGAAACACTCATGGATTCGATTTTGTTCATAAAAAGATGAAAGAGTATAGTGTTGCCTGAATTATCACCAAATAAAAAAATTGTTGTTCTTGTTTTACTCCTAACCGTATAATCATTCTCGTAATCTGGAACAATCCAGATCGTATAGCCTTCGTAAGTGTTAATGATCTTGAGTTTGTCATCCCCGATTGTAATACCTGATTTGGTTTTTAAAGATGAATCAGATGAACTCACCTCCCGTAGGGTGACATCATATTTTTTTTCATCGGCATAATCGCGACTGAATACGAGTTTAAAGTTGATGCCATTAATGCGTGTGGCGATTGTATCGAAATTCCAGTCGTCTTTTAGAATGTTATTCAATTTAAGAGGCGCTCCCGCAAGCTTTTCAACATCAACGAGCTTCATGCCTATTTTTAAGTTACCAATGCCATTCATGGTTACGCCAACGCTGGTCTGCGATTTGGTGTGAAGCGAAATACAAAGCAAGAAAAGAAAGGAAAAAAGTTTCATCTTTATTCGACTAGATTTATTGTTTGAATGATCAACAGTTTTAACAAAGATAATTTTATTTACTACTGCGACTTGCTTGCAGAACGGGATAGCGACCTAAAGCAAATCATTACCCACCATGGCTATCCTCCATTCTGGAGCAGAAGTGCAGAATTCGCAACCTTGGTTTATATCATCCTCGAGCAACAGGTTTCGCTTGCTTCTGCAAAAGCTGCTTACTTAAAACTGGAAGCTGCTCTTGGAAACATAACCCCTGAAAAAGTGTTGCAGCTAAGTGATGATGAAATGAAAGCATGCTATTTCAGCAGGCAGAAAATAATTTATGCAAGGCATCTTGCGCAAACAATCAGTCAAAATGAATTATCGCTTTATCATTTAGAAAGCCTGCCTGATGAAGATGTTGGCGTTTCACTAAAAAAAATAAAGGGAATCGGCAGCTGGACCGTTGATGTTTATTTAATGATGGCGCTGCATCGCAGCGACTGCTTTCCAACCGGGGACATTGCTTTAATCAAAAGTATAAAAGAAGTAAAAGCGTTGCCTGCAGGTGTATCCAAAGACGAGATATTGCTGGTAGCTGAAGCATGGCGCCCATACAGAACCATCGCTGCTTATTTATTGTGGCATGCTTACCTGAGCAAACGAAAAAAGGCCTGATGAATAAGGTTATGCTGTACAAGTGAGTGACACAACGAAGCTGAGTAAGTTTACACAGCCGGCTTTATAATGTTATCTCAATAATCCGCCGGCCCATTGTGTGGCATAATATGCTTTCTGGTACTTAATGCGTAGCTCTACTAATTTCTGAGCGGTTTCAATCAATTTATTTTCACGGCTGTTAACCAAAAACAAGGAAGATTCGCCATTTTGAAATTTAAAATCTTCCTGTCGCAGCAAGGAGGTATAATTCGCAAACATCGATAACATGATTTTTAGCTGTGCCTGCATTTGTATAAATTGGTTATAATAAGAACGTATTTTATTTTCTACTTCCCAACGCTTGGCGGAAAGTGCATAATTCGTTTCCTCGATTTTTAGTTTGGCCTGCTTGTAATCGCCGCGCCCTTCGCGCAAAAACAATGGCACTTTTACATCGATACCCCATTTATAGTTGTTTTCGAGAAATGCGCCATCCACACCTTTAAAAACATTATAGCCTTTATTGAGCAAATTTGCTTTTGCATTTACCACTGGCAACAGGCTCTGAAATTTTAGTTTGCGTTCAACAGCCAGCGCGTCAAGTTTGTAAGAATAACTCTTCAATGCCGGGTTTTGATCGGATGCGGTTCTTATCAATTGATCAAGTTGCGGCGCTTGTTGTTCCATTGCAAATTGCAAGGTGTCGGGAACGAACGTGGACGGCAAGTCGTAAGCGCTATCGTTATCCTGCCACAGATAATTCGAAAGATCGATCGCAGCATCATTCAGCTTCATTTTCGCATCTGACTGCAGCATCATAAAGCTCTGTACCTGCGTTAATGCTTCAAGCGTATCCATGGCGGCGCGATCGCCATTCTCGTAGGCAATCTTCACAAGCCGGTAACGTTCTGCCGATGCCTGCAAATATTTTGTGTATAACGAATACAAACTGTATGTTCCCGCCCATTGCCAGTAGGCGGCGTACGCTTCAAACAAAAGATCGTTCATTGCATTCAGGCGATCCTGCTCGCTTTGATTTATCATAATTTTTGCCTGCTGCAATGCAGCCCTGCGCTTGTCCATTACAAGCCCTTTTGCCAAAGGCATTTCAACGCCCAAATAACTTGATTGCCCTTTGGTAACCTCAGGATTTAAATAGTTGCCACCATTGTTTTCAAGACCAGCCTTTACATTCAACCCGATCCATGTCGGAATTTTTAGTTCAGGGTTTGTATAGAAGTAGTAGTTTTTCCCATCAAAAGTTTTACGCGATGCATCGAGCGTTAATGCCGGATCAAAATCGCCACGTGATGAAAGCAATGCATTTGCGGCTCTTTCCACCATAATGTTCGATTGCTTTGCAACCGGGTGATACAGTTTTACCTGTTGAATAAAAGCATCTGCAGTAAAAAGCTCCTGGGCATTTACCCGCAATGCTGCAAAACAAATTAAGATGAGTAATATTTTCTTCATTGCATTTACCCAGGATAATTTTTATTTTTTTGAGCCTGGCTTTTTTACTCTATTGAACTGTTGTTGCGTCGCACTCTTGTACTTCCTGTTTACGAGGCAGCATTATTTTTTTGCAGCGGCATCTTTGGACGGCTGATAATAATCTGGCGGAAATCCATTGATGTTGCGCCACAATTCGTACCACACCGGAACGTCTTTGAGCAAAGCAATACCGCTTGCTGCTCCGCCAAGCCGTAATTGTTTCGGCCAAGGCTTATAGGTAGTATCTTCCTGTACCAGCACACGAAACTTACCATCGGCGCTTGTATTATTTTCCACCGCGGTAACAACACCTGCAAATGTTCCGTACGAAGCTTCAGGCCAGCCTGTGAAAACGATGGCTGGGAAACCATCAAAAACAAAACGCACTTTTTGGCCTTTGTTCATCAATGGCTGATCAACAGGGTCTATATACATTTCCACCGCGTAATCAAATTGGTCTGGTATAATCTCAACAATCAGATCTCCGTCTTTTAGAATCTCCCCGATACCTGCTTTCTTCGCCTGCACTATTTGCCCGCTTTGCGGTGCCAACACATAATAGAGTTGGTTGCGCATGTCGTAGCTGGCATAAATATTTTTTAGTTTGGCAATATCAGCTTCGGTGGTCGCTACGCTGGAAAGCGATGAAAATTTGTCCCCCTCAGTCTTTGATATTTTGTCGGTATAATCCTGTATGGTACTGTTTTTCTCTAAGCCTATATTCAGCATTTCCTGTTTCGACTGCAGCAATTTATTTTCCGCACTTAATTTTTTCGCCATTGCATTTTGATAACTCACTTTTCTTTTTTCAAAATCCACTAACGACATAACGCCGCTGTCGAGCATAATCTTTGCTGCGTCAATTTGCCTTTTGGAGACGGTCAATTCATTTATAACCGCGGCAAGATCCATACTATCAGTTTGCAGCTTTAAAGCTTGCTGTTTTTGTTTTATATCAAGTTGGTTTAGTTTAAGGTCGCGGCCCTGTTTTAACGCGCTTGTTTGGGTTTCAGCAGTTGCTGCTTTATTCTTATAGCCTTCAGCAGAAAGCGATTTTGCATTAAGCTGATCTTGTGTGCGCTGCAGCAAATCAGGATCCATATAATCGACCTTAACTTCGCCCAGTTGCAAAATCGTATCGCCTTTTTTCACAATATCACCTTCCTTTATATACCATTTAACCACCTTACCGGCAATAACATTGTTAACCTCCTGCGGTCGCTGCTCAGGCCGTAGCGTAGTTACTTTTCCTTTAGCTTTTATATTTTGTGTCCACGGAAGAAACAATGCAAGTATAAGTGTAACAAGTATCGCTATCAGCCATTTTTTAACTGAATTATTTTTATGCACACGGTAAATCGAATTGAAAGAATTATAAGGAGGCATTCCCCCGGATCCGTCGATTCTGCTATGTATAAAGTCAGTCATTGATACTTTGAATTTTTCGCTTGGGTTTTATGAAACAATCTTTCCTTCATTAATGTGAAGTGCCCGGTCAGCCACCTTTGCAAACTCCGGGTTGCTGGTTGTAAAAACGATAGTTGCATTAATATCTGTTTTGATGAAATTCTGTATTGCCGGAATATTTGCTTTATCAATAAAACTGTCGGGCTCTTCCAGCAATAACAACCGGTGTCTGCCAAGCAGTGCACGCATCAACAAAATGGTTTGCACGATTTTTTTAGGCTGCCGTTTACCAGCGGGATCGAGCATGGTATCGAAACCTTCTTTTAGTGACAGAATATAGCCATACAGGCCGGTAACTTTTGAAAGATGAAAGATTTCCTCATCGGAGATATTGTCATTTCCCATTGTTATATTATCCCGCACGGTGCCATGAAAAATGTCCTGGCTGCTCAGCATGATACCTGTTTGCGATCGCAGCGAACGAAGGTCATAGTTAATGATTGGAACCTGGTCTATCAGTATATTTCCCTCAAAGTCTGTAAATGCACCGGTAAACATTCTTAGTATGGTTGTTTTACCCGAACCTGATTTGCCAAGCAGCGCAATGTGTTCCCCGGCCTTTACACTTAATGAAAAATCATTCAGCACTTTCACGCCGTCGGAATAACTAAACTGCACATTAATAAGTTCCAGGGACACTCCTTTATTCAACGGTGGCAATACTGCAGAGCCATTTTTTTCTATTTCGCTGTTAACTACCTTGCCGAGTTTTTCCAGCGCGGTAAGCACATCGTATATATTGTCGAGGCTAACAATAAATTTCTCCACCGATGCGATTGTTAATAATATTACGATCTCCGCCGAAACAAATTGTCCGATATTTAACTGCTGATCAACCAGCAGCAGCGACCCTACTATTAACATGGCAGCAGTAATCACCAGCTTGAATGAAATAAGGCTCCAGTATTGTTTAAGTAAAATCTTAAAATGGCTTGTGCGTGAGTTGAGATAAGCGCTGGTTATTTTATCAGTCTCTGTAAGGTGCAGGGAGGTTCCTTTCGAATATTTAAACGTCTTAACAGTGCGGGCCATTTCTTCGAACCAGGCTGCTGCTTTGTATTTGTAATCACTCTCCGTTAAACTGGTCTCGAGCCCTTTTGCAAACGTGACCTGCAGAATAATGGCCAGAATAATAAACAACAAAATACCAAAAACGATGAATACCGGATGATAAAACGACAAAAGTATCAGTCCGAAAATCATCTGTATCATGGCAGCAGGAATATCCAGTAATAATTTAGCTATTCCTTTCTGCAACGACATGGTATCAAAAAACCTATTTACCAACTCGGGAAGGAAATAATTATCCATCTTCTGGATATTAATTTTTGGAATGCGGTCTGCAAACCCAAATGAATAACGCACAAATATTTTTTGCTGTATCTTTTCAGTAAGCTGCATTTGCCTTACCTGCAACAACCCGTTTACAAACACACCAGCAACAACCAATATAATAAGTACAATAATAGAAGTCGAAACCGATCCCGCCATTACAAAACTTATGATCGTTTGAATGCCAAGTGGTAATGAAAGCGCCACTAATCCGCCAAATGCCGCAAATACATAAATTGCTGATATTTCGCGTCTGTCAAGTACCAATAATTTATACAGTTTTGATAAAGCGCCGCGAAGCGCCATCGCCCCTTTTTCAGCCATTTGATTGCTTTTCGAAGAAAGTTAATCTAAATTTTTTACCGTCCTTTGCATAAATGGAAAAAGCTATTCCCACCCGGGTGCCGGCCAACGCGTGTAGTTACTAAAGATCATCAAATTCATACAATGGATCAATATGCGTTTGGGGCTCCATTTCAAAAACAGGTTTTATTAGTCCATCTTTCAAACCATACACCCAACCATGTATGTGCGGACGTTTTTCGTATTGCCACGCCCTTTGAATAATAGCCGTCTTGGCAAGATTCATTACCTGTTCCTGTACATTTAATTCTGTAAGCCTGTCGGCTCTTTTTTCTTCATCTTCTATAGCGTCGATTTCGGTACGATGAAAACGATATACGTCTTTTATGTTGCGCAGCCACTTATTAATAATGCCAAAATCATGTTTTGTCATCGCCGCTTTAACCCCTCCGCAGCCATAATGCCCGCAGACAATGATATGCCTCACTTTTAAATGGTTAACTGCATAGTCAAGTACACTTAAAAGGTTAAGATCGGTATTCACCACCATATTGGCAATGTTACGATGCACAAATATTTCCCCGGGCTGCGTACCGGTAATTTCGTTTGCGGGTACACGACTGTCGCTACAACCTATCCACAAAAATTCAGGCGTTTGCAAATGCGCCAGGCGGTTAAAGTAATCCGGGTCGTCGTCTACCATTTCTTTTGCCCAGGCTTTGTTCATTAAAAGCAATTTGTCGTAGGAATGCATATGATTAAATTTTAAGAATGGATTTATTAAATACAAATATTCTCTCGGTTTGTTCCATAAAGATATTGCGGCGCAAGAATTTTTTACATTAATAAACGGAGTTTGCTTTTTTGTTCCATGCTCCGGTATTACTATGAAGCATTGTTGCGTCGCACTCTGCTACAACAGAATATAAGTCGGCAAGTTGAGCAAGTTCACCTGCGGACAAACACCTGAAGTGAGTGACACAACAGGCGATGCCATGAAAAGCAAATGCCGGCGACCAAATTCTTACATGGCTTCAGCAAATTGCATGCTGTGGTCTTTGAAAACTTTGTGGCCGGGTTTCCACGCACTTTTTTTCAGTTCAACTTTTATGTTTTTAAGACTTGCATGCTGCTGGAAATCGTTGATCACTTCTATTACATCTTTGTCGATAAAATCAGCACGGGTGGCATCGATCAATACAAAGCTGTTTGGTGGAACTTGTTCCAGCCTTCTTTTTAGTATTGGCTTGTTCAAAAAAGAAACATCTTTTCTAAGCCTTAGCAGGTACTTGTTGTGGTCGTTTACAATAAACACGGCAGATTTAAAATTGCTGCGCATTACAAAAAACAGCCCAACCACAATTCCGATAATAATGCCTACCAGCAAGTCGGTAAAAAGTATGGCGATAATGGTTATCACGAAAGGCAAAAACTGGTCGTACCCTTGTTTGAACAATGCTTTAAAAATCGATGGCTTTGCAAGTTTATACCCGGTATAGATGAGTACCGCGGCGAGTGAAGCCAGCGGAATTAAATTAAGCACTGATGGAATTAGCGCTACACAGAACAGCAATAAAAACCCATGGAGTATCGCCGACATTTTTGTTTTTGCGCCAGCATTTACATTGGCCGATGTTCTTACAATAACCGACGTTATCGGCAACCCGCCGATAAGCCCTGAAAAGATATTCCCCACCCCCTGTGCTTTTAATTCGCGGTTAGTTGGTGTTACTCTTTTATATGGGTCCAATGCATCGGCTGCTTCTATATTCAGCAGTGTTTCGAGGCTCGCTACTATTGCAAGTGTAAGGCCTGTTGTCCATACTTGCGGTAGAGACAGGTATTCAAATTTCGGCAAGCTAAAAAAAGATATAAAATCGCTTATGCTTCCGGGCGAAGGCAGGCTTACGAGCTGTTCCTTTTGCAACAGGAAGGGTATTGTTCCATGAAGACTAAGTGTGTTTATAATAACTGCTACTATAACAACAACCAATGGTGCGGGAACCAGTTTAAAGATCTTCGCTTTTTTCACAAGCACTTTATCCCAGGTAATTTGTATTGTCAGCGAAACGGCTCCTATGATTATTGCCAGTGTAGTAAGCTTGGTGAAGCCGCTAAAAATGCCAGAGAAAGTATTTTCACTGTCGTGCTGCAGAAAGGTTTCGTCGCCTTCAAAATCGGCATCATAACCTACAAGGTGTGGAATCTGTTTAAGTATTAGAATAATGCCGATGGCAGAAAGCATTCCTTTAATAACGCTTGTAGGAACATAGTCGCCGAGAAATCCTGCCCTTGCAAAACCCATGATCAATTGCAAAACACCTGCGATAACTACAGACAAAAGAAAGGCTTCATATACCGGCATTTTGCCTATTCCTACAGCAACAATTGCTGTTAAACCTGCGGCGGGGCCACTTACGCTTAAATTGGAGCCGCTCAGAGAGCCTGTAATAATACCGCCGACGATACCCGCAATAAGACCAGAAAACAACGGGGCGCCGGAACCCAAGGCGATACCAAGACATAACGGCAATGCTACTAAAAATACTACCAGTGCCGCTGGAAAATCTGCAGCAGCATTCCTAAAAAAATTTTTCATGCGTTGAAATTGTATAGTTGAAAAAACGATAAGACAGGCATTGTTCAAATGCCGCCGGGATCTCTTTAATACAAAAAAGCTAACTATACAACGTTTGGAGGAGGTGTATGTATTTCTCCCTGGTGATTGTCGGGTATGGATGAAGCAAAATGGATATAAGCTTCCGATTGCGCTAGCGAACAAAAAAGAAGAACCGAGGAGATATCGCAACTGGTATTTTCAAACTTTAGATCGTCGGCCTTTTCAGTAAAGGAATTGTGGGGCAATTCCTCATTCATAGTATTACTGCCAAGCAAATCGCCAATCTGTTCAACAGGTAAGACCTGAACAGATAAAACAACAAGGCATATAAGTGCTACGATCTTTTTCATTTGTGAGGATTGCAAAGTAAGGGTTGCAACAATGAAAAATAAAATAAGATAAGATATTTAACAAAAAGATGACCGGGCGGGTTTAATAGAAATCATCAAAAATGGCGATCTGCATTAACACGTTCAGTACAGATCGCCATAACTTCTAAAAAATTAAATATTCAATCCACCGCAAACACTCAATACCTGCCCTGTAACATAAGAACCCATATCACTCGCAAGGAATAACGTGGTATTGGCAATTTCCTCTGCCTTACCAAAACGGCCAAGTGGTATACGCTTTAAATAATTTTCTGCTGCGCCGGCTTCGTTCAGATAGTGGGTCATATCGGTTTCAACAAAACCCGGGGCTATGGCATTGCAACGAATATTCCTGCTGCCTAATTCATGTGCTATTGATTGTGTAAATGCAATTATGCCCGCTTTACTTGCCGCATAACTGCTTTGGCCTGCATTGCCGCGCATGCCTACCATAGAACTCATGTTTACGATACTTCCCGACCTGGCTTTCATCATTGGCCGCATGGCAAGCTTTGTCATATTATAAACGCTTTTAAGGTTCGTGGTCATAACCATGTCCCACTCTTCAGGGCTTATTCTAAGTAAAAGATTGTCTTTGCTTATACCAGCATTATTAACCAGCACATCAATTTTTCCAAATTCCTTCAATACATCGTTTACAAAAGTTTCGCATTGAACAAAATCAGCTGCATTGCTTTTGTATGCCCTGGCTTTAATATTAAACGCCTGCAGTTGCGTCTCAAGCGCAGCAGCTTTTTCCGCACTGCTGTCACTAACATATGTAAAGGCAATGTCTGCACCTTGCTCTGCAAACTTTAAAGCAATAGCAGCACCAATACCACGTGCAGCGCCCGTTACAATAGCAACCTTACCTTCGAGTAATTTCATATTGTTGTATTTTGGTTTTGAGCAAAAGTAATATTATTAAGCTTCGTTGCGTCGCACTCTTGTACGCTTTGTTCTTCCACCAGCCCAAACACAGATTCAATAGTTGATAACCTGTTCTACTATCGCCGCAGGCAATTCTCTCCATTCATATTGCTGGTTGCGCAACTGAGGCACAAATCCTGCTTCTGTTATGGCGTCTTGCATGGTTTTGTACGTAAACCGGTGTGGAGCACCTGCCGCACTTACCACATTTTCTTCAATCATAATGCTGCCAAAATCATTTGCACCTGAGTGCAAACAAAGCTGGGCTGTTTGTTTACCTACGGTCAACCAGCTTGCCTGGATGTTTTTTATGTTCGGCAGCATAATACGGCTTAAGGCAATCATGCGAATGTACTCATCAGGCGTGGTAAGGTTTTGAACACCCCTGATCCGCGCAAGCAGGGTATCAACATCCTGGAATGTCCATGGAATAAACGCCAGGAACCCCTTTGCATCATCCGGCTTCCGCGATTGCACTTCCCTGATTCTTGTAAGGTGTATAAATCTTTCTTCAATGGTTTCAACATGCCCAAACATCATAGTTGCGCTGGTAGTAATGTTAAGTTTGTGTGCTTCGTGCATAATGGCAAGCCATTCATCAGCACCACATTTGCCTTTGCTAATGAGCCTTCTTACACGATCCACCAGGATCTCCGCACCGGCGCCGGGTAATGAATCCATGCCTGCTTCTTTGAGTGCCGCCAACACACTATGATGGCTCATGTTTTCAAGTTTACAAATGTGCGCAACTTCGGGTGGCCCGAGCGTATGAAGCTTTAGAGAAGGATATTCCTGTTTTAATTGGCGGAATGTTTTCGTGTAAAAATCCAGGCCAAGTTCGGGATGGTGGCCGCCCTGTAACAATAACTGGTCGCCTCCATATTTAATAGTTTCTTCAATTTTCCTGCGATAGGTCGGCATATCAGTTATATATGCTTCGGAGTGACCTGGTATACGGTAAAAGTTACAAAATTTGCAATTGGCTATACACACATTAGTGGTGTTCACATTTCGATCAATCTGCCAGGTTACTCTTCCATGCGGCACCTGTTTCTTTCGTAATTCGTCGGCTACCATCATTAATTCGGTTAAGGGTGCATAGTTATATAAATGCATGGCCTCTTCAACGCTAAGAAAGTCGAAGTTCAACGCCTTTTGATACAAATCTGCCAGGTTCATAATTGTGATTTGAAATGAGAAGCAAAATTAAGGCAAGCAACCTTTAATTTGTTTCAGCAGTTTTAAGTACAGGAAGCAAAATCATTTTATCAGCGGTTTGGGTTATCAATTAGTGTGTACTAACTTCATAGTTCTGACGAGTCGTTAACCAAGCGCTGAAGTGTGCGACGCAACAAAAGTTCAATAATGAGAAAAAAAGCCGGGTACATAATTCTTCTCTTTCTATTGTGTTGCCATGTGCTGTTTGCACAGGAAGAATTTGTTCCACCTCCTGCAAAAAAAATTGCGACAGTTCCGTTTACCATGCTTACCGGGGGTATTATTATTGTGCATGCAACACTTGATAATTATAAAGACACGCTGAATTTTGTGTTGGATACCGGTAGCGGCGGAATTTCGATCGATTCTACTACCAGCGTTTATCTTGGACTTACAAAAAAAATGTCTGACCGTACGGTTCGTGGTATTGCAGGTATGAAAACCGTTGAGTTTTCGTACAACCACACGCTCCATATGCCGGGCATAACCGTTGAAAACCTCGACTTTCACATCAACGATTACGACATACTTACCAGCGCATACGGCATGCGTATCGACGGCATTATAGGCTATAGCTTTTTACGTAGATATATAGTAGTAATTGACTACGATCAAATGATATTTGAAGTGCACACCCCGGGCATTTATAAATATCCGCGTGGCGGCTTTTTGTTGAGGCCGCAGTTTACCACGCTGCCCATGCAAATGGTTACTATTAAAGATAACACAAGTGTTACCGATAAATTTTATTTCGATTCAGGCGCCGGTCTTTGCATGCTGCTAAACGAAGATCTTGTACAGGATAGCAGCCTGCTTAAACCAAAACGAAAGAAATATTTAACAGAAGCGGAAGGGCTGGGTGGCAAAAAATCTATGGAACTTACTGTTATAAAAGAGGTGAGGCTTGGGCCATATAAATTCCGAAATGTTCCTGTTTACATGTTTGATGATGAGTACAACATTACCTCATACCCCGTTCTGGGCGGATTGATCGGCAATGATGTGCTAAGAAGGTTTAACGTTGTGCTCAACTATCCTGAACAGCAGATTTACATTCGGCCCAATAAGCACTACCTCGATTCGTTCGATTATTCCTACACCGGGCTCCAGATGTACCTTATCGATGGTGTAATAACCATCACTGACATAATGGACAAAAGCCCTGCGCAAGAAGCTGGCTTCATTCCCGGCGATATTGTAATCGGCGTTGAAAACAACCTTTCGGGAAACATCCAAGCTTACAAAACATTGTTACAAAATGCAGGTAGCAAAGTAAAAGTGATCATCAACAGGAAAGGAGTGTTGAAGATTGTTTACATAAAAGTCAAAAACATATTATAGACGGTTATAAAAAATGATGGTCCCGGCTTTTGAATAAGCATATGGCTTTTGTTGCGTCGCACTCTTCAAGGTTTGTTTCAACATTCAGCAAACAAAAAGGCCGGTCATAGAAAAATGACTGGCCTTTCTTTATTTGCAGAAAATTTAAACGTCAATTTTTGCATAACGCGCATGTGTTTCAATAAACTCCCGACGCGGAGCAACTTCATCACCCATCAGCATACTGAATATTCGATCAGCTTCAGCCGCACTTTCGATTGTAACCTGTTTTAGTGTTCTGCGCGAAGGATCAAGTGTGGTTTCCCAAAGCTGTTCTGCATTCATTTCACCCAAACCTTTGTACCGCTGAGTGGTTACAGACTCATCTTTGCCAGCCCCAAGTTTTTGAATAAGCATTTTACGTTGCTCTTCACTGTAAGCATACTCCTGGTCTTTTCCCTTTTTAACAAGATAGAGAGGCGGTTGTGCAATGTAAACATACCCCTGTTCCACAAGTTCTTTCATATACCTGAAAATGAATGTAAGAATCAATGTGGCAATGTGTGAGCCGTCTACATCGGCATCGGTCATGATGATTAGTTTATGATAGCGGAGCTTAACAAGGTTCAATGCTTTCGGATCTTCTGCCGTTCCTACTGAAACGCCCATTGCAGTAAAAATGTTTCTTATTTCTTCATTCTCATAAATCTTATGCTCCATTGCTTTTTCAACGTTAAGAATTTTACCTCTTAACGGGAGAATTGCCTGGAAGCTTCGTTCTCGACCCGATTTTGCAGTTCCGCCGGCGCTGTCTCCCTCAACAAGAAAAAGTTCGCATTTCTCAGGGTCACGTTCGCTGCAATCAGCAAGTTTGCCCGGTAACCCGCTTCCACTCAGAACGTTTTTGCGCTGCACCATTTCTCTTGCTTTCTTGGCTGCAACTCTTGCCTGTGCAGCAAGCACAACTTTACTGATGATGTTCTTGGCTTCTTTAGGGTTTTCTTCAAGATAAGCTTCCAATGCCCGGCCAACTGTTGTTTGCACAATACCGCTTACTTCACTGTTTCCAAGTTTTGTTTTTGTTTGTCCCTCGAACTGGGGTTCAGGTACCTTCACTGAAACTATAGCAGTAAGACCTTCCCTGAAATCATCACCTTCTACTTCCACTTTTGCTTTTTCGAAAAGCCCCTGCTTATCACCATATGTTTTAAATACCCTAGTGAGCGCCTGCCTGAAACCTGTTACGTGTGTACCGCCTTCAATAGTGTTGATATTGTTAACATAAGAAAAAATGTGTTCTTTAAAGTCGCTGTTATATGTTAAAGCTACGTCTACAGCAACATTGCTCACCGGGTCATGACCTTCAACATAAAGCGTTTGTGCAATAAGCGGTGTACGTTTGCCTACCTGGTCCAACATTTCTACAAACTCAACAATACCTCCTTCGCTGTAAAAAGTTTTTGAATATGGATTACCGGCATCATCCCTTTCTCGTTTATCTTCCAGCGCAATACTGATTTTTTTATTCAGATAAGAGAGTTCTCTTAAACGACCCTCAAGAATATCCTTATTATAAACAGTAACCTGAAAAATAGAAGCATCCGGCCAAAAGTGAACAGTTGTACCGGTTTTTTCAGTTACGCCGATTTCGCGAACAGGGTAGCTTGGAATACCTGTGTGATATTCCTGCTCAAATACTTTTCCTTCACGATTAACTGTAACAAGAAGCGTGGTACTAAGCGCGTTTACACAGCTTACTCCAACGCCATGCAGACCACCCGAAACCTTATAGGTATTTTTGTCAAACTTACCGCCTGCATGAAGCACCGTCATTACAACCTGCAAGGCACTCACTCCTTCTTTTTGGTGGATACCAGTTGGTATGCCACGGCCATCATCGCTGACTGAAATGGAGTTATCTTCATGAATTACGACAGTAATGTTTTTGCAGTAACCCGCCAACGCCTCATCAATGGAATTGTCCACGACCTCATAAACAAGATGATGAAGCCCTTTTACACTTACATCACCTATATACATTGCTGGCCGTTTTCTAACCGCTTCAAGACCTTCTAAAACCTGTATGCTATCTGCACCATAGCCATTATCCTGTACAGCCGAATTCTGCGTTAATTCTTCACTCATATAATAATTCTACCAGCTTTTTAATTAAAAAAACTCAAGTTGGCGAAGTTAAGGAAAAGCAGGTCTTACAAGGCATAAAGGGTAGCCTATTTTTCAGATATTTACAAAGCTTTTCCTCCACCGAAAAATGACTTTAATCACCGGTCTTTTAGAAACAAAAAAGCCAGTCTTTGCAAACCGGCTTTTAAAATTTTATTCTCCGCTTACTATTACATTTCTGCAGAAACTCTCATCAAGAGATATGAAAGTTTCTGTACGCTCAATTCCTTTAATTTTCTGCAATTCGTCATGCAAAACAAATCGCAACTGCTGAATATCTTTACAAACAACTTCCGCAAACATGCTATAATTACCTGTTGTATAATTTAACCGGACAATTTCAGGAATCTTCCTTAAATCCTTTGCAACGGTATCGTACAACGAACTTTTTTCGAGGTAAATTCCTATGAATGCGATCACATCATATCCCAGAGATTTGAGATCGACATTTAATCGCGTTCCTTTTACAATACCAATCTCCTCCAACTTTTTTATCCTGACGTGGATGGTTCCTCCTGACACAAAAAGTTTTTTACCAAGGTCGGCATACGAAATTTCAGCGTTCTCCATCATTTCCTGGATGATCTGAAAGTCCAGTTTGTCTAAATTAAATTTCTGACTCATTTTTGCAAGAAATTTTGGATGTTTTCAAAAGATTACGCAATTTAGTTAAATAAATTCTATATCTATAAAAATAATGTTGAAATATTTGCAACAAATAGCTGATATTTCACTAACATTGCAGCCTCAAAGCAAAAGAAATTCTTTTTCACTGTGGGGTGATGAAACTTTTTGGCAGACATGCCCTCTCGTCTCGGGGGTGGGGATTACAGTATAAACGAAGTGTAGAGCCGACCGACCAATGGTAAGGCCGACCAGGGTTGACCACTATTCTTTGCACTTTGGCTAACTGCCCCGTGTAGGTTCGAATCCTACCCCTACAGCACATTTTCTTGGAAGCCTCTGAACATCTTCAGGGGCTTTTTTGTTTTTGAGACTTTGCAATATCGTTCAATTTATTCGCTTTCAGTTATTTACTTTGTAAAAAATTCACCCATCACCAAAACAGCTTTATGAGAAAACTTATGCACGCTGTATTCTTGTTGATTACAGTAAACGCGATGGCGCAGGATCAAACTGTATCAACCCTTAAAACAGAAGCGGAAAAAACGATTGCCAAAGATCCAAACGATACTATTCCAAAAAAATGGAAAACCGGTGGAACCTTTAGCCTTAACCTTTCCCAAGGTTCTCTTAGTAATTGGGCAGCCGGCGGCGAAAAATTCTCCTTATCCGCAAATACTTTTGTAAATGGACATGCATATTACAAAAATGGTAAAAACAGCTGGGACAATAACCTAGATTTTTATCTTGGCTATGTCAAAACAACATCCCAAGGGACCAGGAAGAACGACGATAGAATTGACGTTACTTCCAAATATGGCCGGCAGATTAGTCCCAAAGTAAGTTTATCTGGCCTGTTTAATTTCAGGTCGCAATTCTTTAAGGGATATGATTACCCAGACGAAAACACTAAAACACTTATCTCGAATTTCCTAGCGCCTGCATACATATTACTCAGCCCTGGCTTTGATTATAAACCTGCTTCAAATTTTTCAATATTTGTTTCTCCTGCAACCGCAAGATGGGTAATTGTAAGAGATACATCGCTTTCCTCAAAGTACAGCCTGCCTGTAGGCGCAAAAAGCAGTTTCGAATTTGGTGCTTACGCGTCAATAAATTATTCGGCTAATCTTGGAAAGATTGTCACATACAAGGGAAAGCTGGACCTGTTTTCTAATTACAGGAATAACCCACAAAATGTCGATCTCTACTTGACCAATCTCTTTGCAGCAAAAATTTCAAAAGTGCTTTCAGCAACCTATAGTCTCACCCTTATTTATGATGACGATGTAAGGCAGTTCGGCCCCAACGGTACCTCTCCTGGTTTACAGTTACAATCATTGTTTGGCGTGGGTGTGCTTTACAAATTTTAAAGCTAAGATCAAAAATCTGAAACCGGTCAAGGCCGGTTTTTTATTTCAGCCCTGATATAAATCACAGGTAAGTTTTATTAACATTTACCTGTTTACAGCTCGTTACTGCCGATTAATCGCAACCGCTTTGCGGTTACATCGCAGATTTTTACCCGTTCATCTATAAATTTGTTGAAATATACTCAACTGGCTATCATACCAGTAAATTTACATTTTCAAATTCCTTAAAGGCCTTTTGCTATGAAGCCGCAGCATTATAAACCATACATATTATTTGTCTTATTGTTTTTTGTTGCGTGCAGTTCAAAAAAACAAGCGCCTGTTCAAAAGCCCAACGAAGCGGTAGTTGTCGATGTAATAATAGCCGGGTCGACAAGCATATCAAACACTATTGAAGTGAATGGAACTGTGTTGGCATTCGAGTCTGCTGAGTTGCACCCTGAAGTTAATGGCCGCCTCGTTTACCTTAATGTACCCGAAGGAAAATTTATTCAGCAGGGTACCGTTATTGCACGCATCAACGATGCCGACCTCCAGGCTCAAAACCATAAAACAAAAGTTCAGCTTGAACTTGCTCAACAGAACGAAGAACGTATGCGAAAACTTATCGACATTAATGGCGTTAACCAGGCTGATTATGATGCCGCTCTAAATTTGGTAAACAGTCTTAAAGCAGATATCGATTATACCCAGGCGTTGATAGATAAGACCGTAGTAAAAGCTCCCTTTAGTGGCGTAGCGGGTCTAAGGCAAGTTAGTCAAGGAGCATACGTAACGCCAACTTCCGTTATTGCAACCATGCAACAGACTAACAAAGTAAAAATAGATTTCACCCTGCCACAAGAATATAGCAACAGCATAAGAACAGGCGGAACGGTTGATGTGGTTGCAAACGATGGCAAAGAAAAAAAGCATAAAGCCGTTATAGTAGCAACTGAGCCACAGGTTGACGTAAATACACGTAATCTAAAAGTGCGTGCCCTCCTTGAAGACGCTACCATTGATCCCGGTGCGTTCGTAAAAGTGTACGTTTCGCTTGGAAAAGATAAAAACAGTGTGTTGGTGCCTACAAATGCTATAATACCCGATGCAATGAACAAGAAAATGGTGACCGTAAAAGATGGCAAAGCAGCATTCGTGAACATTGAAACAGGGGTAAGGCAAGAGCAATTGGTAGAGGTTACAAAAGGTCTTGAACCCGGAGACTCCATTGTCGTAAGCGGAGTTTTATTTGCCCGGCCCGGAGCATCGTTGAAAGTAAGAAGTGTAAAACAGCTGAAAGATTTTTAATCGCCTTTTGCTAAAAACTGTTTTGTTAACAGGCACCGGTGCATTCTTCAGGCTTTGGTTGTGTCACTCACTTGTACTTCATAACATAAGGCATCAGCAGTAAGACGTGCGAACCCGTGTTTGAGGAATATTTATTCGACTGCACAAGAGTGCGACGCAACAGCCGATGCCACAGCGAACAAAGGCCGGGAACATAGTTAAGATAACCATACAGAACGAAAAAGCAAACAGGGTAAAGTAACTTATTAATTCAGCCAGTTTAGAAATGAATATATCGGAATTAGCTTTAAAACGACCGGTGCTTGCAACAGTGATGAACCTGCTGATCATTTTGTTTGGCGTGGTCGGCTACAACTTTCTTGCACTACGCGATTATCCTGCAATTGATCCTCCTATTGTAAACGTTCGCACATCGTATGTGGGAGCAAATGCTGACATTACGGAAAGCCAGATAACGGAGCCGCTTGAAAAAGAAATCAATGGTATTCCGGGCATACGTTCGATCAGTTCGACCAGCCAAATAGGATCAAGCAATATTACCGTTGAATTTAACCTCGATGTAGATCTTGAAACTTCCGCAAGCGATGTGCGCGACAAAGTGGGGCAGGCAGTAAGAAGTCTTCCCCAGGATATTGATGCTCCACCCGTAGTAAGTAAGGCCGATGCCAACAGCGACTTTATTTTGTTGCTGGCTATTCAAAGTCCATCGAAAAGTTTGCTGGAACTTAGCGATTATGCAGAGAATGTGTTGCAGCAGAGTTTACAAACCATCAACGGTGTCAGCGCCATCAACGTTTTTGGTCAAAAGAGATATGCAATGCGCATTTGGCTTCAGCCAGATCAAATGAATGCGCATAATGTTTCTTTTTCTGATATCAACGATGCACTCAGTAAAGAGAACGTTGAATTACCCGCGGGAAAAATTTACGGCAACAATACAGAACTTACCATTAGAACACTGGGAAGATTAACAACCGAAGACCAATTCAACAAACTCATCATTAAAGAAAATACTGAGGGGATAGTTCGTTTGGGCGACGTTTCCAAAGTTGAATTGGGTCCTGAAACACTTGAGCAAAGCTGGAAGTATAATGGGGTAAATGCGGTTGGTCTTGCCGTAATCCCGCAACCTGGTGCCAATTATGTAAAAATCTCCGATGAATTTAATAAGCGCCTGGAAGAAATAAAGCGGTCAAATAAATCAGACATTACTTTCAATGTTCTTGTTGACAACACAAGACTGGTAAGGCAATCCATATCTGAAGTAGAGGAAACCTTGCTTATATCTTTTAGCCTTGTTGTGCTGGTAATTCTTTTCTTTTTCAGAAATATTCTTATTGCATTAAGGCCACTCATTGATATCCCCATTTCACTTGTGGCAACATTTTTTATTATGTATGTGGCTGGCTTTACTATTAATATCTTAACGTTATTAGGCATTGTGCTGGCTACGGGGCTTGTGGTGGATGATGGTATTGTGGTAACCGAAAATATTTTCAGAAAACTGGAAGGTGGCTTGCCGATAAAAAAAGCGGCGTTGGAAGGGAGCAGGGAAATTTTCTTTGCAGTTATTTCAACATCAATAACGCTGGCGGTTGTATTTCTGCCGGTAATATTCTTACAGGGGTTTGTGGGAAGCCTCTTCCGTGAATTTGGGATTGTTGTTGCCGGCGCGGTATTGATATCTGCGTTTGTTTCTTTAACAATAACACCCGTTCTAAACGTTTACCTCAACAGAAAGAATGCACAACATGGCTGGTTCTACCGCAAAACTGAACCATTTTTTACCGGGATGGAAAATGGTTATAAAAATTTGCTAAGTTCTTTTTTAAAGGTGCGCTGGTTAGCCTGGGCAATTGTTTTGATTTGTGGCTTCATTATTTGGTATACCTACAATAACCTGCAAAGCGAGCTTGCACCTATGGAAGACCGTAACTCAGTGAGGTTCAGTATGACTGCACCTGAAGGAACGAGCTACGATAAAATGCAGGATATATCGGATAAGGTCGTGGATTATTTATATGATTCTGTTCCCGAAAGAGACTTTGTTTTCGCAGCCACTCCTGGTTTTAGCGGAACAGGATCGAACAGCGGTTTTGGAAGAGTTGGACTTATACCTGCGCAAGACAGAGTAAGAAGCCAGAATGAAATTGCACAGGCCATTACTAAAAAATTGCCGCAGTTTAACGACGCAAGAATATTTGCCGTACAGGAACAAACGATATCTGTGGGAATTGGTTCAAGAGGTGCTTTGCCCGTTCAATTCATTTTGCAGAACCTTGACTTTCAGAAACTGCAGGATATTATTCCTAAGTTCATGGAAGAAGCAAGAAAGAACCCGATATTCCAAAATGTGGATGTGAATCTAAAATTCAATAAACCGGAATTGCAATTAACTATAGACCGAATTAAGGCAAAGGACCTTGGTTTATCCACAACCGATGTAGCGGCAGCAGTGCAGGCGGCGTTTAGCGGCAGAAGGCTGGCGTATTTCATCATGAATGGGAAGCAATATCAGGTAATCGGTCAGGTAGAAAGGCCCGACAGGAATAAGCCAACAGATATTTCAAAACTGTATGTTAGAAACAATCGTGGCGAAAATATTCCTTTGAGTGCAGTAATAAATCTTACGGAAAGCAGCAGCCCCCCAACGCTGTACCATTACAACCGTTATAAGAGCGCTACTATTTCGGCGTCTCTCGTAGAAGGTAAAACCATTGGTGACGGGGTTGCTGCGATGAGGGAAATTTCTTCAAAATTACTGGACGAAAGTTTCCACACGTCGCTTAGCGGGCCATCAAGAGATTTCGAAGAAAGTTCTTCCAATACCTCTTTTGCGCTCGGCCTTGCTTTATTGTTAATTTATCTTGTGCTGGCTGGTCAATTTGAAAGCTTTGTAGATCCTTTTGTAATTATGCTCACCGTTCCACTTGCGTTCGCAGGAGCGTTATTAAGCCTGTATATATTTGATCAAACGATAAATATTTTTTCGGAGATAGGTATAATCATGCTTATTGGTCTTGTAACGAAAAATGGTATTTTGATTGTTGAATTTGCCAACCAAAAACGAAATCTTGGTGTACCAAAAATGCAGGCGATACTTGAAGCCTCTACTCAACGTTTAAGGCCAATTTTAATGACAAGCCTTGCAACTTCATTCGGTGCATTACCAATTGCCCTGAGTTTAGGCGCAGCAGCCACAAGCCGGATACCTTTGGGCATTGTTATTGTTGGGGGCATTTTATTTTCACTGATACTTACGTTGCTGGTAATTCCTGCTGTATATACATACCTGTCAGGAAAGCATAAGGCGCACACAACAGAAGTGAATGAATAATTTTATGAAGAAAGTCTTATTTGCTCTTGTACTTTTTACTGCCTGCCTTGCAAAAGCGCAGAACGTGCTAACATTGCAAACTGCGATAAACACGGCATTAAAAAATAACTTTGATATTCAGCTCGCAAAAAATAACGTTGAAATAAACAATATACTCAATAACTACGGCGTGGCCGGGGGATTGCCGTATGTAGCCGGTTCGGCATCAGACGTTGAACAACTTTCGAGCCTTAATCAAAAATTCAGCACGGGCGATTCATCGAGAACCGTTAAAGCCAGTAACGTGGCAAGCAACAGCTTAAATCTTGGTGTTAGCGCGAATATGCTTTTGTATAACGGTATGCGGGTGGTAAGCACCAAAAAGAGATTGGAACAAATACAACTGCAGAGTGAGCAGGTTTTGAACTCACAACTACAAAATACCATTGCCGAGGTAATGACCAGGTATTACGATGTTGTGCGCCAGCAGAGTTATTCCAAAACACTGGAACTTTCCATACAGGTCTCTAAACTCCGTCTGCAGATTTTACAAACCAGGCAAGCTGCCGGCCTCGCCAACAACGCCGATATATTCCAGGCACAGATTGATTTAAACCAACTAGAACAACAACTCGAAACACAGCAACTGACAATAGATGTTGCCAAGACAGAGTTACTTCGTTTAATGATCCTGAATCCATCCTCAAAGATTGAAATTAAAGACACGATACTTGTGGATAAAGCTATACTCCTCGATTCTGTTTTAACAAGCCTTACAACAAACCCCGATATCATTGCAGCTGATCAGCAGGTTAAAATCAATGAGCTTGTTGCAAAAGAAACCGCTGCACAACGTTACCCATCGGTAAGTGTAAATGCCGGGTACACCTACGGCAGAAGCCAGAATGCAGCAGGCCAGTTATTACTGAACCAGCGCTACGGTCCGCAAGCCGGCGTTACGGTTGCCATTCCTATTTATAGTGGTTCGGCATTAAGGCGGCAACAAAAAGTGGCAGAAACCGAAACAAAAAATGCATCGCTACAAAAGGAGTCACTCATCAATGACTATAATGCCAACGCGGTTAAAACTTACCAGGCTTATGAAAACACATTGAACCAGCTGGAAAAAGAAAAGAAGAATTATGCACTTACTGCCGATCTTGTAAAGCTCGTTCTTCAGAAGTTCGAATTAAGACAGGCAACCATAATAGATCTGCGCGAAGCTCAGCAGAGTTTCGAAGAATCTGGTTATCGCCTGGTTAATTTAAGTTATGTTGCTAAGGCTGCCGAAATAGAATTGAAAAGAGTATCAAATCAGCTCAGCTTTTAGCTGTTGAATTACTTTGCATAAAATTGCTTTATGAAAAAGTCTGCCTTTATTCCCGCACGATATGCAGCTACCCGCTTTCCTGCAAAACTCATGCAGCTGCTCGGCACCAAACCAGTCATAAGGCACACCTACGATAATACTGTGGCTACTGGCCTGTTCGATGAAGTGATTGTAGTTACCGACAGCGATATTATTTACCAGGAGATCACATCAAACGGGGGAAAGGCAACTATGAGTATTCGCGAACATGAAAGCGGAAGCGACCGTATCGCTGAAGCAGTTTCCAATATGCAAACGGATATTGTTGTAAATGTGCAGGGCGATGAACCTTTTGTAAAAAAAGAACCGCTCCAAAAATTATTGCGCGTGTTCGATGGTGAGGATGGAGAAACAGTGCAGGTGGCCAGCCTGATGCAGGTTTTAAAAGAGCAAAAATTTATCGACGACCCCAACTACGTAAAAGTGGCAGTTGATAAAAACAGCAATGCGCTTTTTTTCAGCAGGTCTGTTATTCCTTACCCCCGCAACAAAGAAATATCAATTCCATATTACGAGCATATTGGTGTGTACGCATTCCGTAAACAAGCTTTGCTTAATTTCACAAGCTGGCCGATGACGCCGCTCGAGGCTGCAGAAAAAATTGAGTGCCTTCGTTATCTTGAAAATGCAGTTCCAATAAAAATGATCATCACCGATTATATGGGCGTCGAAATCGACACTCCGGAAGACCTTGAGCGCGCAGCTAAATTTTTATAAGAGATCTGTTGACCCGGCTTTAGTCTAAGCATTAAGCTTTCGTTGCGTCGCACACTTGTACTGTATCAAAAAAAGCAGCAATTAAAGGTTTAACAAGCATCGGCGTTTTACATTTTACTCAAATGCATTTTTGCCAATCGGTGTTCGGAACGATGAACGGATTGCGACGCAACAGCCGATGCCATAGAAGAGAAAAGCTGGTACCAAAAAATTAAGAACATGTCTTTACTAACAGTTACCATAATACAAACAGCGTTGCATTGGGAAGACAAGCAACGAAACCTTGCGATGCTGAAAGAAAAGATCGACAGCATTCAGGAATACACAGAAGTAGTGGTCTTACCTGAAATGTTTGCGACAGGCTTTAGCATGAAACCAGAATTGCATGCAGAAACAATGGATGGTGTGGTGTTTCATTGGATGAAGGATATTGCTGCGTCGAAAAAAATTATTGTTACAGGCAGTGTAATTATAGAAGAAGAAGGAAAGTATTATAACCGGCTTATTTGGATGTTACCGACCGGTGCTTATGGCTATTACGATAAACGGCACTTGTTTGCATTTGGCCAGGAACACAAACACTATGCGCGGGGGAACAAAAGACTTATTGCATCGGTAAAAGGGTGGAAGATTAATTTGCAGGTTTGTTACGACCTTCGTTTTCCCGTTTGGGCAAGACAATCGAAAGTAACCTACCACGATGAAAATGTTTCAGCAGAATACGATGTGCTCATTTATGTTGCCAACTGGCCCGAGCGCCGAAGTATTCCGTGGAGAACCCTGCTTCAGGCAAGAGCGATAGAAAACCAGACTTATGTGATTGGCGTTAATCGTGTAGGTAATGATGGCAACGATATTTATCACAGCGGCGACAGTATGGTAATTAATCCGCTGGGCGAGATACTTTATCACAAAGTGCATGAGGAAGACGTATTCACCATTACTTTACAAAAAGAAGTACTTGAATCGGTAAGAAATAAATTTCCCTTTCTGCGCGATGCAGATCAATTCATAATTGCAGATGAATAAAAAATACTATAAAGCAAAAAAGATTTTCACTGGAAGTGAGCTATTGCAGCAGCATGCGATAGTTGTAAAAGACGGTATCGTTGAGTCGGTCATAAACGAGGCTGGCATTGAGGCGAATGCTACAGTCACTGATTTTGGCGACAAGTTGCTCGCGCCGGCATTTATAGATCTGCAGTTATATGGCGCGAACAATAGATTGCTTGCTGTTTATCCTGACGCGCAAACAGTGGCCGATATTGTTGAATACTGTGCCTCAGGCGGTGCTGCATATTGTCAGCCTACCGTTGCAACAAATCCTTATGACACAATATTCAAATGTATAGACGCAGTTAGAGATTATAAAAACCAAGGCGGAGGCGGCGTGCTGGGTTTACATATTGAAGGACCATGGTTGAACAAATCAAAACGTGGCGCCCACAGGGAAGAATGGATTTTTTCTCCGACCCTGAAACAGGCAGAGGAGTTGGTAAATTATGGAGAAGGCGTTATAAGCATGATCACATTAGCGCCGGAAATCTGTTCCAGAGAAATAGTTGACTTTATACAATCCAAGGGCATCGTTGTCTCAGCGGGCCATACCAATGCCACTTACGAAGAAGCCATGCTTGCATTTGATAAGGGCATTCATGCGGGAACACATTTATACAACGCCATGAGTGGATTGCAACATCGGGCGCCAGGTATGGTTGGTGCCCTATTCAGTCATAATACCGTGATCAGCAGCATCGTGCCTGATGGCCATCATGTGGATTTCGCGGCGATTAAAATTGCAAAAAAGCAAATGGGCAACAGGTTATATGCAATCACCGACGCGGTAACAGAAACAGCCGAAGGTTATTATCAGCATAAATTTGAAGGAGATAAATACACGAGCAATGGCATACTCAGCGGATCTGCGCTCACTATGCACAAGTGTTTTCTCAATTTTGTTCATCAGTGCGCAATTGAAGAAGAAGAAGCTCTGCGAATGTGCAGTTTGTATCCTGCTCAGGTGATGGGCATGACGGAAAAGCTGGGTGTTATCAAGGCTGGTTCAATGGCTGATTTTGTAGTATTGAATGAGGATCTTGGATTTAATGAGTTGATAAGACATTAGCATATACATTACCTAATGTAACCGAAAAGCCGCAGACAAATCTGCGGCTTTTCGGTTATAGCAATAAGTTATGCCAAGGTATAGCTCATGCTGCCATCTTTTTCATCTTTTAACTGAACACCTAAAGTGGCAAGTTCATTTCGAATTTTATCACTCGTAACATAGTCTTTTCTCCCTTTGGCTTCTTTGCGTAATGCTATCAGCACCTGGATTACACCGTCAAGTTTTCCATCGTCGCCTTTCTGATCATTTTTCAAACCAAGTATAGTGTCAATAAAAAACCCCAGTTTGCTTTTCATCAAATTGAGTGTTGTGGCGCTTATCGAATCTGCAGCAATGTGCCGGTCTTTTAAGCCGTTGATCACCGGCACGAGTTCAAACATGTTGGCCAGCACTTTTGCCGTGTTGAAATCATCATCCATAAATTCGTTCAGTTCATTTAAAAGTCTAAGGCACTTTGCATCGAGTTCTGCATCCGCGGCGAGGCTGACCATTGATTCCAGCTTTTGAAGATTCTCATACGACTCCCATAAACGCTTCAATCCTTTCTCTGCAGCTTTTAATGCTTCATTTCCAAAATCGAGTGTTGAACGGTAATGTGTTTGCAAAATAAAAAAACGAACTGTCATGGGATGGTACGGCTGCTCAAGCATTGGATGGTCGCCAGTAAACAGTTCACTCAATTTAATCACGTTGTTATAACTCTTTCCCATCTTCTTCCCATTAATCGTGATCATATTATTGTGCAGCCAATAACGTGCGGGTGTTTTATGATTGCATACGGTACTCTGCGCTATTTCACATTCATGATGCGGGAATTGCAAATCCATTCCGCCACCATGAACATCAAATTGTTCGCCAAGATATTTTGTACTCATCGCAGAACACTCTATGTGCCATCCAGGAAAACCTTCACCCCACGGACTTTGCCAGCGCTGAATATGTTCAGGTGGCGCTTTTTTCCAAAGTGCAAAATCTGCTTTGTTTCTTTTCTCTTCCTGGTTATCGAGCTCCCTGGTCGTCTCCAGCATATCTTCAAGGATTCGCCCACTTAACATGCCGTATGGCAATCCCTTTTTTGAATAAACATCGTTGTATTTCTCAACATCAAAATATACAGAGCCGTTTGAAACATAAGCATAGCCGTCGGCAATGATCTTTTCGATCATTACAATTTGTTCAATAATATGCCCGGTAGCCGTCGGTTCAATAGTTGGCTCAAGATTGTTGAATGATCGCATAGCCCAATGAAAGAGGTTAGTGTATTTCTGTACCAGTTCCATGGGCTCGAGCTTTTCAAGCACGGCTTTCTTCGCGATTTTATCTTCAGCTTCACGACCTTCTTCCTCAAAATGGCCAGCGTCCGTAATATTACGAACATAGCGCACCTTATAACCAAGATGCATAAAGTAGCGGTAAACAATATCAAAAGTGATAAAAGGCCTCGCATGACCGAGATGACTTTCTCCGCTCACCGTTGGTCCGCAAACATACATGCCAACATGGCCTGGTACAAATGACTCAAATACTTCCTTTGTCCTGGTAAGATTGTTATATACTTTTAACTGAGACATATTTTCTATTATGAAAGATTGATAAAAAGCATAAGGTGTAGTAGCAACAGGGCCGTTGCACAGTTTTAATAACAACAAAAACAGAAAGTGAAGCGAAGGCTATTTTTCATTATGGTGCGAAGATATTTTATTTTTTTAAACTAAGGTCAGACACTAGTAAATGGTGATCACTTAGTGCTTCATCTACCATTTGAAATTGGTTAACGTTAAAATGATTATCGGGCAAGATATAGTCGATCCGTAGAGTAGGGGCCAAAGCATCATAGCTTTTACCAATTCCAAATGACTTTGACAGGAAAACATCCTGCCGGTCGCCTTTTATTTTAAAATAGGTGTAAGAATTTGGCACCGCATTAAAATCACCGCAAATAACAGAAGGGTATGGACTTTCATCGATCTGCTTTCGCACGATCTCCGTTTGTTCCCCCTGTTTTTTAAACACATTAATCATCTTTGAGTAAAGTGTTTCAGAAGCGTCAAGCGCTTCTGCATCTGGTTCTTTAAGTTTTTGTATCATCGCATAATCCGTATCGTTAAAGCGATACGATTCTATGTGTGTAGTAAAAATCCGTACTGTGTCTTCGCCCTTTCTTATGTCGATTGCTAAAAGGCTCTCTGTATCCGGACCGGGATATTTTGTTTTAATACTATCAATGATCGGGTATTTTGAAAAAACAACTATTCCGGCAGCGTATTTTCCATCCAGCGTTCTATAGTCCCTTGAAAAAAAATAATATCTGTAATTATCCGTAAAAAGGTCAATATTATTTCTTTGTTCGCCCTGGAATACCCTGTCGTTAAACTCCTGCATGCAAACAATGTCGGGATCAAGCCCATGAATCAACTTTGATATCTCGAGCCTGTTGCGTCTTTGAGTGTAGTTGCTATTGGTTATTCCATAAAAACCCCTCACATTCCATGTAACAACCCGAAGCGCTGAATCGCTTTTCAAATTACTAAAGCTGTTGTTTACATGCACAGCAAAAATTACCGAGAGTTGTTGCCAGCCAATCAGTAGCGTTATGATGGGAATAATGGCTATTACCGGTTTTGCCACAAGCCAGAAAAGTACAGAAAGCAAAAGCACAACCGCAACATAAGGAAATGCAAGGGAGAAAAACCCAATTATCGGCCATTTCGCCGGACTAATAAAAGGAGAGAGGCAAGCAACCAGGAACACCAGTGAACAAATAATATTAATGCTTAGAAAAACCCATTTTATTATTTTCCTGAATATTCTGCCTGCCATGAAGTAAAATTAATGATTAATCGTTTTTCTATTCCGCGCGATCTTTTGATTACGTTTTTATTAACGCCAATCAAAACTATTTTGCAGCATAGTGTTTTTTAAAACGAAAAATGGTTCAGTAATTCACTAAAATAAAAAAGCCGGTTTTAAAGCCGGCTGCTGAAAAAGTAATTATTTTATCAGAATCCTTTTTTTGCAACTCCGTCTGCAATTGCCTGCATTGCTTTTGCCTCATTTAAGATTGCGGCCATTTTGTTGCCTTTGCCATCGTGGCCTGTCGCCATATAGCCACCCTTTGCTGTTTTTGTTACAACAGCATCCTGCATTGGAACATTTTTTTCCTTTGTTTTAAGGCAGTAAGCCTTTATCATTTTTGAGGTATCCATGTTAAAAAATTTAATGGTTTAAAATATAGTTAGTGAGCACAAGCTACGTTAAATATATAATATTTTATGTACCGGGCTTATTTTATCGTTCCACCCTGTTTGCTGCCAGCATTTTTTGTAGCCGCACATGGTACAAGAATTCAGCTTCCATTGCGTCGCACCCTTGTACTCACTGTGTTGCCATGGCGTCAAATACAATTTACGCAGGACAACTGCTTATAAGTGATAAATAGATATTGCTCATAAAAGACCTGAACGCTGAAGAGTGCAACGCAACGGGCGATGCCTCAAAAATAACAGGCTGGGCTCCAAAATTTTCTTCTGCTTATAACTCTTACGTGTTTTAACATACTGTAAATTTTTGTTGCTTAAATTGCACACGCTGAAAAAATAAAAGATGATTACTTATAACAGGTTTGTTTTAGATAACGGTTTAAGAGTGCTCGTGCATGAAGATGATTCTACACCTATGGCTGTTGTGAACGTAATGTATGATGTTGGTGCAAGAGACGAAGATGCGAACAGAACGGGATTTGCTCATTTGTTTGAGCATCTTATGTTTGGTGGCAGCATTCATATTCCCGATTATGACGAGCCGTTGCAAAAAGCAGGCGGTGAGAACAATGCTTTTACCACGAATGATCTTACCAACTACTATTGTCAGCTGCCTGCACAAAATATAGAAACAGCTTTTTGGTTAGAAAGCGATCGCATGCTGAGCCTTGCTTTTAGTAAAAAAAGCCTGAACGTACAGAGAAAGGTTGTTTGCGAGGAATTCAAGGAACACTATATAAATCAGCCTTACGGTGATGCATGGCATAAAATGAGGGAGCTCGCATATGAGGTACATCCTTACCGTTGGATGACGATTGGGAAAGAGTTAAGCCATATTGAAACAGCTGAACTTTCGGATGTGAAATCCTTTTTCTTTAAACACTACAGACCTGTTAACGCCATAATTGTTGTTGCCGGTAACGTAAAAACCGAGGAAGTGAAAAGACTTTCCGAGAAATGGTTTGGCAATATTCCAATGGGTGATAAATATATCCGCAACCTCCCTAAAGAGCCCGTGCAAGCTGCTGCAAGAATGTTGGATATTGAAGCCGACGTTCCGCTCGATGCATTCTATAAAACCTGGCACATGCCGGCAAGGCTCGAGAAAGGGTATTATGTAGCCGAGTTGATTACAGAAATTCTTGGCGGTGGTGCATCCTCAAGACTTTATCACAGTCTCGTAAAAGAACAGCAACTGTTTAGCAATATTTCCTGCTACCAGTTTGGAAGCATCGATGAGGGGTTGCTTACGATTGAAGGAAAACTGGTGAAAGGAAAGAAACTTGAAGAGGCTGACGCTGCTGTTGAAGCGGTGCTCGAAAAAATAAAGCTTGACAAAGTTGTAGATACTGAACTAATGAAAGTAAAGAACAAAACCGAAAGTCTTATTGCTTTTGAGGACATGAGCGTTATGAACAGAGCGGCGAGTCTGGCCAATTATGAGTTACTCGGCAACGCAAATCTTATGAACGAAGAAATGGAGCGTTTTCTTGATGTTAGCGCAGAAGATGTTTACACCTGGAGCAACAAAATATTTACCCGGGAGAACAGCAACACACTTTTCTACAGAAGTAAAAATTAAACCTGCATTTTATATATTTCAGATAGCAAAACAGCGCATTGTTGCGCTGTTTTGCGTTTGTGTCTTTCCTACGCTTTATGGATGTTTGGCAGCAAAAAATATTCTTTTCCTCGCTGGTATTCAATAATTTCATAGCAAGCAATTCTAAAACGATTCTTACGATGGCCTACCAAAATCTAAAGCCTACAAAATATCTTCATTTTATTCTTCCGTTTTTTAATACAAAACGTACGAAAGAAATCTTTAATGTTAACCCAACCGTATTGCCGCCAAGAGAAGAAGCCGCAGAAATAGGTGTTTATGTTTACGACTATAATTCAACGGAACTAAAGGAATATGATCTTAGTGATGTACAGGATTGTTATCTCTTCCGCGATAATAACAACAAAAGCTGGATAAATATCGATGGCATAAGAAAGGCAGATGTAGAAAATATTTGTAACCACTTTGGCATTCACCCATTAATTGCTGAAGACATTCTTAGCGTTGGTCAGCGGCCAAAGATGGACGAAATGGATGATGTAATGTTCTGCGTAATGAATATGCTGTATTTTATGCCTTCCGGCGCAGTAGAGTCTGAACAGGTGAGTATTGTGTTGGGCAAAGATTTTGTAATAAGTTTCCAGGAAAATAATAAACGCGATGTGTTCAATTCACTTCGTGACAAGTTGAAAGTGGCCAACTCAAAACTGCGCCAAAACAAGGTTGACTATTTATGCTATATGCTTATAGATACCATCGTTGACCATTACTATCTGGTAATGGAAAAACTTGGTGAGCGCATCGAGCAACTGGAAGAAGAGATTATTCGTGTTGGTAACACTCGTTCTCTTGCCCGCATCAACAGTTTACGCAAAGAGTTGATCGTGCTGAAAAGAAACATTAATCCTGTTCGCGACCTTGTAAACGGCTTTATCCGTAGCGAAAGTGATTTGCTGGACGAGCGTACAACTAAATACTTTAAAGATGTATACGATCACATTGTTCAGGCAAGTGACCTTGTAGAGAACTATCGCGACATGATGATCAACCTGCAGGATCTTTACATGAGCAAAGTAAATCTTCGCCTTAACGAAGTGATGAAAGTAATGACAATTGTTACTTGCCTACTCGCCCCGGCAACTGTTATTGGCGGCATCTTTGGAATGAACTTCGAGGTAATACCATTAACACACCAGAAGGAAGGATTTTATGTTGCAGTGGGCATGATGCTGCTCATACCCGTGTGGATGATCGTTACATTCAAAAAAAGAGGGTGGTTTTAAAAGTTCTTTTTGGAGCTTGGCATTTTTGCATTACCCGGCTGCTGTCGCGTCGCACACATTTACAACATACTCCACAATCAGCGCTTATACATTTTGATGAGTAAGGTTCAATACGTTGAAGTGTGCGACGCAACGAAGGCTGAAGCGAGAACAAAAAGCTGGGATCAAAAAAGTAATAACAGCGTTTATATAATAATTATTTCTTCTTGTAAATAGGAACTGTGCTACAGGGCTCGCCATACATGATGCTTTTTACAACAGGCCTTAATTTTTTAGTAATCTCAAGATAGGCAGATTCGTGGATCTCCGCATTTCCACAGCCTTTAATAACAACACGTTTATCAGAAAAATCGTTCGCATTAATTGTTGCAATGCTTTTGAGTACCAAGGCCTTTTCAAGTTCGTCTTTATTACCAAACACAATCTCGTTTGCAAATGGTTGAAGATAGCTCGCGACAAGCATGTAAGCCCATAGAGGAATAATAGCATCGGCCGAGCAGGTAACAGCTATGTTTTTGTTTTCATACTGCTGCCAGTCTGTTTGCTGCAACGATGTACGAAAATCCTTTTCTTTAAGAACCAGGCTCATGAATAAAAATTCTTTGATATCGAAGATTTCCATTTCTTCTTTAGGCAAATATTCTTCAAGATTAATCGTGATTATACCGCTCTCCGTTACTTTATTCATAATTGCTTGCTTCATAAAAAGCTTTTTACAAAGCTAACCAAGAATAATACAAATGAATTTTCCCATTTTCAATTGTTTACGTTTTAGAACCGAAAATTCCTGAAAGCGAAAAACCCGCATTGCTGCGGGTTTTGAATTTTTTTATTTGTACACAACTAATAAAAATCTGACCTGTAGTCTTTCACATCAGCCGCTTGTCTTACCGCATTTGCGGAACGGTAACCAACCTGCGATTTAATTTGCGTTTCAAGGCTCTGCCGTACCATTTCTGGGGTGCCGCCAAGAGAAGAACCAGCATAAACATTTTCGCCTCTTATAACAAATACGGCGGAGGTGCCGGCTATTGCTGCACTCACTTTCCCTTTTAGATCTTTATTAAACGCTGCGCCAATAACTTTTACTTCATTACCAATATTTGGCACAACAAAAGCCTGAAAAGAAATGCTATCTGCTGTCATTACAGAACTCCCAGCATTTTTTGCAATTTCTTCCAGTGTTGATCCCTTAATTTTTACCGAGATTATTTGTTGGGCCTTCTTTTCATTTCTTACAAGCGATTCAACTTGTGGTCTTGCTGCACTTGCGCTAAGTAGGCCGGCTTTGTTATCAGCCGTAATTACCGCAACGATATAGTTATTGTTAATTTCAAAAGGTTCGGATACATCACCAAGATCATTATCATAAGTCCAGCGAACAAGCGTTCTGCTATCTCCTAAAGATTGAATTGTAAAATCGTTTTCCTTTATCTGGTCGGCAATTAACGGTGTTTTATTCAATTTTGCTGCGTTTTTGTCAAATGCTGCTTTATCTCTGCTTGATGCAGCAAACTGAGTTGCCGCGGTGTTCGCAGCGTCCACAGTTTCCTGGCTGGCAACAATTGGCTTTGCGAGGTAGGCAATATTGTAACCGGTTTCTGATCCTTTCTGGCCGAGAATTTCTATATAGTGATATCCATATGATGTCTGAACTACTTTTTTGTCGCCCGGCTTTCCGGTAAAAACGAAATCGTTGAATTCTTCAACCATTCTGCCCGAAGCGAAATATTCGTATACACCACCTTTAGCTGCGCTTGCTGGATCATCTGAATATTTTATACAAACAGAATCAAATCCAACACCCGCATTGATCAATGCAACGGCGCTGTCAAGTCTTTTTCTAGCGGCACTATCTTCTCTAACCCTAAAACTCTGACCGCTGTTTTGATCGGATTGATGGGTAGCAACAAGAATGTGCCTTACCCGAACAGAGTCAGGCATAGAAGTGGCACGAACGATTTTTGCCAACACATAATTGTTGTTATCAAGGTATGGACCGTATACGGTTCCTACAGGTTGACTGAGAAGCGTGTCTTTCACCGCTTGTTTTATTTCCTTTTTCCCAACATAACTGTTATAATATGGCAACTCAGATCCACTTTTTGCAAGAAAAGCTTTTTCATCTGAAGCTGATTGAAACTCAGCTTTTGTTTGTTCCATCTGGGCAAGGAGTGCTGAAGTATCTTGCTTCGAGGGTGATGCTTCGAATGTTATATACGATATCTGTCTTGTCTCATCCTTTTGTTTGAATTGTTTGGGATGTTTGTTTATGTATGCAACAATGTCTTCATCAGAAACTTTCACGGCGCTGTCGCTTATTGTAGCATATGGCACCGAAACAAAAGAAATTTTAGCAAGCGAGTTATTGTCAGCATTTGTTTTCTCTGCCATCCATTTTGGAACATAGACAGCTCCAGTAATTAATGCCTGGTATTTTTGCCTGAGTGTTTGTTGTATTGTTGGCTCGAGATAACCTTCATAAATCTGGGCTGTTCTTGGATCATTTGCGTT
>DLKC01000086.1 GCA_002478885.1 Chitinophagaceae bacterium UBA7600
ACTAAAATAAGGGGAGCTTACACGGTGACCGACGCCAATTCTGGTGAGGCGTTTGACAACAATATAGTGTCGCAACTATTGCTTTGTGGTAATTTGAAGGGATATATCAATAATCCTGCATATTACTTTCGGTCGGATTCCGACTCGGCCTCTTATTACCTTGACGAGGTAATGCTTACAAACGGCTGGAGCAGATACAACTGGCAAGATGTACTTTCCGCTAATTTGCCAAAATTGAACTATCCAAGAGACAGCGACTACCTTTCTGTCCATGGACAAGTGGAAGGCTTAAGTGACAACAGACTGAAGAAAGGTGCTGCTGTGAGCCTTAGCTTTATATACAATGATCGAACAAACGCAACACAAACTGTTCCTATCGACCAGAAGGGGAATTTTTATTTAAAGAATTTATTTTTCTTTGATAGCACTAGAGTCTATTATGATTTGAAAGGCATTACTCTCACTCAAAATAATAAAATCACTATCACAACCAACCTTTACCACACACGGCCTGCCACTGTATTGCGCTATAGGCCTGCTAAAAACGACAGTTCCGTATTTTCAATTGCGCGGCCCCCGGCAAATGATTATTCAAAACTGGAAGCGTTAAAAAAAGGGCTGACACTTGACGACGTCAAAGTTGTGGGTATAAAAAAAACAAGAATACAAGAACTTAATGCAAAATACACAAGAGGTATTTTCTCCGGCGCCGAAGCAAATTCATATTCGCTGGATTTTGAAAACGAAAAAGTAGCGGTAAGTGATATTCTTACCTATCTAAAAATAAAAATTCCCGAGATAATTATAAGCAACCCGTATACACCGGACGCTTATGTTTCGTGGGTTGCGGCCGATAGGGCGTCAGATGCGGCAACCGGAATGAATGAGCCTCACCCAGCAACCTTGTTCTTTGTTGATGAAATTGAAACTCCCCTTGACAATATCATTTTCATGGATGTAAACAATATCGCTTTTATAAAAGTTTTTAAGCCGATGTTCTGGGGCATGGGAGCAAACGGTGGTACTGCAGGTGCTGTTTCTATTTATACAAAAAAAGGATTTGACAAGGAAGAGAAAATGAAAGAGATGCAATTACAGGCATTTGAGGGTTACAGCGCGATTAAAGAGTTTTATGTTCCTAATCGTGCGGAAAATGAAGTCGTAAACAGAACCAAAGATTTAAGAACGACCCTTTTATGGAATCCAAGGATAATGACCGATCAACAATCGCAAAAAGTGAAAATTGATTTTAATAATAACGATATTACAAGATCGTTCCGGATAACAATAGAAGGTATGGATCTGGCGGGCAGGTTGTATTATTACAGCAACATCGCTCAATAATAATTAATAGCTACAAAGAATGAAGGCTTTAGTAACGATTTTAATTGTAATCACAGGTTATGCAGGCTTAAGCCAGTCTTTGCTGAAAGGGAAAATAATGGACTCAAAAACAAAAATTCCAGTAACCGGCGCCAGCATATTTCTAAGCAATACCTCGATTGGCACCAACAGCAACGACAAAGGTGAATTTTCGCTTAACATCCCAGCAGGTTCGTATGAGTTAATTGTTACTTCGCTTAATTACGATACGTACATCCTTCAGTTGGAGCCAGGAAATTTTCAGAGCGATATTACGGTAATATTAAATGAAGCACCGAAAATTTTACCCGATGTTATTGTAGAATCTTACGATAAAAATGGCTGGTCGAAATGGGGAAAATATTTTACTTCAAATTTTATTGGCAACACTACCGCAGCAAAAAAATGCAATCTAAAAAATCCGGAAGCCGTAAAATTTAAATTCAACGAAAATACAAATTCCTTAAGGGCTTTTACCAATGACGTATTACTTTTCGAAAACCAGGAACTCGGATACCGCATCAAATATGTGCTCCTAAATTTTAAGATTGATTTCAACAACAATTCTTTCAAATTTGCTGGTCACCCGGCATTTGAAAACCTTGTACCGAAAAGTGAAAAAGAACAGCAGAAATGGATGGCAAACAGGGCCGAAGTTTATGCAGGGTCACTAAGGCAGTTTATGAAAAGTTTGTATAATGACCGGTTAGAAGCGGAAGGTTTCGAGATAAGACCTGTTGTTAGCATAAGTGAAATTGAAAAAGCAAGGGTAGCTGAGATAAATAAACGTATTGCATCAATGGAAGAAGTTGGCGGCAATCCTAAATTGCGTATGAACAAAGACTCGTTGAGCTATTACCAGGATGTTTTTAACCTGGCACCAGGTGACAATACAATTGCCTTGAACAAAAAAATAAAGAGAGCAGACATTGTTAAGTCAACAAAAACAGATGCTGTGTTGCTGAATTTTGAAGGCGTGTTGCGGGTTACCTGTACCTTAAAAAAAACGCCGGTGGAATTTTATGTTACTGTGCAACGAAACAGCCACAGCAAATACACCAGCACAGACATTAACTTGCCTCAAAAAACTGCAGTTATAGTTTATAAGAACGGCACTTATTTCAGCGGAGAGAATTTTTTGGTCGATGGGTTTTGGTCATGGTCGGAAAAATTAGCGACTATGCTTCCGAACGACTATGGTTCTGAAGATAACCGACTACCTGATTAATTATTTCCACTGCTGTTTTTCTTTCTGCTGAATTTTTATTACCCTTTCAAATTTGCATAGAGTTCCCCGATTGCACGCTTCACTGCGCTGAAGCTGAAGTGTGCGACGCAACAGGTGATGCCACAAGTGCAAATGCCAGCTACAAAAAAATCATTTAACAAGGTGCGACAGGATGATGCCGGTGGCAACAGCAGCATTAAGAGATTCTGCCCTGCCCTTTGCTGGAATAGTAACAGGATGTTCTATAAAAGGCATAATGTTTTGGCGTATACCTTTTGATTCGTTGCCAATAACAATATAGCCTTCGCTGAATCGTTTTACCTGATAAATATCGTGGCCGTCTAGCGTTGCGCCATAAACCGGCAGTTTTACATTTGGCAACCATGAGGAAAGCTCTTTGAACCAAACATTTACCCTGCAGATACTTCCCATCGTCGCTTGTACCGTTTTGGAATTGTAAAGATCGGCAGTGTCATTCCCTGCGACAATTTGGGTAATGCCGAACCAATCGGCAATGCGAATTATTGTGCCAAAATTCCCGGGATCTTGTATACCGTCGAGTACAAGCGTAATATAACCGCTTTCAAGAGGTTCATGCTGTGGAATGTTTTTATTTACGATGGCCAACACCTGGTTTGGTGTTACCAATGAACTGATTTTTTCCAACTCGAATGATTCGACCAACACCACGTCAGATACCGATGGGTGTGACTTAACCCATTCATCTGTTGCATAGATTTTTTGAATAAAAAGATCACTGAGCAGCAGTTCATCAACGAGCTTAACAGCTTCGGCGATAAACTGTCCATGCGTATCTCTGTTTTTTTTCTGGAATAAACTTTGAATATATTTGATTTCATTCTTACTGATCATTTCTATGCGCTTTAATGGTAATGTGACAGGCTATATAATATGTTTTCTCCTTGTTTGTGGTTCGTTTTTTTCATGCACAGTAGTCAAAGATTTCCCCGAAGGAAAACCTTTTGTTTTTGATAACAAAATTACTATAACTGGCAGCCTTGATAAAGATGAAAAAAAGCGGCTTACAAATGATCTTGTAAATTATTGGGATGATAGCTTGTTTGCCCGCAAGGTTCAACAGTTTGGCGTAAGGTATGTTTTAAAAAAACCACCTGTTTTTGACACATTGAACATAAGCCGCACAAGAAATTTTATGCGGAGTTATCTCAATTCGCAGGGTTATTACAATGCAATTTTTACCAACCTCGATTCCTCTTATCATTTTGATACAGCGAAAGACAACCAGATCAGAACGAGTATTAATTTTAAGATCGACCCCGGTAAAAACACAATCATCGATTCTTTGGTTTATGTTATCGGTGACCATTTCCTGGATAGTATTTCGAAGGTGAATTTAAAGAACAGCTATATAAAGGTTGGTAAAACGCCTTTCTCAAAACAGGTGATTGCCTCGGAACTTGACAGGTTGGTTGCTTTGTTCAGGCAGGGGGGATATTTTTTACTGTCAAGGGAAGATCTAGTTGCAGAGGTAGACACAACAGATATTGCGTTATTGCAGACGGTAACAGACCCTTTTGAATTCGTTACCAAGGTAACGGAAGCAGCTGAAAGAAGAAAGCAAAATCCCACTTGCATTGTAGTCATCAGGAAAAGGGCGGAGCCCGATTCGTTGGCAAATGCTGGCGACATTCACTTCAGAAGATATTTCATCGGCAATCTCTATTACTACCCTGAAACCGGCCGATATGACCAGCCTGACAGCCTGATGACTGACACGGCCTCGATGAAAAGATTTGTACGTACTTATCATACGGTTTATTATAAAAAAGGCTTATTCACCTACCGGCCTCTGGGTGAGCACACTTTTCAAAGAAAAGGCGCTTACTATTTTGAAGAAAACTTTTATAAAACGCTCAACAATTTTAACCAGATGGGTGCATGGGAAAGAGTTGATTATCGCACTCTCATAAGAAATGATTCAGTGGACTTTCACTACTTTTTAACGCCTGCCAAAAAAGAAACGCTATCCTTTAATCTTGAAACAAGCCGTAATACCGGCGACTTCTTAAGTTCATCGAGTCTTTTCGGTATTGCACTGAACACTAACTACGTGAACCGCAATGTGTGGCATAATGCCATACAATCGAGCACCCAATTCAGCAATGGTATTGAATTCAGTCTTGATAGAAACAACTCTTTCCTTCAAACATTTCAGTCATCGTTAAGCCATACATACAGTTTTCCCAGGATTATTGCTCCCTTCAAAATAAACAAGTCATATAAATTAGAGAACAGGAGAACGAATTTGAGCTTAAGCGCCACCTATTCTGACAGGAAGGACTATTACTTGCTGCGCTCATTGGTAGCAAGTTGGGGCTATCAGTGGAGAAAGAAAAATGTCGTTTGGGCGTATAAACCGATTAACATTGAGCTGTACGGCCTAGACACTTTACCCTTGCTAGAAGAAGCCTTTAAAGATAATCCATATTTACGCACATCATTCAATACAGGTTCAGTATTAAGCCAACAGCTAAGTTTTAATGTCACCTATCCCGGTAAAAAACGAAATGTAACAAATTACATAAGAGCTGCCGCCGAGGAGGCCGGTGGCCTGCTGGGAAGAATCAACGGACTGCAGGATAATATTTACCAGTACATAAAATTCGAGGCAGAGTATCACAAACTTATTCAGTATAAGAAAACATCCATCGCGTTCAGAGCCTTCAGTGGCATCGGTTACAATTATGGCAACAATGAGAAATTTGGCGAAACGCTCCCCTTTTTTAAACAGTTTTTCGCAGGCGGTCCCAACAGCATGAGAGCATGGGGCTTGAGACAGCTAGGTCTTGGAACTTCGATCGTAAGTGATACTTCTTCCACTTTTCGCGACCGGTACGGCGATATGCTGTTGGAAGCAAATGCCGAATACCGTTTTACCGTTGCGCAATTCAGCAGTGTAAAAATTGGTGGGGCGCTGTTCAGTGACATTGGAAACGTTTGGAATCTTCATGAAAATTCGGCCGCGCCAGGAAGCAAATTCTATTTCAAAAACCTCGGACGAGATGTGGCAGTTGGTGTGGGTACGGGCGTACGGTTTGACTTTAGTTATTTTCTTATCAGAATTGACATGGGTATCAAATTAAAAGACCCTGCCCGGTCAGAGAACAATGGTTGGCTGAAACTTTCTGATTTTACATGGAAGAACTATGAATACAGTGTAAAAGATCCGGTCACCGGGGCGGTATCACCGCCAACACGCAACAATTATGCTGTACAATTAGGCATCGGGCTGCCCTTCTAATGATTGTTTTAAAGTAAAAATAGTTTCTCCGAATGCTTCCAGTCCGGATGCTTCTTCGACTGAAAAATTACCGATACTCGTCCTGCGCAAACTGCTTAAGTGTGCACCGGTTCCGAGCGCATTTCCGTAGTCGTTTGCAAGGCTCCTGATATAAGTGCCCGTTGAACACACAACCCGGAAAAATACTTTAGGTAATTCAATTTTGGTGATCTCAAACTCTTTTATTGTCACCGGGCGCGGGTCAACCTTAATCACCTCCCCTTTTCTTGCCATTTCATATAAACGCTTACCATCTTTTTTTATGGCGGAATGAGCCGGAGGGATCTGCAGAATGGATCCGGTAAAAATTTTTGCAGTTTCTAAAAGATTTTCTTTTGTAATATGATCAACAGGCATAAAATTTTCAGGTTCACTTTCCAGATCATAAGTTAACGTTGTAGACCCTAATGTGAAAGACCCTGTATACACCTTTTCCATGCCCATGTATTCGTTGATCTTTTTGGTAAATTTTCCAGTACAAATAATTAGAAGCCCCGTAGCAAGCGGATCTAACGTTCCCGCATGCCCTACTTTAGAAATCCCTGTAGCGATCCTCACTTTTTTTACAGCATCGAAAGAGGTCCAGTAAAGTGGCTTATCAATGAGTAGCACTTTGCCTTCAAGATAAGGTTGCATCGCGGGATGAATGGGCCTTTGTTTCATTTACTAAATTAAAGCGGCAAAGTTGCGGTAAAAAAAGTTATGCCTGTTTAATTATTGATGTAAAAACAATTCTCAAAAAAAGCTGAAAAGACATTTTCTTTAGTCTTCATTTTATAAAAGCAACCAAATAATTACATTTGCCCGTGATGCAATCTAACTCTTACAGACACATCATCACCCTTATTAAAAAAGACCTGCTACTCGAAATACGGCAGCAGTACACTTTTTATGGAGTGCTTTTGTACGTGGCTTCAACAATATTCGTTGTTTATCTTACAATGGGCGAACCCGAAGAAACTGTCTGGAACGCTTTGTTTTGGGTAATCCAGTTGTTTGTGTGCGTTAATGCAGTAGCCAAGAGCTTTCTTCAGGATAGTAAAGGACGCATGCTTTATTACTATTCAATTGCAGGCGCAAGAGATTATATTCTCTCAAAGCTTATCTTCAACGCACTGCTCATGATGTCCATGACATTGCTAAGCCTTTTTGTTTTTACAATGCTCTTGGGCAATCCGCTGATTAATATTTTTCAATTTATAGGCATCAGCCTTCTTGGTGCCCTTGGATTGAGTTTCATTTTTACTTTTCTTGCAGCAATTGCAGCAAAAGCTCAACAGCAAGCGGCATTAATGGCTATTATGGGTTTTCCTATCATTATTCCACAGCTGCTCCTTTTGGGTAAAATTGCGAAATCAGCGTTCTCCTCTGTTGTTCAAGCTGGACTTTGGCAAATGGTATTGCTTTTGGTAGGGCTCGATTTATTAATTATTCTGTTAGCGATAATATTATTTCCTTTCCTATGGAAAGACTGAGCTCTAAGGTGGCCCTAATTTGAAAAAGGCTTTGAAATAATTTAGCATTTTAACTGTTCATCATAATATTGTTTTTCCCCTAATTTTGCGACGGATTGATTGAAAATTACTTGCCATTAGTTGCTGCTAATGATCACTAAAATCTCATTATGATTCGTAAAAATTGGTGGAAATTACTTTGCTTCGCGTTGCTTATGTACACCTGCATTATGGGATTTATGGTCAAGATTCCCGTGCTTGACGGGAGAATGCAACAGTCTATACGCAATTTGTTTTTTCATGTTCCCATGTGGTTTGCCATGCAGACCCTGTTTTGCATTTCAGTATTTTATGCCGTAAGATTTCTTCGCTCCCAAAACCCGGTTGATGACTATTACTCCCTTGAATTTGCCCGTACCGGCCTGGTCTTTGGGATACTCGGTATAGTAACTGGTGCAATCTGGGCGAATTATCAATGGGGTAAGCCATGGAGCGGTGATCCAAAACAAAACGGAGCAGCAATCGCATTGCTGATTTATATGGCGTATTTTGTACTTCGAGGCTCCATGAATGACCTTGATAAAAGATCCCGCATCAGTGCGGTTTACAACATATTCGCTTTTGCAATGCTTTTTCCAACCATATGGATTCTACCGAGGCTTACAGAATCATTGCATCCAGGCGGGCAAGGCAGTGAGGGAAATCCTGCGCTTAACCCAAACGACACGTCGCCAGAAATGGAAATGGTTTTCCTTCCGGCGATTATCGGCTGGATATTGTTGTCGCTGTGGATCACGTCTTTAAGAATCAGATTACGTATTATAACCGAAAAGAAACTAGCTCATGAATAAAATCAGAACGGCCGTATTAATTTTTGCAATGTGCCTTCTAAACATTATTGCTTTTGCTCAATCAATGAATAACCAAACAGAAGACTCTACCGACTTCATGAGAAGTGAAGGAAAACTGTATGTTGTAATGGCCGTAGTAATCACCATTGTATTGGGTATCTTTATTTATCTTGTAAACCTTGACAAGAAGATCAGCAAACTCGAAAAGAAATAGCTTCATTAATTTTTAAAAAATAATTCAAGTCTGCATTAAAAAAAATCAGAGCTTAGATAATAAGTAGCCTCTTAAAAACGAATGTTAATTAGCTTGCATATTGAATAACAAAAATTAAATCCTTTCACATGTCAGATCAACAGTATAGTTTTTTTGAAAGTGTTCAGAAAAGCTTTGACAAAGCAGCAAAGTTTACCAAATGGGAAACCGGTCTGTTGGAACAGATTAAAGCCTGTAACGCAGTGTATCAAATGAGATTTCCCGTCAAGCGGGATGATGGATCAATCGAAGTAATAGAGGCATACCGGGTTCAGCACAGCCAACACAAAACGCCTTGTAAAGGTGGTATTCGTTTTAGCGAGGAAGTGAACCAGGACGAGGTTATGGCTCTTGCAGCATTGATGACATATAAATGCGCCATCGTAAATGTTCCTTTTGGCGGGGCTAAAGGTGGTATAAAAGTTAACCCACGTAAATACAGCGAATTTGAATTACAAAAGATAACAAGGCGCTATACAGCCGAATTAATTCGCAAAAACTTCATAGGACCAGGGACCGATGTTCCCGCACCAGACTATGGCACCGGCGAACGCGAAATGGCCTGGATCGTAGACACATATGAAAGTATGCGCCCAGGCGAGATCGATGGGCAAGCCTGCGTAACAGGTAAACCAATTACACAAGGTGGTGTAAGGGGCCGTAAGGAAGCAACCGGACTTGGAGTTTTTTATGGCGTTCGGGAAGTATGTAACATGCCTGATGTAATGGAAAAACAAGGTCTTACGGTAGGTGTTGAAGGTAAAACAGTGGTTGTTCAGGGCTTGGGAAATGTGGGTTATCATTCAGCGAAATATTTTAGAGAGAATGGCTCTAAAGTAGTTTGTATAGCTGAGTTTGAAGGGGCAATCTATAACGAAAACGGATTGAATGAAGATGAGGTTTTCCTGCACAGAAAAAAAAGTGGCTCAATTTTGAATTTTACCGGCGCTAAAAATCTTGCGAAAAGTTCCGACGCATTAGAACTCGAGTGCGACATCTTAATTCCGGCCGCACTGGAAAACGTTATTCATGGAGGCAACGCGCATAATGTGAAAGCAAAAATAATTGGAGAAGCTGCGAATGGGCCGCTTACCCCTGAAGCTGATGATATACTTGCTAAAAAGGGAACATTGATTATTCCCGATATGTATCTTAACGCAGGTGGTGTAACGGTTTCCTATTTCGAATGGTTGAAAAATTTAAGCCATGTTCGCTACGGAAGGATGGAAAAAAGGTTTACCGAAAATATGAACAAACTCATCTTAAGCACCATGGAAGATATGACGGGCAAAACGGTAACCAAAGAAGAAAGAAGTTATATTGAACATGGACCCAACGAGGTCGATCTAGTTTACAGCGGGCTCGAAGAAACCATGATTGATGCAACACACGAGATCGTGAACTGCTGGAAAGCTAATCCGCAAATTCCCGATATGCGCACTGCTGCATACGTAGTTGCAATTAACAAAGTAGGCACAGCATATGCAGAGCTTGGCATTTTCCCATAACATATTTTTTATGATATTTTAAAGCTCTTCATTATTGATGAGCTTTTTTTGTTGCCGGGCGCCAGCATAAACATTCGGCCTCGTTGCGTCGCACACTTTTACTGCACCTTCCGAAGCATCAACTTGTATATAAAATAGCAAAGAAAAGCCCCGGATATTTCCGGGGCGATAATTTTTGATCAGTCGGTACGGATGTTTTTATTTGGTTTTCAGGGTTGTTTTATAATAACATCCAAATTTCAGTCTACATAGGTAAGGTAAGGTTACGGTTCAAACGGGCTTTTTTGTTTTTTTAAAGGTTCGGGATAATAACGGGTTGATTGATAAACACCAAGCATATGCCAAAACACAAATACATTGATTTTCAATTGAAATCTCTGATTTTTTTAACAGCAAATCCCACTATGGGAATTTTTTTTTAGGAAATGGGAAAGAAAAGTACACCTTTTCCGGGTTTTATGCCCGGCGATGCACGGGTGTACAAGTGTGCGACGCAACAAAGCCCATTACATAGATAAAAGTTGGGGCCATCACTTTGTGCAGTTTTAAATCATGTTCATTTGTTTGGTAACTTACTGCTGTATTATTCTTTACGCAAATTTTTTAACCTTCAAAACTATGTTTATGAAAAAACGCCATTTGTTTTTCCTGTGTTTAGTGCTGGCTACCAGCTTTGAGGTTAGTGTTAATGCTGTGGCACAACCCGATACACTAAATATTCCTAAACCGGCAATAAAAGGTGATTCTATCTTATGCCCCAATTCAACCGGAACATTGCGCACGCAAAAGGGTTACGACAGTTACCAATGGTACAAACGCAATTACGGGTCTAACAAAACCAAAGCCGTTGAGGGAGCCACCACCAACGAACTTGCGGTGAGCAGCAATGAAACACCTGCTTATTTTTCAGTGGTTGTTACTGTAAAAAATATAAGGCTGCAGTCTGACGAAAAGCTGGTTGACGGATTGGTTTTCCTTCTTCCATCCGTTAAGATAGGTGGGGGGTTCAAAAATGGCCCGGGGTATTCCATCCTTAGAGAAGGCGATACCGGCGTTTTTACACTTACAAAACCATACAATACGAATATTACGTGGTTTAGAGACGGTGAGCCAATTCCCGGCGAAACGACCAATTCTCTTTATGTGACTACCGGCGGTGTATACACTGTTCAGGGCGCACCAAGAACCTGCCCCGTATACATTGTTCCGTTGGGTATTGACCTGTTTGTACAATTAAAAAAGCCTCGGGACAGTAGCTTTAATTTTGCAAGCACGACATCAACCGTAGCCGCCATTATTGATCAGGAAAAAAACGCCGTCAAAGTATACCCCAATCCTGCGAGAGATAACATAAAGATCGAAGGACTGGATGCATCTAAAATAACGGGGATCTCCATTGTTGACATACGTGGTAATATTGTTTTGAAGACAACCACCCTTGCCGCTTCGCTAACAATGAATATTCAGCAGTTGGTGGCTGGAGTCTACTATATCAAACTCGAAAATTCAGCCATAATGCAAACGATTAAAATAGTTAAGGAATAAAATAAAAAAGGCGCGCTGAAAACAGCGCGCCTTTTTTATTTATAGCCAACTAGATATTTTTTGCCAGTTCTTTTTCTTCCTGCCATTTACTTCGGCCATAGCCTTTAAATACATGGCGCTCGCTGTGGTAGGATGAACGCACAAGGGGACCGCTTTCCACATAGTCAAATCCAAGCTCATAACCTATTTCTCTTAATTCAGCAAACTCATCCGGGTGAACAAATCTTTCAACCGGCAAATGCTTTTGTGTTGGCTGAAGGTATTGTCCGAGTGTAACTACATCTACATTAGCCAAAGCAAGGTCCTCCAGGGTTTGAACAACCTCTTCCTTCTTCTCTCCCAACCCGAGCATGATGCCGGTTTTTGTGCGCATGCCCCCCTGCTTTAACGTTCGAAGCACTTCAATACTTCTGCGGTATTTGGCTTGTATGCGCACCTGTTTAGACAAACGTTCCACTGTTTCTACATTATGACTAACAACCTGCGGCGCTGCATCTATTATGCGCTGTATATTTTCTGCTTGCCCTTTAAAATCCGGGATCAGCGTTTCAAGTGTAGTTCCTGGGTTTAAAGCCTTAACGGCTTTAATGGTATTGTACCAAATAATGGAGCCGCCATCCCGCAATTCATCCCTGTCAACGCTTGTGATAACTGCGTGCTTTACTTTCATCAGGTGAATGGCTTCGGCCACACGCTGAGGTTCGTCCCAATCAACCGGGTCTGGCCGGCCTGTTGCTACTGCGCAAAAACCGCAACTTCGGGTACACACGTTGCCAAGTATCATGAAGGTAGCGGTGCCTTCGCCCCAACATTCTCCCATGTTTGGGCAATTGCCGCTTTCGCAGATAGTATGCAGTCTGTGAGTATCAACAAGTCCACGAACATGTTTATAATTCTCACCCAGTGGCAACTTTACCCTCAGCCAATCGGGCTTTCTTGTTTTCTGTACTATTGGTAATTCCTGCATGCAAAAGATTTACGAAATGCAAGGTTACAAAATGACCGGGTGGATGGTTTGCGACACACGGAAAACAACCTGCTGTTTGCTGAAAATTGCTCTACCTGTACAAGTGTGCGACGCAAGAGACGATGCCATGAAAGGCTACGGCCCGGTACACAATAACCTCAGTAAATGATTGACAAATGTAGCTTACTTTCTTTTACCGAATTCAATGGCGATGTAAGCGTTGTAGAAGAATTGCTTTGGCTCGTTTTGTATCATGATTGGCATTTCTTTGCTGTAATATTCAGCGTTAATGCCTACTTCGAGTGCAGAAAGCAGCTCGTTGTACCTGCCATAATCGAAACGAAGCGCAAGGCGTGCATAAGCGCCGGGAACGAATTTACCTTCGGTAAAACCCTTGGTGAAACCTGATGCTCCATTGATGAGTGTTGGGTCGAGAAATTTATCGGCAACGGTGTCGCTATATCTTATATCGTTATCGGTATTGGTGTTGGGGTCGTGCACGTTTAGATAATAGGGTTTCAGATATCCGAGGCTTAAGCCCCCACCGTATATTGCTGAAACGGCCACGCCGTTTTTATTGCCCTTACCACCAATGAGGTATTGCTGACCAACTCCTGCCTTCAGGTAATAAAAGTTATTTTCTTTTCCATAAACATATGGATTGCCAACAAGAATAAATCCGCCGCCTATATCCTGCCCGGAAGAAATTTTTTCTTCTTTGGGGCTTTTACGTTCGCCAAGTTCAAGCCACCATAAGCTCGTTTTTTTAATGGTTTTGTATTTACCATGTTCATAGAACATTCCCCAGCCATCGGTGTTAATCTTGAAGCCGAAAGCAGATTGCTTTGCATAAATGAGCGAACCTTCTTCGTATTGCTTCATTAGCTGGTTAAGCCTGGCATTACGCTCTTTCTTTTTATCTTCTTTTGATTGTGCAGCTGGCTTTGTATTGTTGGTGGTTTGTGCGAAAGCCGTTACAGTGAGTGTACTTATAACTATCAGAAAAATGATCTTCTTCACGCTCATATGATTTGTAGCTCGTAAATTTAGGCAAAAATAAAGCAATGACTTCTCAAATTATTTATAAAGGCTCGTTAAGGACGGAAGCGACACATTTGCAAAGCGGCACTCTAATTGAAACCGACGCCCCTATTGATAACCAGGGTAAAGGAGAACGTTTTTCGCCAACCGATCTGCTCGCAACTTCTCTCGGAAATTGCATGATGACCATCATGGGAATTAAAGCAAGAGACATGAATATTGACCTCACTTCAACCACTATAGACATTACCAAAATCATGAAGGCCGAGCCACGCCGTGTGGGAGGCATTAATGTTGCCTTTCATTTTCCTGAGCATTTGCAAACCGACGATAAGCAAAAGAAAATTCTTGAAAATGCCGCAGTAACTTGTCCTGTTGCAAAGAGCATTCATCCAGATATCGATCTCGATGTAAAATTTAATTGGTAACGCTATTTATTGAATATTTATTTTGAACCGTGCTGCAGAATAAAAATTTAACTTCTGTTGCGTCGCACTCTTGTACTTTTTTTGCGTGGCCGGGCAATAATGCAGCACACATGCCATTTTAACTACCGTCTCACATGAACATTATGATCGCTTAGATAAGCTTTTAAGTCAGCAATGCCTATCTCTTTAAAATGAAAAATACTTGCTGCCAGCGCCGCGTCTGCTCTGCCCCGTTCAAAAACATCTACAAAATGCTGCATTGTTCCGCCGCCGCCACTGGCTATTACCGGAACAGGCAGTGTTGACGAAAGTGCACTGGTAATATCATGGGCAAATCCTTGTTTGGTGCCATCGTGATTCATTGATGTAAGAAGAATTTCGCCGACTCCAAGATCAAAAGCTTGTTTTGCCCAGTCGACGCAACGAACCTCTGTCTTCGTTCTGCCACCATTCAAATAAACATACCACTCGTCATCTTCCTCTTTTTTTGTGTCGATGGCGAGAACCACGCACTGGCTGCCAAAATCTTTTTCCAATTCACGGATCAATGCTGGGCGTTTAAATGCAGCCGTATTTACCGAAATCTTATCGGCACCATTTTGCAGCAGCACGCTTACGTCTTCTACAGAGGAAATGCCACCGCCAACCGTAAACGGAATATTGATCTTATGTGCAATTTTATTAACCAGCTGTGCAAGCGTTTTTCTTTTTTCAACTGTAGCAGTTATGTCGAGAAACACCAATTCATCAGCACCCTGCTGCGCATACAGAGCACCAAGTTCTACCGGGTCGCCGGCGTCGCGCAGGTCGACAAAATTGGTGCCTTTAACTGTGCGTCCATCTTTTATATCGAGGCAGGGAATAATTCTTTTTGTGAGCATACCTGTTTTTATTTGCCGAAATATTTGTTGCGGTAAAAGTGTGCAATGCAACGATGCTTAATACGTATTCGCATGAACGGCCAAAAATTATTCAGCATTATTATTAAAGCTGGCGAGTTCGTTTAAATTTATTCTTCCCTCGTAGATTGCTTTTCCAACAATTGCGCCGTTGCAACCTATTGCTTCAAGCGCATACAAATCGTTCAAAGTCGCGACCCCGCCGCTTGCAATAAATTCCAGCTTTGGAAATTTGTTGATTATGTTTTCGTATAACTTAACCGAAGGCCCTTCCAACTTACCGTCTTTACTTATGTCGGTGCAAAATACCTGCCGCACGCCGTGGGAAATGTATTTTTCAAGAAAGTCGTATACACAAACATCGGTTGTTTCAAGCCAGCCGCCGACCGCTATCTTTTCGTCTTTAACATCGGCGCCGAGTAAAAATTTATCTGCGCCAAATTTTCCAAGCCAATCTGTAAATGTGGCATGCTCTTTTACAGCAAGACTGCCGATTGTAGCGAATGCTGCGCCTGAACTGAAAACAATTTCAAGGTCTTCTTTCTTTTTTATTCCACCGCCAAAGTCAATCACGAGTCCGGTGGTTTTAGCTATTACCTCCAGCACCTTCCAGTTTTTTACAGCGCCGGCTTTCGCGCCATCCAGATCGACGAGGTGCAGACGTTTTAATCCGGCTGCCTCAAATGCTTTAGCTACCTCGGCTGGTTGTTCGTTATAGACGGTCTTTTGATTATAGTCGCCCTGGGTTAACCGAACGCATTTGCCGTCGATAATGTCTATTGCAGGAATAATTTGCATGCTTATAATTCGAGGAAGTTCTTTAATATTTTTTCACCTACGGCCGCGCTTTTTTCGGGATGAAACTGCACACCATAGAAATTATTCTTGTGCAGGGCTGAACTGTATGACTGCACATAGTCTGTGATTGCTATAGTATGTTCCCCTAGTGCTGCATAAAATCCGTGAACAAAATAGCAGTAACTGTTATCCGGGACATCTTTAAACAATCCCGTTTTTAAATCGTAGATATTGTTCCATCCGATTTGGGGTACTTTTACTGAAACATCGACCGGTGAAAAATGCTTTACATTTTCATCAAATATGCCAAGGCATTCTGTGTCGTTTTCTTCCGAATGCTTACACATCAATTGCATGCCCAGGCAAACGCCTAACACAGGCTGATTAAGATTTTTGAGCAGTTCATCCAGTCTTCTTTGGTTTAAGTAACGCATGGCGCTATTGGCTTCTCCGACACCGGGAAAAATGACTTTATCTGCAGCCCTGATCTGTTCATGATCATCTGTAACAACAGCCTCTACGCCGATACGCTCAAGCGCATACATTACAGATTGTATATTTCCAGCGTTATACTTTACAATTACAAGTTTCATTACTTCAAAATAGAATCGAGAAATGATTTTGTTGCACCTCCAAGGTTCGCTGTGTTTTCCAGCGCTTTAATGTAAGCACTCCCTATGATCGCACCGTTTGCATGCTTGCAGGCGGTATCAAAAGTGTGTTTGTCTTTGATTCCAAAACCAACAAGAACCGGGTTTTTCAATTGCAGCTTTCGCAATTTGTCGAGATAAGCCTCGACCGGTAAAAAGTCTTTGTCACTCCCCGTAATTGAGGAAGAAGAGACTGCATATAGGAACCCGGTGCTTAGTGAATCAAGTTTTTTTGTCCGTTCCTCCGAGGTTTCGGGTGTTACAAGGAAAATAAAATTTAACCCATAGCGTCGGATGATTGCTCCGTATTCAGATTCAAATTCGTGCTCCGGTAGATCGGGAAGAATTAAGCCATCGACTGGCGCATCTGCACAATACTGACAGAATTTTTCAAAACCAAACTGCAGAACGGGGTTCATATAACCCATCAAAATAACAGGTACATAAATTTCCTTTCTGAAATTTTTCAGTTGCTGAAACAATACATCTATACTCATTCCATTCTCCAACGCCTTGCTTCCACTGGCCTGTATTACGGGCCCATCTGCCAGGGGATCACTGTATGGCATGCCAACTTCTATAAGGTCAGCACCATTTTCCTGTAATGCTTTCATTACCCTGACTGTGCTGTTCAATTGCGGGTAGCCTGCAGTACAATAGACATTGAGAACACGCTCTTTTTTTCTGGTGAATAATGCTTCTAACCTGTTCATTGATGATTCTTTATTGCTCAATTATATTCTTCAGTACAAGTGTGCGACGCAACGATGCATAATACTTATTCAAAAGCCAGGCACAAAAAATTACTCTTCAATATGCATTGCCTTCATATAGGTGGCGAGATCTTTATCGCCTCTTCCACTTAAACACACAACCACAACATCACTCGGTTTAAACTTCATTTGATGCAACGCTGCCAATGCATGTGCACTTTCCAGCGCGGGAATAATGCCTTCGAGTTTCGCCAATTCAAATGCTGCTCTCAGTGACTCGTCGTCTGTAGCACTTAAAAATTTCCCCCGACCACTTTCAAACAAATGCGCATGCAATGGGCCAACCCCAGGATAATCTAAACCTGCTGAAATGCTGTGTGGCTCTACAACCTGGCCATCTGCAGTTTGCATAACAAGACTTTTACTTCCATGCAAAATGCCCGGCTTTCCAAGTTGTGTTGTTGCTGCACTATAGCCGCTCTTTATCCCCATGCCTGCCGCTTCAACTGCAACAAGCTCCACACTCAACTCATCAAGATAATTGTAAAACATACCAGCCGCGTTACTGCCGCCGCCAACACAAGCCACTACATGCGTGGGCAACTCACTGCCTGTTTTCTCCTTCAATTGCCAACGTGCTTCTGCGCTGATGATACTTTGAAAACGTGCCACCATATCTGGATATGGATGCGGGCCGACAACACTTCCAATGATATAATGCGTATCTAGCGGATCATTGATCCATGCCCGGATAGCCTCATTGGTTGCGTCTTTTAGTGTTTTACTCCCACTCGTTGCAGGAACTATTTTTGCACCAAGCATCTTCATGCGTGCAACATTAGGAGCTTGCCGTTCAATGTCTTTCTCGCCCATATATACTACACATTCAACACCTTTCAATGCACACACCGTTGCAGTTGCAACACCATGTTGTCCCGCACCTGTTTCTGCAATAATTCTTTTCTTACCCAAACGTTGCGCAAGCAAAATTTGCCCTACCGTATTATTTATTTTATGCGCACCGGTGTGATTTAAGTCTTCCCGTTTCAGATAAACATTTGTATTGTGCAAATTGCTCAAACGTTTTGCCAGGTAGAGCGGCGTTGGTCTGCCTACATAATCACGAAGCAAATCGTTGAACTCTTTCTGAAACGCTGTATCGTACATCATGTTGAGGTAGTTATTGCGCAGCTCTTCCACATTGCGATGCAACATTTCCGGAATATATGCACCGCCAAAATTTCCATAGTAGCCGAAAATGTTTGGCTGCTTATAAGTTCCCTTATTGTCTGATGTTGTTATGTTGATCATTGTATATTTTTTATGAACCCAACTTTACGATTACTATGATGCTTTGGTTGCTCGAAGTAAAAGCTTAACCTGCATCTCAACTTACGCATTCAGACTATAAATTGCATAAAAACCAAATTTAGCCATCGCCCAAATTTCCAGCCTACCTCTTTAAAGTATGCAACCTGCTCAAAACCAAATTGCCGGTGAAATTCAATGCTGGCTGTGTTGTCTGCATCGATGCCTGCGATGATTGTATGATACCGCAAAGCTCTTGCATTATCAATCAGTGGTCGCATTAATATGGAACCAATGCCCTTTCGCCTGTGCCCGTTTTTAACATAAATGGAATGCTCAACCGTATACTTATAACCCGGCCAATTCCTGAATGGACCAAACGTACTAAAACCAACAACGGCATCACCTTCTTCTGCTACGAAAACCGGGTACCTATCTTTTTGTTTTTGAGCAAACCATTCTCTCCGCATTTCAATTGTATGCACATCATATTGAAATACGGCCGTTGTATTTACAATCGCATCATTATAGATATCGAGTATTTGTTGTAAATCCTTTTCTATTGCTGGTCTTACTTCAATCATCGTATGCTCCTGTATGTTATGTTGTACAAGTGTGCGACGCAAGGAACGACGCCATTGGAACCAATGCCCGGTTCGTACGATTTCAATCCTTATGCTTTTACCTGCGTCACAAAATTTTTTATTTTTTCCATATCCTTCACACCTGGAACAACCTCGAATTTGCTGTTAATGTCGATGGCAAAAAGATCTTTCGCCACCGGCTCATTTTGAAACGCATTAAGGTTTTCTCCATCAGCAGGGGTAATTCCGCCGCTAAGAAAAAAAGGTTTGCGGATATTCTCCTCTTTGAGCAACTGCCAGTTGAACTTTTTACCCGTGCCGCCATAGCCCACACCCTCTGTGTCGAACATGAACATATCAACCGCATCGTAATACTCCCGTATTTTCCACTGAATATTATCGTCGTCACTTAAACGAAAAGCCTTGATCACAGATACATAGTTAGCGATGCGCTCACACACACGCGGACTTTCATCGCCATGCAGTTGCACCAGGTAAAGGCCGCATGCATCAACCGTTCTCAGAATTTCGTCGGGGTCGGTATTTACAAAAACGCCCACCTTGTTAATCTTGCCGCGAATCTTTTTTATCTCTTCCGAAGGCATGTTCCGAAAAACATAGCGCGGCGATTTTGGATAAAAAATAAAGCCGGCAAACTCAACACCCATTTCGTCGAGTTGCTTTACCTGTTCGGGTTTTGTCATGCCGCAGACTTTAATTCTCATATTTTAATTTTTCGCGGCAATGCAATCGTTTAAATTTTTTTGATACCAGCAGTGTTGCTACTATTTTGCTTTTGTTGTGTCACTCACTTTTACGTCCGGCACTTTATTCGGCATTTGGCACCGCAGCAACCTGAATTTATTTCACCGTTCTGCTTTTTAGCTCTGTTGAAAACGATTCAAATGATGCAGCAGGATCGGATGACTTCATAAAATTCTCGCCAATCAAAAACCCTTTAAATCCTGCCTGTTTCAAAGTTACAATTGTATCAACACTACCAATGCCGCTTTCAGCGATAGCCGGCTTTTCGACCGGAATATGCGGAAACAACTGCAATGAAGTATTGATGTCTACTTCAAAAGTTTTTAGGTTGCGGTTATTAACCCCAACAAAATCGACCTCGTCACAAATATGGGCAAGCTCTTCCTCATTGTGAATTTCGAGCAACACTTCCAATCCTAATTGTTTTGAAAGCGAAGCAAATTCTTTTACCTGCTGTTGGGTGAGGCACGCCGCAATAAGCAGTATCACGTCAGCACCAATGGCTTTTGCTTCATAGAATTGATACGCATCGATCATAAAATCTTTACGCAGTATGGGCGTGTTATTCACCCGCGCCATTTTAATATCTTCAACGTTTCCACCAAAAAAAAACTCGTCAGTCAGCACTGATAACCCTGATGCACCAAACAATGAATATGCACCGGTAACCTTGGCAATACTGGCACTGTGATTAATCACTCCTTTTGATGGAGACTTTCTTTTAAACTCAGCAATGATGCCGGTTTTTGAACTGTCTGACAGAGATGCGCGAAGCGATAAAGTCTTTCCCGAAAACGCCTCAGTATCTTTTAGCGCTTCGATGCTGATCTTTGATTTTTGCCTTTTTACCTCTTCCTGTTTATGTGCTACTATCTTATCGAGAATATTCATTGCCGTTTGCTTATAACTTATTTTTTGAACCCTGTTATTGAATAGCTACCAGCCTTTTCAGGCTTTCATACGCCTTGCCACTGTCCAGGCTATCTACAGCTGCATGATAGGCATCTTCATAGTTGCTGTATTCACCTGTACAGTTTAACGCCATCGCAGCATTGGCGAGCACAACGGCATTTTGTGCCCATGTACCTTCGCCCTTTATGATTTTTGTAAAAAGTTTCGCAGCTTCTTCAGGTGTGTTGCCGCCATAAATATCCTCGGCGGAAACTATGCGCTTGCCAAGTTCTATCGGTGTCATAATTTTTTCACCTTCATTGGTAATCACTTTTGTGTCGTTGGTAAGCGAAATTTCATCGTACCCATCAAGCCCGTGAATAATGGTGAACGCCATTCCGCTTTGCTGTAGCAGGTAATTATAAATTCTTGCCATTTCAAGGTTATATACGCCCACCAACTGATATGCAGGAAGCGCAGGATTTACCATGGGCCCAAGCATATTGAAAAATGTTCTGAGGCCAAGATTCTTCCTGATTGGCCCAACCGTTTTTAAAGCTGGATGAAAAACAGGCGCATGAAGAAAACAGATATTGGCCTGTTCGATCTCTTTTTGCAACTGCGCACTATCGCTTTTGAATTTATAACCAAGTTGCTCCATTACATTGCTGGCACCACTAATAGAAGAAGCCCCGTAATTACCATGCTTGGCAACTTTATGACCAGCCCCTGCCACTATAAAACAAGCAAGCGTCGAAATATTGAAGGTATTCTTTCCATCGCCGCCAGTACCAACAATGTCGATTGTTTTATAGCCATTGAGATCAACCTTTATGCATATCTCCAAAAGGGCGTCGCGGAAACCCTGCAACTCTTCGATGGTGATACTTCGCATCAGGAAAACCGTAATGAAGGCTGTCACTTCATGTTCGCTGTACATACTTTTTGAAATATTGGTCAATATTTCTTTAGCCTGCTCGCGCGACAAGGTTTTATGTTCAAAAAGCAATTGAAGGATTTTTTTCATATCTGTCTAAGAAACGTTTTGTGATAGATTTCAGTCCAGCAGCTTAATGCCTGCTGACTGTTCTGATTTTCTTTATACTACCTTTTCCTTTAGTTCCAAACTATTGTTTTAACCAGTTACGCATAATGGCTTCCCCGTTTGGAGTGAGCACACTTTCGGGATGAAACTGCACACCTTGTACATCGTAATTTCTGTGCTGCAATGCCATAATAAAGCCTGTTTCATCTTCGGCAGTTATTTCCAGTTCGGCGGGAAAATTATTCTTGTCAACCACCCATGAATGATATCTGCCTACTTCAAACTCTTGGGGTAAACCTTCGAACAAATCGCTCTTTGACTCCAGCCTTTCAGCTTCCACTTTTATCGGGGTTGCCACGCCATGAAAAACACTGGTTAAGTTGGTGAGCGTTCCTCCGAATGCTTCGCCAATTGCCTGGTGGCCTAGACATACACCAAGTATCGATTTAACCGGTGCGTATTCTCTGATCAGCGGTAATAATAAGCCGGCTTCTTCCGGGATACCCGGGCCTGGCGACAAAATAATTTTATCGTATTCCTTTACTTTCTCTAGCGGCAATTGGTCGTTGCGGTGCACATCTACGTTGTAATGCAATATCTTTTCTACCAAATGCACGAGGTTATATGTAAAGCTGTCGTAATTATCAAACACTAAAATTTTCATTAGTTCATTTTTACCACCTGGTGCATTGCATTTATTGCGATGCACAAAATATTGTTCATTTATATTTTGCGGTACAAGAGTGCGACGCAACGAATGCCTAATGCTGTACTGGTACCGGGTTCATCAATTTTTTTCTACAATGTTTCAGCCATATCAACTGCCTTTTTTAAAGCGCCGAGTTTGTTGTTCACTTCCTGCAACTCTGTTTCGGGAACAGACTTTGCCGTGATACCCGCACCGGCCTGGTAATGCAACGTATTTTGTTTGCTTAGGAAGGTCCTGATCATGATCGCGTGAATACAGGTACCGTCGAAGCCCATGAAGCCAATACAACCCGCATAATAACCACGAACTGTAGGCTCATAGCCATCGATCAGTTGCATAGCTTTAAACTTTGGCGCACCGCTCAATGTTCCCTGCGGAAAAGTGAGTGCCAGCAACTCAAATGGGTTTGCCCCTGATCGTACATTGCCACATACTTCGCTCACAAGATGAATCACGTGCGAATAGTAATGCACCTGCCTGTAGTAGTTCACAACTACATTATCGCAGCAACGGCTGAGGTCGTTGCGCGCAAGATCGACCAGCATGGTATGCTCCGCATTTTCTTTTGCATCTTTCAGCAAATCCGCTGCAAGTTGTTCATCTTTTTCATCGTTACCGGTACGTTTAAACGTGCCTGCTATTGGATGCACAATGGCTTTACCGTTTTTAATGATGAGCTGGCTTTCGGGGCTGCTGCCCATTAATTTATAATCGCCGTAGTCAAAGTAAAAAAGATAAGGTGAGGGATTCACACTGCGCAAAGCGCGGTAAACATTAAACTCGTCACCTATAAATTTCTGCTGGTATCTCCTGCTAAGCACGATCTGGAATACATCGCCACGCAAGCAACTGGTTATGCCTTTCTTTACCATTTCCGCATATCCTTCGTCACTTATATTGCTCACCTCGTCCAGCTGAATTTTGAATGGATAAGCAGGAACATCTTTGCTTTTGATCAGGGATTCAACAGCGGCCAGTTCTGAGTTTAAACCTTCGATCACATTCTCGCACAGATACATTTCATCTTTAAAGTGATTGATCACGATCACATACTGGTAAAGCCTGTAACGCATCAACGGAATCTCCGGCGTTGTTCTACTGCTCTTGAGTTTTATTGTTTCAAAGAATTGCACTGCGTCGTATGTAGCATATCCATACAATCCCTGCGCAAGTTGAACGGCTTTGTCACTCGGTTTCTCCAATTCAAAACGATTCATAAAACTCCAAATGGTTGCAGGTATATCCTGCCTATCTGCAATCGCTACCTTCTCCGTTTTTTGTCCTGGAATTTTGTATTCAATCGACTCAAAACCTGATATCTCTATGCCGCCGATCGCATTAATACCAATAAAAGTGTAGCTGTTCTCAGCGGCACGGTTGTCGGTGCTTTCCAGCAACACCGTATCGCGAAAACGATCGCGCAACCTAAGGTAAATGCCCACCGGTGTATACACGTCGGCCAGCATTTTTTTACAGGTTGTTTTTATTAAAATCTTTTTCATGCACCATCCCCGAAAAGGGAGTTATTTAAGTTTATAATATATTTTTTTACCGGCCATTTATTTCTTTTTTCAACTGCTCTTGCGTCGCACTCTTGTACTGTGTGTTCTCCATTGAGCAATCGTCTATAGATTTCTTATTGCAACCTGAGAGGATACATGTACAAACAAAAAGCCCCGATGTTATATCGAGGCTTCCTGAATATGGTTATTCATTAATGGCTGCGCCATTACAAGCCCCGACCGGAGTTTGTATGCCACCACCAATGATTGTTTAAACTTATTTTCTTCATTGCGATGCGAATATAAAAAGAGAAAATTTAATTGCACAAATTTTTTATGGCAAGTTTGCAAAAAAATTTACTGGTATGTCAACCTTAATATTTTAAAGGAAATCATGTGCAGCGGCTAGTCTCAAATACTTTTAGATAAAATGCGTCGTTCTAATACCAGATGAGCCCAAATCCACTCCCATAAATATCAGTTAAAACAACGATGAATGCTTTATGCATAACCATATCCCTGGTCACCTTTTTACCTGCTGCATTTGCACAAGACAACTATGCCTGGGAAAATTCAGCACTTAACACTGCGAAAAATGCAAACTACATGCAGCAGGATGAGAAGGACATGATCTATGAAATTAACCGACTGCGCTCGAATCCTCCACGGTACGCCAAAATGTTTGTAGCCGTTCGTCTAAAAAATGCCGTCGAAGTTTATAAAACATACGGTAAGGGCGACAGCAATTATTCCATTTCAACATTCTATCAAAACAATAACGTTACTTCCGTCGACACCAACTGGCACTTTTCAAACGAAGAAGACATGCGTGCGCTGCAAACACTCTACGATACCTTGATGCATTTAAAGCCACTTTCAATTTTGCTACCCGACGAAGGCATTTACAAGGCTTGTATTAAACACGCCAAAAACCGTGCGCCTACCGGTACATTTGGACATATAGATACAGACGGAACATGGCCTTGGGATAGAATCGAAAAATACTCGCCTTCTATGAGGTTTGGAAATGAAAATCTCGCATTAGACGGAAACGCGCCTGTTCGCATAATCGTACTACAACTGTTAAACGACGCCGGCATTCCAGGTTATGGCCATCGCTACAACCTGCTTGATGCGCAATGGACACACGTGGCATGTTACGCAACAAGAGAGCCACTCATGACTTCAAAATGGTGGATACAAAATTTTGGCGTAAAAAAATAGCAGATTTATTTAGCCCGGCTATTGAAATACTATTGGGCTTTACTTGCGTCGCACACTTCAACTGCAGTACATTAGCGGGAAGTCATAACAACATAACAAAAATTAAGACCGCTACTCTTTATGCAACCGTTTGAGTTTGCAAGAAAACGCAAAGAATAATTTTTTATCCCTATCTTTTTGAAAATTTTCCAACGATGACTCAACCAAAAACTGCAACTCAAACGCCCGGTCAGCGCTTACTTTCACTTGATTTTATGCGTGGCTTTATTATGGTACTGCTGGCGATGGAGAGCACCGGCTTATACGAGCATCTTTTAGAAGCCTCGAAAGGCACCTTTATGGAAGGTTTTTTTATTGAATTTACCCATCACCCATGGAATGGCCTTCGATTTTGGGATCTCATACAACCAGGCTTTATGTTTATGGCTGGCGTTTCGATGGCCTACTCACTGCACAGGCAGCAAAAGCAAGGCATTTCCTGGAGTGATTCTTTCAAAAAAATTTTGAAGCGAAGCGGCTGGCTGTTTTTCTGGGGCGTATTGGATTATGCAGTAAGACCTGGTGGCTTGTCATTTGAATTATGGGATGTGTTAACACAGCTTTCCTTTACAACATTAGTTGCATTTTTAATTTTCCAGTGGTCAGCAAAGGCGCAGATCGGTGTTTGCATTGGATTGTTATTGCTTACTGAAGTACTGTACCGCTTTACCAATGTTCCCGGTTTTGACCAACCATTTACCGATCAGCACAACTTTGGTAATTATATTGATGTTATACTTATGAATAAGATCAATGATGGTGGCTGGGTAGCGATCAATTGTATTCCAACAGCAGTGCACACCATCGCCGGAGCCCTTGTTGGAAAACTATTCATAAGTGCCAAGAAGGATAAAATAAAGGTCCTGCTCATATGGGCAAGTATCTGCCTAGCAATTGGCTTTGGACTTGATTTTGCAGGTGTCACCCCGATCATAAAACGTATTGCAACAAGTTCGTTCACGTTTGCATCCCTTGGATGGTGTTTGGTGGGTCTTGCTTTTTGCTATTGGTGGATCGATATTAAAAATCATCGGAATAACCTGCATTTCTTTACTGTGGTTGGAATGAATTCTCTATTCATCTACCTGTTCTTTGAAATCGTTGGCTCCAGGTGGTTTAACGAGTATATCAGTTTTATCGCAAAAGGCATATTGGCCTTTGTTCATACGCCTGAAATGCTCAGCAGCATTATTGCCTCGCTATGCATTTTTACACTGGAATGGAACATGTGTAATTTCTTATACAAGAAGAAAATCTTCTTTAAACTATAAAACAATGCAGGTTGACAGACAACAATCCGGCGTAAAGGGAATGTTTTATGTAGGTAGTGCAGAAAGCCCTAATGCGGCTATGCTTTACCGTGTAGATGGCAAAAAAAATATCATCATCGAACATACCGAAGTCGGGGAATCATTGAAAGGTATGAACGCCGGTATCGAGTTGGTTAGCGCTGCGGTAGCCTATGCACGCGAAAATAATATCAAAATACTGGCACTATGCCCTTACGCTAAATCGGTATTTAAAAAACGACCCGAGTTTAGCGATGTTTATATAAAACTATAAACCAATTCCGTTGGCTGTCTTTTTGCCCGAAAAAAATTCATTAAAAATTACCATTATAGCACGCCCTTTGTACTCGGCAGGAAGTTACTTAGCGGATCGCGCTTTATGGCCATTTTTATTGCTTTTGCAAACGCTTTGAATATTGCTTCAATTTTATGATGTTCGTTGTCTCCCCTGCATTCAATATTCAGGTTGCATTTTGCTGCGTCACTGAATGATTTGAAGAAATGAAAAAACATTTCTGTTGGCATCTCTCCAATTTTTTCTCTTTTGAATTCAGCATTCCAAACGATCCAGTTGCGCCCCCCAAAATCGATGAGCACTTTTGCCTCCGCTTCGTCCATCGGCAAAGCGAACCCATAACGTTCCATGCCTCTTTTATCGGTCAGTGCTTTTGCAAATGCCTCTCCCAGCGCAATTCCGGTATCTTCGATCGTGTGATGTTCATCGATGTGCAGATCGCCCATTGTTATAACTGTGAGGTCCATCTTACCATGACGCGCTATCTGGTCAAGCATGTGGTCAAAAAAACCGAGACCTGTTTCTACCTGCGACTTTCCGCTGCCATCAAGATTCAACTCAATATGAATTTTTGTTTCACTGGTATTCCTGTCATGTGTAACGATTCTTGTTCCAAGCTTCAAAAAGTCGTGGATATTTTTCCATGCAACGGTTTCAAGTACGATTGTTGATGCGCGAAGTTCTGTGACCTTGTCTTTTATTTCGTCGCCGCCAAGCGATGAATCATTATTGAGCCAGATACCTTTACAGCCAAGATTCTTTGCAAGTTGTATATCGGTAATTCTGTCGCCTATAACAAACGAATTGGCAATATCATATTCAGGATTGTTAAGGTATTGAAGCATCATCCCGATGCCAGGCTTTCTTGTCGGTTTATTTTCAGCCGGAAATGAACGGTCGATATGTACAGCGGAAAAGTGAATACCTTCTCCTGCGAGACTTTTCATGACAAAATTATGCAGCGGCCAGAAAGTGTCTTCAGGAAATGACGCTGTACCGAGACCATCCTGGTTGGTGACCATTACCAGTTCAAAATCCATTTCACGCGCTATTCGGCCCATGTACTCAAACATGTGCGGGTAGAAAGTGAGTTTATCGAAAGCATCTAACTGGTATGTTGGTGGTGCTTCATCTACAAGGGTTCCGTCGCGGTCGATAAAAAGAATACGCTTACCTCTGCCTGAAGAGTTGCCGTTAGAATTGGTTACTTGAGAAGACATGAAAATATGACAGTATTATTGTTGAAAAGTGTTGTTGCAGTACAAGTGTGCGACGCAACGAAAGCCTGATGCCTGCTTTAAAGCCGGGCTAAAAATTATTTCATTGTTGCTCTTACGTTTTTTACATCTGTGGCAGAGATGGCGCTGGATTTATTGCCAAAACTGTTGCGGATGTATGTGAGCACATCGGCAATCTCCTGGTCTTTAAGATAGTTTTGGGGAGGCATATTGTTTGAATAATATTCTCCGTCGATCTCTATCTTTTCAGTGGTGCCGCTTAAGACCCACGTTATGATCTTCCTTTTATCGCCGGTTACATAAGAGGTTTTAATGAGCGGCGGATTTAGCTTTGGCACTCCGGTTCCATCTTCCTGGTGACAGGTGAGGCAATAGGTTTCGAAGACCGTTTTACCTCTTTGCATCTGGTCTTTAGAAACGGTTTGGGCAAAAACGATGTAACAAAATGTTGAAACAACCAGAACACTAATAGTCTTTTTCATTGATAGTTTTTATTTTCCTCCTGTGTAAGTGATTTTGTAAATGGTTCCGCCTGCATCATCGCTCACATACAAAGATCCATCAGGGCCCTGCGCGAGCCCGCACGGGCGATGTTTTGCTTTGCCGGGCTGCATAAAAGCTTCTCCGCCTGCGAAGTTGTCGGCAAAAACTTCCCAATCCCCACTTGGCTTTCCATCTTTAAACGGAACAAAAGCAATAAAGTAGCCCTTCTGCGGCTCTGGTGAGCGGTTCCATGATCCATGAAACGCGATGAACGCGCCGTGCTTATATTTTTCGGGGAACATGTTGCCGGTATAAAACAACAAACCATTTGGCCCCATATGACCGGGGAATGCCGCAACAGGCTCCTGGGCATTTTCGCCACTGGTTTTAACGCCATCGCCGCCATATTCTGGGTTTAGCATTTTTTTCTTTTGCTGCCAGTCGTAATAAATATATGGCCAACCGCAATCAGATCCCTGGTGCAGTTCATACATGCACTCGGCGGGCAGCTCTGCACTTTGTTTTGTTGTATACAAGTCGGGAAACAGATCATGCAATTGGTCGCGCCCGTGTTGCATTACAAAGAGGCTGTTTGTCTCATTATTCCAGTCGAGCCCAACCACGTTACGGAGACCTGTTGCATAACGTACGCCATCACCATAAGTCTGGTTCAGCTGATTGGCTTTGAATTTCCAGATACCGCCAGCCGAATCAAGTATGGGGCAAGGATTTTTTCCCATAGAGCCTTTTGTTCTGTCTCTTTCCTGGCAGGAGTTTGAATATGCACCAATGTTCACATAAATATTGCCATCGTTATCCAGTGCAATCGCCTTAGCTTCGTGCTGGTGGCGGTTGAGCAGGCCCGTGACAATTTTTTCCGGTTTTTCCGGGTCGATCACTTCAAATTTTTCGTTGAGTTTATAACGGTACACGTCAAAATCGGATGATGCATAGAGATACCCATTTTTAACGGCTATTCCTGTGCCTGTAAAATTGCCAAAGCCTTTGGTAGCATCGGAAATTCCATCGCTATTATTGTCGTTGAACACATAAGTTCCTTTACCGTCTTTAAGTTTCGAAAGCTTTACATAAACCAGCCCGTTCGGCGTTACAGTAATATGCCTTGCCTCACCTAGGCCTTTGGCAAAAGCCACCGCGTTAAAGCCTTGCGGTAGTACAAGATTACTCTCATCGGCGCCTATTGTTTTTACTGCATTTATGGTATCGTTGCCGAAGTTGGCGCAGGACCTGTTGATAAAGGCAACAAACAATATTGCAGGAAGAAGGATAATTTTTTTCATATAAGCTTGTTTTATTCGGTGCAGAACATGGTATTAAACAACAGTCAAATCTTCCAATTGTTTACCAGAAAGCCAATCACCAATTGCATCAATGAGCATAGTGTTTTCTTTTTCGGTGCCAACAGTTATGCGCAGGCAATCTTCGCAAAGCCTAACGTTGCTGCGATCGCGAACAACTATGCCTTTTGTCAGCAGAAAATCATAAACCATCCGGGCTTCTTTTATTTTCACTAAAATAAAGTTAGCATCAGAAGGGTAAACTTTCTCTACTGTGGGTATCCTCTCGAAAACTTCAGACAGTGCATTACGCATATCAACAATTTCACGAATCATATCGTTGACCTGGCCCACTTCTTCCAAGGCCCTTAATGCAAGTTCCTGCGATACCTGGTTAATATTGTATGGCGGCTTAACCTTGTTCAATACATCAATGATGGAAACCGAAGCAAAAGCCATACCGAGCCGCAGCGCCGCAAGTCCCCATGCCTTGCTGAAGGTTTGCATTACCACCAGATTAGGATAATCTGCAAGGTCCTGGATAAAAGATTTTTGCCTCGCAAAGTTGATGTATGCTTCATCAATAACAACAATGCCGTTGAAATTATTGAGCACGGCTTCAATATCAGTGCGGTTAAAGCAATTACCGGTTGGGTTATTTGGCGAGCAGATCCAGACAATTCGCGTTTGCGCATCAACGAGATTTTCCAGGTGAGTAAGGTCGAGCTGAAAATCTTCGGTGAGCGGTGCTTTGCGCACTTCCACGTTATTAATGTTAGCGCTCACCCCGTACATGCCATAGGTTGGCGGGCAGATAACAACATTATCAATCTTTGGCTCGCAGAAGCAGCGGAACAAAAGGTCAATGCATTCATCGCTGCCATTGCCAAGAAATATATGTTCGGACGCTATACCTTTTATTGTGCTGATAGCCTCTTTCACTTTCAGTTGGTGTGGATCGGGATAGCGGTTATACCATTTTGGTAAGGGTGAGCCCAAACTATTTTCATTGGCATCGAGAAAAACTTTCGCCTCGCCGCTGAATTCGTCGCGTGCCGATGAATAAGGCACAAGTCCCTTAATATTCTCTCTTGTTATTCTTTCTAAGTCGAACATATATTTTTTGTTACAAGCTTTTGAATTGCTATTAAACTTCGTTGTGTCACTCACTTGTGCGCCACAGCAACTGCCAACCATCAGCCGCGAACAGGTTACTGATTCTTGATGATCGACGCCCGATTTAACGAATCGAGCAGGTTTGCCGCTCAAGGCCCAAAAGTACAAGAGTGCGACGCAACGAAGCTGCCACAACGGTTCAAAGTTGGGCTCCAAAAAAATTATTTCAGCCGTATTCTAACTGCGTTGGCGTGCGCCTGCAAACCTTCGGCCTCAGCCAAGAGTTCAACAGTGGACGCGATCTGCTGCAAACCTTGCTCCGTAAGCTTTTGATAGGTTATTTTTTTCACGAAACTGTCAACACTTACACCGCTGTAAGCCCTGGCATAACCATTCGTTGGCAAAGTATGGTTGGTGCCGCTTGCATAATCGCCCACGCTTTCGGGCGAATAGTGGCCCAAAAAAACAGAGCCGGCATTAACAATGCGTTCGGCGATAGCCTCATGGCCGTCGCAAGAAATAATCAGGTGCTCTGCGGCATATTCATTCACAAGTTCGATGGCCTCATCTATGTTGCTTACCACAATGGCCTTGCTATTTTGTAATGCCTTTCCGGCAAGATCTTTCCGCGGCAATAGTTCCAGTTGTTTATTCAACTCTTCTTCCACATTATTAACTAACTCGGAGGAAAGAGCCACCAGCAACACCTGGCTATCGGCGCCGTGCTCGGCCTGAGACAAAAGGTCTGCAGCTATAAAAGCAGGGTTAGCGGAATCGTCGGCCATTACGCAGACCTCACTTGGACCAGCCGGCATATCGATGGCTATTCCATCTTGCTGTATAAATTGTTTGGCACAGGTCACATATTGATTACCTGGTCCGAATATTTTTGACACAGGGGAAATCGTTTCTGTGCCGTAAGCCATGGCTGCTATAGCCTGCACCCCGCCGATCTTGAAAATTTTTGTAGCGCCGACCAACTGCGCCGCATATAAAATAGCAGGATGCAGTTTGCCTGTTTTATCGGGTGGCGAACAAAGTATGATCTCTTTGCAGCCGGCAAGTTTTGCAGGAATGCCAAGCATTAAAATGGTGGAGAACAATGGCGCTGTGCCGCCTGGAATGTACAAACCCACCTTTTCGATGCCAACGCTTTTGCGCCAGCATTGCACGCCGGGCATTGTTTCAATCACCTCAACAGGATAAAATTGTTTACTGTGAAAACTGGTAATGTTCTTCGCTGCGGTGTTGATGGCCGCCTTTAATTCGGCTGAAACAATCGCCTCCGCTGCTTCGATCTCCTGCTGCTGGACTTCGGTGGTATTTAACTCAACGCGATCGAAAAGCAAAGCATATTTTCTCACTGCCGCATCACCGTTTAACCGCACCTCTTCGAGAACGGCCTTTACTTTTTCTGTGAGATCGGCTAAATCGAGGGCTGGTCTTTGCAGCAATCTATGCCATGTGGTTTTTGCAGGTTGTAAGATCAGTTCCATTATTCATGTTCTTTGGTACAAATAAACAGGCTTATATGATCATTTTTTCAATTGGCACTACCAGGATTCCCTGTGCACCGGCAGTTTTCAATTTCTCTATAATATCCCAAAACTGGTCTTCGCTAATCACACTGTGCACGCTACTCCAGCCTTGTTGGGCCAGTGGCAACACAGTTGGACTTTTCATACCGGGTAATAAAGAGATAATTTCTTTGAGATTGCTGTTTGGAGCGTTGAGCAATACATATTTGTTATTCTTCGCTTTTTTTACCGACTGTATGCGGAATAGAAGTTTTTCAAGCAGGGACTGCTGGGCAAGGGCTAATTGCTGATTTTTGATAAGTACGGCCTGAGAAAGCAAGATTGTTTCCACCTCTTTCAGGCCATTCATAAAAAGGGTTGATCCACTGCTTACAAGATCGCATATGCCTTCGGCTAAACCAATGCCCGGGGCTATCTCAACGCTGCCGCTAATTTCGTGTATCTCTGCACTGACGTTTTGTTCATCCAGGAATTTTTTTAACAATACCGGGTAACTGGTGGCCACTCTTTTATGCTGAAGAAATGAAGCGCCGGTGTAATCATCTCCTTTTCTTACTGCGATCGAAAGACGGCATTTGCCGAAACCGAGTTTTTCAACCACATCTACTTTTTTGTTTTTCTCATATACGACATTTTCACCCACAAAGCCAAGGTCGGCAACTGCATCTTCCACGTATTGGGGAATATCGTCGTCGCGGAGAAAAAATACTTCAAGCGGGAAATTGCTCGCCTCGCTTTTGAGTTTGTTTACGCCATTGCTGATATCGATGCCGCATTCTTTCAGTAACCTGATGGAATCGTCGTGGAGTCTGCCGGATTTTTGAACGGCGATTTTCAATTTCACTTCCGGGCCTGCTGATTGTTGGTTAGTTGTTATAGACATAAAATAATTTCAATTGGTCTGTATACGTGCTTCGATTATTATATGGTCAAAAAAAAGGCTCACTTTTCAGTAAGCCTTTTCAAATGTTTTATTATTGTTTGCACAAAACACCATGGAGCTTACTGCTGCAGTAAGATGTGATGATGATGTATATGCATTTTAATTTTCACGGCGCAAAAATAAACCAGTAAATGAATTGAGCAAATTTTTATTCCGCCTATAAACCACATATTGACCGAACGCCTGTTTGTTTTACAGATGCCATTTATTATGCGGCTGAAAGGAGCGTCGCAAGCGAAGCATAATAGATTGTACTAAGCTGGCACAATAAAAAAGTCCCGCAATAAACTTGCGGGACTGTTGATGAAAACCCCAAAACGGGTCTTTCGCGGTTAGCATGGGAAACAAACAAAATTTTAATTATTTAAGTTTCGTCGTTAATGCGAGGTTTATACCTAAACTGGTGACCGGCAAATCATTGATTCCGATGCCACTGATGGGTATCCTGTAGTAGGGTTCCACCCTCAGCATACCATTTTTCGAAATTTGCCGCTCGTAACCAACGCTTAAATGAATATTCGAGAAGTAATAGTTCGCCGCCTTATTCACATACTTCACACCTTCTTTCTGTTGCCCGTTGGCGTCGTAAGAATAATTGTAAAGCTCCTTGTGCATAACATAAGAAACTGCGCCCGCAGACGCAAAAAAACCTCCTTTTTTCTGCTGCTTGAAATTGTATTTCACGCCAAACGGAATCTCGGTGATGCTGTTATAGGCGTCGAGGCTAATAATATCGGAACCATCGCGGCTCAAACTATTTTTAGACAGGTATTTACCGTCGGAGTAATAATATTTTTTTGTAAGCAACATACCTAACTCCAGGCTAAGATTTTTGTTTAACTGGAAACCCGCAATAACTCCGAAATTGATGCCCGGCTTTGAAAATTGCTGAAGCTTTACCCTTGTATACTCAGGTGCAACCACGGCGCCAAAGTAAAACCGAGACTGTTTTTCAGGGGGTGAATGCTGAACTTCACTGCCGTTAGAAATAGTTGGCGCCTTTTCAAATTCCAAACTATTGATGCTTAATTGCTTGTCTATGCGTAATTCAGCCACGGGGCCCTTTTGCTCTGCAATGGCAGTCAAGAATAAAGATTTATCTTTTGTATTAATTTCTGCAACCGACGCTGCCGCTATATCACCGTGTTCTATTGCTGTTAACGGCGAAGTATTGGCCTGCATCCTGTTAGATTGTGCAACTAGTGCAGTAGATTTTAGTACACCAAAATTTGCCATTGCTTCCGGCTCATCGTTTGAATGCTGAGTAATAACAATGGGAACCTGCAGGGTACGCATGCCAGCTCCCGGCTGTCCCGACCTCGAAGGCTTTACCTCCGCAATAGCCATTGGCACAAGTACCAGCACCAGTGCCGCGGCCCACTTTTTTGCCGATAAATAAAACTTCTGGTTTACTGATTTAGCTAAATAAACACCTGAATTACGGCCAAATTCTTCGTTGAATTTTTCCCAATCTGAGGACTTTGTATTAAGCGGGTAATGATCGGCAGCCTTTCGAAAAAGATCATCGATATGTTCATTTCCCTGCTGCATATTTGGGTGCCGTATAATTTTTATTGATTGCTTTTTGAAGAATGTTTCTTGCTTTAAATAAACTGGATTTAGACGTGCCGACTGATATATCGAGCATTGCCGCTATCTCCATGTGATTGTATCCATCGATGACAAAAAGATTAAAAACCGTTCTATAAGACGGCGGCAGCTTTTTCACTTCAGAAATAAGCTCCTTGTAAAACAGCAACTGGTCTGCTGCGGTACTTTTGTCAGGCTCTTCCCAAACCGATTCGGGCAAACCGCCAATCTCTGGTATCATTTCCTTTTTACGCAAAAGATCTATTGCCGTATTCACCATAATCCGGCGCATCCAGCCCATTAAAACCACCTCAAGCTCATTTTCATTAACTGTTTCAAAGTTCTTCAATGCCCTGAAGATTTTTAAAAACCCATCGTGCACCACGTCGACAGACTGCTCGTAACGGTAGATATACCGGAAAACCACTTTCAGGCAAAAACCAAAATAATGCTCGTAAAAGATCTCCTGGAATTTGTTATCGCCATTCCTGCAACCTTCTACTATTTCGTATAAGTTATATCGCTTGTGCTCACTATGGTTCAACACATGTATAATACGTAAAAAATTTGCGAAGGTTGCCCTGGTTAAAAAATTTATTGTCTTGTCAAAGTACCGAAATATTTCCGGTGATAAATCGATTTTGCATAATTTAATCAGCCGCACGTTTCCGACTAAAATTTTCTAGAAATTAAATTTCAATACTTAGCCTTTTGCTGTACCCGGCTACAGTGCAACCAGCAGCATCCGTTGCGTCGCACTCTTGTGCTGCTGTACCAATCGCAGCAAGACAGCGGTCATTAATGTCCACCAGCCGGGCGGTACCATGTTGTGCTGAACGTAGAAGTGTGCGACGCAAGGAACGATGCCACGGAGCGAACAGCCGAGATCCGAAAAACAGGAAAAAAAATGGGTGGTTTTAGAAACTTTCAGAGCAATTTCTTTCTCGACTCAATCTTATCGCGCACGATCTTAAAAAAGCGGGAACGCTCCCTTTCGCTGACCGAGCTGATGAGTGTTGATTTTCGCATAAGGGCCTGCACATGGCGATACATGTTATCGCAAAAATGAGTATCGTTGGTAAGCATGAAATTAATGGCGCTGTGTATAAGAAACGCGGTTTTAATGTTATCGGTAATTGCAAGCATGCTGTTATCGAGAATTATGACCTCGTTAAAGTAAAGGCTGAACTTACCTAACGGTTTTTTGGAGCTATCGCCCTGGTTAAATTTATAACCAAGGGCGGCTTGTTGCTCGATATGGGTTATCAGCTTTTCAAAAGAATCGTAAACCAGCCAAACATCTTCTTTTGATTTAAAGAAGCCGGCATCATTATAAAAATCGATTTGCCTTATGGTGCTGTTTACGGTTTCTATATTCCACAGTTCTGTTGTATCAAGCTGGTTGAAGTAACTAAGGCTTTTTTTACCTTTTTCAAAAATAGTTTGGGGGTAATTGCTTAAGTCGATTGCCACATGTTGCATTTGAGGAACCTGCAGGATGGTTTTTAACCAGAAATAATATTTGAATGCGGCAAATGGCTGAAAATGGAAATAATGAAAAACAGGAATGTCTTTGCTCAGGTAGAAAAATTCTTTGCTTTTGAAAGAGGCGAGGTAGGCAGTTTGCTGCACGACGCTTGACATATAATCTTCGAAATCGAAGTCTTTTGCGTTAGCCAGTTTTCCGTAAAAACAAAATGCGTCGAGCCTGTTGTTACTGAGATGATCCAGCGAAATATTATAGCGGCTGGAAAGTTTTAGCAGTTCTGATAACGAAAGCTCCTTGTCGCCCCTTATACGCCGGTATGCGCTATCTGTGCTTACTTCAAGAACAGCGGCCACGGAATCTACAAGGGATTCGCTTGGTTGCAATTTTGATTTAAGCGCTGTGAACAAAGCATCCTGTAACACTGAGGCTTCCACTAGTTATTTTTTTAAAAGTTAGGTATTTCTTTTTCTTGCACTTACTCTCGTTCTTAGAATGTTGAAGAATCTTAAGCGCTGCTTTTCATTTTCCCTGCTGATAAGCGTTGATCGTCGCATAAGACCGCTGAACATATCGCTCATTTGTCCGCAAAATTTTTCATCGCTTGTGTGCATGTAATTCAGCACATCGTAGTTTATAAAGACCGATTTTATGGCGCCGCATTTTACGAATATGGTATTGTCGCCAAGCACTGTTTTATTGTGAAACAGGCGCAGGTTAGCAGGTTTATTTTCGGCATTCTCTCCACGTATAAACTTAACGCCTGCTTCGGCCTGCAAACGCAGGTGTTCAAGTGCATCGATAATGGAATTGTAAATAGCGTTCACTTCTTCAGTTGTGCGGATGTACCCTGCCTCGTAGTAAAATTCAACCTGTGCAATAATTCCGTTTACACACTCCGTATTCCATATTTCAACGGTCGGCAACTGGTTGTATGCTTTACAAAGACGTAAACCGGCCTCTTCAATATGCGCTGGCAAACAATTTAAACTAAAAGTAGCATTAACGAATTGAGGGTGACAAATAATTGACTTCATCCAGAAAAAATAGCGGAAGGCAAAAAGGGCTTTATAACAGAAAGAGTGAAATAGCGGTATGTCCTTTGTCAGGTAAATCACTTCTTTTTCTCTGAAGCTGCTGATAAAATTAACCTGGCTACCAAGACCTTCAAGGTAGTTCTCAAACGTATAAGTGGTTACATTAACCCGGTGGTCGCGAAAAAGGACAAAATCATTGTCGAGTTTGAGCAACTGATCGAGTGAAATTTTAAAATGCTCACAAAGTGTTTTTGTCTCGTCCAACGTTAATGGCGTTTCTCCCCTGATACGCCTGTAAACGCTGTCTGAGCTCAGGTATAAAATTTCAGAGATGACATCTGCAAGAGAGGCACCTTCATGACTGACCTGTTTTATGTGCTGAAAAAGAAAATCCTGGGCAGGAAGCGAACTCATGATTATAGTGTTTTGGGGTAATGCCACACAATCAATTGTTTTCACGGTACATTGCAGCAACAAGTTAAGCAAATTCATTTCAAAAACGTTAATATCTGCGAATTCGGGTTAAACAAGCTTTCCAGCACACAAGAAATTGAAGCTGTAACAAAAAACATATTCCAACGTTTACCATCGTGGGTTTCGGTAAAAGAGGCAACGGAAACAGTTGCGCATTTTAATTGCACGTGGATGCAGCAATGCCCATCTTTACCGGGTCTAAAAGAAAAAGGAAAGATTTTTGCTATAACTACAGCATAAAAGAGGTAAGCTAATACTATGGATGTACCGCGCAACCAACATAAGTACCTGCCAGCAAAGAAAAGAACAATTTTCCTTCAGGAACGCAGGGTAATATATTTAATCTTGCCTTGCCTGGCATTGCTTTTAAACACTTACGTTTTTGCGCAAGAAACAAAACTTGAATACAAAGTAAAACATGGAAATTCAGATATAGGTTCAGTATTGGTTACGCATAGGGTTAACGGCAACAGGCAAAGCATTCAACTCATTTCGAATGTAAAAGCCGGTTCGTTAATCACGTTTAAGATCATTGAGAAAGCAGAGGCACAGTTCGAAAATGGCTATTTGCTGTTTTCCGCGATTTACAGGGAAGTTAATGGCAGCGAAAAAGTAAACTCAAAACACCGGGCAGTGAACTCAGGCTATATTATTGAGACAGGCAACAGAAAGGATTCAGTTTGTTGTTTCAAAATAAGTTACGACCTGTTGAGTATGTTTATACAAGAGCCAGTTAATATTACAAGTGTGTATTCCGACAATTTCCGCGAGTTCATCAAAATAAAAAATCTTGGCAAAGAGCAATACCGGCTCGATTTTCCGAATGGCGTTTATCAAAAATATTACTACCAGAACGGACTACTTGTTAAACAGGAGATTCATAACACCCTTTATACTGCCATAATGGAATTGAGCAAATAAGGAACTGATTTATTGCAACACAACTGCTGCGTAGCGCTTCAACAGCACAAGTGAGTGACACAACAAACGATGAGTAAAGTACAAAAGCCCATACCAAAAAATTATTTATACAGCCTTTTGGCAAAACCACCAACGGTAAGCCCTTGGACCAGGATGGAGAAAAGCACTACTATATAGGTGATAAATACGATGAAGTCTTTTGACTCTTCGCCTGAAAGTGAAAGCGCCATGGCTATGGACAGGCCACCCCGCAAACCGCCCCAGACCAGCAGAAGCGCCTGTTTTGATTCTATTCCTGATTTTTTTCCTGCGATGAACAGCGGAATTTTTAATGAAACATAGCGGGCAAAAAGTACAATGGGTATGGCAAATAGCCCGGTAATAAGCGCGTTATAACTGAAGTCGAGCACCATTAATCTTAGCCCTATCAGCACAAATAAAACGGCGTTCATAATAACATCGATCAATTCCCAGAATTTATAAATATAAAGCCGCGAGGTTACGCTCAGGGTATTGTCTTTTGCTTTGTTACCAAAGAACAAGCCCGCAACTACAATTGCCAGCGGACCGGAAAGATGCATCATCGTAGCCAGGTAATAACCGCCCATTACAAGAGCGATTGTGATCATAACTTCTGTTTCATAATTGTCAATCGATTTGAGCAACCGGTACGCGCACCAGCCCGCTACAAATCCAAAAATCACACCGCCAATCGCTTCCTGCACAAACAGCATAGCAACCTCGGCAACCGAAATATTTTCAATGCCAATTCTTATCACCTGCAAAATAATGGTAAAAATCACAACCCCTACCCCATCATTAAATAAAGACTCGCCAACAATATTTATTTCTATTTTTTTAGGCACATTCGCCTTTGTAAGAATGCCGAGCACAGCGATGGGATCTGTTGGTGAAATAAGCGAACCAAAAAGCAGGCAATAAATATAATCAAGATCAAAGCCTGTGAGTTTAATCGCATAGTAAAGCAACGTCGCGATGATGAAAGTAGAAATAAGCACGCCCACAACAGAGAACATAAGAATGTTTCGGCTTTCAGCCTTTAACAAAGAACCATCGGTGTGCAAAGCTCCGGCAAACAAAAGAAAACTGAGCATAACATCGAGCAGCACCTTCGAAAAGTTGATCTGCTCAACCACAGCTTCCGCAAATTGAAAAACTTGCGGATTAAAGTAGTTAACAATAAGCATTATTACAGAAAAAATAATCGCCAGTACCATAAGACCGATCGTAACCGGCAGTTTCAGGAACCGTACATTAATGTATCCGAATGCCGACGACAGCACAATCAGCAACGTAATAATAGTTAGCAAATCCATAGTATATAGCTGTTAATGGCTTTAACGCCGTTTCACTGGTTAAATGTTGATAAGCCTGCAAGGCAAAGTAAGCAAAACAGGTTGCAATTAGCTTTTTGATTTTGGAAATTACAAAACCATGCAGTATAGCAGTTATTGGCCCGTCAACAGTACCGCTATTAGGCATACTTGCGTCGCACTCTTGTACCCCACCGCTCTTCGCAGCAAAAAAACCGGCAATAAAGACTTTAGCGTTAGCACCCGTTGCCGCCGGCACACTTTTAATAGCATGAGATTTGTTTTCTTTTTTATCTTTCGTCTTTAAGTAAATACCATGACCAGCAACCCAAAAATGACCACACAAAGAGTAAATTCGATCGACATCTTACGCGGACTTGTGATGCTTATTATGGCACTTGATCATGTACGGGATTTCTTTCACCTCAATAGTGTTACGCAAAACCCTACGGATCTTGCATCAACAACACCTATGCTCTTTTTCACCCGATGGATCACTCATTTTTGCGCGCCCACTTTTGTTTTGTTGTCGGGTGTGTCTGCATTTATTGCCGGGCAACGCAAAACAAAGAAGGAACTTAGCCGATTTCTGATGCAGCGTGGCCTTTGGCTTATTATCGTTGAAATTGTTGTGATGACGTTTGCGCTAAGCTTTAACCCGTTTTACAGTGTTATCTTCTTTCAAATATTATGGGCATTAGGCTTTAGTATGATTATGTTGGGGCTCCTGGTAAAAACATCAACAAAACTGATCCTTGTAACAGGTTTAGTGCTGGTATTCGGCCACAACATCTTTGACTTCATACATTTGCCAGATCACAGTTTTGGCAAGACACTCGTTGGTATTTTCCTTAACGGAGCACAAACCATATTGCCTGTTGGTCCGGGAAGGTTTATTGCCATATTCTACACCGCGCTGCCATGGACAGGCATAATGCTGCTTGGATATTCACTAGGGGCGTTTTACCAGCAACCCAATGCCACGAAAAGGCGACAACTTTTATTTGCTTTGGGTTTATGTGTAACAGTCTTGTTCGTTGTTCTTCGTTCTTTAAACTTTTACGGCGACCCTTCCCGTTGGTCAACGCAAAAAGACGGATTGTTTACATTTCTTTCTTTTATTAATACAACAAAATACCCGCCTTCATTGCTGTTTGTTTGCATGACGATTGGCCCGGCCCTAATGCTGCTTTCAGCCATCGAGAAAGCGCAAAATAAGTTCAGCAGCATACTTATGGTCTACGGCCGTGTGCCTTTTTTCTATTTTGTATTGCACTTTTATATAATTCACCTGCTGTGTGTCATTTTCTTTTTTGCAACAGGCTTTGGCGTAAAAGATATCGTGGACCCGGTAATACCTTTCCTGTTCAGGCCGCAAAAATTCGGATTCGATCTATGGGTGGTGTATGTTATCTGGTTTTGTCTTATAATTTTTATGTATTGGCCATGCAGGTGGTTCGGCAAATACAAAGCCACTCATAAAAAATGGTGGCTGAGCTACGTTTAAAAAACTACCTCCTTTTCTCTAAAAGAACTGTTTCTACATAATATTATGAGACGACTATTAGCATCAATTTTCAAGACTGGCCTGCTTTTACTGGTTTTTACAAGCATATATGCGCAGAACGGCCTGGATACAGCCATTGTTGCTCCCGGAGCAAAACCGGTGCTTGTTTCGAAACAGTTCAGTTTTACAGAAGGTCCAGCCGTTGACAAACAGGGCAACATCTTTTTTACAGATCAGCCAAATAATAAAATATGGAAATATGATATTGAAGGAAAGCTAACCGTGTTTCTCGACGATGCGGGACGTTCAAACGGCTTGTATTTCGATAAAAAAGGTAACATTATTGCATGCGCTGATGAGCATAATCAGCTATGGTCGATCAGCCCTGATCGAAAAATAACACTGCTTGTGAAAGACTACAACGGCCATACGTTTAATGGGCCGAATGATTTGTGGATTAACAGCAACGGATGCATTTATTTTACCGACCCGTACTTTCAGCGGGATTATTGGAAAAGGACAAAACCAGACGCGGCCTTGAGCGGAGAAAAATTGTATTTTATGAAAGATGAAACATCGGCCCCGGTACTGGCAGACGCCAATGTTAAGAAGCCAAATGGCGTGGTTGGAACGCCCGATGGAAAATTTTTATTCGTAGCCGATATGGGTACGAATAAGACTTACCGATACCAGATAAACAAAGATGGTTCGCTAAGCAACAAAGAGATTTTTGTTAACCAGTCAGCAGACGGTATTACACTCGACGAAAAAGGTAATCTCTATCTCGCCGGCTCGGGTGTTACTGTTTATAACAATAACGGCGTTAGAATCGCACACATCAATATTCCTGAAGCCTGGACTGCCAATGTTTGCTTTGGAGGCAGGAACAAGAACGTATTATTTATGACAGCATCAAAAGCCATCTACATACTGCAGATGACTGTAAAGGGCGTTGAATAGCTTATGGCCGCCATTATTCTTCATTGAAACTCTTTCACTTATTTTAAGTTTATTCTACTGATTGTTCAGCGTTGCTCTACAGTACAAGAGTGCGACGCAACAGGCGATGAGCATAGGTTTAAAGCTTACTACAATAATCGTGTCCAAATATTTTGCGGTTCAAAAAAAGCATGCCTCTAACTGTAATTTTTATTGCGCGAAATATAAGGCAATCGGCTTGAGATTATTATGATTTTCATTCCAAGAAAGATAACGATTGTCATAGAATTGTAAAACGCGATAAAAATACCTTGTGCAGGTTTTTACAGCGTATTAAACAAACCATAAAACTCAATTTTATGAGATTCCAGAGAAAAAATCGTTTAGTTATTGTGACAGCAGTTGCAGGATTGTTGTCATTAACTTATTGTACAAAAGACAACAAAGTAACACTTCCTTCAGAGGATGTAAACAGTGCTACAGATCTTCTTTCTTTAAAAGTCACGGCTGGCCCATCTGTGGATGGAGCAGTGGATGCCATTTGGGACCAGGCTACAAAACTGGAAATTATCCCAACGGTACCTGACCCAGGTAACAACCTTTTTACAGGTTATATAGGCGAGCAACACCCCGTTACGTTGCGTTCTTTGTATGATGGGCAATACATATACTTTCTGGCTGAATATGCTGACGAATCAAAAAGTGTAAATGTTTCACCATGGTATTTTAATGCTGACAGCAACCGCTGGTACCAGGAACCAAGTGCCAGAACCTTCGATGTGAATGGCATATTAACTAGGGATGGCTGGGGTGAAGATAAAATCGCCATGTTGTGGAATATCGATTTTTCTACACCAAAATTTATTACGTCAACCTGTTATGCAAGTTGCCACGTATTTACCCCCTATACCGATTATTCTGGTGCGAGCCCGGTTTACAAATCCAACGCAAGCAGCGGAAACCACTATACGAATGGCGTAAATGAAAAAATTGACATGTGGTGGGGACACCTGAGCAGGGACGTACTCTTTAACCAGATGGATGATAACTACCAGGATTGGGCAGGTGGCCCGGCAGTAACCAGCCTTACTGGTGGTAATGCAAACGGTCGCCACGTAGATGATTTAGTTGTAACCGGCACCTCTACCACTTGGCCAAACAGGCCAACATACAGCACGGCCTTGCCGCAGGGCGCTCTTAACAACAGGCAAAATTTAAAACTGGATGGCACAGGATCTACTGTAACTGTACCACTTTGGGTTATGCCCGGTGCTACAGATTACTACTACATTTCAGCAAGCGACACCGCAAGTGGAAAGGCAGTAAAGATCACCGGCGTGAGTTCAACAGGTGTGTTATCCTATAACGGTGGGGCTATCGATCCAAATGTCGGAGGAGATTACAAAAGAAGCGGAGACCCGGTATTCGGAGGAATTGGGGCAAAATGTATTCCAAGCTATATCGCTTCTCCTTTAATAAATGGAAGGGCTGATATTGATTGTGCAGCCGTTTATACAGGTTCCGGATGGATAGTTGAATATAGACGCCTTTTAAAAACTTCAGACGCGCTAAAACAAGACGTAGATTTTTCCAGTCTCGATGATCAGCAATTCGGATTTGCGGTATGGGACAGATCAAACTACCAACATGCAATTCAACCGAATTTGGTTTTAAAATTTCAAAAGTAATTGCAGATTAAACTGACTAAAACACAAGATCATGTTAACTAAAAAAACAAGGCTTGGGATCTTTTTGTCGGCGGTGCTTATCGTGCTGTTACCAGGTTGCTATAAAACAGTAACAGTTACTCAAAGCACGGGTACAGAAGTAACTACGCCGGTGAGTTTTAAAGCCGATCTGATTCCCATATTTAACAAAAGTTGCAATATGAGTGGTTGTCATAGTGCCGGTGGTCAGGTTCCTGATTTAACGCCTCCCAATGCATACAGGTCAATTTTTGAAGAAGACCTTGTTGATATCAATGATCCTGAGGGAAGCGAGATCATGGGTTGGCTAACCGGGCAAATCAAACCGGCTATGCCTTTGGGAGCTCAAACAAATCCATCGAATATCAACAACCTCATGCTTGCGTGGATTAAACAAGGGGCCAAAAACAATTAAAAAAATCGTCATGAAAAAAATTATAAACAACTTATTGCTAAAAAATATACGGTTCGGCGTACTGCTGCTAACACTTGCATTGTGCTTGCTTGTAAATGTAACGGCACAAGGCCAGGATTCCGCTGCGCGGGCAAAAGCAAAGTCAAAGCCGGTAAAAAACACATTCGGTAGTTCTTTTATTATAGACAACCAGAGTGTGATGGTACCAATCAAAGGCACGTTTGAAGCCGACTTTCAACACAGGTTCGGGACAGTTAATAATGGGTTTGATGATCTGTGGGGACTTTATGCCCCGTCAAATATCCGGCTTGGTTTTAATTACGCCCCGATCGACAAACTGTATGTGGGTTTCGGTCTAACGAAGGACAATATGGAGTTTGACTTCAATGCCAAATATGCGCTGCTTAAACAAACCGCCGATAACCGCATGCCGGTTAGTGTAACCGTCTATGGCAACATGGCTATAGATGCAAGAGACCCGAGCAATTTCGAGAACAGCATTGACCGCTATTCCTATTTTAGCCAGTTAATTATCGCACGAAAAATTACAGAAAAATTTTCTGCCCAAATAAGTCCCAGCTTCTCATGGTTCAACAATGTCGAGGGTTATATAGACAGCAAGGGACAGGTACAGAGCAAAATGTATCACGGCCATTTCGCCGTTGCACTTTACGGCCGGTACAAGGTGGGAAGCAACATGTCTATTCTTGCCGGTTGGGATCAGCCAATAACCCAACATCCAATGAATAATCCGCATCCAAACATTTGTTTAGGCCTCGAAATAACAACCAGTGCCCACCAGTTTCAGATTATTGCGGGGAATTATCACAGTATTCTTGCGCAAAGAAATAATGTATTTAACCAAAACGATTTCACCAACGGACAATTTCTTATCGGCTTTAATATTACACGGCTCTGGAACTTCTAGAACAACAAAAAAAAACGATATAAAATCCCGCAGCAATTAACACGGTTAGCTGCGGGATTTTTATTGTACTATTTGCAACGTCAAAAAAAGGTTAGATACGTAAGGCCTATATGCATTACTCAAAAGCTCCAACAATAATTTCATAGTCTTTTTTGGCCCCATAAGTCCAGTCATGTATTAAGCATTGTTGCGTCGCACTCTTGTACTGCATAACTTTATTCCACAATTTGATTTCTAAAAAATAATTCAGGTCATAATTATCAATTGCCAATACTATTATATTGCCGGCCCGGATTTATTGATAACTAATAGTATTACAAGTAAACATTCATAATTAATGGGTAGCGATTTTCTAGCTTATTTGCAAATGCTCGAGTTCATTGCCTTTTTTGCAGGCTATCCTCTTATTTATACAATATTGCGCTACCTATCCGCCCAAAAAAATAACGCCGCTATTTTTTTCTCAAAAATATATGAGTTTTTGCCTTCCACTTATGCAATTGCTGGCACTCTATATATTGGCTTGCAATTAAAAAATATCTATCCTGACTACTCTCTTGAAAACGTTATCCGCACAATTCAACATCCGGCAATTGCCATATGGGCGGTTAGTACAGTAGCATTTGCTTTAACAGTCATTGCAAAAAAGTCTTTTTTAAGCCTGTTACACAGCCTGGTCTTTTTTTTACTTTTTGCAATTGAAATTGCAAACGGGTATTCAAATATGTCCACTGACGGAAGCAGGCTTCACAATACCATGAATATCTATACTGCCAGTCTTTTGTTTTATATTATTGCCCCAATCACTATCTTTTCCATTTCCAGGATTGTTCTTTATACCAAAGATCTATTCAATCATTGAATCACTCATAACTGTTACTTATTTCATCATACGTTTTCGGTCTCCATTTTTCAAAGAACCCGATTGCATCACCGGTGACATAAATTAAAGTCAATCTTCATTTGGTGATATTTATCACAAGTCATTTTGACGAAAGTCATAAAAATGTAAAATTTCCTGCTGGTACTTTTGTTGTTGAAACAGTGATTATTCAACTTAAATAAATTTTATGAAACTGCTTAGTAAAACCACATTAATGATCCTTCTCTCTGTCGTAAGTATTTATGGATATGTGGCCAGTTGCACGCACAAAGATGTAGTTCCTCCTGCCCCTGCCGATCCTACTCCAGTAATCACACGCGGTGATGCCGTACTGCTTCCTCATACCATGACTGTTGGTGACAGCACACAGTGGAAACTTGACAAAGTGCACTCCAGTGTCCTTTGGTCAACAAGTTATGTTGGAGCCGCAGGCTTACTTACAGGAAGGTTTAACCAGTTTGGTATGCATGATGTAACGGATGCAAAAATGATCAACTATTATGTTACCGGTCAACCTCTACTGGATAGCTCATGGGCTTTTTATGAAGGCGATCCTTCAAAAACTTATTTCAACGGGTATGTCCAGATAAACACATCCAATACTGGTGAACAAGGCCGTGATACGGGTTGTAATATCAGTACGCTTGGAACTATAAAAATCGTACCTGGCACGCAAAATCTTACAGTTACAAACATCGCCAGGTTAAAATCCAGGGAAGTAAAATTTGATGAACTCAGCAATGACTATATCGTGACCATAGATCTTACCTGGCAAGGAAAACTTGGAGCCCCAATAACAAAATCCATTGTTGGCAGATTGAAATATATACCAAAAGCAAGAGTACAGTTTGGAACAAGCGCTGCTTATAGTGTTTTCGGTCTTCAACTTACTTTCCAACTCAATTGCAGAGACTTTGGAATCACCAGTACAAGCATTGCAGATGTTATTGACATTGAATGCAACATGAATTTCAACAACAAGTAATTCCAGGTCCTAAAAAAGGAATAAGTAAACCAAAAATTATTACGATGAAAAAAATATTGATATATGCAGGTCTGCTTCTTATGGCTGGCGTCGTTATAACAGGATGTTATCAGGACGTAATCCTTCCAGACGCTGTAGTTAATCCCGATGGTCCTCCTCAGGCAGTAAGTTTCAAAAACGACCTGGCCCCAATATTCAATACACAGTGTGCTTTATCAGGCTGTCACGTTTCAGGTGGCCACCATCCTTATATGGCCTCTGATGTTTCTTACCTGCAAATTGTAAATGGAGGTTATGTAAACACAAGTATTCCAAAAGAAAGTATTCTCTATAAAATGATTAATGGAGAAATGCAGGAATACATTCCTTCTGCTTCAGACAGGCAAAAGGTTTATGACTGGATAAGAAATGGCGCGCCAAACAATTAACTGACTCCAAAAAGCAAAAAAAAATGAAACATAAAATATATCAACCTGGCTACCGGCTAATCCAATTATGTTTGGCCGGCCTGCTGGCTTTATCAATAACAACTGCGACTGCGCAGGATTCTTCTGCCGCAGTTGATCAGGTAGTAGCGCCCAAAAAAGTAAAGCCTGCTAAGAATACTTTTCAAAGCATCTGGATCATTGACAACCAAACGGTGATGGTGCCAATAAAGGGAACTTTGGAATTGGATTTCCAGCACAGAATGGGAAATGTGAATAATGGCTCTGAAGATCTTTGGGGATTATATGGCGCTTCCGCCAACATTCGGCTCGGCGTAAACTACGCGCCTGTCAATCGTTTAAACCTGGGTATTGGAATAACAAAAAATAAGATGTTGCTCGACCTGAATGCCAAGTATGCCATCATCACCCAAACGCCAGGTAAATATCCGGTAAGCGCAACTTACTACGGCAATGCTGCAGTCGACACAAGAAAAGAAGCTTCGCTGTACGACGGTGCAGAAATGAAGCATAACTCAGACCGGTATAGCTTTTATAATGAATTGATAATTGCCCGAAAATTTAATGACCATTTGTCTCTCCAGGCTGCGGCAAGTTGGTCGCACCAAAACGCGGTAACTGGGTTTTATACTTCATATGATACCAGTTCAAAGAGCTATGGAGACGTTTACCAGTCTATGGAGCATGAACATTTTGCCGTGTCATTGTCAGGCAGGTATAAATTCTCAAACATTTGTTCAATTATCTTCAGCTATAGCCAGCCAATAACTTCACACTCGGAGTATAATCCCAATCCATGCCTTTCACTGGGACTGGAGGTTAATACAAGCAGCCATACGTTCCAGGTGTTTGTAACCAATTTTGATAAGCTGAACGCACAACAGAATAATCTTTATAACCACAATAACCCATTCAAAGAGTACACAACGGTAAACGGTGATGTGGTTAAAGGTTATCAATACCTCATAGGTTTCAATATTACCCGGCTCTGGAATTACTAAACAAATACCAGATCTAAACCCTGACAAGGTGCCGTTAAACTATAGATTCTGTTTAGTGCATGCAAAAGATAAGCGCCTTAACCTAAAAGCAGAAAGATAAAAAATGATAAGCCGTTGTAAAACTACATTCACACGACTAATTCTGGTATCAACCGTTATAGCAACATCTTCTGCATGCACTTCTTTAACAGATAAAAATGAAGCATCGACTAAAACGAAGCAACTAGCAAAAACACTATCCAAGCCACCATCATCATTTGGAGATACGCTTTCCATAAACCCAATGGCTGCGGTTTTTTACAACCCGGATTCTGTTCAGCGGGAAAAGATAAAGGCTGCAAATACGAAAGAAATTTTCGAAAGTATGTCACATGAATTCTTTTTTCAAATGAACAATGCAAAGTTGTTGATAAGAAGAGACTGGCCTGAAATAAAAATCATAGAATGCTCGCAAGCCAGGTATCTGCTGTTTGAAAAAAAAGATGGAACCAGTAAGTGTATTGATCTTAATACAAGAGATGATATGTCTGGCATAATACTATTCGACGGTCAAAAAGATCCTGAATTTGCAGACATGATGAACATCGACACAGACCTTGGCTTCTATTTTAAGAATTGATGATTCATTTAATTTTTCTCAAAGCCAAAAGCTGTTGCAGATCATAAAATGATAACTCATAACACGCTAAGTTCATTTTTAAAAAATTGTATCACTAAAATCAAATCTACAGACATGAAAAAGAACCTGATTATTCCATTCCTGATGCTTATTGTCTTTTTTGGAGCAACGCTAATGACTGCATTCACTCCATTCCAGGGAGCTAAACCATGGACAGTGCCTGATGCTGCCAAAAGCAAAAAAAGTTCCGTTGCAAGTAATGCTGCATCTATTGCTGCAGGAAAAGAACTGTGGACTACCCATTGCAAATCATGCCACGGGGCAAAAGGTTTAGGCGATGGGTCTAAAGCTGCTCAATTAAAAACGGAGCCTGGTGATTTTTCTAAATCAGATGTGCAGGGCATGTCAGATGGTGAAATATTTTATAAGATTTCTGAAGGACGTGATGATATGCCATCCTTCAAAAAGAAACTTCCCGATGAAGAAGACAGATGGAATCTTGTTGTATTCATGCGCACTTTGAAAAAATAAAATAATAAAACGAACGGTTAAACCAGCCGTTCTTTTATTTTCCCAGCAGCCTATTTCGCAAAAAGTACCTGCATCGATAATTGCACCAAAACCGGAAGCAGTGCTGCAGGTTATCTAAAACAAATAAAATGGAAGCTCCTCAAAAATCTTCATCAAGAAAGAAATTCCTTCAATGGGGTGCAATACTCTTTGGATCGGCCACTTTCCTTGGTTTTACAAATTTCTTTTGGAGGTCTAAAACCAAAGAAGAAAAAGCTGATACGGTTAAAATGCTTACCCAGGATGGACAACTCGTTGAAATAGACAAAAAATTTCTCGCCGCCCCAGGCAAAAAAATAACCAACGAAGAATTGCAGCGTTGGGTAAACAAATAAACAAAAAGCAATGAACGAACATACCAGTACTTCCAGAAGGGATTTTCTGCTTGCCGGTTTTGCTACCGCAGCCGCAGTGGGCTGTAGCGACAGTACTAACCCTTTTACTCCTGAAATGGCTGTAGCCCCATCCGGGGAAAAAGTAAAATTACTTTCGGTGACCGGTGAAATTATTGAAGTGGATAAAGCTTTTTTAAAACCTGTTCCCGATGTGCCGCAACTTTCAAATGCAGAAGAGAGAAAAGGCATACCAGGCAAAAAATTTGTTATGGTGATCGACCTTGCCCGCTGCAAGAATTTAAGAAAATGCCAGAGTGCCTGCAATCACATGCATCGGGTACATTCAGGACAAAACTGGATAAAGGTACTAAGCATGCAGGATGGCGAACATACAGCACCTTACTGGCAACCAACCACCTGTATGCACTGCGATGAACCGCCATGTGTAAAAGTTTGCCCGGTGGACGCTACATTCAAAAGACAGGATGGTCTCGTACTGATAGATAGCGACCGCTGTATTGGTTGTCGTTTTTGTATGGCTGCATGTCCTTATTCAACAAGAGTATTTAATTGGGGAGACCCTGGTGTTACAGCAGATGTTGCAGACCAGCACTATTCATGCGAAACAAGTATGCCGCAGAAAAAAGGAACCGTTGGCAAATGTGATTTTTGTCCCGACATGACCAGGAGAAATGAATTGCCTCACTGCGTATCAGCATGCCCGAATGGCGTATTTTTCTTTGGAGATATGAATGAGGATTCCGTATCAAACGGTGCTGAAACATTCCGGTTTTCCGATCTCATAAAAGACAAAGCCGGCTATAGGCTAATGGAAGATCTCGGTACTAAACCAAGTGTCTACTACCTGCCTCCGGTCAACAGGAATTTCCCTTACGAATCCGGTTTATAAAACAATAACAGTAAACATTAAATAACTGACGGTGGAAAATATTACAACACTTACCAGCGAACAAATTACGAAGGACCTCATGCCTCAGCAATTTGGCCGCAATGGTAAAATATGGGTAGCCATCCTTGTGCTTATTTGTCTTATTGGTGCATATGCATACTATCTTCAATTGAAAGACGGCTTGATCGTCACCAACATGAGAGACTACGTTTCGTGGGGCATCTATATCTCCAATTTTGTATTCTTCGTTGCTATCAGTCTTGTGGGTTCATTAATTACAGCTGTGTTTCGTCTGGCCAACGTTGAGTGGAGCACTCCCCTTACGAGGATTGCCGAAATCATCGCTGTATCCGCTATCACTTTTGCATCGCTTATTATCATTGTTGATATGGGCCGCCCCGAAAGACTGCTTAATCTTTTTGCCTACGGTCGCATACAGTCGCCAATCATGTGGGACGTAATCGTAATTACCACTTACCTCTTCATCAGCATTTTACTGCTCTATATACCGCTGCTGCCTGACCTGAAGATCATGGGAGAACAAGATACTAAAGGCCCGAAATGGCTCAAAAAATTTTACCGTTTTCTGGGTTCTTTCTGGAAAGGCAACCCTGCACAGGAAAAAATCAGCAACAAATCGATAACCATACTTTGTATCCTGATTATCCCCGTGGCATTCTGCATACACACTGTAACCTCATGGCTGTTTGCCACCACCTACAGGCCCGGCTGGGACAGCACCAATTTCGGCGCTTACTTTATCTCTGGTGCATTCCTCGTTGGTGCAGGCGCAGTAGTAACTGCCATGTTCGTCGTGAGAAAAATGTACAGCCTTGAAAAGTATATTACAGAAGAGCACTTCGATAAAATGGGTAAGATTGTTGTATTGCTGGCATTGCTTTATTTATACTTTAATGTAAACGAATACCTGGTACCCGCATTTAAAATGAAGAAAGCGGAAGAAGGACATCTCGATGAACTCTTTACCGGCCAGTTCGCTCCTTTATTCTGGTTTGCGATACTGGTAGGTATGGTCATACCAATACTTGTACTGGTAACCAAAAAAGGTAGAAAACCTTTACCCATGTTCATCACCGGTATTATGGTGGTAGTTGGAGCCTGGTTTAAAAGATATCTTATCGTAACCCCAACACTGTTGCATCCTTTCCTGCCGATGACCAATGTGCCTGAAAATTTCAAACACTATTTCCCAAGCTGGGAGGAATGGGCGATTGCACTGGGTTCTCTTTCCGGCGCCTTGCTCATCATTACCTTCTTTGTTAGAATTTTCCCCATTATTCCCATCCAGGAAACCATAACTCAACAAAATGAAAAAGCTACATCATAACATACTAAAGCTGCTCGTAACACTTTGTTGTTTTGCCACTGCCGGTCAAACAGCAAACGCACAAAGCGATTCTGTTCCGGCAACGAAAATTATACGCATGCATTATTACAATGTAAATAACAGCATGCAGTATATTTTGCTCGAAAGTCAACTAAAGAAAGAAAAAACCTTTACACCACAGGCCAACAAAACATACAACCTTTATCTTGACAGCGCAGCCAACCTTGTTGCAATGTTAAAGACAGATAAAGACGGCAAAGCAAAAGCGTTTATCCCCCCAACACTAAAAGCAGCTTGGGAAGGCTCTTCCCAACACACTTTTATTGTAAAAGAAGGCGATGAAGAACTGGTGTCTGATTATGTGATCACAAAGTCGAAGATCGACATCGATACTGCCAACGAAGACGGGGCAAGGGTAATCAATGTATCCGTAATGAAAATGGATAACAACGAATGGAAACCCGCCGCTGGTGTTGAACTCAAGGTTGGCTTCGAACGATTGGGAGGCATTCTTTCCGCAGGTGATGAAGAAACGTATACAACAGATTCAACAGGCACCGTTAAAGTAACCGTAACAAAAGACAGTTTGCCCGGCAATGAAAAAGGCATCATAACCATTGCTGCACGTGCAGATGACAATGAAACCTTTGGTAACCTGCTAGCAGAAAAAAATATTTCATGGGGCCTCCCAACAGAAATAAACACGCATTTCTTCGACCAGCGGGCATTATGGACCACAAGATTTAGAACGCCCATCTGGCTACTTGCAATGGCTTATTCAATAGTTATCGGCGTTTGGGGAACATTGATATACCTGATTTTCCAGGTTATTAAGATAAGAAAACTCGGTCGCACCTGATTTAATTCTGCCATTCATATGCTGCAGCGGTAAGTTTTTGTTTGCCGGCTGCAGCATTTCTATTTAGCGCCTGTTGCGTCGCACTCTTCTGCGTTCAAAGCTTTATTGGGCGGTTGAATAAGAAAACTATTGCTTGCTGAAAAAAGTTACAACCGATGAAGTGAGTGACACAACCGGCGATGATACATGCACCAAAGCCGGCAACAAATAATTTTAATAGTTCGCTTCGTAGTAATCCCACATAATGCGAAAGACTTTTTCCTTCAATTCTTTCGAAGAAATGTTTTCACTACTTACCGGTGGAAGAAAATGCATCTCAATTTTGTGTGGATGTAGGTAGAACCCTTTATCGGGCGGTAAAATCTTTTTTGTATTGAACAGAAGTGCAGGCATAACCGGCTTCCGTGCATTAACAGCAAGCTTGAAAGCGCCGTCATAAAAATTTTTCAGCGGATCGTTGGTACGGTTGCGGGTGCCTTCGGGATAAATTACCATATCGAGCCCGATGCGCAAAGCCCAGTTCATTTTTCTAAAACTCTCTTTACGGCTCTTCTCACTTTTACGATCGATGAGAATGCTGCCGGCCATATAAATAAGCCCGAAAAAAGGCGAATAAGCAAATGATTTTTTGCCAATTGTTTTATTTGCCTGAGGCATAAAGGGCGTTGTAACCGGCACGTCCATTAAACTGCTGTGATTGCATACAACCACATAGTTTGCTCCCTTTGCATAATGTTCCTTCCCTTTTACTTTAAGCGGGCAACCGATAAGATTTAGATAGATCGTCATCCAAACTCGCGAAACCTGCCTGTGCCACTTTGAAGCTACCGGTTCCTTTAAAAGAAAACAGATCATATAGAAAGGGAAAAAAACAAACATGGTACAAACGAACAGCAGCAAGCCATAAAAGGCAAGCAGCCTGTAAACTGGTTCCATGAATTTATTTTCGTGGTCTGTGACTGGCTCAATGTTGTTATTACTCATCGAAGACTTTTAGAAAAAAACCTATTTCGGTTGTTGGTTATTAATTTATCAAGACTTTTGGCAGCGAGTTAAAGACGCCAGTCAATTGGGTCTTCACCCTGCTTTACAAGGTATTGATTTGCTTTGCTAAAATGCCTGCATCCGAAGAAACCATTATTTGCACTCAATGGTGAGGGATGCGCTGCTTTAAGCACGTGATGCTTTGTTTCATCGATCAGCACCTGCTTTTCCTGAGCGAAACGACCCCATAAAATAAAAACGACGCCTATTTTATTTATGGAGATCGTTTTTATTACCGCATCAGTAAATTCGGCCCAGCCAATCTTTGAATGACTCATCGGTTCACCCGCCCTTACGGTCAAAGAAGCATTTAACAGAAATACACCTTGGGTCGCCCATTTTGTAAGGTTACCACTTTGGGGAATGGGCATACCGATGTCGGTTTGCAGCTCTTTAAAAATGTTTACCAGCGATGGCGGAAAGGTTACCCCATTGGATACAGAAAAGCATAACCCGTGCGCCTGGCCCGGACCATGGTATGGATCCTGGCCAAGTATAACAACCTTCACATTTTCAAAAGGCGTTTTGTCAAAAGCATTGAAAATAAGGGAGCCTGGCGGGTAAATGGTTTTGCCTTGCGCCTTCTCAGTCTTGAGAAAAGCCACAATTTGCTGGAAATATGGTTTGCTGAATTCTTTGCCCAGCGCGAGTTTCCAGCCTTGTTCGATCTTTACATCCATCTTTTTTCCAGTTCTGTTTGGGTGCAAACTAATTAAAATTTATTTTTGCCGCCGCTCAATGAACAAGTATTGAGGGTTTAAAACAAAAAAAGGGTCCGGTAGCTCAGTTGAATAGAGCAACAGCCTTCTAAGCTGTGGGTCATTGGTTTGAGTCCAATCCGGATCACAAAGCAGGACGAACGTCCTGCTTTTTTATTGTCGCTCCTGAAACAATGAATTTACACAGCGTAATAAAGAGAGATATCCGCTGATTAAATGGCAAAGCGCTGAAGAGTGCGACGCAACCAAAGCCGCACACAGTTGTAAAAGCCGGCCCACCAACCTTCATCTACAAACCGGGATCAGCAGGTTGATTTTTCAAAAATACAGTTCGGCCAGATAATTGAACAGAACATGACGGGTATTGACTAACTTAAGTAAATAATTGTTCAGCGAAAATGACCGTGTCGCAAAAAGCACTTTTTTTATCGATATACTTCCTGTTCACCGGTTTTGGACTGCTTGCACAAGAACGACCTTCCCCATCAGAGACTACAAAGAAAAAGCACAGCGTTTTTAAAACCGCATTAGACGCAGTGCGCATAGACTCAGCAGCAGCAGCAGAAAACGCAGCAACAACTGAGAAAGCCGAATTGCCCTTCACACCTTATAACGGCAAAGGCGTTAGAGCTATTGAAGTAAGAGTAATTGGCATCAACAGAAATTTTGCAGATACGCTGGCTGTGCAAAATGCCGGCGAAAAAACCTTTCTTGAAAAATTGCATCGGAATACCAGGGAATGGGCAATACGAGACAATATTTTCTTAAGACCCAAAGAAGCTTTGAACGCCTATGTACTTGCAGACAATGAAAGATACCTGCGCTCGCTGCCTTTTATTCAAGATGCCAGAATCTTTGTTATACCGGTAAAAGGTGAGCCTGATTCGGTGGACCTGCTTGTTATTACCAAAGATCTTTTTAGCATAACAGGCGAAATAAATGATTTTAGCACAAGCCGCATTAAAGCAAAAGGCGGCGATGTGAATGTCGCTGGCACAGCACAAAAGATATTTGTTTCGACCCTTTGGGAGAAAGGCCGCTCGCCTGCGCTTGGCTATGAATTATTATATGGCAAAAACAATCTCTTTCACACATTCATCAATGCAACCACCTCTTATAGCACGATTCATCCAAATCTTGATGATGGCGCAGAAGATGAGCGCGCAATTTATGGTATGCTTGAAAGACCACTGGTATCGCAGTATTCGCACTTTGCTGGTGCGATAACGCTGGCGAAAAACAAATCGACCAATGCTTATCAGAAAGCCGACAGTTTATATTACCATTATAATTATAGCACCTTCGACAGTTGGATCGGTTACAATATTGGACTTAAAAAATTAATGAGCCAGAACCTTCGTCAGGACAGGAAATTCATTAGCATCCGCTATTTTCAAAATCAGTTTACCGAGCGGCCGTTCCAGGTTTCGGGCCAATATGATTTCAGGTACGACAATAAGAAAGCGCTGCTGGCCCAGTTCACTTTCTTCAGGCAGCACTTCTATAAAACAAATTATATTTATGGCTTCGGTTCTCCCGAAGATTTGCCTCATGGCTACAATGTTTCTTTTACAACCGGTTGGTTCAGGCAGGCCGATCTTAAGCGGCCCTACGCAGGAGTTGATGCCAACCGTTATGTTTACAGCAACAAGGGCGACTTTATCCAATATTTTTTAAAAGCGGGGAGTTTTTTCTACAAAGGAACAATGAATGACGCCAGTCTGCTTGCAGGCGTAGGAATGTTCAGCCGGGTTTTTTATATCAACGATGTTAAAATAAGGCAGTATGTCAATTTTAGTTATACCAAACTGTTTAACCGGCTCGGCCTCGATCCGCTCAGCATCAACAATCCGTTTGGTGTGCGGTATTTTAGCTCCGATTCGGCGCGGGGCGATCAACGCATAAGCCTGCACACAGAAACCAACAGTTTTCTGCATTATAAAATACTCGGTTTTAAATTTGGCCCGTTTGCATTTGCGGATATGTCGCTGCTTACGCCAGAAAATGAACCCTTTAGCAAATCCGATGCATTTTGGGGGTTGGGCGGCGGCCTTCGCACACGCAATGAGCAACTCGTATTTGGCACCATCGAGCTCCGGCTTGCCTGGTTTCCAAGAAAGATCGACCAAAACTCTTTCAAGCTAACACTTACCGGCAATCTTCGCTTCAGGTATAACAGCACTTATATAAAAGCACCGGATATTGTGCAGGTGAACAGTGATAATTCAAATAGTATTTTTTAAAATTTTTATTACCCGGCTTTTTATCGCTGTTCAGCTTCCGTTGCGTCGCACTCTTCAACGTTCAGAGCTTTTTTTCGACAAACTAAGATTGGCAGTAAATTGAAGTCCTTGCTCAGATACGGGCAAACCGCATAAGGGTGCGACGCAAGAAAAGTTCTAAGCTTATTCCAAAGCCGGGTTCATAATTATTTTTTCATTTTAGCTTCCAGCACTTTAATAAAATAGCCTCCAACAACGCTTCTTGCCTGGAAGCCAACCTGCCTGCCATCAGTGGTTTCGTGCCAATCGCAAAGCGGAACCCGGGTAGGCGTTTCGGTAGCATATTTGTAAATTGGATCAATGAATTTCTCAAAATCATCGTGGCTGGAAGCAAGCGTTGAGCTCCAAATAATCCAATCGGATTTTGTGTAGGTCTTTCTGCTATCTAGAGGCAATCCAAATTTGTTTTGACGCGCCAGGTAATACGCTATTTCTTTGTTGTAAACTTCTGCAGGAAATAAATGAAGGCCAAGCAATTTATCCCACACAAGGTTATACTTTTGGCTCCATGTATTTTTGTCATTATAGGTTAATGCATAGTGATCCCCGGCATCTGCAAGCTGTTGCCATTTAGTAGCCATATCTTTAGCGATGGCTGAATATTTTTCCGCAGTTGCTTTGTCTCCGTTCATCTCGGCCATCATCGCGTAGCCACCCACACCGCATATTGCTTTGATGGCAAGGTTTGCGTTGCGGGCAAGATGCCCGGCAAAATCGTCGGTGCATAATTGGTTCGCAGGGTCAAGACCCTCTTTTACCAAAAAGTCGACCCATTGGCTAAGTGTTTGCCAATGCTTTTTCGCAAACTCGCTACTGCCTTCTGCCTTGCAAATGGCTGAAGTAAGTATCATCATATTACCACATTCTTCTACAGGCATATCTTCCGGATAGGTTTGCCCATTTGCCAATGGAAACGTTCCCAGGTCGTGCGCAGGGAAAGGCTTTGCCCATTTGCCGCTTTCGCTGAAATAAAAAATACCATTTAGCATTCCTTCCATCAGGTGTGGATTATACGCAATGTATAATGGCGCGGAAGGATAAGTTACATCAACCGTATTGATGGAGCCATTGCTGAAATTTTCCTTGGATAAAAACAACAGTTCACCCCGGGGACTTTTAGTAAGAGAATGCGCGGCTATCGATTGGCGGTATGCTGCAATGCAAAGTTTGGCGTATGTTTCTCCACCCGCATTCACCGCATCGCTGTAGATCAATTTGTTTAAAACGTCACACTTTGATAAAACGGAATTATAGTCTTTATAAGCGCTTTGGAGAACTTTTTCAATAGTAGTTCCCGCAGGAAGTTTCCACCATGCTTTTAAATTTTCGTGGAAGTATTGAACAGCATCTATATCATCATAGCCGATCATCAGCATCTGTTCTTTCGAACTAGCTCCTATTTTTTCAACCGGAAAAATGGTATTAAGCATAAGACGCTTCCCGGTTGTTAGATTTACTTTCGCCGCCACATCTTTGGAAGCGAATTTTTCAAAAGCCAGTTCGGGTGCTGAAACGGTTTGAATAACATTTTTATCAGCCGCCACATAAACATAGCCCCAATCGATGCGTACATCATCGCCCTTCCTTTTTAAAACGGCTTGCTCAACAGTGCCGGCTTTTAGAATACTGAGATCGCCACTTTTATATTGCGTAGCCGCTACCTCCTGCAACCCAACATTGGTCGCAAGATTTGTGGAAGCGCCAAAATACAACTGCGCATTGTGCTCCGCGCCGTCGTTTGACTGCAGTTTGAAAGAAATATAAGACACTGGCCTCGCCATAATATCGATATCGTTAATGAGCAAGGGCGATGTAAAGGTGACCGCCAGGTTAATTCCACCGCAGGCAAATTGGTAAATCGTCTGCGTGGCATTCATGTTCACCGATTGCTGTTGTGCGGTACCGATAGTAACAGCATTTTCAGACGGTTTCGGCTCCATGCTAAGCCCTGCATCGAGCCATGCGCCACCGGTTGTATTAACGCAATGCAGTGCCAACACGTTCTTACCTTTCTTCAATTTGCTTTTAACTGCGTCGGTTAGTATAAAATATTGTGGCTTGGCAGTCCAGCAATTACAGGAATAAACTTTTTCGCCATTCAGGTAGACATCTACATCGTCATCGTTTTGCACCTTCAGGTATATTTTTCTATCCGGGATTTCAGCGAGTGTAAAAGTTCTGCGCATCCATAGATCATGAGTTACCCAAAGTGTTTTTCCCATATCCTTGTCATTGCTAAACGGTGTTGTTCCCTTTTGCCATTTACCATCATCAAAATTTTCATTCATCCAGTCGCCGGGGGGCTCCTTTTCTGTATAGGCGCAGGAGTAAGGCTTTTCGTCCCCGGCGGCAACCAATGTTTCCAATTGCGCTTCTTCCTTGCCGAGAAAGCGGTATGTTTTTCCATCGACTTTTATCAATCCGATCAACGATTGATTGGCGCCTGTCCAGTGTTTGGTGGAAGAGGCCGTTAACTCATCGGTGAAAGACCACACGCTTAAATAAGGGTTGTGAGTTATCAACGGGTAAGCAGGGGCTTTGGTAACCTGTGCAAATAACTCACCGCATACAAAAAGGAATAGAATAGGCAGAACGTTTTTCATTGTATATTTTTTATGGGCCATGCTTTTGATTATTGATTGAACTTTTGTTGCGTCGCACTCTTGTGCTGCAGTGCAGCCTTGAACCATAAGTCGCAGGTAACAGGTTGCAAAAAGCTATTCAATGTTCCTTCCGCTGTGCTTTGAGTTCGTCGCTCAGGGTTATAAAGTACAAGAGTGCGACGCAAGGCAGATGCCACGAAGTACGAAAGCCGGGAACAAAATTTATTGTTTACCCGTTAGCGATTTAATAAAATTCACTTCCGTATCGCTGAATGCTGAGCCATCTTTTCTAAAAATATCGTGGAACCAGACTTTGGGTTCGCTGCCATCGGGCATTGGTGTATCCCATGCATAAATCGTGTTTGTTTTGCCAGAAACAAAACCCCAGTTGATTGCGGCCACATTGTTTTGTTTTAACAGCGGCATAATGTTCTGAAACCTGCTGCCCCTTGTTCTTGCCATATATTCGGTGCAAATTAATGGCCGGCCGAATTTTCGAAGACTGTCAATAACCCTGGCGTGCTCGTTTTCATCGCCGTAATTGTGATAAGAGATGACATCGGAGTTAGCAAGCTGAAACTGGTTGAGGTCTTTGAGATCGGGTGACCAAACGCCCGACGACAAAGGCTGATCGGGATTAACCTGCCTGCCCCACACGAAAACATTTTTCAGCAGATCGAGACTTTTATTACCATAACCGGAGTTGCCAGGCTCGTTATAAACATCCCACAATAAGATTCTTTTATCATGCCTGAAGGTGGTTAGAATATCTTTTACAAAATGTTCCAGCGTGTCTTTAAGCAAAGGCTCTTTAAAATACAAGCCACCGGGATCGCGCAACCAGCCTGAATTGTGTACACCGGTTTTTGGCGCAGGCTGGGTGCCTGCATGGTACACATCGTTCCAGCAATCGTCGAACAAAACAAACATGATGATGATGTGATGCCTATCTGCGATATCGAGAAAGCTGTTCATTCTTTGTTTGAACCCACTTTTATCAACCTGCCAAGCCACATGATGCAGGAACACACGCATACAATTAAACCCAATGGACTCGGCGAAACCCAGCTCGCGGTCTATAGTGGGTGCGTCAAAAGATGCGGCCTGCCACATCTCCAACTGATTAATGGCCGAGCTTGGTGTAAAATTGCTGCCACGCAACCAGCCTTTTGCAGTATACCACTCATTGGCTTTTTCTTTGCTCCAAACCGGCCGTTCTGTTTGAGCAAAACTATTGATACCGACAAAACAAATGATGGCAACAAGCAACCTGAATTTTCTCATGCTGATTAATTTTCCTGCAAGTGAATATGGATATTATGAATTAACTCAAACACCGCCTGAACGTTTAAGACAATTTGTTATCGTCGTAAAAGATCAGGCAGCACGCTAAAGATATAACTGAAGCGATAAAGCTAGCAAGCACCTTCAGGAAAAATGCAAAAAAAATAAAGTTTATAGAAAATCGCTGCGTTGTGGCTCAGGGTTTTTGTTCCTTTTCTTTCTTTTTGAAGTAGCCGCGCAGTAGAAGATTGTGTTGCACAGCTTCGAGGTCTTCGTCAAGTCTGTGACTGGCTGAATCAATATTACGGATGGTGGTTTTAAGATGGTCAGCAACCTGCCTATCATTTAGTAGAACGCCGGCGGGATTATCATTGCTGTGAAGTTGCTCCCCTGCCCTTTCAAGGTTATCTGCAAATTCAGCCACATTATACATGGTTTCACGCAGCTGCGAAATACTGTTGCGAAGGTTGTTATAAATAACTGTATCGGTAACGATGTCGTTGACCAGGTTGCCTTGTGTGTTTAGCTGCGCAGAAAACTGCGTAAAATTAGCAATGGCTTTTCTGCTTTGAGCGGCGGTTTCTTTAAGATGACTGAGTGTGGCCTCCACGTCGGACAAGGAAGCTTTAAGGTTGCGGGGAATCGCAGGATCGTTCAGCAGCGTAGCGATTGCGCCGCCGCCATCGAGCACCCTGCCGGTGATCATTTTCATGTTGGTTGAAATTACCAGCAGGTTCCTGTTGCTGCTATCAAGCATGGCGAGCATGTCTTTCGCTCCATAGGCCTGCTCTACTATAAGATGGTCGTTTTTTGCTATCAACGGAGCAGTTGCTGTACCTCCATAAATAATAATGAGTTTATTTCCCATTAAACCATCGGCACCAAGTTTTGCTTTGGAATCTTTGTGAATAAAGCGCACTGCATCGGGTTGAATATTCATTAAAACTATTACAGACGTGCTATCGGTAAAAGAAACTTTTTTTACTACACCCACTTTCACGCCAGAGAGCCAGACATTATCGCCAATTTTCAATCCGCTAACGTCTTCAAACTCGGCAGAAATGGGAAAAGCTTTCTCAAAAGTCTGGCGTTGTCCACCGAGCAATAATACAGCAAGCACGAGTATTACTATCCCGACAAAAATGAATACACCTATTACCACTGATCTTTTATTTTTGTTTGTGCTCATTCTTCTCCTATAAAATTATATTCATAAAAACGCTTCGCCTCCGGATCGTTGCGTTCAAAAACTTCCTCAAAACTTCCGGTTTCCCTAAACTTTCCTTCCACCATCAACGCAATACGATCGCCGGTAGTTCTTGCACATACGAGGTCATGCGTTATAATGATGGAGCTGGTTTTATATTTCACCTGCACTTCGTTAATAAGATCATTTATCTCAATGCTTGTTACGGGATCGAGTCCTGCAGTGGGCTCGTCATATAGCATGATGTCAGGCTGCAGTATCAAAGTTCTTGCGATACCTATACGTTTCCGCTGACCGCCTGATAATTGCGCAGGCATCTGGTCAACAAATGCCAACAATCCTACGTTATCGAGCACTTGTTCAACAGCTTCATCTACCTGTTTTGAAGTCAGTTCCCGTTTATTGCGCACAAGCGGAAATTCAAGATTTTCCCTTACAGTCATACTGTCGTATAATGCACTGCCCTGAAAAGAAAAGCCAACGCGCAAACGCAGTTGTTGCAATACTTTTGGAGCGAGTTGCGGAACTTCCATTCCAAATATTTTTACCGAACCCTGGTCTGGTTTCAACATTCCTGCGATCAATTTTATCAGCACGGATTTGCCACTCCCCGACCTACCGAGCACTACAACATTTTCACCTTCGTAAACATCAAGATCAATTCCCTTTAATACAGACAAATCGCCGAATGACTTTACAAGACCTCTCAGGCGAATCACTGCATTTTCTTTATTAATATGCGCTGCAGATTTTTTCATTGTTATTTTAAACCGGTCTTATCGCATTCACTATTTGAACGATCAGCATCTCCTCAATAAAAATCAGAAACATAGAAATAACAACAGCTTTGTTTGCCGCTTTGCCAACGCCTTGCGTACCTTTTGCGGCATTATATCCCTGGTAGCAACCTGTAAGGCCAATAGTAAAACCAAAAATTACTGACTTGCCGACTGAAGCAAAAAGATCAAGAAAAGAAATTGATGCAAATCCGTGTTGAAAAAAAGCAATAAGGCTTGTTTGCTCATTAGAATGCACATTTACAAACGCGCCCATAAGTCCTATAAAACACATATAGGTAGCAAGCACAGGAACCATGATGGTTGTAGCAACAACGCGGCTTACAACCAAAAATTTAAATGGATCTGTGGCAGATACTTCCATCGCATCAATTTGCTCGGTAACACGCATTGACCCCAGTTCGGCTCCCATATTGGAACCCACTTTACCAGCTGATATCAACGCCGTAATTAAAGGTGCCAGTGCCCGGACAATTGCAATCGCAATAAGCCCGGGCAACCATGAGGTAGCGCCCAATTCGGCAAGTGACGGCCGTGACTGCTTGGTAAATACAAGTCCTGTTATAAAACCGGTCAATGAAATAAGGGCAAGTGACCGGTATCCCACATCATAGCACTGCCTGATAATCTCCTGGAATTCGTATGGCGGAAGAAAAACTTCTTTGAAAAATTGTTTGGTAAATACGTAAACATCATACACCCCCGAAAAAAAATTATCCAATCGCTTTCCAATGATAAACTGATCTTTCTGTTTTTCACCCGGGTAGCCCATTACATAAAGCTATTTATGATAATAAATATTGTTGAACCCAGCGTTAAGCTACGGCACGATTCACCTTTACTCAATATGTATGCCGTTTTAATGTTGATTATATTATGCACCCGGCTTCCACTCAAGCATTGAGCAACCGTTGCGTCGCACACTTGTACGTGCAGAAAGGCATTCAGCAGAAACAGCCGGCAAATGTTCCGAACCCTGAAGTGAGTGACACAACCGGCGATGCAAAGTGCACTGTTGCCGGTAACAAAAAGATAACCGGTAAAATATTCCACATTCAAAAACCGTAAGAGCCGATAAACCATAATAGGTTAAATTTGCCTTTCTTCAAAACACGGCTATGAAAAAAAACATCGCATTGGTTTTTGTGTTGTCTGTTTTTGCAACAACAGCAATGCCTCAGGCAGTTAACCAAAAAATAATTGCCGGCCGCGTTAACAGCAAAAAGCAGGAACAAAAACCTTATGTGATATTGATTTCTGCCGATGGCTTTCGCTGGGATTATGCAGAAAAATTTAATGCGGTAAATCTCTTAAAGTTTGCACGTTCAGGTGTAACAGCCCAGTCAATGATACCATCGTTTCCTTCGCTTACTTTTCCAAATCATTACACTTTAGTAACAGGCCTTTATCCTGCTCATCATGGCCTGGTAGGCAATGCTATGTTTGACGCAAAGAAAAATGAAAGCTACAGCTTGTCGAACAGGAAGGCGGTGCAGGATAGCTCGTGGTATGGAGGCACGCCGCTATGGGTGCTTGCGGAAAGACAGCAAATGCTAAGTGCATGCTTTTACTGGGTTGGATCGGAAGCGGCTGTGCAAGGTACCAGGCCAACCTATTATTACGATTACAGCGATGCAATAAAAATGGATGACCGCATAGCCGCAGTAAAAAAATGGTTGGAATTGCCCGAAGCACAACGCCCTCACCTGATTACTTTTTATTTTCCAGAAGTAGATCATGAAGCGCACAAATATGGACCTGATGCAAAAGAAACCCAAGACGCAGTCCACCTGGTTGATGAAAGTATTGGCAGAATGGTAGCAGTAATTGACTCTCTTCATTTGCCCGTGAACTACATTTTCGTTTCCGACCACGGCATGACAGAGATTGATACAACAAAGGGCATTGCGTTGCCGGCCGTAGTTGATACAGCTGAATTCATTATTCCGCGTGGTGATGCTTTAGTACAGCTTTATGCGAAAAACAAAACTGAAATACAACCTACTTATGAAAGACTAAAGGCAACTGCAAAGGACTATGATGTTTATCTCGCTACAAATATGCCGGCAAAATGGCATTACAGCAAAAGCGATGATCGTTTCAACCGTATAGGAGATATTATTCTTATCCCTCACCTGCCATTTGCTTTCAGGTTTGGCAATCAGCCGGTGTCACCGGGCAAACATGGATATGACCCTGAGATTAAAGATATGCATGCCACATTTATGGCCTGGGGACCACAACTAAAAAAGCGTAAGAGAATTGGTGCTTTCGAAAATGTAAACGTGTACCCGCTCATCAGCAAAATACTTGGCCTTACTTACACCGACCAAATTGATGGTAACATTAATATTTTAAAAAAAATCACGAGGTAATTATTACATGCAGAGATCCTAATATTTATTTTCATAGTATGAATGAGCAACACAATCCATGGCAGGTTATCAACGAACAGGAAATTTATAGCAATAACTGGATAAGTTTAAAGCATTACGATGTTATTAACCCCTCAGGTGGGAGTGGTATTTATGGCAAAGTGCATTTTAAAAACATAGCGGTCGGCATTATTCCCTTAGACAAAGATCTCAACACTTATGTAGTTGGGCAGTTTCGGTTTACACTGGATCAGTATAGTTGGGAGATTCCGGAAGGAGGTTGCCCGCTTGAAGAAGCGCCACTTCATGCTGCGCAGCGGGAATTGCAGGAAGAAACAGGGCTTCACGCAGAGTACTGGACAAAAATATTGGACCTGCATTTATCAAATTCTGTAAGCGACGAATATTGTGTGGTTTATGCGGCAACAGGGCTGTCGCAACACGAATCTGCACCGGAAGACACAGAGCAATTAATGATAAAAAAAATACCATTTGGTCAACTCTATCAAATGGTACAGGATGGTAAGATTACAGATGCTATTTCTGTTGCTGCAACGCTTAAAATAAAGCTGATGCTGGCGGAAAATAAATTGATATTATGATCCCCTCTTAATTGCTTCTTCTGCAAATCTAAGAAGTGTAGGGCCATCAATATAGCCTACGGAATAAAGTACCGGTTTGCCTTCTGCGTCGGTCACAAGTAATGTAGGGTAGCCTTCCAGCGAATATTTTCTTACAAGTTCGGGGCCTATGGTTGCTTCGCCGTCTACAGAAACATTCACAAAATGCTGGTTAAAAAAGGCCGCAACTTTTTCATCGCTGAAAGTATTCTTCTTCAGCAATTTACAGGGTCCACACCATGTAGCGTAAATATCGACAAAAACAAGTTTTTTCTGTTCTTTAGCCGTAGCAAGCGCTTTGCTCCAATCCTGTTCAATGAATTTTATCCCTTTTTCATCGGCAGGGTTCGGTATTCCTTCCCTTGCATTACTTTTCGAGATAAAAATGGCGGAAACACCAATTACGATAATGAACAGCATAGCGGACTTCACCAATTTTGAGCGCATAACTTTTTATTGTGAATACGAAGTAAGTGCGTTTATCTTACAAATAGAAATTTTATGCCGGACATTTAACATATCACTATGCCATACAGCAACGATAAGGTCAAGCCAAAGTATCACAGGCAAAACCGGTTTTCACTTGTTGCGATTAACTATATTTGAGGCATTCCTAAATACACACTAATGAGTAACCCTATCAAGACCGCTGTTGTTGGATTCGGTGCAGCAGGCAAGTTCATGCACTCCCCTTTTATTAAAACACAACCCGGTCACTTTGATGTAGTTGCCGTGCTTGAAAGACATAGAAATGAGTCTGCGGCGCTCTTCCCGGCTGCACGTATTGTGCGGAATTTGGAAGAACTTTTACAGATAGATGAACTTGAACTGGTGGTAATCACCACGCCAAATGACACGCATTTTCCGTATTCAAAAGCAGCAATGCTGGCTGGCAAACATGTGGTGGTTGACAAACCGTTCACCATAACTTCAGGTGACGCATTGGCATTGATCGATGTAGCCAGTCAAACCGGCAAAATGCTCAGCGTTTTCCAGAACCGGCGTTACGTGACCGACTTTATCACCATTGCAGAAATACTCAAAAAAAATATGCTGGGCATGGTTCACAGCTACGAGGCGCATTATCATCGCTATCGCCCCGAAGCAAAACCAAATGCATGGCGGGAAGAACCAGACCCTGGTTCCGGCATTTTATACGACCTGGGTGCGCACATCATTGACCAGGCCTTGTATTTATTCGGGTTACCAAAAAATATTACTGCTGATGTACGCCTCCAAAGGCCACATGCAAGAACGGTTGATAACTTTGAAGTGCAGCTGGATTACGGCTTTAATAAGGTAACGCTGAAGAGTGGCATGCTTGTTCGTGAACCCGGCCCCCGTTACATGATACACGGCACTAGTGGATCGTTTCTTAAGTCAGGCGAAGACCCTCAGGAGGTGTTTTTGCGTGCCGGCAAACTGCCAAACGAGGTACCCAACTGGGGCTATGAGGATAGCTCCATGTATGGCCTTTTGCATACAGAATTCGAGAGCCGCATTATCAGGGAGAAATATCCAAGTTCAAAAGGCGATTATGGTTATTACTACCAGAATATTTATAAAACCATCCGTGAGCAAATGCCTTTGCGTGAGCGACCTGAGCATGGTTATAACACGATCAAACTAATCGAACTCGCCATGCAAAGCAGTGAGAAGAAAGCAACCATTGCTTGTGAAGGTCTTATCGATTGCGGCTACCCGTTTTAGCGGTAAATTGGAGTGTTCTTTTGTTGTTGCCAGCTACTGTGCGCATGGCATAGCCGGTTGTGCAGTAGTGCCGGCTCATACAGCACAACTCACTTCAGGGTTCTGCCCGTTATTCACCACAAGATCAGTGTTCATTCTGCTGAAACAAGTTCGTAGTTGCAGGTTCTAGACTCAAGCGTACAAGTGTGCGACGCAACGGAAGATGCTATAAAAAACAAATGCCGGGTACATAAATGATTTTATACCTGTTGCGAAACCTGTTCTTTGTATATATAGATTATCTTTCCGCTTTAATTTATTTTCAGCATGAGAAATGTTTTCTTGGGGATTGCATTGGTCTTTTTGAGTTGTTCCGAACTATTTGCCCAGCCTTCATTTATGACCGACAGCCTGGACAGTTACATTGAACGCGGCATGAAAGACTGGGACATTCCCGGCCTGGCGATTGCAGTAGTTAAAGATGGCAAAGTGGTGGTAATGAAAGGTTATGGCGTTCGTGACCTTGGTACAAAAGAACCGGTTGACGAGAATACTTTATTTATGATCGCCAGCAATAGCAAATTGTTTACGGCAACTTCATTGGCGCAACTCGAGTATGATAAACAGCTTTCTCTGGATGATAAGATTACCAAATATTTTCCACTTTTCAGGCTTGCTGACCGTAATACAAACGATCTTGTTACCATAAGAGATATGCTAAGCCATCACCTTGGCACCAAAACCTTCCAGGGCGATTTCACTTTTTGGAATTCAGCTCTTACCCGCCAACAGATAATGGATAAAATGAAGCTGTTAAAGCCCTCGCAAAACTTCCGGCAGAGCTATGGTTATTGCAACAGTTGTTTTTTAACAGCGGGTGAAATTATTCCGGTAGTGTCGGGAAAGCCATGGGAAGTTTATGTGTACGACAGCCTTGTTGAGCCGCTGGGCATGAGCCATACACAAACACTGGGATATAACATGTCGCAAATGCCTGATGCTGCACGGCCTTACAGCAACGCATTTTACGACAGCCTGCAATTACTGCCATATGATCTTGTTGATAACCTTGCTCCTGCCGGCAGCATGGTGAGTTGTGTAAGTGATATAGCCCATTGGCTACAGATGCAGCTTGACAGTGGTCGTTATGAAGGTAAACAGGTATTGCCATGGGCCGTGGTTAAGCGCACACGTGAAATGCAGACGATTGTCAGCAGCACAAAATCGGGCTACTACCCTTCCAACTACTATGGTTACGGAATGGGTATTTTTCAAAGGGACTATAATGGCCGGCAGGTATTCTGGCACACCGGCGGGGCAGATGGCTTTGTAACCAACACTTGCTTTGTTCCAGAAGAAAATCTTGGAATAACAATTTTAACCAACAACGACAATCAGAACTTTTTTGAAGCCTTGCGTTATATGATACTTGATGCTTACCTCGACATGCCATATTTCGACAGAAGCGCTATGCAGTTGGAATGGTTTGCAAAAGAACGGCATGAAAGCCTCAATAGAATAACAGCATTAAAGGCAAGGCTAAAGGGACAAAAACCTTCGATGCCACTAATTAATTATTCGGGAACTTATGATAATGAGCTTTATGGTTTCATCAGCATCGTACCAGATGGAGAGGATCTTAAAATAAAATTCCTCGGTCACAAAAATCTAGTAGCAAAACTTCAATACATGGATAACGATGAATGGCTGATGACTTATAACAATCCCGCCTTTGGAATATTTCCGATTAAGTTTAAAACCGAATTCGGGAGGGTTTCTTCAGTTGATATAAAGATGAACGACTTTATAGAATACGACGCATACACATTTATAAAAAATTAAAGCCCCGATTTAAACAGTTTAAATAATGCACATGAGAAGATTTCTTTTTATCCTGTTGTGTTTCCCATTTTTTTCCACCGCCCAGAATACTGATGCTGAGCTTGATAAAAATATTGCTGAGATAAAACCAGAGGTGATCAATTGGAGGCGCTACTTACACCAACATCCCGAACTTTCGAACCGCGAGTATAACACAGCCGCCTATGTGGCAGCCTATTTGAAAAAACTCGGGCTTGAGGTACAGGCCGGTGTTGGCAAAACAGGTGTTGTTGGTATCTTAAAGGGTGGCAAACCCGGACCGGTAATCGCGCTGCGTGCCGATATGGACGGGCTGCCAGTGTTTGAAAGAGTAAATATTCCTTTCGCCTCCAAGGATAGCGGTGACTATCTTGGCCAGAAAGTCCCCATTATGCACGCCTGTGGCCATGATACCCATGTTGCCATTTTAATGGGCACTGCAGAAGTACTTTCGAAAATGAAAGGCCAGGTTGCAGGCACTATTAAATTTATTTTCCAGCCAGCTGAAGAAGGCCCGCCTGGCGATGAAGAAGGGGGTGCTCCGCTGATGATAAAAGAAGGGGTAATGGATAATCCCAAGGTCGACGTTGTATTCGGCTTGCATATTAATTCGCAAACACCTATTGGGCAAATAAGATATACCAGCGGTGGCACTATGGCTGCCAGCGACTGGTTTACTATAAAAGTAAAAGGCCGCTCTTCTCATGGTTCGCAGCCATGGAGCGGTATAGATCCTGTCGTGGTATCAGCACAAATCATCACTGGTTTGCAAACGATTGTAAGCCGGCAGGAAAATTTAACCAAAGACCCTGTGGTAATAACAGTTGGCAAGATCCACAGTGGTGTAAGAAGTAACATTATTCCAGAAGAAGTGATCATGGAAGGAACTATAAGAACGCTCGATAAGGATATGAGAAAAGACGTCCAAAGTCGCATAATTACTACCGCAACGAAGATTGCCGAGGCTTCTGGAGCGACGGCGGATGTATCTGTCTCCGGGAAAACAGAACTTACCTACAACGATCCGGCTTTAGTAAAAATGATGTTGCCTTCTATCGAAAAAGCAGCAGGTGCCGAAAATGTGGCTTCACAAAATGCAGTTACTGGTTCGGAAGACTTTTCGTTTTATGGATTGCATGCCCCTGCATTTTTCTTTTTTCTTGGAGGAATGCCGGCCGGCGCAGATCCGGTTACAACACCGGCACATCACACTCCTGATTTTTACATCGATGACAGCAGACTGGATGTAGGTGTTAAGGTTTTTTGCCAGCTGGTATTTGATTATGGCAGGCAAAAAGCTGCAAAGCAGTAGCTGCCTGCCGTAGGTGCCAAACTCTTAAATTCCAAACGCAGGAGCAGCGTTCATTTGAATTAAATTCAAGCAGATATAACAATTTAAAGAAAATACAATTTGTCTTTCAGGCAATTATTAATATTATTGCATCGATTTTTGAACCCCGAATAAGGGTATGTAAAAAAATTACCGGTTCTGTTGTATTAATGCTGCACGCATATTGTTTAATTTTTAAATCTTAAATTTCCTTATCAGAAAGTAACACACATGAAAAAGGTATTATTACTACTCACAATATCCATGATCTGCACTTATGTAAAAGCACAGTCACCATACAATCAGAATAAAACTTATTTATATGGCTATGGTGCGGCCAACATCGCATCTCTATACCAATCATCCAGCAATAGCAGCGTTGAGAAATTTAAAGCAATTTGGGCACCTAAAATAGCACTTGCAGTTCGCCACGAATATGCAATTTCAAAGGTTGGATACGAATTTGGCGTTCAGGCAACGGAAAAAGGTGCTAAATTTTCTTTGACTGATCAAACAGTTCGTCTGGACTATGCGCAGGCCTACGCTGATTTTCTTTTGTATTTCCCCTTGACGCACAACAATACTTTCTACTGTGGTGGCGGATTTTTTGGAGGTTACGCATTCCGCAGTAAAATTGATTCTGCCGGAAGCAGCCATACAATTGAATTCGGTGATAAATGGAAGGCCGTCGACGCAGGTCTGCAGTTGAAAGCAATGGTGAGCCTTAATGACAGGTTAACAGTCGGTGCAGAATACAGTTTCGGTTTCTTCCCAGCTTATTACACTACCGACGTCCGCGGTATAGATAATAACGGCAATAACTCGGTGCTATCGCTTACACTCGGTTTAAGATTGATACGTTTTAGATAATTTTTCCCCTGGTTTCAGGCAATAAAAAACCCTTTTTGTTTCAAAAGGGTTTTTTATTGCCATCATATTAAACTCTTGATCCAAAAAGCAAGCTTCCGATCCTTACCATGCTGCTGCCTTCTTCAACAGCGATCTTGTAATCGCTGCTCATACCCATGCTCAGGTTATCAAACTGCGTAAAATAACGAGCCTTATACTCGTCGAAAATATTTTTTAACCCACTTAGCTCCTTTCGTATTACAGCTTCGTCATTAGTCAATGACGCCATACCCATCAGCCCCCGGATATGCACAAAAGGCAATTGTTCGCCCGTTAAATTCACGATCGCTTCATCCAGTTCAGCACGGCTAAAGCCAAATTTTGTCTCTTCCTGCGCAATATGAACCTGCAGCAGGCAATTAATCTGTCTTTGCAGTTTCGCTGCTTGCTTGTTTATTTCCTTGAGTAATTTATAGCTGTCAACCCCATGTATCATGTACACAAAAGGTAAAATAAATTTTACCTTGTTACTTTGCAAATGCCCGATGAAATGCCATCTGATATCTTGTGGCAACTGCGACTGCTTATCCCGTAGTTCCTGCACATAATTCTCTCCAAAATCGCGCTGCCCTAATTCATAAAGAGCAAGAATATCGGCAACGGGTTTTGTCTTACTTACCGCAATCAATTCAACTTTTTGTGAGTCTAAAAAATCTTTCAGCGCCATCCACGCATCCTTATTAACTGGCATCATTGTCTTTTTCTGGTGGCGGTAAAATTAAAGCAATGCCAGCTTATAAATGGCAGCTTTGAATAGGTGACATTAAAACTGAGGCTTTTTGTAACCAGCTTTTAAGCTTTATGGCATCACCTGTTGCCACGC
>DLKC01000005.1 GCA_002478885.1 Chitinophagaceae bacterium UBA7600
GTGATCATGATGAACCTGTTTGGCGTGAGCGGAAATCTTATGAGTCTCGGCGCATTGGATTTTGGCCTGATCGTAGATGGCGCTGTAATAATTGTTGAGGCAGTAATGCACAGATTAAGTCACAGCAAACATTTCGCGCAGATCACACAACTCAACAAACAGGAAATGGATCATGAAGTGAAGAACGCGGCAAGCAAAATGATGAACAGCGCCGTGTTTGGGCAGATCATCATCCTGGTTGTTTATCTCCCGATTTTCACGCTACAGGGCATCGAAGGCAAAATGTTCAAGCCCATGGCGGAGACGGTTGCATTTGCATTGATTGGTGCGTTTATCCTGTCACTTACCTATATCCCGATGATGAGTGCGCTGTTTCTCGACAGGAAAATAAAACACAGGCCTAACAGGTCAGACAGGGTAATGGCGAAAGTGGAAAGAGCCTATCAAACTGCATTAGCGAAAGTGATTGCGTTTCCAAAGACCGTTATATTAATAGCCGCAGGCCTTTTTATCAGTTCCATTTTTATTTTTAACAGCCTCGGCGGTGAATTTATTCCCGCACTTGAGGAAGGCGATTTTGCGGTGGATACCCGCGTGTTAACAGGAAGCAGTTTACAAACTACCATTGACAATACACAAAAAGCAGCCCATATATTAAAAACACAATTTCCCGAGGTAGAAAAAGTGGTGACAAAAATTGGCAGCGGTGAAGTGCCTACCGACCCCATGCCCATGGATGCCAGTGATATGATGGTGATTTTAAAACCAAAGGAGGAATGGACTTCCGCCAAAACTTTTAATGAAATGAGTGAAAAGATGGGTAAGGCTTTACAGGCCGTTCCTGGTATTACTGCGGGATTCCAGTTTCCCGTGCAAATGCGGTTCAATGAATTGATGACAGGCGCAAGACAAGATGTGGTGTGCAAATTATTCGGCGAAGATTTAGATACACTTGCAGCATATGCACACAAACTGGGGGAGCTGATTAATACAGTAAACGGCGCAAAAAATCTATATGTCGAAGCTGTGTCAGGCATGCCACAGATCATTATTGCCTATAATCGAAATGCGATCGCACAATATGATTTAAATATTGCAGATATCAATAAAATAGTCAATACTGCTTTTGCAGGACAAAGCACAGGAATGTTGTTTGAAGGTGAGAAACGTTTTGATATCGTGGTGCGTTTAAGCGGCGAACAAAAACGCGATGCCAGGGATATTCAAAATCTTTTGATCCCAACGCCGAAAGGGACACAGATTCCTTTATACCAGTTAGCTGATGTCCAGATAAAAGATGGACCCAATCAAATTCAAAGGGAAGACGCGAAGCGGAGAATCGCGGTTGGATTTAATGTACGGGGGAGAGATGTCCAGAGCATCGTGCATGAGTTGCAAACCAAGGTCGGCCAACAAATAAAATTGCCTGCGGGATATTATATCACTTACGGGGGAGCTTTTGAAAATTTGAATGAGGCTAAACAAAGGTTAACGATCGCAGTGCCGGTATCACTTTTGCTGATTTTTATTCTCCTTTATTTCGCATTCAATTCTATCAAACAAGGGTTGCTTATTTATTCTGCTATTCCTTTGTCTGCCATCGGTGGAATATTGTTCCTGGCCTTGAGGGATATGCCTTTCAGCATAAGCGCAGGCGTTGGTTTTATTGCGTTGTTTGGGGTGGCCGTGCTTAACGGAATTGTATTGCTGGCAGAATTTAATCTTTTAAGAAAAGAAGGTTTGACTGATGTAAGGCGAATCGTTTTGATGGGGACAAAAGTCCGGTTAAGACCGGTGTTGATGACTGCGTTTGTAGCGTCGTTGGGATTTTTCCCGATGGCAGTCAGCAACGGGGCAGGAGCGGAGGTGCAAAGGCCTTTAGCAACGGTTGTGATCGGGGGGCTATTGATTGCCACGTTTTTAACGTTGTTTGTCTTGCCTGTTTTGTACATGACTTTTGAAAAAAGTGGCGGGAATCAAAAAAAACGTAAGAAGCACCATGTTGCCATTGTTTCAGTTGTCGCGCTGACCATTGTTTCTGTTGTTTCATCTGCCCAAACTCCTATCAGCTTACAAGCATCAATTGATACGGCATTGAAAAATAACCTGCAGATGAAGAACGAAAAACTGAAAGCAGCATACCAACAAACGCTTATCAAAACGGCGGCGCCTGTTCCTCAGGCAAATCTTACTGCAGAAATCGGTAAAATAAACAGTGCCTATACCGATTCCCGATTTGCCATTTCACAGTCATTCAATTTTCCCACCGTGTATGCCAGGCAAAAAGATCTGTTGCAGGAGGAATGGAAAAACAGCCTGTTGAATGTTTCTGTAAAAGAAGCACAGTTGAAAAGGGAAGTTGCGCAGGTGTTTTATTCTATTCTTTATATCAAACAAAAAAAGCAGTTGCTGCAATACGCCGATAGCCTGTACACCGGCTTTTACGAAAAAGCTGCGTTGCGTTTGCTAAAAGGAGAAACCAATATTCTTGAAAAAGCAAGTGCAGCAACACAACTGGGGCAAATACAAACTCAATTGCAACAGCTGCAGGAAGATTCTGCTATTCTCCAGTTGCAATTTCAATTGTTGCTCAATACAACAAACCCCCTGGTTGCCGAAGAGAAAGATTACAAGATGCAATTGAACCTGGCAGATACAACCGTCTTGTTGCAAAACCCGATCCTGAAAGTATTTGAACAGCAAAAGCAAATAGCAGCTAACGTTGTCAAAGTCGAAAAAAGTAAACTTTTACCCGATTTAATGATCGGTTACAATAACAGCAGCATGCAAGGTTTTGGCGCCGACGATAAATATTACAGCAACGCTGCACGTTTTGGTGCCGTGCAATTTGCTGTTGGTATTCCTATTTTTTATGGAACACAAAAAGCAAAGATCAACAGTGCAAAATTCAACAGGGAAATTGCCGAAAGTAATTATGCTACGGGGCTTCAAAATTTGCAAGCTGAAAGCCAATCTGCCTTGCGACAGTACAACAAGTATGCTCAAAGCATAGCGTATTATGAGAACACTGCCTTGAAAAATGCAGCATTGGTTACTACGACAGCAAACAAACAACTTGCTGCAGGAAGTATTAATTTTTTAGAGTGGGTTCAATTGATTAACCAGGCAATGACCGTTGAAAACGATTATGTTGAAGCGGTAAAGCATCTCAACGAAACGATCATTCAATTAAATTATCTCAACAACAAATAATTCTCCAATGAAAAATATCATATTCGGATCAATAATATTGTTCATTTCATGCGCGGGTAGCAAAAGCCCGGATGAATCAACAGCTGCTCCCGGAATCGTAAATACAGTAACGCTTACAGATGCCCAGGTAAAAAATGCGGGAATTGTTACCGGCAAGACCATGCGCAAAGAAATTTCCTCTATCTTAAAATTAAACGGCATTGTGGATGTGCCGCCTCAGAACATGGTTTCTATCAGTGTACCGCTGGGTGGTTATTTAAGGTCTACCAGTCTATTGCCGGGGATGCATGTTAGAAAAGGTGATGTTATTGCTGTGATGGAAGATCAGCAGTACATTCAGTTGCAGCAGGATTATTTAACCGCTAAGGCTAAGATTGGTTTTTTGCGGAACGAATATGAACGTCAAAAAGATTTGAACAGCAGCCAGGCAAGCAGTGATAAGGTTTATCAACAGGCGGAGGCAGACTATAAAACTCAGCAGGTTTTGATCGCAGCATTGGCTGAAAAGCTCAAACTGGCGGGAATAAATGTTGAGCAGCTGAATGAGACAAACATTTCAAGGAGCGTAAATATTTATTCGCCGATCAATGGTTATGTTTCGCAGGTGAATATCAATGTTGGCAAATATGTAACACCGGCCGAAGTATTATTTGAACTTGTAAATCCTGATGATATTCATTTAGCGTTAAAGGTTTTTGAGAAAGACCTGGATAAGCTTTTTATCGGGCAGCAATTAGTCTGCTATACGAACAACAACCCCGGCAAAAAATATAATTGCGAAGTATTGTTGATCGGAAAAGATCTCAGCATCGAAAGAAACACTGATGTTCATTGCCATTTTGAAACATATGATAAATCACTTATTCCCGGCACTTATATGAATGCAACAGTTGAAGTAAAAAGCAATGACGCATATACATTGCCGGAGGATGCAGTGGTAAGATTTGAAAATAAGCATTATGTTTTCCTGAAAAAGGGCGGCAATGAATTTCAAATGACGGAAGTAACTGTTGGAAATACGGAAAATGGGTTTATTGAAATATTGAATGCTGAAGATTTTGCGTCGCAAGAGCTGGCTATAAGAGGCGCCTATTCGATCTTAATGAGTTTGAAAAATAAGTCTGAGGAGTAAAGACCAAAACTGTACATGATAGATTGATAGCGCGTTATTTTTTCGCGAATATCCTCTGTCCCCTGTTTATAGCTTATTTGTTTTCCATTGTGCTGCGAATACGGGCCCGATAAAACAGATCCCGCAAAAGCGGGATTTGTTTTTATTAAGGATTGTATAAACTACTCGTCAGCTTGTATTGCCGAAGCCGGGCTGTTTGGTTTTGATCGGTAGCTGGCCCACCCCGAGACTCAATCGTTAAATAATATCATTCCATCCATTGGGAAAACAATAGCCGGGGAAAGATTGAGAGAGCATACGGACAGGGTTTTGGCTTATTTCGGCTGCTGCCTGGCTCAGGTCTGCAAATGTTTAAGGATTAAGAGGGCGGTCATTGGACATAAGTGACGAGAAGGCACAGGTCTGACCAACACACAAAACAGCGCTACCAGACGTGCGCCAAATATGGCAGGAACTTGGGTTTTGGCTTATTCCGCTTCATTTTGGCTAAGTGCTACTAATCTTAAACGAATAGTAATATAGACAGTTTAGATATGTTACATAAAGGCACAGGTTTGGCCAACAAACCAAACAGCGCTACCAGACCTGCGCCAAATAGGGGTGTGATTATCCGGATGCCGGATTTTTGTTAGTTGCTGGATGCAACATCATTTCGAAAATACCAACCCCGGTCAATCAAGTCCTCCGGAGAAAGGATCATTGTCGTGACGAGATCAGTAATATCATGTTCGTAGTTAAATGGCTTAGACAATAAATGCAATTTGCCCTCCCTATCAGTTCCATCAACAACAAAAACCAGTGTACCCTTGGTTTTAGGAATAGATGGAGCGAGTATATCTCCGCAACGAAAAACGAAAGGCGACTTATCGCTCACAAGTTGCCAACTGGCATTAGAATCCTGGAACACTTATTTTGTTTTGTTTGTTAGTAAATACTGCAGATGGATGCGACAGTGATAAATATATCATCCAAATTTTAGCCAAACTTTACGATGGAATGCTTTTTGGGAAGGTTTAAGGGTCTATAAATTGAATTTAAGGGGCATGTTTAATTAATCATCTGATTGATGCCATTTCTTTTAAACAGTGCAGCATTTAGAAGATCTGTAAAAGATGGCGAAAGTTCAAATTACAACACTGTAACTTTATCAATATTGTTATGCTTTAGCTTTAATGAAGTCGGAAATTTATGAAAAAACAAAAAGTAAATTGGGCAGAGGCAGTAAAGCCCGTTGTAAATAAATATAAAAACAGCAAGCATCCTTTAGAGGCAAAGAATTTGTATCAAATGCTAGTGATGGTGGTATTGTCGGCACAGACAACAGATGCGCTGATCAATCAGATAAAAGACGAGATTTTTAAAGCGTTTCCGAATATGAAAGCTTTGTCAGGTGCCACGCCCGAAGCATTAATTCCCTACATAACCAAAGTCAGGAATTTCAGGAATAAAGCTAAATGGTTAACGCAAATCGCTGCCTTGATGAAAAAGGACAGTGCAATACCATTAACCATGGATGAATTGGTGGCACTACCGGGCATCGGCAGAAAATCGGCAAACGTCATCAAATTTTTTGCCGGCGCGCCATTCGAAGGAATAGTAGTGGATTTACATGTGGTGAGGGTAGCACAACGGCTTGGTATCGCCACAGGAGATGATCCCGGTAAAATTGAACAGCAGATTATGGACTCAGTGCCACCCGAAGAGTGGGAAGTGGGCATGTCGCTGTCATTTCTCGGGAGGGATATTTGCAGGCCAACACCTGACTGCCCGGTCTGCCCGATGAATAAGGTTTGCGCGTTTTATAATGGAGCGCTAAAATGACAATAATGAATGAAATGTTTGAAGTAGTACTATTGAGTTAAATACTTCGCAGTAATCTGTTCTTTTAATCCCACAAAATAGGTTTTTTTTATTAGTCAACCTGGTTCAGGGCGAGACACAGCGAACGTCGATTGATTGTTTGTCAAGCCCCACTTTGCGCCAATTGTTTTGTTAGGCGAAGTTTTCCCGATTGCAAATTCTTATGATAATTTACTGATTTTTCTTAGCACTTGCTAATACTTTTACTTTCTCTTCGTCAAAAGATTCCCTTAGCTTTCTTGAAAACCGAATCTCGTTAGTATCTAAATTGAATTGAAGAAATTCTTCTTCTTCTTGTTCTTCAAGGTATGTTATATATTTATCAGCTCTCTCTAACCGCATATCCATGCGATCTAATATATTGTTCGCTTGTTTCAATTTTGATTCCTCATTTCCTGATTTAGTAAGATAGTTGCTTAACTCTTCATTAAAAACTCCGCTATCCAGACAAACAAGATCGATATATGTGAAGTTGAAGGCTAGAGTGTTGTAAACATAATGGCCGTAGGCTGTTACCTTAATTTGATCAACCTTCTCATCAAATAACTCGACTCGATTACTCGCCTCTACTAACCCATTCCGTAAATAGATATCTAAATGCTTCTCGCAATCTTCCTTTAAATAATACTTCTCTTCAAAAGCTTGCACAAATAATTTGGAATCTATAAACCCGGTGGAGTTAGCTGTTCCATATTGCACTAATTCATGCAATATTCTTATACCTGTAAAATGTGAACTATTAATGTCGTTACGTAATCGAAAAACATTTGGGATTTTACTGAGTTTTTCATCATAGAAAATTCTATCGGGTATCATCATGGGTTTTATAACCTGATGAACCTGAAATGTCCAATAAGGATGCTGTGAAATCTCACTAATGTTTGTATAACCAGAGGTGATAAATCCTTTAAAAAATTCAAGAGCCTGACGCACATCCCCATGCGTCGCAAAACGAAGAAAATTTGATAAATGTGAATCTTTCTTTTTGAGTTGATATGTACATATTTTAAGAAATTTAATAATTGCAAAAAGGTCGTTATCATATTGGATATTATATTTAACGTCTACATCAGGAGTATATTCGAGTTTCTCAACTATATAACTAAGCCTGCGAATAATTACTTCAGGAATAACTGGAGCAGATAGATGATAGCCCGGAGTATGGTAAGCATCCAAAACTCCATTTACTTTAGCCCGGAAATAACGTTCTTCCCTCATTGAAATGATTACCAAACAACTTAATTTTTTTGCTATCTCGATTGCGGTTAGATAACAGACATCTTGCAAATCAGGATTAAGTTGATCCATGTTATCCAAGAAAATAATCAGTCCCCGATTCTTTGCTTTAAAATACAGACTAATTTTTTCAGCGAAAAGCTTGGTGTCTGATATTTTATCTGTCAAAAAGGTGCGAAGTAACTTTTGATATTCTTCGCTAGACTCTTCAAGGCCTACAAGTATTTGTTTGGAATAAACTTCAAACTCATCTGCAAATAACTTTAGAATATCTTCCCGCGCTCCATTTGCAAGATTTCTTTTATCTATTCCTTTTTTTACTCTTTCCCAAACTTCTTGACTGAGAGACTGAGCATCTTGAGAAGAATCGATTAAATCAATCAAAGAAACTTCCGCATAGACTAAAATTTCTCTCGGTTTAACATGGAACAAAAATCGTTTTAGAAAAGTGGATTTCCCCGAACCTCTTCCGCCAAAGAGAATCATCACATTGTCTAAGTTTTCCTGTTTTATTGTTTTAGCAATACTTAAACCAAAAGCCCCTCCTGCTTGGTCGTCAGTAAATTCTCTAAACCCTTGATTCTTTAGAAAGGGTGTTAACGAATCGTGTAAAAATCCATGAATGTTTTTTTGTAAATTATCATAGTGCCCCTTATTGGTTACATAACAACTTTTCATAAACTCGGAATCTGTAGAAGGAATAGGGCCGAGAAACTTTCTAGATAATGCGCCTAAGGAACTTGCATATTTGTTGCTATTAACCGGCGAATCATATGCGTTAATTTTCTGTTTTGGAAAATAGATTTCGGAATAAGACTTTTTGTTTATCCCAATATTATTCTGAAGAGAACTATTTTCAGTAACGCTCGTATATCCAAGAAGATTTATTGCTTTAGTATATTCACTTTCGAAAAAGTCAAAATTCTTGATGACTATTGCAGGCAGTTTCTTCCACGGTTTTTGATTAGTGGCAGTTACCTTAAATATTATCCAAACTATTCCGTTTGTAATCGCCGCAAATTGGCACAACAAATCTTCGCAATACTCTTTAACTTGAGTAACTGCATCCTTTATATTTTGATCACTTAAGAGCTTCTCTAAAGAAATTTTTTGAAAGCTGTCAGAATTATTAAAAGTCGCAGGCAACTCAAAATAAATTCCTGTTTTTTTTGTCTCAATTACGAGCACCGGCCTGCCGCCCTTATTTTTTAAAACATAATCGGCTCTATTATCTGCCACGATAAATTCTACAGCAGTATCTATTTTGGGCCATTTTAAATACTTCTCTAGGATGTCATCTATAATTTTAAATCTGGTTTCAGCTTCATTTAATTTATTTAAATCCTTGTAGACATTCTTTATTGTCTTTATTAATTCTATTTCATCCATTGGTTTAAGTGATTGCAAATGTTAAAAATTGAATGCTTGAAAATACTGATATTTTTATTCGTTTTGGTACTATTAAGCTGAAGGTAATAATTTCGCCTAACGAAAAAGCATTGGCGGCAGGCGTGGGAATTCATAGCTGGTCAAGCGCGGAACGTCAAGCCGCTCGTTGATTTGATGCTGAAGTTAACAAAAAAAGTTGATGAGAAAAGGTCCAGCCCGGACTGAAGATGATGGGATAGAAGTTGCCGATAATTACCGGTCCTGCCCCGCTTGCCCCAATTCGCTGTTGAACTAAACCTACGGTAG
>DLKC01000012.1:0-68310 GCA_002478885.1 Chitinophagaceae bacterium UBA7600
TTGCCACGCTCGGTTCAAAGTTCCGCTTTCATGGCAACAGCAAATTTTCATGGAAACAAAACTACATATCCGGAATATTCGGCTCAACCAGTTTGGCAAGCTTTTCCAGTGATTCCTGCCAACCCAGGTAACACATCTCAACGGGTATCATTGGCGGAATATTCTCCTGCACAATTTTCAAATCTGTGCCAACCATCACTTTCTGCAGCCAAACAGAAGTCATCATTTCACCAGGCATATTGGGGTCATCGAACATATCGGTGTACTTAATAAACTCGTTTGACCTTATCTCAATATATTTCCCACCAAAAGAATGCCCGTTACCCGTTGTAAAGTTTTGAAATGACATCTTATAAATTCCCCCGGTTTCTGGTTGTATTTCATGTACCGTACAAAGAAATCCATACGGAGGAAGCCATGCTGCCAGTGCACCGGCCTCGGTAAATGCACGAAATATCTTTTCAGGGGGAGCCTTAATCACCCTATGCAACGAAACACTGTTATTTGACATATGTGTCCTTATTTAGTTTTTAATAATAGTTTTTGCAATAATACTCTCAGCAAAAAAACTGCCGCAATTAATCATTTTTTTATTTCATACCACAGTTCGACCATACCATTTCTGTAGGCGGTTGTGTTCTTCAGGTGCAATGGCTGCTCTAGTCCCAGTCCATCTAAAAACAATAAACCTTTACCCAAAATAATCGGCAGGATGGATATTCTGATTTCATCTGCAAGTTTTAATCGCAGAAAGCTTTTACATAGTTCAGCACCGCCGGCAACCCATGTATTTTTATAACGCGGTCTTATCCTGTCGTTTACGAGTGTATGCAGATCTCCGTAATAAAGCTCAACACTATGCCGCTCAACAGGTAGGCTTCTGGCGCTAACAACAACAACTGGAACATCCCCATATGCCCAACCATATTGCCGCGACAGCTCCAAAGCGTGTTCGTAAGTGCGGGAACCCATCACAAAACAATCGATGGTTTTCATGAACCCGGCCACATCAACATCCTCCCCGGCTACTCCCTTCTCATAAACATCTGTTGTTTCAAACCAAGAAACACTGTTATCCTGTTTTGCGATAATGCCGTCGACACTTGACACTATATGTATCGTTATCCTGGATGCGTCTGTCATGCTTTCCTTTGATATTTATATTGGCGTTACTGAGTTTTTTCGTAGCATCATTTTGTTGTAGTGGCGCCCGTTTGTTTGCCCAGCTTTTCATAGGATTCATCATTCGGCTCCCACAATTCAACCTTGTTGCCCTCTACATCTATAATGTGAACGAACTTTCCATATTCAACCGCCTCGATACTGTCAGCTATTGTTACGTTTTCTTTTTTCAACTGCCGAACCAACGCTTCCAGGTCATGTACCCGATAATTAATCATGAAGTCCTTCGTTGAAGGCTCAAAATATTTTGTCTTTTCAGAAAACGGGCTCCATTGCGTAAAGCCTTTTTTTGTGCTGTCAGCGCCCTGCCTCCATTCGAAGACTGCTCCATATTCATTGGTGTTCAAACCGAGGTGCGTTTTATACCAGTCCCGCATTTTTTGAGGGTCTGCACATTTGAAAAAGATGCCACCAATTCCTGTTACCCTTTTCAGCGGCGCATCGCTTTCTCCGGAGTCACCAACCCATGATCTGAATGCAAAGCCTCCGGCAAATGCCATTACCAGTAAAGCAGTCATTAATATTTTTCTTTTCATTTTATGGAAATTAAAATCTGCAAATGATCGTAGGCATTTTTCCTTTTTGTGCAGCCCCTGTATTGCCATGAAAAACAGGAGCACAAGAGAGTGACACAACCACCGCTGCTATTGGCACAGCTGCCGGTTATATAGTGCCGCTCTATGGTAATTTTATTGCGGCCGCTACTACCCTGCCGCCCGTAAAATTTTTTCCATTTTGCGCCCTTTCGCTAATTCATCTACGAGTTTATCAAGATACCGCACCTGCTGTGTCAGCGGGTTTTTAATATCTTCCACCCGGTAGCCACAAATCGTACCGGTGATCAAGTGCGCATTGGCATTGATTTTCGCGTGCTGAAAAAAAGTCTCAAAACTCACTTTGTTTTCAATGAGCCCCTGTATTTTCTTGTTATCGTAGCCGGTTAGCCAGCTGATAACTTCGCGCAACTCCTGTTCTGTTCTGTTTTTCTTTTCAACTTTTGCAACGTAATGCGGGTATACCGAAGCAAAGGTCATTTTGGCCATACGCTCGTCGTGATTGTTTGCGCTATTCATAAGCTGTATTTCGATAGTGATTTTTTTAGTCGGGCTTTATTGCTTTAATTGGCCTTGTTTGATGGTTTCATTACGGTCCTGTTAAGGAATGAATGATTTGGGAGCACAGCCTGCACGGATTATTTTAACCGGTCCAATCGTCCTTTCCTTTTCACGATGTTTTTATAATCCCACTGAATGTCTCTTGATTTTTTTAGCCAGCGTTTAAGCCGCCTCGCATCGATCTCATCAACCGTTGTAAAAAACACAGAAGCATCCTTAAACTTACCGCCTCTCATGTTTAACTCTTCTTCCTCAAAATCTGCGCCGCTCCAGAACATCAACCGCCACCCTGCTTTTTGCTTGCTATATCCCACAATAGGGTTTCCATCCAAAAACCAAACGGGATGGGCATGCCAGATTTTATTCTCGGCATCTGGCAACGCATTACAAATACACTGTGCCAGTTTGTCGCAGATTGCCTTATCAAGTGCAGCCTGCTGATCGTTGTAAGTCTTTATTGCTTCATTCATTGTTGGTTAATTAAGATGGCGAGATGGCGCATGCTGCCAGCCATTTCAAATTTATTGATTTGCACTTTACCGTTGCGGGAAGTTTTATCAGCGGCATTGTTATTATCGTAACGAAATTAACTGGCACCTTCTACCCCGAAAAAATTTCGGAGATAATACGAGGCCCCATTTAATTTTGTCACTTATTCATTAACCTAACTATGGAAAAATTTACGCCTGTACTTTACAACTATTTCAAAGGGCTTGAAATGGGCGACACAGTAATGATACTCGAAAGCTTTGCGGTAAACGCGATGATCCATTCCCCGCTGTACGGCGATGTGCCTGCAAAAGAATTTTACACAAAACTCTTTAACGATACCAGACAATCAGACATTGCCTTGTTAAATATTTTTGAGGGTCGCGATAACAATTACACTGCCGCCGTTCACTTTAAATACCATTGGATTTTAAAAGATGGGACACCAACGCATTTTGAATGCGTTGACATTTTTAAATTCGACGAAGAGCGCAAAATAGTTGACATGACCATTATTTACGACACGTCGAAATTAAGGTCGGCCTTTAAGCAGTTGGTTTAGCAAATGACTTCATTAATAAACAAAACCACCTGCGCGAAGCAAGTGGTTTTTATTCTAATCCCCCAAGCAATATTATTTAACACTCAACGGGAAAAACACCAGCGGAAGCGTAACCGCCTGCGGAGTTCCACCGTTGATCGATAACGTTGCGTTATTATCGCAGTTGCCGCCGCCGTAGTCGAGGTATTCGGTAAAATCTCCACCGCCACCCGTTACAATATGAAGGCTAATTTGCAGGCCGCCCTGTGTTCTGTAATAACAGTCGCCGGGCTTAATAACAGGATGCAAAGGATCTGTATTGGACGTCCACTGTATCGCCGTGGCCCCATCCAGTACCTCATCGCCTGAAGCTGAACTGGTAATCTGGTAAATATCATCCTGGCGGGTAAGCGTACCTGCGCCTGTAGTCTGCGTCCAGTAGCTGGTGGCCGTAAAGGTTTTTGTGTTGCCTTTTGAATCTGCAAGGTTCTTATTGGCTACCACCTTCAATACACGTGGACCGGGAATAGCAGGCGAATCAACATATGTTTTAACATTACCCTGAATGCTTACGCCGTCTACGGAAAAATTACTAAAAGTTGTTTCACTTACCAATGTGCCGGCGGCGGAACTATCAGGATTTGCATAAATCATGATTATTTTTTTGCCGGCGCGGGTTAATCCATCCATGCAGACACAACCACTGCCATAATCGATCGTCTTCTGGTGTGGAAAAACTCTTCTTGAAGGGTCGAAAGTGACCACCCTGCAGGAAGATGAATCTCCGCTACCCATCACATCACTGCCAACTACATCACCCACTTCTGTGTTCTCCTGTGCCGATAGTGATACAATGTCGTTGGTGGCATTCATCAGAAGGCTTTGTGTAGCTGTTTCTGAAGCTGTTGTGTCAGGAGCACCGTTCTTTTTACAGGACATCGCCGTAATGCATAGCAGGGAAATAGCCGTTAATAAACCACGGTAATAATACATAGGTCGCATTTTTAAATTTTAATAGAAATAAGATTCAGGTAGAAATCTCCGATAGTTGGATTTGTTTGCGTTCAAAAAATCAGCGGGGGATTTTGTTACAGCTATCCTGAGACGGCTCATTGTTTCAAAAGATTAACGGCAACCCGAAATATTTATTGCCTCGCAAAGAACAAGGCCCTGAAGAGTGCGACGCAACAAACGCCGCTTTAAGTTGCTGACGTCCGGCCCCACAAACTGTTTCCTTATTGCGTAACAGTTGAAAAGCCTATCGCAAACCGGGAAAACCAAACTGCCTTATCTTTGCCGCCTTATGGAAAAGAGGAGAACCGTTGCATTTCATACACTTGGCTGCAAGCTCAACTATTCAGAAACATCGACATTGAGCCGCATGCTCGAACTGGATGGTTTTGAAAAACGTGGCTTCGACGACCATGCAGATGTGTATGTGATCAATACATGCTCGGTTACCGATAATGCTGATAAAGAGTGCCGGCAGCTTGTACGTCGCATTCAGCGGAAAGCACCGGGAAGTCTCGTCGTTATCACCGGTTGCTATGCCCAATTAAAACCTAAAGAAATCGCGACCATACCCGGGGTTGACCTAGTGCTCGGCGCCGCAGAAAAGTTTAATATCGGCAGGCATTTAAAAGAACTGTCTAAGGGGGATTCTGCCAAAATTTCCAGTTGCGAGATCGAAGATATTAATGGATTCCATTCCTCTTTTTCGCTCAGCGACCGCACAAGGTCTTTTTTAAAGGTGCAGGATGGCTGTGACTACAACTGCTCTTTTTGCACAATACCGATGGCGCGTGGCAAAAGCCGTAGCGATACCGTTAAAAATGCGGTGCAAAATGCCGAACAACTTGCCCGAAAAGCTGTTAAAGAAGTGGTATTGACCGGTGTAAACCTTGGCGATTTTGGCCTGCAAACCGCTCATGACAAAACTGTAAGAAAAGAGACGTTCTTTGAATTGGTACAGGAATTGGATAAAGTAGATGGTATTGAACGATTCAGAATATCGTCTATAGAACCGAACCTGCTCACCAACGATATCATTGAGTTCGTAGCAAACAGCAAGCGGTTTATGCCACATTTTCATATTCCTTTACAAAGCGGGTGCGACAAAATATTGGGGTTGATGCGCAGAAGATACAAAACAGCGTTGTATACAGAACGGGTAAAAGCTATTAAAGCTATAATGCCGCATTGCGCAATTGGTGTGGATGTAATCGTTGGTTTCCCTTCCGAATCTCCAGAAGATTTCCAGGAGACATTCGATTACCTGCATGCGCTCGACATTTCTTATTTGCATGTGTTTACGTATTCTGAAAGGGACAATACAAAAGCGCTGGAGATTACACCAGTTGTTCCGATGAACCTGCGCCACGAACGCAACAAAATTTTACGTAACTTAAGCTATATGAAAATGCAGTTCTTTACTCAACAGCATGAGGGGGAAACGCGCAAAGTTTTATTTGAATCGCACGAAAAGAACGGCATGATGGAAGGTTACACAGATAATTATATTCGCGTAACCACGCCATACCGCGCCGAATGGGCCAACGCGGTTGTGGATTGGAAACTATAATAACGAAAGCTGCCTGTAAAAATGAATTATTATGAAAAAATTCCAGGCTATTATTCACTTTGAAATGGACGACCAGTTTATGGCGCTTGTGCCGCCACATCGTACCTATATCAATTACCTGATCAACAAAAATATTATTGACAGTTACGCGGTAAGTATGGAATCGCAAACTGTTTGGATCACCATGAACGCAGAAAGCAAAACTGAGGCAGACAAATACCTTTCCAAATCTCCACTCTATAAATACTGGACCTACAGCATTGAAGAATTATTTGTGTACGACGGCCAGTTGTTCCGGTTGCCGACCGTGCAATACAATTAATTTTTTTTAGTCGGCTACACGACAAATGGCATCTTCGTTGTGTCACTCACTTCTGCTGCGGTGCATAACGCAGCATATGCCTGCACAAACCAGTCGGAGGCCTTTTATACCAGGCGCCTCTTACAAAAATATAATTAGCGCCTTATAGATTTTTGGCGATTAACTTCGGAGCTTTATCACATAAGGAATGTCTTCAAAAGATTACTATAAAATTCTTTCCGTAAAACCGAATGCTTCGCCCGAAGAAATAAAACAGGCATACCGGAGGCTCGCCTTCAAATATCACCCCGACCGTAACCCGGAAGATACACTTGCGGAAACTGTGTTCAAAGAAATCGCGGAGGCTTATGAAATTTTATCAGATAAAGAAAAGCGCGAAGACTATCACTACAAACGTTTTTATACATACAATTATAAATACAAGGAGAAGCCAACCCAAACCCCACATGGCATACTTGAGGAAGCTTTAAAAATAAAAAAGCTGGTAGACCAGTCAGACCCGTTCCGCATGAACCAGGATGCGCTGCTATTTCAGATAAAGCAATTGCTGGAAGAAGCAAACGTGGAGGTATTGAAAAAAGAAGATCAGCAGCCAATCAATCAAAAGATTTTTGACACAGTTCTTGCAGCTTGCGAACCACTCGACTATATCAACTGCCTTTCAGCTATTGACAGCATAAAAACAATTCCGCTGGCTGAAAATAAAACGGAAGTGCTGGCAAGTCTTATTTCAGCGAAGAGACAAGCAGGTAATTGGGAACGCTATAAATCGCTTATTGCCATTGCTGTCGCGTTGCTGCTTTGTGCCATTATCTTTACCGTTGGCAAAAAGTGATAGTATAGCAACCAATAATATGCTGAAAAGCGTTGCGGCAGTTGAAGTGTGCGACGCAACAAAAGCTCCATGAATATTCCCTTGCCAGGTCCCAAAAAATGCCTTATTCTATTTTAGCAGAGGAAGGAATTAATTTTTCAGATTTCATCCAGTTGAGGCAACGCTTAAACCACTGCTCTTTGGTAGTGGGGTTAACCATGCCGAAACCGTGTCCGCCGCGTTCGTAAATGTGCAACTCGGCAGGCACTTTATTTTTAACAAGCGCCTGGTAAAACAAAATACTGTTGTCAGGAATAACAGCAGCATCATCAGACGCATGCACGAGAAATGTTGGCGGCGTTTTGGCCGTTACCTGTTCTTCGTTGGAGAAATAATGCGTTGCGTCTTCCGTAGGTGTTTTACCAATAAGGTTATCCCTGGAGCCCATGTGGCCTATGCCTTCGCGAAAACTGATGACCGGGTAGCCGAGTATAGCGAAGTCGGGCCTCAGATTCTCGCCGGCGAGTTCTTTTCGAACCGGATCATTAAAATGCACTTCAGCAGAAGCCGCAAGATGCCCGCCGGCACTGAAGCCCATTATACCTACCTTGTTTGTATCGATGCCGTATTCCTGCGCATGCTTTCTTACATAGTAGATGGCTTGCTGCGCATCCATCAGCGGCACGTACGCCTTATTGGTCATGCAGGCATCGTTGGGCAACCGGTAGCGCAACACAAAGGCGGTAACACCAACCTCGGCAAAACCCATAGCAAAATCGTTGCCTTCGTGCCCAGCCGCCAGTATGGAATAACCACCGCCCGGGCAAATAACCACAGCGGCTCCGTTGCGCTTATCTTTTCGCGCTTCAAACACCGTGACCGTTGGCACGGTTACATCCTGCACGATCAATATGCCGTTCTTGTTCCAGCTTGTGTCTATAAATTCCTTTTGCTTTGCTTCGCATGGTTTGGAGTTGGGGACAGTGCCATCATAGATCGGGTTTACTTTCTGGGCATTCATCGTTTTCGCTATAATAAAACAAGTTAAAACAAACAGGAACTTCTTCATAAAAAATTTGTTGTATGATTGCGTAAGATATTTAATCCACAAGTTTATCCATTAATTTTTGTTTTGCAGCTTAACCATAGTTCGTTACCCAAAATATTTTGCTTGGGCAGGCTTTCTTTCGATGGCTTTGTTCAGGCTGCCATTGGTGCTCGACAAAAAAATCAGCTTTTGGAAATTACTCGGCTGCGGTAAAAACGGAACATTTGATATTCATCCCGACTGGCGGCAATGGGGTCTGTTGGTTGTTAGCGAACAACTTCCGGCCGGCCTTCACGAATCGATAAAACAAAAAGCATTTTTGCATCAGCCTTTCATCACTGCTTGGTGGAAATTTTTCCGTTGCGAACAATTTTCCCTACTGCTAAAACCCATCGAAGGCCACGGCACATGGGATGGCAAAGAAGTATTTGGCCCCTTGGCAAAGCAAACAGGGCATGAAGGTATAACGGCAGTATTGACAAGGGCAACCATACGTTTGAACAAACTCAGAAATTTCTGGAAGAATGTAGACAGTGTTGCAGTGCAAATGAACGCAGCAGAGGGCTTTATCACTTCTTTCGGCATCGGCGAAATGCCATGGATAAAACAGGCGACCTTCAGTGTATGGCAATCGAAAAGCGACATGAAGGACTTTGCGTATAAAATGCAACAACACGCCGAGGTAATTCGAAAAACACGCAAAGAAGACTGGTACAGCGAAGATATGTTCGTCCGCTTCATTCCCCTTGCCTGTAAAGGTTCTGTCAACGGCACCAACCCCATAAAAGAAATGTTGCCGTCCTAATTGTTCACGCTTATCTTCACAACTTTCAGAAACAAAAACTTTTTTTGAACCCGGCTTCTCATCTTTGTGCGGCTTTACTTGCGTCGCACACTTCAGCTACAGTAATTTTATAGAAACTGGCAAAGCTGGCATCAGTGAGTACAAAAAACCGGCAACGATACGGAAAGCCAAATCCGCACGCCTGGTAAGCGCTTTGAAAATATGGAAGCAAACATTACAATAAGGAAACTTTCAACAAATGACGCTGCATTACTCAGCAGGGTCGCTTTAAAAGCTTACTGCGATCATTACCTGCATCTTTGGTACGACGGTGGCGACTGGTATAAAGAAAAAAGCTTTGCGCCACAGCGGCTCGAAAAAGAGTTGGCTGATGATAACGCTCTTTTCTTCCTTGTAAGATCATCCGAAGAGGAAGCCGGCTTTCTCAAACTTAATGTCAACGCAGCATTAAATGATTTTTCAACAGAGGAAGCTCTGGAACTTGAAAGAATCTATCTGAATGCCGCAGCCGCCGGTCGTGGCATTGGTTCGTTTCTGCTCGATTATACTTTTCAACTGGCAAGATCAAAACAAAAAAAGGTCGTGTGGCTGAAGACGATGGACAGCAGCAAGGCAGCGATCAGCTTTTACAAAAAATATGGCTTCATGATCTGCGGTACACATACACTCGAATTTCCTGAAATGAAAGAAGCTTACAGGGGAATGTACATTATGAGAAAGTTCCTGTAAAAAACATAGGAGACAATATGTCTCCTATGTTATCATTCAAACCCGGTTATCGTTCTTAATGAATTGTCTTAAACTCAACCCTCCGGTTCTGATCCCGGCCTACCTTTGTTTTATTGTCGGCAATGGGGTTGTCTGAGCCAAACCCGGTTGCGGTAAGCCTGTCTGCACTAATGCCTTTACCAACAAGATACGCCTTCACGGCGTCGGCCCTTTTCTGTGAAAGCTTTTTATTCAACGCTGCATTACCAGTATTATCTGTGTGCCCTTCTATCGCGATTTTCACGTCTGGATGGTCTGCCAGTATCTGGGCGCCTTTGTCAAGTTCCTTCCGCGCACCTGCAGTTAACACTGCATTTCCGGTTGCGAACTGCACGTTATTGGCGTTGAAGCTGTATTGCTGCAGTGTGGGGCAGCCGCCATTTTCAGGAGTACCAGGTTCATCTGGACATTTATCCATCTCATCATTGACGCCATCCCCGTCTTTGTCTGGGATAGGGCAGCCATTATAACGCGCATACCCGGCCTTATCAGGGCACTTGTCCGATTCATCATTGATGCCGTCGCCGTCAGTGTCTGGTATGGGGCATCCATTATATTTCGCAACACCGGCAACTTCAGGGCACTTATCAAGGCTGTCAATAATGCCATCTTTATCTGTGTCAACCGGCACTTTTACCGCAACAACCACCGGTGCAGGTGGCGGCGGCGGTGGCGGTGGCACGGCTTTTTGCTTGGCGGTAAGAGGCACACTGAAGCCAAACGAATAAAACAGGTGATCCGTAAAACCGTCTGTCAACCTTGTTTTATACTGGGCTTCACTGATCAGGTAAAGCTCATCGTTGATATTAAATTGAAATCCAACACCCCATGGCAGTTGTGCACCAAAAGTGCTCTTGTAATTGTAAGCACTTAACCCAAGAATAAGGTATGGGTTAAATACAGCTTTATCAGTAAACATTTTAGGTTTAATGCCCACGTCGATTGAGTGAAAGAAAGTTGTAGAGGGATCAGGAAATTTATCAGATAACTTGGAAGTAAATGATCCCATGTAAGAAGCATAAAAATCGAGGTTCGTACTTAACCCTTTATGATAGTGTATCATAAATGCGGGGTTCATGGTTTGCCCCACATTGGCCCAGCCATGGTTAAGGCCTTCGTGAATAGTCGATTCATAAATTCTCGCGGGGGTAATAAAGTCTGCAAACCCGAAGCTAAAGCCAACCGAAGCCGGTTTTATATCTTTTTGTCCGCTGGCATGACCTGCAATAACAAACAGGCATAAAATGAATAATAGTTTTCTCATACGCATTTTTTTAATTTGAAACTAACAACATGTGCGACACTGTCCGGAATCAAAAGTTCAATTGATTTTTGTTAAACAGAACAGACCGGGAGACTGTTCATTTATTGAACAAATGTTACCGATTACACTGTTTGTGTAAGCACTGTTATAAATAAAGATAGGAAAAAGATATGGTTTATACTTTACTGCTGCTTATTGATATGAACGTACAAGTGTGCGACGCAACGAACTGCGGCTTTGAACTGTTGCACAGGACAAAAAAATTATACATCTAAAAGATGGAACTGTCATGCAATATTGCACACCACCAATGAATGAAAAGCTGTATGGCTATTCCGCAACACCTTCCCGTTGGTTTTTTTTATGCAGGAGTTCTTTATAGCGCTGTTCATTTTGATCCCACTGGTATTTTTTATAAAAGATGGCCATAAAAACAGCAATGGCAACAATAGCGATGAGCAATATAAAAGGATTCATTTCTGAGTTGGCCACCATATTCGCACGCTGGTACCAATCAATATCGAGAGACAGCAATATGCCCGAACAAATAAGCAGACCGGCAGGAAGGCCAACCAGTAACTGATAGAACAGCTTTTTATTTCTGTCGCGGTTCTTTTCCCAATACACGATAAATTCTTCTTCGCGTTTGCTTAACATGCAGCAAAATTAGGTTTGAACACCCACGAAAATTCATTTGAATAAATTTTATGAATTGTGAAATGAAAAGCACAATTTTGGTGCAAAAAAGGTGAACCATTACGACGTTTATATTGGCGAATTTCTTTCACGCAACAAAGCAATCTCTCTCGGTAAAATCGGGCATTTATCATATTTCTCGGAAGCAGACGCTGGGCAACATGTTTTAACAGGCAGTTTACATTTTACATACGACAAAAAGGCTGTAACATCACCGGAACTTATCGATTATATCGCCGAACAGACCGGAAAAAAAAGAACGCTTATCGACTCTGATGTTGACTCTTATTTTGAATTGGCGCGGCAGATTATCAATATCGGGAATCCCCACGAAATTGAAGGTATTGGCGTTTTCAGGATCAATAAAACAGGACAAATAGAATTCTCGATCCCAGAACCCGGCTTAAAAAAAGAAGAAGCCAGGTCTTCGAAAAAACAGCAATCGCTTAGCGGCACAAGTTTTCAACCCGAAAAGAGGAAGAGTAAAAATGCACTGATGGTTTTCGCCGCAGTTATTGTGCTTGCCGTTCTGGTTGTAATCGGCTGGGGAACCTACAAACTCTTTATAGGCAACAGTGCCCTGCTAAAGGACACCGATACCGCGGAAGAGGTTACCATACTGCCCCATAAGGATACCACCATTACTCCTGTAAAGGATTCTGCGATCTCCAGCCAGCAGACGCCCGTGGTTAATTCAAATGATTCTGCGTATTACCGTTTCATCCACGAAACAACAAAATATGCACTGCGAGCACAAAAGCGCACAGAAACACTTCGCTCCTATGGGAATCCCGCCGCATACGACAGCCTTCAAACCGACAGCGGTAAAATCTATCGCCTGTACTTAAAAATAAAAATATTACCTGTCGATTCAACAAGGGTAAAAGATTCTTTGCAAAAGAATTTCCAAAGAACTGTGGCCATTGAAAAGGCAGATTGATTGCTTAAGAAACTACTGCTGTATGAAACTTTCGAGATTAATCATTCCACTGCTGTTTTGCCTCGCACTACTGGCAGATTGCTTAATGATACTTAATGCCCAGAACGAATACAGGGTTTTTACCAAAACGTTGCTGGTACCAATTTTACTGGCGGGAATTTATATAGAAGCAAAAGACACCAAACATACGCGTTCAAAAATGATCGCCAACCTCGGCCTTTTCTTCTGTTTTCTCGGCGATTTCTTTTTACTCTTCGACCAGGATCCATATTATTTTGTTTTTGGTCTCGGCTCTTTTCTTGTGGCCCATATTTTTTTTATCGTTTTCTTCTACCGCTTAAAACCTTTTTCCGACAAATACAGGCTTTTCATTTTTACCACAGCCATAATTATATTGTTTTATCTTATGGCATTGCTCTTTTTAATATGGAGCAATGTTACCGTGCAAGGTCTGCAAATACCGGTTGCCATTTACGCGGCAGTATTAGGCATTATGTTGCTTACAGCCGCTAACACACTTAACAACCGCAGCATGAAAAGGCTTTCGAAAAACTATTTTATACCGGGGGCAGTTTTGTTTGTGCTATCAGATTCAGCGCTTGCCATCAATAAATTTTCTTTCAAATTCAATTACAGCGGCGTTATCGTAATGGTGCTTTATGCAGCTGCATTGCTGGTGCTAACTACCGGCATGCTGCGTTTTTTGAGGAAATAAACGCAGAAAGAAGCTTTTGTTACCAGCTGTAGTTTATCTCTTCAACTTTCGTTGCGTCGCACACTTCTGCTGCATATCTTTAAGCGGCAAATAATTTTCAGCAATACCATCAACCACCAATAATACTATGCTCAAACGCAGGAAGTTTATCACCCAGGCGGCCATGGCGTCAGCCGCCTTTGCATTTTCAAAACAGGCAGGCGCCAAATTTTACGGTAACGGTTTTCCCGTTGTCCGCATCGCTGAAGCGCAGCGAAAATTCAAAAGCGCCTCTGTTGAAAAATTAATCGCAGAAGTAAAACAAAAGACCGGGAACAAAGAGCTCGCCTGGATGTTCGAAAACTGCTTTCCCAACACACTCGATACGACAGTCGATTTTGAAATGACCGATGGCAGGCCAGACACTTATGTTATCACAGGAGATATAGATGCAATGTGGCTACGCGACAGCACTGCACAAGTATGGCCATATATTCCTTTGTGTAAGGATGACAAAGACCTGCAGCAACTCATCAAAGGAGTAATAAACCGGCAGGTGAAATGTATACTGAAAGACCCTTATGCCAATGCTTTTTATAAGGATGAGAACAAGGTTAGCGAATGGAAAGCAACGGATATTACCGACATGAAGCCTGGTGTTCATGAACGTAAGTGGGAGATTGACAGCCTTTGTTACCCGATTCGTTTAAGTTACGGTTACTGGCAAGAAACCGGTGACACATCTGCTTTTGACGAACTTTGGGTAGCAGCCATCAGGCTGATTGTAAAGACATTTAAGGAACAACAGCGCTTCGACGGTCCCGGACCCTACACATTCCAGCGCAATACTGCATGGGCTACAGACGGCGTTCCCCTTAGCGGCTATGGCTACCCGGTTAAGCCGAATGGTTTAATATGCTCTATGTTCCGGCCGAGTGACGACGCAACCATATTCCCTTACCTTATTCCGAGCAATTTGTTTGCATCCCGCGTACTTACTTATATTCCGGAAATTGCCGGCGGAAAATTATTTGACCCGCAATTTGTAAAAGAGGTTACGGGCCTAAGCAACCAGGTAAGAGCGGCTGTTTATGATAATGCTGTGATAGAAGATAAAAGCCACGGTAAAATGTTTGCCTTTGAAGTAAATGGTTATGGCAGTCATAATTTAATGGATGATGCCAATGTTCCGTCGCTTCTTTCTTTACCATATATCGGCGTTGTAAAACCCGATGACCCTGTCTACCTGAACACAAGAAAATATGTACTGTCAGAAAATAACCCATTCTTTTATAAAGGCAAAGCGGGTGAAGGCATTGGTGGCCCGCATACAGGAATCAACACTATATGGCCAATGAGTATTGTGTTGCGCGGGCTAACCTCAACCGACGATAAAGAAATAAAACATTGCCTGGATGTGTTGCAAAACACCCATGCCAATACTGGCTTTATGCACGAAAGTTTTGATAAAGACGACCCGGCAAAATTTACCCGTAAATGGTTTGCCTGGGCAAATACCATATTTGGTGAGTTTATCTGGAAGACCTACAGGGAGAAACCATACCTGTTGAGTTAAACGCAAAAAAAGCTGCTTAACCGCAGCTTTTTTTATTCAGCACTAACCTGCCAGCTGATTGTTTGTTTCTGCCGGTAGATGACTTTCTGCCCGTTGATGGTCGCGGGCTTCCACTTTGGGCCTTCGCTGATAACCCTCGCAGATTCTGCTGCCAGTTTGGAGTGTACATCCTTTGGATTCAACACCTGCACCTCTGATATATTGCCAAGCGTGTCTACAAGAAACGACACAACAGCCGTTTGCACGATTGACTGGCCCTTCTTTGGCCTTAAATATTTTGCACCGAGGTCGGCATTAAGGCTGGCTTCGAGGTAGCGCTGCCAGCCTTTTGGCCCGCCGGGAAACTGCGCTTCTATGCGAACTGCGGAATCCTTGCTATCGTTGCTGCCGGGGCCTGGTTTGACACTGTCAATTGTTTGGGCGTTGGCGAAAAAACTGGCTGTGAGCAAAACACTTACAAAAAAATATTTCATAGCCGGGCTATTTGGTGAATTGGTAAAATAAAAAAAGCAGCCCGGAAAAACAAGCTGCTTTATGTTATGTTGTACAAGAGTGCGACGCAAGTAAAGCTTAATTGAAAAAAGGAAGCCGGGTTAATACGCTGTTATCCTTTTCTCATCTCTTTAAACGCGTTGATCAATCCGTTGGTGGAAGAATCATGCGAACTCACCGCTTTTGTATGCTCTAATTCAGGAAGGATCTTATTGGCGAGCTGTTTGCCTAATTCAACACCCCACTGGTCAAAACTGAAGATGTTCCATATTACACCCTGCACAAAGATTTTGTGTTCGTACAAAGCGATAAGGCTTCCCAGGGTTGATGGCGTGATTTGCTTTACAAGAAATGAGTTGGTTGGCCTGTTACCCTGGAACACTTTGAAAGGTGTAAGTTTTTTGATCTCTTCCTTTGTTTTGCCTGCGGCTTCGAACTCGGCCTTTACTTCGGCTTCAGACTTACCGGTCATCAATGCCTCGGTCTGTGCAAAAAAGTTGCTCAACAGCTTTGTGTGGTGATCGCCTATGGGGTTATGGCTTATGGCGGGTGCAATAAAGTCGCATGGAATTAAGACCGTTCCCTGGTGAATAAGCTGGTAAAAAGCATGCTGCCCGTTTGTGCCGGGTTCGCCCCATATAACCGGGCCGGTGGAATAACGGGCTTCATCGCCAATGCGGTCGACATATTTACCATTGCTTTCCATATTGCCCTGCTGAAAATAGGCTGCAAAGCGGTGCATATATTGATCGTATGGAAGAATGGCTTCTGTTTGTGCTTTAAAGAAATTGGTGTACCAAACACCAAGCAACGCCATCAGCACAGGGATATTCCTGTCAAATTTTTCTTTTTTAAAATATTCGTCCACTTCGTGGGCGCCTTTGAGCAGGCTTTCGAAATGATCGAAACCAATGCTAAGCGCGATAGAAAGGCCGATGGCGCTCCATAGAGAATAACGTCCACCAACCCAATCCCAGAACTCAAACATATTCTTTGTATCAATGCCGAATTTGCTCACCTCTTTTTCATTGGTGCTTAACGCAGCAAAATGCGCAGCAACATGCTTTTCATCTTTGGCATGTTCAAGAAACCATGCACGGGCAGTGTGTGCGTTGGTCATGGTTTCCTGCGTGGTGAATGTTTTAGACGCAATCAGGAAAAGCGTTTCATCGGGCGTTATTTTCTTTAATGTTTCGGCAATATGCGTACCATCGACATTGCTCACAAAATAAGATTCAATATTTTTCTTTTTATATGGCTTCAATGCCTCTGTAACCATTAAAGGCCCGAGATCACTTCCGCCGATGCCAATGTTTACAACGTACCTGATCGGCTTACCGGTATAACCTTTCCACCCGCCACTGTGAATGGATTCGCAAAAACCCTTCATCTGTGCAAGCACTCGTCTAACATCAGGCATCACATCAGTGCCATCGACCATTACCGGGGCATCGGAAAAGTTACGCAAGGCCGTGTGCAGCACCGCGCGGCCTTCTGTTTCATTGATCTTATCGCCGTTAAACATTGCCTGCACGGCCTCTTTTACATGGCATTCATCTGCCAGCAATTGAAGCAGCTGCAATGTTTTTGGCGTTATGATATTCTTGGAATAGTCGAAAAGTATGTCGTTAAATTTTACAGAGAATTTCTTAAACCTGTCTGCATCATTTTCAAACAGTGTTTTCATTTTCGTCTGCTTCATCTCTTCCTGGTGGTGCTTTTTCAGCAGTAGCCAGGCTTGTGTTGTTGTCGGGTTAACTCGTGGAAACATTTATTGTTTGTTATTTGTGTAAACCTAAAATATATTCAGCTAACAGCTGATAATTATTAGCGCCGGCATTACAATCTCTACAGTGCTTCAATGATCGCGGAAACTTCGTTGATCATTGCCAGGTTTATGTCGAGATGCGTTACAAATCGCACATGCAGTGGTGAAATAGCTATAGCAAGCACGCCGAGCTCTTTTAATTTCTCAGCCAGTTGCTTCGAACTGTATCTTCCACCAACTTCAAAAATCACAATATTCGTAACGACCGGGAATATTGCCTTCACAAAATCTTTTTCAGACAGCACTTCTGCAAGTTTTTTTGCATGCATATGATCAACTGCCAAACGGTCTATATTATTGTCGAGCGCAAAAATTCCGGCAGCTGCCAGGTAACCTGCCTGCCTCATTCCCCCGCCAAAAACCTTTCTTATTCTTCTTGCCTGCTTTATAAAATCTTTACCGCCGATAAGTACGCTACCGGCCGGAGTTCCAAGCCCTTTACTCAAACAGACTGAAATGCTGTCGAAGATTTTCCCGTATACCTGAGGCTGCTCCTGGTTTGCAATAATGGCATTGAAAATTCTCGCACCATCCAGGTGGAGCTTAAGATTATTTTGAAGGCATACTTCTTTAATAGCTTCAAAATCAGTAAAACTGTAGCAACTTCCACCACCGCGATTGGAAGTGTTTTCCAGCGTTACAAGCCTCGTTCTTGCTTTGTGAACATCATCTGCATTAATTGCTGATTCGACTTGTCCGGCAGTAATTCTTCCGTAATTGCCTTCCAGCGTTTTTACCTGGGCGCCTGAATTAAAGGCGATTCCGCCGCCTTCATAAATATAAACATGCGACATTTTTTCGCAGATGACTTCGTCGCCCGGCTGCGTATGGCATTTTATAGCTACTTGATTGGTCATGGTGCCACTGGGACAAAATATAGCTGCTTCCATTCCGAACATATCGGCCAGCTTTTGTTCCAGTTCATTAACCGAAGGGTCTTCTCCAAAAACATCGTCGCCGACTTTAGCCTGCATCATTGCTTCAAGCATAGCCGGAGTGGGGTGTGTAACAGTGTCTGAACGCAAATCGATCATGGCAACGAAGATAAGTGATGCAAATAAAAAACAACGGCTACGTTATCTTGTAGCCGTTGCCTCAGTGCAATCATTTTTTTTAATATTGATTGTTTGTGTGATATTTTGTACGAAAACGTCTAACAATACAAGATAACGGCACAAACAGATGTAACTCTTTCAGGAATTACTCAATGACTAATTTTATTGTTTCATCACTTTAAAAGTTTCTGTACTGTTCCCCGAAACCGCTTTCACTAGATAAACACCTTTGCTCAAACTGCTCATATTAACGTAAACAGTCTTTTGTCCCTGCACTGTTTTCATTGATGTAACTATCCTTCCTGTGATGTCTGTAATTGAAATCTGGTAACCAGGACTAAAGACCGGTATTGAAATCGTCAATTTGTCCATTACCGGGTTTGGATATATTTCAATCTTTGTTTTTTGCACAGATACTGCATCCTCGCTGTTTGCGCCAATTGTTGCCAATGGGCCGTCATCATTTCTGATCGTGCCTTTGCCTGTGTTATCTAAGATGGTAGCATTTACAGCATCAGAAAGTTTCACTTTAAATGATTCATTTGCTTCGATATCAACATCTCCATTTACACTTATATTAACTGTCTTTACGGTTTCACCCGGATTGAATGTGACTTGTGTTTTGTTGGGCACAGCCACATAATCCACACCTCCGGCCGCTGTTACGTCTACAGTTTTGTATTTTACCTGTACCGTATTTGCTGAAGCGCTGCTAAGTGTAACTGAAAAATCAAATACTTTACTTCCGGAATTGCCTTCTGTTTTACTAACGTTGTTAATACTGATTGTTGGCGTACCGGCAGATGTTTCATCAAAAGCACAAATAGAAAACTGACCTTGATTCAAAGTATTTCTTGGTAGTACTCGAAAGTAAATTGTTTCACCAGGTGTGCGGCCCGAAAGGCTTATTCTTGCATGATTTGCAGAGGGAAACGCTGCGGTGTTCCCATCCTCGTCACAACTTATTTGTGTAAAAACACTACAATTGGTCGTTGTATAGGCTAACAACACCAGGTCATTGACCGCTGAATGTGTTGCAGACGTTTGTACAACTATATTACCGCTTGCCGGTACAACCGCACTATACCAAACATCATTGATAAGTGTAGAATTAACTGTACAGCTAGGATTACCTGTAAGCGCACTGGTTATATCCGCATTGTACAAGTTCCCAATTACAGAGTTGGTACAGCTTCCTGCACCAACTACGAGCGGTGTTGCAGACGAACAGGTATTATTCACCGGGAAGTTATTAAAGCCCTGTTGAATACAAAGACTGAATACGGCCCTTTCTGTAATGCCCATTGTCCATATCCTGATATAATAGTCTCGCCCTGCGGCCCCTGAAAAAGATGTGGTGCTACCTACGCCATAGTTGGCGGTACAACTTTGACTTATACCATTAGTGGCATCTATTATTTCCATACCGAGATTTGCAAATCCGCCCGATGTGATAAGCGCACCTTCTTCAGGATAAATGTTAACGCCATTAGCGGGACATGTAAAGCGGAACCATACGTCGTCATCATTTTCGTTATTGCAAAAGGGGTCGGGCACATCACGTGTTGCAGCAGCAGTGGTATAAAACTGCGGGGATATACACAATGCACCCGGATCATTTATCGATAAAACAGTTGCTGAGCCTGGAGTATTACCCGGGGTAAGGGGATTAATATCCATTACGGCGAAAGAAAAAGTCATTGAATTGAGATTGCCCCGCGCCCAGAAACGCAGGTAATAAGTATTGCCGGGCGTTAACCCACCCAACATTTCATTACCATAAAAAGTGGCCATTTCATTATTACAGACAATCTGGTTTCCACCACAACCATCATAAAGTGCATAGCCAAGAGTTACATAGCTGCTACCGGCCACAACAGTTTGCACCCTTAACAATTCTGTTTGTGTTACAGCTACGAATTTATACCAGATATCGTCGTTATTATCACTACCGGTAATACAAGCAGGGTTGGGGCTGGATCTCGTGGCGCCAACTGTACTGGCATTGATATAATTGGTAGTAAGATCATTGTAGGCAATGGTGTTAATTAATGTGGCACCGGAGCAGTTGTCATTTACCGGGGCCTGGGCAAACAGGTTATTTTGATAGAATACCTGCAAGCAGGCAGCAAAAGCAAAGCAAAGCAGCAGAGTTAAATTTTTTTTCATGTAATTAATTTAAAAAGTGAAGTAATGTGGGGGGGTCAATGAAGTTACGTAAAGCGAAAAATATAAGCAATAACACTTTGATTTCAAACGATAATAATGTAGCATTTAATAGAAAATTAATTGGCTGTTGAACCTAGGAAGCTGCTTATTGCAATAACATGGATGGTTTAGGTTTAAAACAATTGTAGCAGATGTATTTTTACTGAAGTTTCGGCAGTTATGAGGCACGGCCGCATGGAGGAATAGCGTTCAAGTGAGTGACACAACAGCAGCTGAAATATGATAAAGAGCTGGTAAAAACCAGTGTATTTCCCCAAAAGAGGCTTGTTTTCCACAATTACCAAAAATAATCCGTTGCAAATTTGTACCTTTGCCAGCTGTTTTCTAATTTGTTAAAAATTAAGTGTCAAAAGCAACTTTATCCCGGCAATAAACGTCTAAAGTTTATAGTAAATAGTAATTCCACAATATGAGGCAACTCAAAATCGCAACTCAGATCACCAACCGTGATTCGCAGGCAGTAGAAAAGTATCTCCAGGAAATTTCTAAAATTCCGATGATCACTCCCGAAGAGGAAACAACACTGGCCCAGCGTATCAAAATGGGCGATCAGAGAGCGCTTGACAAATTGGTGCAGGCCAACCTTCGTTTCGTGGTATCTGTAGCTAAGCAGTACCAGCACCAGGGCCTTTCACTTAGTGATCTCATCAACGAGGGAAATCTCGGCCTTATAAAGGCGGCACAACGCTTTGATGAAACAAAGGGTTTCAAATTTATTTCTTACGCGGTATGGTGGATTCGCCAGTCCATCTTACAGGCGTTGGCAGAGCAAGGCAGATTAGTCCGCCTGCCTCAAAATAAGATTGGCACTTACAACAAAGCCAACAAGGCTTACATGGCTTTTGAACAGGAGCACGAAAGAGAGCCTTCCACAGAAGAACTGGCAGAGATACTGGAAATGAGTGAGACTGAAATCAACAACATCTTCCAGAGCAACACCCGCCACACTTCTCTTGATGCGCCTGTACACGAAGCGGAAGATGTAGCCATGGGCGATTTACTCGAAGGCAGCGATGATACTGATGATGATGTAATGAAAGATTCGCTGCGTGAAGAAATTAAACGCGTACTGAAATCACTCAGTCCACGCGAAGCGGAAATCGTAAACGCTTATTTCGGTCTTGATGGCGAAAATGGTGTAACCATTGAGCAGATCGGGATGAAATATGATCTTACCAAAGAGCGCATACGCCAGATCAAGGAAAGGGCGATTAAACGTTTACAGAAGGCCCGCTACAGCAATGCTTTGAAAGCATATCTTGGCTAATAGCAATTCGTAAAAAAATTAAACCTCTTGTTTCATACAAGAGGTTTTTTTTATTTGTGCTATAACTTAAGCCGGAACTATATAAATGTTTATTTATGTATCTCACTCGTAAAATGGAATTCAATATCCGGGTTGTTCTGCCGCTCGGTATTTAAGAACCATTCGCTCTGCGCCAGGTATACCGGGTGGCCATCTTTGTCTTCGCCGGAATTACTTTGTTTAAACCTGAGAAAATCTTCCAGCTTTTTCTGATCCTTGCTGGTAAGCCAGCAGGCCTTATAAAAAGGCAATGTCCTGAATTCGCATGCGGCGCTGTACTCGTGCAACAAGCGGTACTGGATCACTTCAAACTGGAGCTCACCTACACAACCGATGATTTTTTTCGTCCCTCCAAACTGTGTGAATAATTGTGCAACCCCTTCATCCGTAAGCTGCCGGATGCCCTTTTCGAGCTGCTTCGTTTTCATCGGGTCTTTGTTTACCAGTTCCTTGAAAATCTCGGGCGAGAAAGAAGGAATGCCAGTGAAATAGAAGTCTTCCCCTTCTGTTAGTGTATCACCGATCTTGAAATTACCCGTATCAAATAAACCAACCACGTCGCCCGGATAAGCATCTTCGATCACGTCTTTGCTGCGGGCCATAAATGAATAGGGATTGCTAAAGCGCAGGTCCCTGTCGAGCCGCACATGATGATAGTATTTGTTGCGCTCGAACCTGCCACTGCAAACACGCAGAAACGCAATCCTGTCCCGGTGCTTGGGATCGAGATTGGCATGTATCTTAAAAACAAAACCACTGAATTTATCGGCGCCCACATCAACACGGCCGGTGCTTGTTTCCCTGCTTCTTGGCACGGGTGCTATCCTGATGAACGTATCGAGCAATTCTTTTACACCAAAATTGTTAATGGCACTTCCGAAAAATACGGGCGCTACTTTGCCGCCCAGGTAATCATCTGCATTCAGGGTGCCATGCACCGCATCGATCAGTTCCACATCTTCTCTTAACATGTGCGCATCCTTCTCTCCTATTTTTTCGTCTAACACTGCCGTATTCAGGTCTTCAATCAGCACACTCTCTTCGTCAGAAGCCTTTGTATTGGCGGTAAAGAGCAGCAAATTTTTATCATGCAAATTATATACGCCTTTAAAATCTTTACCACTATTGATGGGCCATGTCATCGGGTGCAGGCTTATCTTCAGTTCCTTTTCAATCTCTTCCAGCAGGTCAAACCTGTTCTTGCCATCGCGGTCCATTTTGTTGATGAATACAATGACAGGTGTATCGCGCATGCGGCATACTTCCATCAGCCTGCGGGTTTGATCTTCCACGCCATTTACACTGTCAACCACGAGCACAACACTGTCAACCGCCGTTAATGTCCGGTAAGTGTCTTCTGCAAAGTCTTTGTGGCCCGGCGTATCGAGCAGGTTAATAAGGTTACCCTTGTATTCAAAGGTCATTACGCTCGTTGCCACAGAAATACCGCGCTGCCGTTCAATTTCCATGAAGTCACTGGTAGCGTGTTTTTTTATCTTATTGCTTTTTACCGCGCCGGCCGTTTGTATAGCGCCGCCGAACAGCAGGAACTTCTCTGTCAGTGTGGTCTTACCTGCATCCGGGTGCGATATAATGGCGAACGTTTTGCGGCTGTTGATCTCTTTTTCGTATTTCATACTGCTGGTCACGGCGGTAGATTACTATTCATCACCGCGCTCTTTTTTTCGAGGCGCAAAGGTAAGGTTTGAAAATTTTATGGCGCCAGCTTTTACGCCACGTGGCAATTCCGTACGTACGGGATTGCCACGCCCGGTTCACCCTTCCCTTTTTATGGCATCACAGCACCGGCACTCCTTGTTACCGGTAATGCACTTCAACAACCGCCGAGGCCTGGGGGTTAACCTGGCATTATTCCATCATTTCCATCTCATGTGTCATGCAACGCGCCGCTTTTTATAACTCACTTGTACTCCTTAAATGATCTTTGGATGGAGCTGAAACGGGAGACGAGTAAAGAAAAATGTAGCAGCCGCCGCCAAAACAGGGTTGGAGGCCCGAAAACCGGGATGGACGACCAAGAATTGGTTTTTGCCTGGCTCTACCAACTCCCTACCAACCATCTACCAAGTATCTACCAAGTATCTACCAAGTAAGGGCGGAGTAAAGGACTGTCTTGTACCGATAAAAACTAACAAACGTTTGCGCCTGATAAGGAAAAAACCTTACAATTGTATACCCTATAGTGATGACAGCATCCTCCCGCAGTTGAAGTAACCCGTTTCAAGTGTTTACCTGCGATTCACCATTCACTATTCAGCATTGAAGCTTTCTCACGTCCCTTGCCCGATGTGTCACTTCTCCCTAATTCAGATTGAGCGTCTTATCTTTTGGATATTTTACACTATAGGCAAAGCGGATCTTTTTGCTTTCGCCTGCAGCAAGATTGATCTTCCAGTTGAGAATGCCAAGATCTTTATTGATTTCCGCATCGCTGCTCTCCAGCAACTCCACCTCGATTTCTTTGTTCGTTGTGAGCGGGTACTGGTCTTTCAGCAGCAGGTTCACCGGTTCATTCTTATTATTCTTTACCGTTATTTCGTAAGTAAATTTTTGAAGCTTGTTGGCTCCCAGGAATTTCACACTGCTGAAGTCTGCAAGCTTTTCTCTTTTTATTACAACACGCCTGTCTCTTCCCAGGGTAAGGTTCAACGTATCTGTAGTTGAATTCGGATCAATAAATGACTTGCCTACATAAGTTCCTTCAACAATAATGTTGGCATCGCCGGGCAAGAGGTTGAGTTTCTCCCAGTCAGCGATTTCAGCGAGCAGGTATGGGTCTTTATCCATCTTTGGCACTGCATAATGTTTATAATTGGCAGGCACATCAATGTTTTGTAAAGTGGCAGTTTGCTCTTTACCATTGGTCGGGACATCATAAGGCATATCAATATCAAAACTTACGTTGAGTGCGTTATCTGCAATGGAAATATAGTCTTCCAGCCCTTCTTTTAAATCAACAACAACCGCTCCCCCTGCGGCCTGCGAGCCATACATCGCCAATGCGGCCGATGCTTTTAGTTTACTTATCTTCTTAATGGAAGACGGTGCAATCTTCTGAAATTCATATTCACTCATGACCGCACCATTCACGATGTATACCGGTTTCGGGCGATCTGCGCTACTGCCTGATGTTTCACTATCCGTATCTCCATAGCCAACAACCACTACTTCATTTAACTGCGAACCGGCATTCAGGCCCGCAACCTTGCCATCCAATGATTGTATGGTGTTCATTCCCCGTAAACGGATCGCATTGTCCATTACCGATACCGGGTTGATATAACCCAAAAACCATGACTGCATAACAGGTGCATTGCCCCACTGTGCAGGAACAGAAGTGGAAAGTGATAGCTTCACTTGCTTCCAGTCAATACCTGTCGTTTGAACGATCTTCGCTTTATAGATCATCTTCACCGGGCTTTTGGTGTTTTCAATTCTTATATCATAATAAGGTGTCCAGTAAGCGTTGCCTGCTATATAAGAAACAATAAAATCAGCTTTGCCGCCAATAGCTGCGGACAGCTGCAGCGTTAGTCTTCCGGCCGTGCTTACATTTTTCTTTTGCTCTTCTGCAATCTGCTTATTGATATTTTCTGTTACCAGCAGCAGTTTGGCTCTCTTGTCATTCAACTGCTGTATCTCATTTTGCAGTTCAGATGATTTGGACTTATAATAATCGATCAGCTTTGTTAGTTCAGCAACACTAAGCCCCGCCTGCTGGCCTTTAATATCCCGGTTACTTTTCAAAACATCCAACAGGTCTGAGGCGACCGTAAGCGACAAATTTATTTTAGCAATTTGGTCAGATATCTTATCAAGCGAGTCCTGCAACAGTTGCAACTTCGGGGTTTTCTCCGATGAGATGAGATAGTTGTTGGAGAACTCAACCCCAAGTATCGTCACCGTTGACGGCGCCTTAATTTGTATGCTGTTGATGTCAATCGTATTTCCGAGGTTCTCTATCACCAGTTCGTTGTTTCCCTGCTTTAAGACAGCTGAAGCATTGTGCAGCAGTTCTGCGCCACTCCTGTAAACGGTTACAGATTTAAGATCGGCCTGTGTAATGTTTGATACCTCTTTTGCATAAAGGGCAGTAAAAGACAGCAGGAAGACGACAATTAATATGTTCCTTGTTTTCATATACAGCTATTTCAGGAACAGATGCATTAAAAACATGAATTACACACAGCAATGCCAATAAATCATTTACAGCGTTACCTGTTGGGTTTATCTTCTTTGTGGTCTTTATTGCTCAACAGATTACCGGCAGCACAAGGTTCCGATGCCGGATAAGCCAGCATTACCGCGCAACGGATGTCACCTGGTTGTTCCAAAGCAGGGAACAAAAAACTATTTCAACACCTGCTGCAATTTGCTTTCCAGTGCGGGGCCGCGAAGATTTTTTGCAATGATATTTCCCGCGGGGTCGATGAGAAAATTCTGCGGAATGGTTTCAACATTGTACATCAGGCCTACAGAACTTTCAGCGGTACGCACATCAATAACATGCGTCCACGTTAGTTTATCATTCCTGATTGCCTGGAGCCAGTTGGCGGGCTCTGTGTCAATGGATACACTGAGTATAGTGAAGTTTTTGTTTTGAAATTTGTGATAGGCCGCAACCACATTGGGATTCTCTTTCCTGCAGGGCCCGCACCAACTGGCCCAGAAATCAAGCAACACATATTTACCCTTGAACTGCGAAAGCGATACCGCTTTTCCCAACGTGTCTTTCAAAGTAAAATCAGTTGCCCTGGAACCTACCGATGCAACCTTGCCTTTATCGATCACGTGCTGTACACCCATTGCGTAAACATTGTTTTTCGCTGCGGAATCAAGCGAAAGCAGCCTTCTCTCGAGGAGTACAACATCTTTATTGGGATCAACATCATAGCTGTAAGCAAGTACCAGCGACGACACCGGCGATGTTTTCCGCCGTTCTATAAACCGGTCAATACTTGTCTGGTAAAGTGTATAAGCCGTGTTAAGCATGATCGCCGAAGAATCGCGTGCGCCCGGCGTTGCCGCCATTTGCATTTGCTGGCGGTAGTATGCAACAAAATCGCCTAATGGCTTTATCTGGTTGATAAATTCTTCGTAGTCTGACTGTGTCGGGGAACCAACAAAGGAAAGATCACCAAAGTTTTCGTCTGCACCGGTGATCGTTATTTGTTCATTGCCGTTGAACAGGAATATTCTTTTGTTCAAGGCAGGGAATACGATCATACGGCCATCGGGGTGGTCCACTTTGCCGCTCAGTATAAAGCTTCCATTGACAACAGTTGATTTTGCCAGCGTATCTGTGTTGCCTGAACCGGTGAGGTAAACAAAGGTATTATCAGGCAATCCTTTGATATTCCCCTTTATCACAAAGCCATCAGCTAACTGCTGTGCAATCGCAAAAACCGGGAGTGTTAATATGCAGACTAAGAAAAATTTCATGCTACCTGTTTGAATGACGGTCTTTCAACAATTGAATTACATTTTGCAATTTATATCCTTTTGCGTTAAGCAAAATCAAATAATGAAAGAGCAGGTCGGCGGCCTCATTTAAAAAAAGCTCTTCGTTATTGTCCTTTGCTTCAATCACCAATTCAACGGCTTCTTCGCCCACTTTCTGCGCAATTTTATTGATGCCGGTTGAAAACAATTTTGAAACATACGATGCGTCAGGTGAAACTTTCCTGCGCAGGTTAATAATGTCTTCGAGGTAAAACAAAAAATCGTCGCTGTGGTTTTTTTCGCTCCAGCAGGTGTCGGCGCCGGTATGGCAAACCGGGCCCAGCGGGTTAGCCTTTATCAGCAGCGTATCATTATCGCAGTCGACCGCAACACTTTTCACCTCAAGAAAATTACCGCTCTCCTCGCCTTTCGTCCATAACCTTTTTTTGCTACGGCTGTAAAAAGTAACCTTGCCGCTCTCCTCTGTTTTATGAAAAGCTTCTTCGTTCATAAACCCAAGCATCAATACCTTGTGTGTTTCGTAATCCTGCACAATGGCTGGAACAAGCCCGTCGCCGTATTTCTTAAAATCAACTTTCATAAAAAATAATTCGCAGCGAAGTTAAAGGATTTATGTGCCCGGCTGCAATACTTGTAGCGTCGCCTGTTGCGTCGCACACTTCAGGGTTCAGCGCCATTGGCAGCCAACGGCTATGGTTTTGCGGCGGCCTCTGCAACGGCGGCGCTCATCAGTGAAAGAGCAATGCTGTCTGTGCCTTTTGGCAAGCGGTACCTTATTTTAAAATCTTCGACGGTGCCGGGTTTAATGACATCGCTGAAAACATCTTCATGTTCTTCCAGCATGGCGCTTCCTTTGTAGCAAAGCATCTTAACCCTCACCTCTTTGTATGCCGTAACGCTGGCCTTGTTGCTGATCGTTCCGCTTACAACCGTTTGACCGATGAGGTTCTTTTTATGATCGCCGCGCACCGACAAAAAATGCAGCGGGTTCTTTTGTTCCTGTTCGGCAAGGCTTTCTTTATGCTGTTCGTAAGCCTGGTCTTCCGTTTTGCTGTTGTTGCCGCAGGAAGCGATAAGCAATAAAAACAAAAACAGGACGGGGATATATTTCATTTTCAATCTTTGTAGTTGATCAATCGTACTATCTGCCGCTCTAACGTAAACAGTACAAGGGTGCGACGCAAGAGCCGATGCCATGAAACACTGCAGCCCGGACAACAATAAAAATCGTGTCGCCCGGTAACAACAGCAGCCGGGGATACGTGCTTCTTCGTGCATTAAGCCGCAACCGAAAATGGGTAAATGCGGCTATGCTTCCAAACCCATCCACACTGCCCCGCCGATGCTGTTGCGCGTTGCCCCGGTTACGGAACTCATCACGGTATCTTCTTCTCTCCAACGCAACACAGCCAGCAGTGCCATGATCAACGCTTCTTTGTAGCGGATTATTTTTTCATCGGGCACCACAACCTCGATATTCAAGGGTTTTAGCGCGGTTTTAATAGCTGCTATCAGGAACCCGTTGAAAGCGCCGCCACCGGTTATAAGCATTTGCCCGCCCATAACGGCACCGGCAGGAAAGCTGGTCATTAACCCGTTTATGGCATAAACCATTTGCTGGGTGATGTGTTCGCTATAAGTGCGCAGCGCATCCTCCACAGGAATGGCATATGATTGAATAATCGGGTAGACTTCTTCCACGCCAAAATTATTTGCCAGTGATTTTGGAAACGGTTGCCGGTAATAAGGCAGCGCATTCAGTTGTGTAAGCAATGCAGTATTTAGCTTGCCCCCGGCTGCGAAAACGCCATCGTCATCGTATGCTTTTCCAAGTTCATTGGCAAGCATATTCAACACCCGGTTGGCAGGGCAGATATCGAATGCGATATAGGCATCATTGTGCCGGAAAGAAAGGTTGGCAATACCGCCTATATTCAGGCAAAACGCATATTGGGGAAACAATAATTTCTCACCAACCGGAACTATAGGGGCACCTTGCCCGCCAAGCGCAACATCCATTGCCCTGAGATCGCTAACTACATTGATGCCTGTGACGGCAGCGATGGCTGCGCCGTCGCCCAGTTGCGAAGTCATCCCGGATTGCGGCGAATGAAAAACAGTGTGACCATGAGAACCGATCAACTGCACCTGGTGATACAAGCTGTTCTTTTGTATAAAATCGTTTACCAGCCCGGCTGTAAATTTCCCATAGGCTGCATGCAGTAAAAGGTAGTCATACGCATTCAGCTCCCCGGCTTGTTGCAATTGTTTTACCCATTCATCGCTGTATGCAACACACTCAGCATATTTGATGTCATAATTCCATGAATTGCCTTTAGCTTCAAATTCGGCAAAAACAATATCGAGGCCGTCGAGCGAGGAGCCGCTCATTAAACCAATAACACGGTAGATCATTCGCTTTTTTATTTATAAATTTATGCTTGCTGATTAAAGATTTGGTCTTACTTTCCGGTCATGATCTGCAAGATGCAAATTAAAATGAACCATTCTGCTTATGGTAGTTAATTTAAGTGAAAGACACAGCCTTATCACCAACTGGCTCGGTGAAATACGGGACATATCCGTTCAGAACGACCGGATGAGGTTTCGTAAAAACCTCGAGCGTATCGGTGAAGTAATGGCTTATGAAATCAGCAGGGAATTGCCATGGGTGGAAAAGGATATTCAAACACCGCTTGGCATTCATACAGGAAAGGTTTTGAAAGAACAGCCGGTGCTTGCCACCATCTTAAGAGCGGGGCTACCGCTTCATACCGGCATGCTTAATTTCTTTGATAAGGCCGACAACGCATTTATCTCGGCATACCGCAAACATCACCGCGATGGTACTTTTGAAATAGAACTGGATTATGTAAGTTGCCCGTCACTGGAAAACAGGATATTGATCATCTGCGACCCCATGTTGGCCACCGGTGCGTCAATGGTAAAAACAATTGAAAAAATAAAAGACGAGGGTACCCCATCGGTAATTTATGTTGCCAGTGTTATTGCGTGTACTGAAGGTATTGAATACATTCGCAGGGAAGCCGGTGATGATGTACGTATCTGGTGCGCTGATATTGACGACGAACTTACAGCCAAGGGATACATCGTTCCCGGCCTTGGCGATGCAGGTGACCTTGCTTATGGAACCAAAACACAGAACTAATCAACCGGCACAGGAAAATAAAAAAGCACAATATCCGTTATAACAAAGCCTAACGACTGAAATGACAAAACATATACTGCTTATACTGATCTTTTTTTCTCTGGCAGGCATTGTTAATGCCCAGGACCCCCATTTTTCCCAATTCTTCTCTTCCCCTCTCACGCTTAACCCCGCTTTCACCGGCAAATTCGACGGCAACGTGCGTGTGGCAGGCAATTACAGGAACCAGTGGCCCACGATTAACCGTGCTTACCAGACGGGTACCATTTCGGTTGACTTCCCTATACTTAAACAAAAACTCGACTACCGTGATACCTGGGGTGTTGGCGTAATGGGTTATAGCGATAAGGGTGCAGATGGCGCCGTGTCTTTTAACTATGCATCGATCTCAACAGCTTATCATAAGGGGCTTGATGAGGATGGGTACAAACAACTTGGCCTGGGCGTACAGGGAACGTATTCCAATATGCTGATCAATACTTCAAAGCTCACTTTTGAAGACCAGTTGACGATTAACGGCACTTTTACCAACCCTACGCAGGAAACGTTTGGCAACACTACGCTCAATTCAAGCTTTTTCGATCTTAATGCAGGGCTGCTATATACTTCGAGCAGCACCGACCGCAATAACCTTTATGCAGGCGTGAGTCTTTACCATATTAACAGGCCAAAACAGAATTTCAACAGCGGCCCCGAATATTTACTTAACCCGCGGGCCACTTTCCATGCCGGCGGTTATTTTCCGACAGGTGAAATGACAACGCTACACCTGAGTGCATTGTACAGCACACAGGCCGGTGCGCATGAAACACTGGTGGGCGCTGCCATGCAATTCTCCGCAGGCGGGCTCTCCACTGTCGATAATCCCGTAAGTTTCTATGGTGGTTTGTGGATGCGCTTAGGCGATGCCATTATCCCCTATGTAGGCCTCGAATACCAGAACCTCCGTTTTGGATTTACCTATGATGTAAATACCTCCAGTCTTAAGTCGGCTTCGCAAAGCCGCGGCGGTTTGGAATTGTCGCTTATTTATATTGCCAAAACACCCGGCAGCAAAGGCATTCCCTGTCCAAAATTCTAATGTTTTTAAAAAATTTGGCAGCCAGCTGCGCTGCAGTTGTCAACTTCGTTGTGTCACTCACCTGTACACCATCGCAACATTCAACAGTCATGCGGCCCCACCTGCACTGGTGACAGGCTCTTAGCTGTTCTCCCCAAAAAAGATGGCTATTGGCAATAATCCAAAACAGCCTTGAAAACCTGCTGGCGTATGGGGTTGGTGTTGAAATATTCGCCCGTAGCAAGCAGGCCTGTGTTCTGCCGGTTGATCAGTAGTATTACAGATAAATTCAGCGAGGGAACGACGGCAATACTGGTTCCTGTAAAACCCGTATGCCCGAAGCTCCCGGCGGGGGCGTTCTTCATAAATGCGTTGGCATTGTCCATCATCCAGCCAAGCCCATTTTTAAAGCTGTCTTTTGTAAGAAACAGGTCCACTGTATTTTCACTGATAAACTGCCGCTTGCCGGCCTTGCCTTTGGCCAGCAGCATATCAACCAGTTTTTGAAGATCGTCAACCGTGGCAAACAACCCCGCCGCCCCACTTACGCCGGCATTGGCATACCAGGCATTGCCATCGTTCACTTCTCCACGCAGGGTATACGTGCGCCAGCCGTTCCACTGCGTTGGATTAATATCGCTGAAAATAAAGCCTAAAGAACTATCATAGACCATGCGATGCTCATAGGGGTTGCCATGGGATGTTGCGGCAATTTTGCTGAAGCGGCCTGTCTTAAGGGGGTTGTATGTTGTATGGTCCATACCCAACGGGATGAAAATATTATCGCGCATAAACCGGTCTAACGGCTGGCCCGAGACAATCTCTATAATTTCACCAAGAATGGTAAAGCCAAGGTCGCTGTAACGCCTTTGTTCGCCCACCGGAAATTTCAACGGCAGTTGCCCGATGAGCTTGTATGTTTCCTGCCTGTTGGATGCCCGGTAATAAAGCGGATACCATTCATAGATTCCTGATGTATGCGTCAACAGGTGACGGATGCTGATCCGTTTTTTGTCGCCACTATCAAAAGCCGGAACATATTTTCCAACGGGATCATCAACACGGATTAAGCCATGGTCGGCCAGCAGCATAATAGCCGTTGTTGTTCCGATCACCTTGGTGAGTGAAGCGATATCGAAAAGATGGCCGGTAGTCATCGGTTCGGGTGCTGCCATCAATTGGTTGCCGTAAACATATTTCTGCGCGAATCCAAAAGCCTGCTCATAAAGCACGGCCCCGTCTTTTTTTATTTCGATCACCGCACCGGGAATGTGATTGCTGTCTACCTGGCTTTGCAAAATGCTGTCAACGGTTGCGATCAACAGATCGCGTTTACCTATACTGCCCGTTGATTGCGCAATGGCGTGCGAACCCATAACAAGAAATGCCAGCCATAGCAGCAACATCCTGGTATGACAGTTAGCGGCGGTTATGGCAATCGTCTCAGGCCTGTTTATTTTCTGTGTCATCATTGCCTGTTTTAAAAGTGTATCCGATGAGGGGGCTTACTGATTTGCGAAGCAATAGTTCCGTAAAACCTTCTTTAATAAAATCTGTCAGCTCCCCTACCAGCTTAAAACCCAGTGATTGGTAAAGTTTGATGGCTCCCGTGTTGAAACCGGATACGCAGATAAATATATTTGGAGACAGCTCCAGGATCCTGCTCTCACAAAACGCCAGTATTTTTTTACCAAAGCCGCAGCCCCTGAATTGTTCCTTCACACAAATTGTTTGAATATAACCTTTGAACGACCCGCAAACCTGCAACACCACGAACCCTGCAAGTTCATTTTCATACCGGGCAACATAAACCTCTTTGCATAAACCATCGAAGGCAGCAAGACACTGATAATAATCCATACCAAGCGTGATCCATGGGTCGGATACCGCCATCATCATAGCGCAGTGTTTCATTACTTCGTTATCGTGGGTAACACATATAACAAGCTCGCCGGATTTCATTGTGCCTTCTTTTTTATGATGAACAAAAACAGTATGGTAAGCACCGCATTCACCAGGATATTCATAAATCCGAAATCGAATGCAAAACTGTTGATGAAATAAAGATTCAGCACCCAGGTAAGCAATGCTGCAGCAACGCATGCCAATGGCACCCACTTTTCTTCCAGATCGATCTTTGTAAACAGACCCGTCAAATACAAACCAAGTATAGGCCCATAGGTATAACCGGCAATAGTAAAGATCGTGTTGATGATAGCGCCATGGCTATTCCAGAAAGCCATAACAATGGCGAACATCACCACGTTAACGCCAAGCAATACCCATCGTTTTATTTTCACCCTTGCCTCGTGCGGCTGCCGCTCAAAATTCATAAAATCGTAACTGAAAGCGGTGGTAAGGGCGGTAATGCAGGCATCAATGCTGGCGAACGTGGAAGCAATAACGCCTATAAAAAAAGCGATGGACCCGACTTGCCCGAAATAATTCAGCGTGAGCATGGGATAGAGTGCATCGGTGTTTACGAACCGGCCATTTTCACTATCGAGTTGTATTCCTTTTTGCCCGGCATACAAATAAAGCAACACACCCAAACCAAGAAACAGCGTTTGCGCAAGCGCAATAAAAAAACTAAATGTGAGCACATTTTTCTTTGCGTCTTTTGCGTTGCTTACCGTGAGTGTTTTCTGCATCATGCTTTGGTCCAGACCAACAAGTGCAACGGTAATAAGCAGCCCCGAAATGAACTGCTTGTAAAAATAAGAACCCGAATCAACGTCCCAGTCAAACAGCTTTGCATAAGGATGATCTGTGATCGCGGTGATCATTCCCGCGACAGAAAGCCCCAGCGAATTTTTGATCGTGATAATGGAAATGATGATCACCGTAATTAAAAAGAAAGATTGCAAGGCATCCGTCCACACAATTGTTTTAATACCCGATTTATTGGTGTATAACCATATCAGCACCAATACAACTATAATCGTGATGAAATATGGGATGCCCAGTTTATCGAAGAATGCATACTGCAATATTTGTATCGACAGCAGCAACCGGAGTGCCGCACCAAAAGACTGGGAAACAAGAAAAAACAGTGAACCGGTTTTATAAGTAATGCGCCCGAACCGGTGATCCAGGTACGCATAAATAGAAACGAGTTTCAGCTTGTAAAAAATGGGGATCAATACAAAAACAATGAAGAGATAACCCACAATCGTACCCAGGATAAACTGGAAATAATACAGGTTGTTATTGCCCACGTTGCCGGGTATAGAAACAAGGGACACCGCCGAAATGCCCGACCCCACCATGCCAAACGCCACCAGAAACCACGGCGATTCGCGGTTGCCGTCAAAAAAAGTATGGTCTTTGGTATGCCGCGAAGTAAGCCGGGAAATGAGCATCAGCAGCGAAAAGTAAAGCAGTATGATAGCGAATATAATGGTAGGGCTCATCTATAAATTATTAAAGCAACCAGCGTTGCGGTAAACGGCTTTAAATGTAAGCTATTCTTTAAACCCTTATCCATGCAGGCACCAAACCGCACAGTATTTTATTTGTACCAAACGGTATAACAACCAGCAGCTTTCGTTGCGCGATAGTGCCGCTTATCCGGCATCGCACTGTTGCACTGCATCGCAACATGCAGCATGGTGAAATGATATCGAAATTCAGTTCATCTTCAGAAGTTGATTGGTTGTCAGTAATAACAACTTTTTATAAATAAAGCCAACCAGCAATATGCAACTATGGCTGCAATGCCCGCTGTCACATGCATTACAGCACATGCGTGCGATGACGGATAAGCCGTCACTATCGCGCAACAGTTGTCGATTTTTTTCTGCAACCGGGCCCTGAAACAGCTTTTCGTTTTGGTAACTTCCTATATTTGTTGTCTTATTTTATAATAGTGTGCCCGCACTTATATGCTACCAACAAAAATGTTTTTACAGTTTAATAAACGGGTTTTATTCTACTTGATTTTGGCACAAATTATGGTTATGATGCTTTTCCGGGCGTAAACGCTTACGCACGGGAACGAAAAAGAAACAACGATTATGATGATAAAACCTGATCATACTAATCTGATTTTTTCCGCGCTCGAACCAGGTACAGCAGGCGATTACCCTCAACTACAAACAGATGGGCTCAGCGCCGCAGCATTAGCCTTATACATTGAAGATCTTAGAAAAGCAAATGCAGATGTGCGTGCCGCAAAACTTGCGGCGCTTGCGATAATGGAAGAAGCCATTCTGTCCAAAGAAGTGTTACGGATGAGCGATCAGCGAACGGGCAGGGTTAAGGAAGCATTCCAGTCGGCAGTAAATGGTGCGCCGCTTACAGCTTCGCTGCGTATGCTTACCCGTTTGGCAGAAGATGAAATGCCGGGGAGTGCAAGAACGGCTTTTTATATTGTCAATGAAACAAGCACAGGGCTCTATACGCTGCGCGGTGCAGGAAACATGCCTGATACTTATGCAGATGAAATTGACGGGTTTGCCATTGGCACGGATTCGCTTGCCTGCGGGCTTGCCGTCCCCACCGGGAAGCCGGTAATAACACCCGATGTGCATGAAGATGAACGGTGGAAACCCTGGAGGTTTATTGCCGATAAATATGGTTACCGCGGCTGCTGGTCTTTCCCCATAAAAACGTTGGACGATAAAGCCGTTGGCACTTTCGCACTGTATTTTAAAACAAGAAGGGAACCGGCACCCGAAGACGTAGACCTGGCGGATGTAATAACAAAAGCCGCGGCCGTTATTATCTCCAGTTATATTGATGCAAGAGAGCGGGCCAGGATGGAAGCAGCATTGCAAAAAAGCGAAGAGAAATACCGCTCCAAACTGGAGCAGGAAATCAAGGACAGAACAGCGGAGGTGGTTGCCGGCAAACAATTATTGCAAGCCACCATGGATGCATCGTTAGATATGATCCAGGTTTTTGAAGCAGTACGAAACAGGAAAGGCGAGATCATAGATTTTCGCTGGCTGCTTAATAACCATGCCGCAGAAAAGTACTATGGAAACGTAATAGGTAAGCGCCTGCTTAAACAAAACCCCGGTGTTGTACAGGAAGGTATTTTTGACACCTTCAAACAGGTTGTTGAAACCGGTATTCCGGCGCAAAACGAAAGATATTATGTGCATGAACAATTCAACGGCTGGTATTTTCAATCTGTGGTAAAACTCGACGACGGCGTGGCTACCACAACAATCAACATCACGGAAAAGAAAAAGGCGGAACAGGAAGTAAAAAAACAGGCGAGCTATATTGAACACATTACGCAAACGGTGCCGGGTATGATCAGCGTGATGGAACTAAGCAGCGGAAAAATAGAGTACACCAACGATATTGTTGTGCTTGCCCAGGGTTTCGATCCCGAAAAAATGAAGAACGCGCCACGTGGCGAAATGAGAAAAGCCATACACCCCGATGACCAGGACAAAATAGATAACTACTATGCCGCCTTTCATACATTAAAAAACAACGAAGCGGTAACAGCAGACTACCGGGCAAAAACCGATGCCGGCAACTGGCAGTGGTTCAGGATACGGGGTAAAGTATTTCAGCGGAATGTCAACGGCGTGGTAACGCATATTGTAAACAATATTGAGAATATTACAAAGGAGAAGGAAGCAGAAGAGAAGATCAGCCAGCTTAACACAACGCTTGTCGTAAAGAATAAGAAGCTGGAGTCTGCCAATACGGAAATAAGGACCTTTAACAACGTCGCGGCGACGGACTACAACGAAACCTTAAGGCAGCTCTACACCAGCCTTGAATATGTAGCCACAACGGAAGCAAGGCATTTAAGCGATTCAGGTAAAGCCAACATAAGGCGTGCACAATCGGCCATACAAAAAATGAAACTGCTTACCGACGATATTGTTAATTTCTCCAAAATACATACCCCCGAAAGTCAGCCAGCGCGTACCGACCTTAACGAACTTATCGGCATCGAATTGGCAGATGCACAACGACGGGTAAACCCCGATATGCTGGTAACACAGGCAAATGATCTTCCCGTTATTAATGGGTACCCTCTATTGTTGTCATTGCTTTTTCATCATTTGATTGATAATGCCATCAAGTTTACCATTCCGGGGCAACCGGCCTTGCTGAATATTGCTTACAAACAACCGGAACCCACTCCCGTTGCGGGCATGTTTCACAGGATCGTTATCACCGATCACGGCATTGGTTTTCCCCAGGATGAAGCGGAGAAAATATTCGGTATGTTTTACAGGCTGCATCCTAAAAACAAATACAGAGGCTCCGGCGTTGGGCTTGCCATTTGCCGAAAGATCATGGATCTCCATCATGGTTTTATCTCCGCCGAAAGTGAGCCGGGCAAAGGCGCCAGCCTCACCTGCCATTTTCCAGTAAGCCTGTAACCGAAAGCGGTTTTGCTTCGCGGCTCCATACAGTTATTGCAGTTGAAGGGTGCGACGCAAGTAAAGCCGCACCAGGAGACGCAGCCCGGGGCCACATAAAGTTCCGGCATACCTAAACTATCAAGTTTCAAATGAAATGGCAGTGCTGTAATATACATGGATAGATAGCGCGGGTATTATTTTACTCATTTGCTGAGTTTATCTTTTTTATTACGCTTGTACGATCGCAGCATGTATTTTGTACAACTGGATATAAATCTTTTTATAACGGTAACAACTATATATGCAAGAAGAAATAAAAATCCCAAGACGCAGGGTCATTGAAGGTCTTGGAATAAGTGTAGCTGCTTTGATGACCACTCCTTCCTTTGGCAACAACATTAGTGCTAGTGGTAATGATGTGGAAGATCCTGTAAAAAAATATCCGGCGCCTCCGTTTGTTGAGCAATCGCAACCGTGGCCGGGATTATCCAGCAAGATGAACCCCAGGCCAGACCACGGTGAAAAAAGCTATAAAGGCTCCGGCCGTTTAACCGGCCGCAAAGCATTGATCACCGGTGGCGATTCAGGCATGGGCCGTGCCGCAGCCATCGCTTATGCAAGAGAAGGGGCAGATGTAGCGATCAATTATTTTCCCTCTGAGGAGCCGGATGCGCAGGAAGTAATAAGCCTTATCAAAAAAGAAGGCAGAAAAGCCATTGCAATACCTGGCGACCTGAGAGAAGAGACATTTTGCCAACGGATGGTAGAGCAGGCTGCAACGCAGTTGGGCGGGTTAGATATCATTATTAGCAATGCAGCGCGGCAACAAACAAAAGCTTCGATTCTTGATATTACTACGGAAGAATTTGACGCGACCATGAAGACCAATATTTACGCTCCTTTCTGGATCATAAAAGCAGCCTTGCCTTATCTAAAACCCGGCGCTGTGATCATTGGCACAGCATCCGAACAGGCCTATGACCCTTCGCCCGATCTTTATGATTATGCTCAAACCAAAGCTGCGACTATGAACTATGTAAAATCACTTGCTAAACAACTTGGTCAGAAAGGCATTCGCGTAAATGGTGTGGCTCCGGGACCCATTTGGACCCCTTTGCAGGTTAGCGGTGGCGCTACCATGGAAAAACTAAAGCAGTTTGGCAGCGATACGGCTTTAAAGAGACCAGGACAACCGGCAGAGCTTGCTTCCATATATGTGCAGTTGGCTGCAAATGACGCAAGTTTTACAACAGGTAATATCTACGGTGCCGGGGGTGGAAAAGGCCAGCCGTAATTCCGGGAAATATTGTGCTGTGTGCTTTTGTATTTCATAGCAACAGTGATTGCCTCGCACTCCTGTACTGCGGTGCCAGGGTAATAAAACAACTCATTCGCTATAATATTATTGTACGTAGTGTCGTGGCCTGAATTTGTCAAAACATGCTCCAATATTTTACTGCTTTTGTTTGAGCAAATTAATAAGCATCTGCGGATTTCCTTGCACGTAAAACAGTTATACTGTCAACTGTTCTTAAAGTGGTTGAGTATTTGTATGACTATGGTTTCACCAATATCTTTTTTATGGAAAACAACGAGCTCAAAAAACCGAACTATGTTTTAATCACTGGCGGTACCAGCGGTATCGGGTACGAACTGGCAAAGCTTTTTGCACAGGAAGGTTACAACCTTGTTATTGTCGCAAGAGACCTTGCCGAGCTGGAAAATACAGCGGCGGGTTTCTCACAACAGTACGAGGTGGAGGTTGTGAAGATTTGCAAAGATCTCTTTGATACCAGGAATGCTTTTGCCTTGTATGAAGAAGTACTCGATAAAGGGATCGAGGTCAGCATTTTGGTAAACGATGCCGGGCAGGGCCAATACGGTAAATTTATTGACACAGATATTCAGCGCGAACTAGACATCATACAATTGAATATTTCCAGCCTGGTAGTACTTACCAAGCTATTTGTGAAAGATATGCTCCAACGGGGCAATGGTAAAATATTGAATCTTTCTTCCATTGCAAGCAAGGTCCCGGGGCCATTTCAGTCGGTCTATCATGGAACAAAAGCATTCGTGCAGTCGTTCACGGAAGCAATACGTGCTGAACTAAAAGATTGCGGTATAACGGTAACCGCATTATTGCCGGGTGCGACCGATACTGATTTCTTTAATAAGGCAGGTATGCAGGAATCAAAGATTGTACAGGAAGGACAATTAGATGATCCTGCAAAAGTTGCGAGGGACGGTTTTGATGCGTTGATGAGTGGCGATGATAAAGTAGTCTCAGGGTTTAAGAACAAGATGCAGCTTGCCATGAGCAGCATAACCCCCGACGATAAAGCCGCCAAAAAAATGTTGGAAAAACAAAAGCCGGTAACCGGCAAAGATTAATATAAAAACAAAATTATGAAAGCAGCAGTAGTACATGCAGGAGGGTTCATAAAATACGAAACAGTCGATGATCCTATAATTACAGACACCAGGGATGCCATTATAAAAGTGACTGCAACTGCTATTTGTGGTTCAGACCTGCACATATACCGTGGTAGTTTGCCACAGGTAAGACCGATGGTAATGGGACATGAATTCATGGGAATAGTAGAAGAAACAGGCACCGGCGTGAATAACCTGAAACGCGGCGACAGGGTTGTTGTTCCGTTTCCTATCGCTTGCGGACATTGCTTTTTTTGCGCGCACGAATTACCAGGGCATTGTGAAAGCAGTAACCCGGAACACTACGGCCCCGAAGGCGGTTTGTTGAAACAAAAAGGCGGAGCATTATTTGGCTACACTGATCTATATGGCGGGTATGATGGAGGTCAGGCGCAATATGTACGGGTGCCATATGCCGATTACGGGCCGAGAATAGTTCCCGAAAATCTTACCGATGAGCAAGTGTTGTTTCTTACCGATATTTTCCCCACCGGTTATACAGGTGTAGACTGGGGCGAGGTAAGTGGCGGTGAAACCGTATTGATTTTTGGCGCCGGACCAGTGGGTATTATGGCGGCAAAAAGCGCATGGTTGCGTGGCGCAGCAAGAGTACTCAATGTGGATACGATTCCCTACCGCCTGGAAAAAGCAAGAGAAACAGCTAACTCGGAAACGGTGTTGTGGGAAGATGATGGTCAGAATGTGATTGATCATATCCGCTCTATTACCAATAACCGTGGCGCAGATGTTTGTATAGACGCCGTAGGTTTTGAGCCCGAGCGAACGGTTTGGGATCGTATAAAAGCAACCGTAAATTTTGAGAAAGGGTCTCCCAAAGTCCTGGAGGCCTGCATGAGCGCCGTACGCCGTGGCGGCATCGTTTCTGTGCTTGGTGTATATGTAACCAACTTCGACAATTTTCCAATAGGGCAGTTTTTTGACAAAGGCATTACCCTCAGGGGCGGCCAGGCCCCGGCGCAAAAACACATAGATAAACTGATGAAGTATGTTTCAGAAGGCAAAATAAAACTCGATGATATCATCACGCACCGGCTACCCTTGTCGCAGGTAGAACACGCCTACAAAATATTCAGAAACAAGGAAGACAACTGTGTAAAGGTTGTGTTGGATCCGACAAGGTAGGTTTTAAGCTTTCGCACCCAAAAATAAGCGTAGCGAATACTCTACGATCAATAAGTCAGAGAGAAAGCCCGATAAATATTGTTAACCTAAAAAATCACTCTATGTTTTACCATGTAAAAGAATTGCAATTCAATGCGCGGGTATCAAAGCCTGATCCTGCATTCGCAACACTGTTGTTGGAACAGTTTGGTGGCGCTAATGGCGAACTGGCGGCAGCACTGCGGTATTTCGGACAGGCATTTGGAGCCAGGAAACCATACCCGGACAAATACGACCTGTTGATGGATATTGCCACAGAAGAATTCAGTCACCTTGAAATTGTTGGTGCGACCATTCAAATGCTGCTTACCGGCATCAATGGTGACCTTAAAGACGCAGCAACCGGTTCGGAAATCATGCAATTACTGAATGGCAAGGGCGCTAAAGAAGAAATGATTCACCAGGGAATGGTTGCTCCACAGTTCTTCGTGGGAACAGCCGGTGGTCCTGCTTATACTAACAGCCAGGGCGTCCCCTGGTCTGCTGCTTACATTAACGGCGATGTACAGGGAGATCTTACTTCCGACCTCCGGTCAAACATCGGCGCGGAAACAAGAGCCAAGATGGTATACGAATATTTGTTACAGTTTACCGATGATCCATATGTGAAAGAAACACTGCGCTTTCTTATGACAAGAGAAATTGCGCATTTTCAAATGTTTGAAGCCGCACTTGCGACCATACAGCCCAATTTTCCGCCGGGCGTTTTACAAGGCGATCCGCGATACGGCAATCTTTATTTTAATATGTCGGGCGGCAACGACTACCAGGGGCCTTGGAACCAGGGAGAAAGCACCCAACTGCGCGAAAATTTCCAGTTTATTGACGATCCGGTGAAGCATGTTGCAGATACAAACGGACTTATCGACCATGTACCCGATGGTACCGAACGGACGGAAGAAATGGTGCAGGAACTCAATAACAAGCTTTCAATGAAACGCAGTGATGAAATCAATGCAGCCTGCCGGATAGGCGAACAGCAATGGAATGATCCCGAAGCAGAAAAGGCATTTGAAGTAAATTATAACGCCGGAGAAATAATACCACGGCAAGGCGAAGATGTCAACATCACCGCCGAGGAAGCTCAGGAAAAGGGAATTAATCTCGATACGGATAATTAAAATAACAGTTGTCACGAGCGAGGACAGGACATTAATTGGAACCAACGCTTATTTCCCGGCGATAATTTTATTGGTAAGTTTTTCTAAATTGCTCAACTTTATCAGCCTCTTACCATTCAGCAATTTAAAACCAGCAAATCATGAACTCACAGGATTACTCGCCCAACGCAACGCCACTCCATTCCCTCGACGAATGGGAGGAAGATCTTTTAGTTCGTTATCCCGACCCGGAAACGATCGCTAAAGGAAAGACAACCGAAGAATATCGTAATTATGATGATCCTGCAAGAGACACCGTTAAAGAGTTTTACCGGCTTAACCACACCTACCAGACCTATGATTTTGTAATGGACAAACGCGCCAACTACCTGAAGTTTGATAAAAAGTCAATGCCTGTATGGGATGCGTTTCAGTTCCTGAATCAATTGGTAGATGACTCGGATCCGGATACTGATCTCGACCAGTTTCAACACCTGTTGCAAACAGCGGAAGCTATTCGCCGCGATGGCCATCCGGATTGGATGGTGCTTGTTGGCCTGCTGCATGACATGGGCAAAGTGCTCTGCCTTTTCGGCGAGCCGCAATGGGCCGTTGTGGGTGACACATTCCCGGTAGGCTGTGCCTATTCTGATAAGGTTGTTTATCCTGAATTTTTCCCGAACAACCCTGACTATACCAACGAAACGTATAACAGCAAATACGGTGTTTACTCGCACGGGTGCGGGTTGCGTAATGTAAACATGAGTTGGGGACACGACGAATATGTTTACCACATGGCAAAAGATTATTTGCCTGAAGAAGGTCTGTACATGCTGCGCTATCACTCGTTCTACGCGTGGCACCGCGAAGGCGCTTACGACCACCTGCTCGATGACCATGACCGCGCAATGCTCAAATGGGTAAAGCTATTCAACCCTTACGATCTTTATTCGAAGAACCCGACACCGCCAGTGTGGTCTGAGCTAAAACCTTATTACGAAGAGTTGATAAAAAAATATCTACCGGCAGAATTAAAATTCTAAATAAAAACAGGCCTCACAATCGTGGGGCCGGTTATTTTTTGGGAGCCGCCACCTGTTTTTGTGGCATCGCTTCTTTTGCTTTAGTGCCGGCTTACCCGGCATCACTTACTTCAGCTTTTGAAGCGATGAGCAGCAGGAGCCAGCTGCGCTACTGCAACGCCATTTGTATAAGCACTTAACTATTTTAAAATCATTCCCAAAAATCCCCCATCTTCTTTCTCAGGAATGCAACACTTCTTTCCAGTTGATCCATTCCATCTACGCCGTCTTCAATACTGATCCATCCGTCAAAACCAACACGTTTTAATTCGGTGAATATGGCATCATAGTCGTTTAACCCCTTTCCTATTTCACCATGCTTCAACCGCTTCGCATATCCTGCCGCATCCATTTCTTCGTTACGCAGGTCTGCAATCGTTCCTTCAATGAGATACCGATCGCTTGCATGCATCGTAACAACCCGTTTTGAAATACGACTTAACAATTCCAGCGGATCTTCGCCGGCGAGATAAGTGTTGCTGGGATCATAGTTTACGCCAAAGTTTGGATGCTGTATTTTATCGACCAACATGCAGAATACTTCCATTTTCTGGGCAAACTCGGGATAGAGCCAGAAATCATCTTTGTAATGATTCTCGATCATGAGCGTGATACCATATTGCTGTGCATAAGGAAGACAGGCTTCTATACCCGAAACTGCAAGTTGCACTCCTTCTTCAATTGAAAGTCCCGGCCGTCTTTGTCCCGAGAGCACCCTGCAATAAGTGCCTCCTAATGCGGCGGTCATATCTATCCAACGCTTTTGCCGGGCAATCTCTTCTCTACGAAAATGTTCATCCGGGTGCGTGAAGTCGGGCGAACAGCACATCATGGGTATAACCTTTCCCTGGTCCTCCACTTGCCGGCGAAACAGAGACCAATTGCGTTCGTCGTCCATTTCCAAAAACCCTGCATACCATTCCAACCCATCGATATCGAGTTGGCAGGCAAGCCCGATCCATTCGGAAACTTTCATCGTTCCATCCTTACAAAGAGCCTGCATAAATGCCTTCGGGAAAGCGGCTAACTTCGGCATAGCAATTATTTTTTTACAGGAATTGTTGTGCTGTCTTTTGGAGGGTTTCGCCCGATGAACGGGTGTTGCTCGAGGTCTACGACCTGCCCGCTGATGGGCCCGCTTTCATCAGCGAGCCAGTAAACAGCAGCAGCAGCGATTTCTGCCGGCCATAAGATGCGGCCCGATGGTGCGTATACATCCGGCAGATCTTTATACCAATCCTCCGAAAGGCCATGTTCTTTCTTTCGCTGAATTTCTTTTTCCGTTAAAACCCAGCCTGGGTTGATTTGGTTTACACGAACACCGTTTTCGCGGAACAAAGTGTCGCCGAGGTTCCTGGTCATAGTCATCAATGCTCCTTTTGAAACGCTGTACGCAAAGAGGTTTGGCTCGCCGCTGTAGGCATTAACCGATCCGATATTCAGCACGCAACCTTTTGCAGCTTCCAGATAAGGCAACGCCGCTTTGATGAGCGCGAACGGCGCAATCGCATTGGTCTCCATCACTTTTCTGAGCAACGTTTCATCGGTTGTATGAATATTTGATGATACTACCCAGGCTGCGTTATTCACCACCGCATCAAGTTTACCAAAATGCCTGATGGCAGTTTCCACAAGCCTTTGCACGGCAGCTTCAGCAATAAGGTCTTCAATATGCAATATGGCTTTGTCATCGCCAGCTTCGGCAACAACCGCTTCGCCCCAATGTTTTTCCAGGCCGTGAACAATGACCCGCGCTCCTTCTTTTACACATCGCAAGGCAATTGCTTTGCCGATACCTGTTGTACTGCCCGTAACAATAATGACCTTGTTTTGTAACCGCATGATCGTTTATATAAGTGATTGTTTTTATGTTAGCGGCGCTACTGTAATACTGTGATACATCGTTGTGTCACTCACTGCATTGCCAGGTACATTGCCGGGCAGTAAAATGGGAACAACCCGGGCCTGCCCCCCTCTTGATCCATCAGTACAGCGTGCGATGCCGGATAAGCCGGTACTACCGCGCAGCCGGGCTGCACAGTGCTTCAAATGCCGGCTCCACCAATAACTTATACCGGTTTCAGTACGCTCTTCACAACCTCACCGTTGTGCATTTTTTCAAATGCTTCGTGCCATCCGGAGATCGGCCAAACACCACCAATAATGGGCCTTACATCGAGGCGGCCACTTGCGAGCAAAGCAATAACGCGTTCCCACACGGGCCAGTTATGACTAAAGCTACCCTGCAACGTAACATTTTTCTGCACCAGCGGATCGAGCGAGAAGCCCAGCGGCTGAGGCCCCCAACCCACTTTGGTAATATGCCCGTTGGGGCGCACGAGTTCCAGCGCGATTTTTAATGTGATGCTTGTTCCCGCCGCATCGATCACGCAGTCGGCGCCAAGCCCGTCGCGTTGTTTTGCCCAGGCAGAGGCATCGCCGGCTATTACATCGCAGCCATATTGTTTAGCAATATTCAGCCGGTGAATATCTGTTTCCAATCCAACAACAGCCACATCGGCACCACAGAGTTTTGCCACGGCGGCGCATAGAATGCCAATCGTACCCGGACCTAAAACGATTACCCGGTCGCCAGGCTTAAGCCTTGTATTTTCAACGACAGCATTAAACGCAACACAGCAGGGCTCGGTGAGGCAGGCCTGCTCAAAACCCAGTTCACCTGGCACATGATGCAGGCAGCGTGCCGGCACTTTTACATAGCGTGTCATGGCGCCGTTTACGCCGTAGCCAAATCCTTTTCGGGTTGGATCGAGATTGTAAAGTCCCTGCCGCGACATAGGATTGTTTGTGTCGATCACCGCCGCCGTTTCGCTAACCACGCGGTCGCCCGCATTCCACCCCTTTACACGGCCGCCGGTTTCAACAATATGGCCGCCAAACTCGTGACCCAGCACGACGGGGTAATTGACCGGCCAGCTATGGTCTGCCGTCCATTGGTGGAGGTCACTGCCGCAAACACCCACGTTGGCCACTTCAAGCAGCACATCGTCCTCGCCAATCGACGGCATCTCTATTTCGCGGATTTCTACAGCACCTTTTGTGGGAGCATAGTTTACAACGGCTGCTGATTTCATGTTTATTATTTTTCTATCCTGTATTTTACTTTCCGACTTTCACGTCTCCATACGCATGTACTTTTTCGCAAATCAGGCGAAGCGATGCTTCCAGGTCTCCGTCGGCGGTTTTAAAAGCATCGGCGTCTATGGTAAGCGGTGCGCCCAGCACAACAAGCGGGGCACCGTATTCGGGGCATCGAATGGCCTGTTCCAATGATAAGCCACCGACGGCCTGCACGGGCACGTTAACAGCCTGCACTACTTCGCGCAACTGGTCGAGGGGGCCCGGCATCCGTTGTCCACGGGCGGCAATGCCACGGCGTTCGTCGTACCCGATATGATGGATCACGTAGTCGCAGCCGAGATCTTCCAGCATTTTTGCTGCATCTACCATATCGGGACAACCAAGATTATCGCCCATAACTTTGATACCGTAGTCTTTGCCTGCCTTAACCACGCATTTAATGGTTTCTTCATGGGCCCTTGCCATAACAACCACATGAGTGGCACCTGCTTTCGCCATCATTTCTGCCTCCAGGTAGCCGCCGTCCATAGTCTTGAGGTCGGCGACGATTGGTATGCCCGGAAATGTTTCGTGCAACCTTTTTACACCATGCAGACCCTCAGCAAGAATAAACGGCGTTCCCGCCTCGAGCCAGTCAACGCCGGCGCGCATTGCCATGGCGGCAGTAGCCAGGGCTTCATCCATATTAATAATGTCGAGGGAAATCTGAACAATCGGTTTCATATAACAAGCAATTGAATTCGCAATCAGTCGTTGAACCAGGTTTTAAATGTAGCCAAATAGCTGCAATAAAAAACAGGGAAGCTTTTATGAAACAGGTTTAAAAAAACAATCGGGTATAACGGCTGCAGTACCAACTGTGTGGCCTCTTGTTCTTTAGTGCCGGCTTATCCGGCATCACTCAGTTGAGCGTTCTTAATATGGATGAGCAGAAAGCTTCACCAGCTTTTTTGTGAACAAGGGTTAGTGAAAGGTTACCTGGTGATTGGAATAATTTTCTCTGCCCGCTGCCCAATTTTTGCCATTGCCTTTTTGCCGTGCTGAGTTTTTTGTTGCCGTACAAGAGTGCGACGCAACGAACGCCAATAGCATTTCAAAAGCCGGGCACACAAAGAAAAAAGACGGAAGAAAAGCAGGTTTTGCTTCTAAAAAGGATTCCATATAATAGAAAACCCATCCATAATACGGATGCCGGCATTGGGGAAAAATTATTAAAGTCGTTGAAAATCAACACAATGAATCATTGGCACAGGAATAGAAATTATCGGGCAAAACAATAATAAAATGGAAACAAGTCAATCGCCAAAAATCTTCATCGTAGACGACGATATTTTCTGCCGTGAAATTTATGAACAACATTTAAAGAATGTTGGTTACACCGACATAACTTCATTCGACAATGGCCAGGATTGTATCAATCATCTTACCGAAGAGCCTGACATTATTTTTCTCGACCACCGGATGGAACCTTTGGATGGGATTGAAGTGCTGAAAAAAATCAAGCGTTTTAACCCCGACATTTATCTTGTTCTTATATCCGGACAGGAAGATATGCAGGTGGCAATCAATGCACTGAAATATGGAGCGTTTGATTACATCATTAAAGGCGAGAATGATCTTGAAATGATCAATTCAATCCTGAAAAAGATTTTGAATGTGATGGAAATGCTGAAAAAGCCAAAAGCCGCCAGCTGGACCAAATTGTTTTCTTACCTGAATATTTTATAAACCCAATCCTACTATGTTCAACCCAACCAAATTAACCCTGCTGCTTTGCGTACTTGTATCGTTAAGCAGTTGCGCCACGCAAAATATGTTTCAAAGCCAGGACCCCGCACCTGCCGCCAAAGATGATTCTTTGTTTTTTAAGCCACAGGAAAATTACCAGTATGTGATTCGCAAAGATGACAAACTAAACCTGAGTATATGGGACAATGATGACCTGAGCGTTGGTTCTATTTTCGGCATCTATAACTCCGACCAGGGATATGGAAAGTGGGTGATGGTGGACACAAAAGGTATGATTACGGTTCCGAAGATCGGTGAAATAAAAGTGGAAGGCCTTACCGTATCGGCAGCCAAAGACAGCCTGGTAAAAGCTTACTCAAGATGGATCGTAAAACCGATTATAGACATCAAGGTGCTCAATAAAGAAGTTACTGTTATCGGTGACCTGCGGGCACCAGGTAAAATAGCCCTTGAAAAAGATAACAATACCCTGGTAGAGCTGATTGGCAAAGCCGGTGATGTGGATTTTTATGCAGACAAGTCGAAAGTGAAAGTGATCAGAATGGTCGATAACAACCCGAAATACATAACCGTTGACCTGACCAGGATGGACAACTACTATGTGAATAATATACAAATCCATCCCGGGGATGTGATCTACGTGCCTTCGAAGAAAGGAAAAGAATGGGATAAACGTGCAGGCGCTTCTATTATACCTGCCACCGCGGTGATCACTTCGATTATCTTAATAGCATCACTCTTCAAATAACCTCGTCATGAATAACTGGAAAGACACGCTGAACATGTTAAGGCCTTTTTATCGCGGCCTCCCCATAATTGCGGTAATTATGATCGTTGCCGTGCTGACAATGAGCAAGTACCTGAACTATGTTACTCCAATGTATGAGAGCGTTTCGAAAATAAAGCTGGCCGATGTTAAAGAAGGTGCAGCAAGCGCCACTATGTACAAAGACTTTGACGTGTTTGCAACCACCAATAAGATAGGCGCGGAAGTGGAAGTAGTCAAATCCCCGGTAGTCATAAAAAAGGCGCTCAGCAATTTAAACATACAGACAACCATTTTCAGGATCGGCGATTTTCGCAACACCGAACTCTATGATCAGTCGCCCCTGAGAATAATGACTGACATAAAAGACCAGAAACTATTTGATAAAGCTTTTGCTGTAACAGTTAAGAATAACAGCATCCTTGACATAACAACCCCGAATGCGGAAAAGATAGAAGGGAAAATAAATGAGGTTATTCACGCAAAAGGTGTTGACATTTTAATTGTGTTCAACGACTCGCTGATAAGCAGGAAGCCCGGGTTGCTTATTAATGACAACTACCAGTTTATTGTTCATTCGGAAAATAAACTGATCGATGAAATAAGGGAAACGATAGATGTAATGGCCGCCGATAAAGAGGTGCCTATTATCAGAATCGCTTATACAAGTGCAGTGCCCCAGAAATCGGCTGACATAGTAAACCAGATTTCTGAAGCCTATATAAACGATTATATAAGCGAAAAATATAAGACAGCAGATACCACCGTTGATTTTTTAAATAAAGAACTACATAACTATAATACGAAACTTGCCAGTAGTGAAAACGAGATTGAAGATTATAAACACAAGGAAGGTATCGTTGATATTCCACAGGAGATTGACGCGACCCTGAAAAAAGTGGGAGACCTAAAGAAACAACTGGCCAATGTTAAAATGAGCCTTGCAAGCATCGACAGCCTGAATAACTATGTACAGCGTGGCAAAGACAACTTTCTTGATCTCGCGCCAAACTTCGAAGCATACAACGACCTGCTTTCAACGGAGATCGTGAAGAAAATGAAAACTCTTCAATCTGAAAAACGCGACCTTCTTTTAAAATATACCCCCGAAAATGAAAAAGTACAGGTAGTTGATCAGAAACTGAAAGATATGGATGACTACCTGCTGGAAGGTATTAAAAATTCAAAGGCAGATCTCCAGATAAAATACGATGAACTGGACCTTGCCATCAAGAATGCAGAATCAGCTTTTGCATCTATGCCTTCAAAACAAAAGAATATGGTGATACTGGACAGGAATTTTGGTCTCAATGAAGATATTTACAAATTCCTCCATGAAAAAAGAACCGACGCCGAAATAACAAGAGCTGCCAACATTTCCTTTCACCGCATTCTTGCAGCGGGAGAAGTTCCTACAACGCCGGTATCCCCAAATGTAACCCTGCTGAAAGCAGTGGCAGGCTTTCTTGGCTTCCTGGGAGGGATTTTCCTGATCTATCTTGTACACTTTATCAAAGGCAGGGTTAATGACCTGAACAGCATTCAAAGAAGTTCTGACACACCTGTGTTAGCAGCTATCCCCTTTCTTTCAAAAGAAAAAGGCCGGGAACTGTTCTTTGATAAAACAGCCATTGAAATTGAAATAAAGAAATGGCTTAGCCCGGGTTCGGTAATTGTTTGTTCTTCTTTTGATAAAAATGAAGGCAAAAGATTCGTTGCCGTTTCCCTTGCGAAATCTATTGAAAATCTCGGAAAGAAGGTTTTGCTGGTTGATGTTGATTCTACCATAGGTGAAGCCATCCCCAATGAAGTAAATATGGTATCACTCCCGGCATCAGGTCTTAAATGGAAACAACCCGATGTATGGAAAAACCTTGTCAGCAAATGGAAAGAAGACAATGAAGTGATTGTCATCAAAAATGCTCCCTTGAAAAAAGAATCTTCCTCTATGCTGGCAATGGCTTCAGGAACACTAAATCTTTTTCTACTCGACAGCCGGAATACACGCAAATCGCGTATTGAAGAGGCCGACCTGCTTAAAGAAGATCTGCAAATACCTAATATGCAATTCCTGCTGAACAGGAGCGGCTATACCCCGACATTATTCACACAGGCATTTGATATTACCAAACGAATTTTCAAAAAGAAATAGTAAAAAACAGATGAAACCACTTGAAATGATAAAGAAATTCAGCAATCCAAAAATGCTGATGCTTACGGACCAGGTGCTGGTAAGTGGTGCTTCATTTGCTACCAACATATTGCTGGCCCGCTCTCTTGGTCTCAGCGAATATGGAAAATTTTCCGCCATCATTCTGCTGCAGATGTTCATTCTATCCATGCAACAAGCTTCCATCACAGGTATCTTCCAGGTTATGTTTCCCGGTTTTGATCAAAAGGCCAGGATCCGTTACTCGGCAAGCCTGATTTTCTCAGAGGTTTTTTTCTTACTAATGCTATCCATCATAGCATTGATAGCAAATCTGGCAGTCCCCGTAGTCTTTGCCAGCTATCAGCCGGTGATAATACCTGGTCTGTTGTCTATAGTACTTTTCCTGCTGCAGGATTACCTGAGAAAAGTCTTCCTTACGAAAGAACAACCGGCCAAAGCGCTTTGGATAGATGCAATTACCAATATTTTACAGATGCTGGCTCTTGCTTTCGTCAGCATTTTTGGCAAGCTTGACCTGGCCCTGGCATGCTGGATTGTTGCATTGACTTTCATACCGTCAGTTACCGTGGGCGTCATCTGGCTGAAACCCGGCAAACCCGATATTTCAGAGATAAAAAGCACCGTAAAACTGCACAAGGCAAAATCAGGATGGTTGCTATTGTCGGCATTGCTTCAATGGGGCTCCGGCAATTTCTTTGTAGTAGCCGCCGGCTGGTGGCTTGGCGCTGCAGCCTTGGGTGCATTAAGATTGGCACAATATATCTACGGTCTGCTAAACGTGTTACTGCAGGCAATTGAAAATTATACTGTTCCAAAAGCGGCCAGCATTCATGCCGGCGGCAAAGATCTTGGGGCGTACCTGAAAATTGTTTTCAAAAAATCGTTGTTGTATATCGTTCCGCTTTTGTTACTGCTGTCTGTTTTTGCCAAACAGGTATTGCAGCTCGCAGGTGGCGCAGATTACACACAGTATAGCTATATCATGTATGCGCTGGCTTTTATTTACCTGCTCATTCTAACAGGCAATCCGTTTAGAGTAGCGTTGCGCGTTCACTTTATGAACAAATATTATTTCACAGGTTATCTCATTGCAGCCGGATTCAGCATTTGTACCGCACGCTGGATGATACTTACCTGGAATTTAAACGGCGTGTTGGCAGGCTTATTCTTAACCCAATTGATACTTGTGTGCTATTGGGCAATTATACTCACCAGAAAAAATATAATAGCATGGAAATTATTCACCTCATTTTAGGTAAAGCAAATCCTAACAGGATGAACGGCGTGAACAAAGTGGTGCACGAACTGGCCACAACACAGGTCGAGAAAGGAATCTCAGCCGAAGTGTGGGGCATTACCGACAATCCTGTACACGATTACCCTTCAAGAATATTTAAAACAAGACTTTTCAAGGCTTCAAAAAATCCTTTTGGCTTTGACAAAGAACTTAAAGCCGCACTACTCACCAGGACACAGTCAGCCGTAATACATATCCACGGCGCCTTTCTTCCGGTGTTTTACAGTGTGTCCGCATTTCTCTACAAACACGATATTCCTTTTATCATAACTCCTCACAGTTCTTATAACATTGTGATGATGCGGAAAAATTCAATCATTAAGAAAATATATTTCGCACTCTTTGAAAAGAAACTGCTTGACCGCTCCTCATTCATTCACCTGGTCGGCAAATCTGAATTGACAGGTCTTGATCTTATCTACCACAACCGGAAATCGGCATTGATACCATATGGTTTTAATATACCTGTTATAAACAAACAGGCAGAAAAATCTTCCTCCAATATAGTGTTTGGCTATTGCGGCAGGTTCGATATTCATTCAAAAGGGCTAGACATTATGCTGGAAGGGTTTGCCATGCTGCACAAACAATTTTCCAATACAAAACTGATGGTTATAGGCGACGGGGACCAACGCCCCAAAGTAGAAGCTATCATCAGGCAATTGGGCATTGAAGATGCGGTCGAACTGATGGGTAGCAGGTTTGGCGAAGAAAAAGTAGCACTTCTTCAGCAGTGCCATGTTTTTGTCCATCCATCCCGCTCCGATGGTCTGCCCGCCACCATTGTTGAGGCTGCAGCATTAGGGCTTCCTTCGGTGGTTTCCGAAGAAACCAATATCGGTGATTTCATTACTGCTTTCGATGCCGGCCAGTCTATGAAAAGCCTGGATGCACAGGCATTCTATCAAAGCCTTGCCAGCGTTTACAAAAGAATATACTTCAACAACGAACTGGAACAACTCAAAAAAAATGCATTGCAAATGATCGAAGAAGCGTTTAACTGGAACAACGTGCTCGCAAAGCTTAATAAGCTTTACAAAGAAGCTTATCTCGCGAAGCACGAACTCTTAGAGCAGAAAAGCTTTACGCTCGAATAAGCAATCATATCCCTTCAACCCGCCTTTTCACAGATCGACATGCGCAAAGACAAAAACCATAAAAAATTCTACGGGAAAATAAGCCTCCTGCTGACCATCATCATTTTCACAATGCTTGGCGGCTATTTTGCCTGGAGCGATAGTGCCGGTTTTAATAAAGTATTCAAACTGGTTTCGCGCCTGTTGATGACCATTTCAATCTACTATGTCTTCCGCATGATCGTGAAGCGCGGTGCAATTCCCTCTTTCAGTTTTGCGAATGTGCTGTCGCCTGTATTGTATGCAGTATACCTTGGCCTCGGACTTCTCTCCTTTTTATGGAGCACCGATGTTTCTTATTCGGCATTACAATGGTTTATGGACGTTGAAAGCCTCGCTTTTGCTTACTATTTCATTGGTTCTTTCATACTGCTCGAAGTCTATTTCCCCGATTCCAAAATAAAAATGTACAGGGTGCTGGGACATGCAGTCTTTATGCTGATACTCATTTTTGTCATTGGTTATTTTGTAAACCCGGGCGTGTTCATGCGCATGTCGCATGAAGGGGAAGAATTCAGGCTTGGTGGTTTTATCATGAACCCCAACGAACTCGGCATGTTAAGCGCCGTGGGCGTTTCTTGTTACATCTTTTGCCTGTACGACAAAGGTTATAGGGTTTGGACGGTAATCAAAATACTCATCCTGCTTTATGGTATTGTGCTCACCGGCTCCAGGTCTACTACCATCGGTTGCTTTATCATCATCTTTTTTCATATTAACCAGTCAACAAATACCAAACTCAAAATCGCCATGTACATCGGTGCAATAATGATTGTCCCGATCGCTGTAAGCACAATGATCGTAAAATCTGAAGGCAATGGCGGGCTCGACGAAGTGATGAGTATGACCGGGCGGTTGCCCTTTTGGACAGCACTGTTAACCGAAGGTTTACCAAAGGAGCCGTTACTTGGTTTCGGATTTATGCGCATCGCCTACACCACCTACTTTTCAAGCGTTCACACATACACCGCGAGTATGGCGCACAACACGCTTGTACAGGTGATCATGAACCTCGGGCTTATCGGTTTCACCGTAGTGTTGTTCCAGCTCATCTTTACCTTCAAAGGATTTCTCACTTCGCCTGAAAAAGAAAAAAGGCTCATGTCTCTTGGTATCATCATCCCGGTATTGATCAATTCCATGACAGAGTTTGGCATTTTTGGAGAAACCAATTACGGCATTCTTTTTTACCAGCTGCTCATTTTTTATATCAGCATGCAAATTCATAAAAGACTAACACCTTCAGAAAAAATATTCCTGCGCCGCCGTCGCCCGGAACTTGCGTTATCCATTAACTGATTTTTGGATACCTGGCTAAACCACTTCATGCATCGTTCCTTGCGTCGCACTCTTGTACGTCATAACCATTTGCATCATCGTTCTGTCTTACTACATCTACGCCAGGCAGGTTTCTACACTGTTACATATTCATCGAACGCATATATCTTAAACGCGCTTTGTATTTTCGGCAACCTGGAAAAAAACCACCTGGCTATGCAGTTTTTGCGACATGGAAACACTCCACCATTTGGTATATGCCGCCAGCAGCCTTTCCGTATAATGGAAAACACTCTACCCGGGAGAATAAAGAAAGATCAAAAAAAACATAAAACTCAATACAGCAAAGGGTTTCAGCAGGTTTTCGCATTTGGCACAATAATGGAAAAACCAATAAAAATATTTTTTTACAATGCCGCACTTTACAATACCCAACCCCTTTAAAAAACGGAAACCACTCCGGATCGCCGAGCCGCAAACTCAAATTACAAAGCACGACTGGTTTCCAGGTCTTAACGCGTTACGCTTTATTGCAGCCGCATTGGTCATCATCATGCACGTACACAACAACCAGGGCATAGCGGGCCTGCCGCAACTTCCTGCGTTCCCGGTTTTATTTAAGGGACTGTATGCAGTGTCATTCTTTTTTGTGCTTTCCGGCTTCCTGATCACATTCCTGTTATTAAAAGAAAACAATAAAACCGGTACAATCAGTATCCGGAATTTCTACCTGCGTCGCGTGTTCAGAATTTGGCCTTTGTATTTTATCGTTATCGCAGCCGGTGCATTCTTTTACTGGCAACTGGTTCCGCAGCTTGGCTTAAAATATGATGACAACTATTCACATGCACTTGCTATTACCTTATACTCCTTTTTCCTTGCCAACGTAATGAACAGCATTTACCACGTTGGAGGCATTTTGCATGTAACCTGGAGTGTGGCAGTGGAAGAACAGTTCTATCTTTTTTGGGCGCCATTGTCAAAACGCTTTATAAAGAAACTGCCCGTTTTAATAGCGGTGGTATCACTCTTCTCACTTGCAGTAAACATCGTTAATACACTCAATGTTTTTCACTATCCGGATGAGGTAAAACAAGTAATCTCCACCCTGCAGTTTCATTATATGGGTATAGGCGCTGGCTTTGCCTGGCTGGTGTTTCACCACAAAAAGCAACTGCTCGCATTAAAAGTATTCAGTAACCGCATGCTACAGGCGGGTCTAACAATACTCATCATCGGTTTTTTCTTGTTTTACCAGAAAACCGTACTTGGTGAAGTACTTATTCCTTTACCATTAGGCTTGTTATTCGGTTGGCTAATTGTAAACGTGAGTGTAAATGAAAAGAGGATATTTACGCTGGAACATCCTGTTTTACATTACCTGGGCAAAGTGTCCTACGGCATTTATATGTATCACATGTTCGTAGTGTACGCCGTTTCTTTTCTCTTCGCAAAAGTGACCGTGTTACAATCGGTGCCCGTTGTTTACTTTATGTCATTTTACGGCCTGGTATTTCTAGTAGCAACAGGTCTTGCATCACTCTCTTATTATATAATTGAATTACCGGTGCTCGGCTTAAATAAGGTTTTCACGAAAAAACCGGATAGTAAACTCGTTTTGAAAGCAGCATAGTTTTGATAGGTGAATTTTAGAAAGGAATGGCCACGATCGTGGCCATTTTCATTGATGATATGCCGGCTCACCAAGATACATTGAACGCAATTGTTGTGTAAAAATGTTGCAGCCTGTTATGCAGCACAAGAGTGCGACGCAACAGGAGTTGCATATAAAATACAGCCGGGCACATCGGGTTTTTACTGTTCCAGTTTATGGATTAATTGTCCGCCGGGTAGAGCCGCATTAAACGGAAGTAAAAAATACTAAATGATAATCAACCAGTTACGTCAATTTCCATATTGGCATATAAATAGACAATTGCAGAATGTGTCAAATCCAAAAAACGATATTCGCCTTAAAGAACTGATTTTAAAACTGCGGGATGCCGGTTTACCGGTTTCGCTTGAGCAGACATCGGAGTACAGTATTTCCCTTGATTGCAGTTATATGCTGAATGCAAACGGGAGCATGCGCTGGATCTATCCCTCCGCTTCAAAAACTCCTGAATTCCTGAGATTTTACCACAGCAACAATTTGCGCTCGACGTTGATCAAGACAATGATCAGCACCGGTTTCTCCATCGGCGCGAAGAAGATGCTTGGTAACGGCAGTTTTACGCTGTACTGCAACAACAGTTTAAAACCATGGCTGAATAACTGGGCACTTTTTGCAACTACTGCTTTTACAAAAGACAAAGTTTTACTCTGGCATATGGATGCGGTTAAAAAAAGCCTGTTCACCCGTTTTGCATTCTCGCCAAAAGCAAGTGCTGAATTACAGGACGAGGCTGCTGTGTTAAGATCAGCAGGCAAACTGTCGAACGAACTGATAAGTGCGCCAGCATGCCTAAGCGATTCGGCGTTTCATTTTACACAAACCGATGTAATGAATGAGCGTATAACCAAGACTGACCGTATCAACCAAATACCCTTAAAAGCATTGACCATGTGGCTTGAAACAGATTTAAAAGAAGCGCCGATCGCTAACAGCAAATGGTTTGAAAAAACCATTGATACCGCCGAAAACATAAATAGCTGGAAGGATAAAAGAATTGCTGAAAGCTTTTGTGTTAAATACGCAAAACTTACCTCATTCCTGAAAAGCAGGCAATCGATGCCTGTAAGCACAGCGCACGGCGACTTTACACCATGGAACATTTATATAGAACAGGACAAGCTGGTGATGATCGATTGGGAGTTGTTTGAAACCCAAATGCCTGCGCTTTATGATGTGTTTCATTTTGTTTACCAGTCGAACTCACTTGCAGGTTTAAAACCCTACAGCCAGATAAGAAAAGAGCTCGATGAATTGTTTGCTCAACCGCAGTGGCAAAAATTTATTCGCAAAAACAACATCAGTACAGACCTGGCCGAGCAGTGTTACCTCGCTAAAGTAGTGAGTCATTACCTGCCGGTTTATGCAAAGCAGCAGGCATGGGATGCACAGGTAAAACGCTCACTTTCGGTTTGGAATGAGGCTCTCACTTACTGGTTGAACAGGTCATCGGTTATGCCTGTAAGAAAGATTGTATTGCACGATGCCATGTTCTACCTGCACGATATGCCTTATGCGGCGATGAAATTTATTATTGAAACGATCGACGATTTGTCCGAGGCTTCGGATATGGACATCTGCATCGAAAAAAAGAATGGGGAAAAGCTGATCGCTCTTTTTAAAAAGAATACGCTTATTAAGCAGGTAAAGGTCATAAGCAAAACATATATGAAACAGGTTGAACTATTGCTGAACGATAACAGCCTGTTGTATTTCGACCTGATCAATGATTTTAAAAGAAAGCAGTGGAATTTCCTCAATGCAAAGAAAGTGATTGGTTCATCGGTTGAAAATCCACACGGGGTAAGAGTTGCAGGAGCAGCTTTTGATTTCCTGTACACCATGCAGTTCTACCAGCTCAACAACAGCGACATTCCCGAAAAGTATTCGCAATGGTTCAAGCAATACGAAAAACAAATAATGCCGGTTGTGAATAAGGCATTACCAGGCCTTGGAATGAGCTATGATGAACTACAGAAAAACGACAAAGAAAAAACCAATAAAATATTTAACCACGTAAAAGAGCAGCCAGGCAATAAAGGATTGTCAAAATTGGGCAATCAACTCGCTTATTGCTGGGACAATATAAGAAACATGAAACCATCAGCAGGCTATATCATCACATTCAGTGGTGTTGACGGAGCAGGTAAAACAACCATTATCAACAAAACCAAAAACTTCCTGGAAAAGAACCTTCGCCGGAAAGTGGTGGTACTCAGGCACCGTCCTTCGGTTTTGCCAATGCTGAGTGCATGGAAACATGGCCGCGAAGCTGCTGAGCAAATGTCGGCCAACACGATGCCAAGACAGGGCAAAAACAAAAGCAGCATCTCTTCCCTGTTCAGGTTTGTTTACTATTATACCGATTACCTCCTTGGCCAGTTTTACGTACAGGCAAAATATGTATGGAGAGGAAATGTGGTTGTGTATGACCGCTACTATTTCGACTTCATCAATGACAGCCGCAGAAGCAACATAGATCTTCCAAAACCATTTACCTCGTGGCTGTACCGTCTTTTGGTAAAACCGGAAATCAATTTCTTTTTGTATGCGCCGGCAGAAACAATATTAAAACGCAAACAGGAAATGGATGAAGCGTCAATAAAAACCCTTACCGCCGATTACCTCGATCTTTTTGAATCGTTGTCTGGCAGGTACAAAAGATCATCCTATATATCCATCAGCAATATTGAGATGACCGAGACACTAAGCACCGTCTTTGAAAAGATCAGGATTCAACATTTAAATTAACCCCTTAAGAATAGCCAAATGAAAACAATTCTTGTAACTGCGTATGCAATCAACCCTTTTAACGGCTCGGAGGACGGCACCGGCTGGAACTTTGTGATGCAGATAGCCCGCCATAATAAAGTGATCGCTATAACAAGGAAAAACAACCGCCCGCATATCGAAAGATACCAAGCTGAACATCCTGAGCTTGGTGACAGGTTCAACAAGATCAGCTTTATGTATTTCGATTGGCCAAAGAAATTAATATGGTGGAAAAAAGGGCCATTGCTTTCCCTTATTTATTTCTATATGTGGCAATTCACATTGGCGCTATGGCTTAAAAATAAAAAACTGTCTTTTGATATTGCCCATAACCTCAATTTCCACAACGATTGGACACCTACATTTTTATGGATACTCGGAAAACCACTGGTATGGGGCCCCGTAGGCCATCACCCAAAAATTCCAAAACAGTTCCTCCTGGAAACCTACGGTAAAAAGGAATACCTGAAAGACCGCTATCTCTGGCTGCTGAAAAATATTTTCTGGAAACTGGATCCCTTCGTTTTCATCTCGCGAAAAAAAGCAGATCATGTTGTTTGCATCAATAGCGAGGCGCCCAAAAAATTGAAACTGCCAAAGGAAAAATATACCATCATTCCAGCTGTCGCATCAGAAAAGATCCATAGCGGAACTGCAGATAAAACCATGTTCCGTGTCATTTCTTCAGGAAGATTTGTGGCATTGAAAGGCTTCGATGTAACAGTAAGTAGTTTTGCCGCTTTCTACAACAGGCTTTCTGCTGAGCAGCAAAGCCATACCGAACTGGTGCTCGTAGGTACAGGGGAGCAAAAAAGATTGCTCGAAAACATTATCGAAGCTGAAGGCATTCAACATTGTACCCGCATCATCAACTGGATACCCAGAACAGAAATGATGCAGTTGTTCAGCTCTTCTTCCGTGTTTCTTTTCCCCACGCATGAAGGCGCCGGCATGGTAGTGCCCGAGGCAATGAGCTATGGCTTGCCCGTGTTGTGCTGGGATAATTGCGGTCCGGGTGAATTTATTCACCCCTCTTCTAAACTCGCCGTTCCGTACAGATCGTATAGAGAAGGCATTGAAGACTATGCGCAAAATTTATACAGGTTGTATACTGATCAATTATTTTACCAACAGGAAAGCCTGCTTGCAACAGAGCGTTACGATGCGCTATTTAACTGGGATATCAAAGGCGACCAGTTGGACAATATATATTCCTCGATAACCGCAACAAAAAATAAAACGGCTACTACAGAAGCTAAGATCAAAGCCCAGGGCAAACCAAAGATCATCGCAGTTCATTTGCTGAATGACAGAAGCGGAAGTCCCCTTGTATTCAGGCAGGCGCTTATAACACTCTCAAAAACCAACCAGGTCGATCTATACACCGCAACACCATCAGGTGACGGTTTCCTGAGTAACATTCCGGGTATTAAACAACACGACATCTTTTATAAATGGCATTCAAACAAGCTTTTCCTGCTGGTGCTTTTCCTTTTTGCACAAACATGGTTATTTGCAAAGCTGTTTTTTAAGATCAACAGCAGGGACACCGTTTACATCAATACCCTGCTCCCGTTTGGTGCAGCGCTTGCTGCAAAGCTTAGAGGCTGCAAAGTGGTTTACCATGTACACGAAGTAAGCGTAAAGCCGCAGGGGTTGAAAAATTTCCTGACAAAGGTCGCTGAGAAAACAGCGGTCGAGATCATCTTCGTATCAAACTTTGTAAAAGAACAATTCAACTTCATTAAACCCGTTACAAAAGTTGTTTACAATACCCTGCCCGAAAATTTTATCGAGGAAACAAAACTTGTTGCAGGCAATAATAAGCTTTGGCCTTTTACCGTGCTTATGCTCTGTTCACTAAAAAAATACAAAGGCATATACGAGTTTGTAAATCTTTCAAAAAAATTACCACACATCAATTTTATCCTGGTGCTGAATGCCGCTGAGAAAGACGTAGAAATTTTCAGGCAATCGGTAAATGCACCGGCCAACTGCTTTATGTTCTCCTCAAAAAGCGATACAGTTCCCTTTTACAGGTTATGCCATCTCGTTGTAAATCTTTCCAATCCTGATGAGTGGGTTGAAACCTTCGGCATGACGGTGCTGGAAGCTATGCAATGCGGCAGGCCCGTGATTGTCCCACCTGCGGGTGGTGTAACAGAACTGGTGCACGAAGGCCAGGATGGCTTTTATGTAAATTCAAGAAACATCGAAGAGCTCTCCCGAAAAGTTGAACTGCTCGCTTCTTCGCCCGACATGTACCAGAGAATGTCTGATACTGCATCAAAGAACGCTGCGAATTTCAGCCCGCTGCGATTCAATATCAGCATCGAAATGATTTTCCATAAACTTCAAAAGATCGCATAATTAAACCCCAGGCATCATAGACTAAGGCTCCGTTTTCGGAGCCTTTTGTTTTTTATAGTTGCCCAAAGAACAGCATGTACAGGAGTGCGACGCAACAGGTGCCGCCATAAAAACATACAGCCGGGGTACAAAATACTTCTTGTTTTTTTGAGCCAGGCTTCGCTCCCGCTATCAAGCATTCGTTGCGTCGCACTCTTCAGCTGCAGTAACACTACGCAGCATATGAATGCAGCGGCTACGTATGCGGCGTGGAATAATTTTCCACTAAATAAAAGCGCCCGTTTGAAAAAGGTTGACAACGATTTATTATATGGAATACTTTTCCGTTGTATGGAATTAAACTTAACCTCTGAAATAATTAAACCCTTACCTGCAAAGGGTTTCAGCGTTTGGCACAATATAAGTTAATACAGGCCAAACTCTACAATCCATGAACAGGACAAAAATAGCAGTGATAGGAACCGTTGGTATACCGGCAAAATATGGTGGCTTTGAAACACTGGCCGACCATTTGGTTGAAGAACTTTCCGGCGATGTCGACTTTACCGTTTATTGTACAAAAAAGAAATACGCAAAAGACCAGCGGCCGGCAACCTATAAAGGCGCGAAATTGGTTTACCTGCCTTTTGATGCAAATGGCATCCAGAGTATCGTTTACGATTGCATAAGCATTCTTCATGCCATGTTCTTTGCAGATGTATTGTTGATACTGGGAGTGTCAGGCGGCATTATGTTGCCCTTTGTCCGTTTGTTTACCCGCAAAAAAATTATCATCTCCATTGACGGCATTGAATGGAAAAGAAATAAATGGAGCAAGGCAGCCAGGCTGTATTTGTTCGCAGCAGAATGGCTGGCGGTAAAATTCTCGCATGCAGATATATCCGACAACGAGTCAATACAGGACTATACTGCCATCCGTTATAAAACACTCAGCCATATTATTGAGTATGGAGCCGATCATACAATTGCCGTAAAACCAACACAGGCAGATAAAGAGAAGTATGCGTTTCTTAATAAGCCATACGCATTTAAAGTGTGCCGCATTGAACCGGAAAACAACATCCATATCGTAACTGAAGCTTTTGCAAAACTGCCCAAGCATACGCTTGTGATCGTAGGCAACTGGAACAACAGTGAATATGGAAAAGAACTGAAAGAAAAGTATAAGCACTTCAGCAATATTCACCTGCTTGACCCGATCTATAACCAGCGCGAACTTGACCTGCTTCGCGGCAACTGTCTCGTATATGTACACGGCCATAGCGCCGGTGGAACCAACCCATCGCTTGTTGAAGCCATGTACCTCGGTTTACCCATCGTTGCTTTTGGAGTGAATTACAATAAAACAACAACCGAGCACCAGGCGTTCTATTTTAAAACAGCTGATGAACTTGAAAACATCATCAGCACGACAAAAATTGCCGATCTGAAAAAGAAAGCGGCGGAGATGAAAGACATCGCTGACAGAAGATATACCTGGAAAGTAATCGCCAAGAAATATGCGTTCCTCGCCGAAAAAGTGTTGAGGTCATCTTCCAAATCTGCGCTTGTTCCAAAGGCCACGCAGAAAATACCAAAGAGAAAACTGTTACAACAAGAATTGGGTCATTTGCAAAACCCATCATTGTTCTTCGAAAAAAGATAATACTCCCAAACCCAATATTAAAAATACGATCATGAACACTGAACAACTTTTTGCTTACCTGCTACCAACCGTGGTTACAATTATTATTGTAATGCTCTTATTGCCATTGTTGATTAAACTAAGTCCCGCGCTAAAACTTGTTGATATACCCAATGAGCGGAAAGTGCACAAGACACCAATTCCGGCTATCGGCGGTATGGTGATCGTCGTGTCGGTAATAATCACCTATTTTATAGTGCCTTCGCTGCATACCCTTCTGACCAATAGTATGGCATTCGCTATTTGCCTCGTGCTCTTAATGATCACCGGCGTTGTAGACGACAGGTTGAATATATCCGCGGCATTGCGCTTCTTAATCCAGATCGGCTGTGCGGTATTTGTGGCAGCAAACGGTATAAGGCTCACATCCCTGCACGGCATCCTCGGTTTGTACGAAATTCCTGTGGCAGTTCAATACATGTTAACCGTTACAGTGATCACAGGTGTAACAAATGCATTTAATCTGATTGACGGGATCGATGGTCTCGCAGGAAGTTTTTCTGTAATTAATCTTACCGTTCTTTCGATCATAGCAGTGTTAACAGGCCAGGAGCAATGGTTGGCGCTCTTTCTGCCGCTTGTTGCAGCCTTGCTGGTATTCCTGAAATATAACTGGCGCCCCGCTAAGGTATTCATGGGTGACGGCGGCTCGCTTTTCTTTGGATTTTTCACGGTAACCAGCGGCATTATGCTGATCGAAAAGTCATTCGCCACAAATAACAGTTTCTCCACCACGTTCATGCTGGTAATTTCCGCTGCGTGTATCATCCCCGTTGTCGACACTGTCCGGGTATTTTACCAGCGTATGCAAAAAGGCAGATCACCTTTCTCGGCTGATAAGAACCATTTACATCATTGGCTCATTAAACATTACATGGTGCATTCTCAGGCTACCAGGAAGCTCCTGCGTATGCAAATCATGCTCATTGTTTTATCTATCGGCGCTTCATTTTTTATGAATATAACAGTGGTAATTGTATCACAGGCGTTATTCGTTTTACTCTACACTAAACTGCTTAAATTCAATAATTTATTCTTCCGTTGGTATCGATACATTAAAACTGTAGAAAGCAGGGCATAAATTTCCATTAAAAAGAACTAAGGCTTATTTTTTTTCATAAATTGGACAAAATCCAAAAAGTGGAAAACTATAAAATTTTCATTGTAGAGGATGACCCATGGTATGGAGAGATCCTCGAATATCACCTAAGCCTCAATCCGGATTATAATATCACGAGATTTACATCGGGCAAAGACTGTTTGGCTAACCTGCACAACAAGCCAAATCTTATTACAATAGACTATTCCTTGCCCGATACCAACGGCGAAGAGTTGTACAAAAAAATAAAGGAAATCAATCACGATATCCCGGTCATTGTCATTAGCGGGCAGGATGATGTATCTACTGCCGTCTCGTTGCTCAAACAGGGCGTTTCAGACTATCTGGTAAAAGACGATAACACAAAAGACCTGCTTTGGAATGCTGTCATCAAAATCAGGGAAAAACAAAACCTGAAACAGGAAATTGAACAGTTGCGCGAGGAACTGGGCAAGAAATACCAGTTCGATAAACTTATCAAAGGCAACAGCAACGCGATCAGGAAAACCTTCTCGCTCATAGAAAAAGCAGCACGTACCAATATAAATGTTTCCATCACGGGCGAAACAGGCACCGGGAAAGAATTGGTAGCTAAAGCAATTCACTATCATTCAGACAGGGCTAAAAAACCTTTTATAGCCGTAAACGTCTCAGCCATTCCAAAAGAATTAATCGAAAGCGAACTTTTTGGTCACGAGAAAGGCGCATTTACTGGTGCCATAACCCGCAAGATCGGTAAGTTTGAAGAAGCCAATAAAGGCACCCTCTTTCTCGACGAAATGGGCGAAATGGATCCCTCCCTTCAAAGCAAATTACTGCGTGTGCTGCAGGAAAGAGAACTTACAAGAGTTGGAGGAAACGAAACAGTAAAATTTGACATCCGGTTAATCGTTGCTACCCATAAAAACCTGTTGGATGAAGTAAAAAAAGGCAACTTCAGGGAAGATCTTTATTACCGCATCATGGGCCTGCCAATTGAACTACCCCCGTTAAGAGACCGCGACAACGACATCATCCTGCTGGCAAAGTTTTTCCTAGAAGAATTCTGTAAGGAAAATAAAATGCCCGCCATTCAACTGTCGACCGCAGCCAAAGAAAAGCTGCTCAAATACAGCTATCCCGGAAACATAAGAGAGTTAAAAGCGGTAGTAGAACTGGCAGCTGTTATGTGCAACGGTTCAGAGCTCAGTGCAGACGAATTGCAACTGACTTCAATAATAAAAAGCGATGCCTTGCTCAACGAAGAAAAAACATTGAAATCTTATACCATCGATATTATCAAACACTACCTGGAAAAATACAACAGCAATGTGCTTAAAGTAGCTGAGAAACTCGATATAGGCAAGTCTACCATCTACAAGATGATTCAACTAAAAGAAATCGAAATCTAACAGCATGTACGGAATAATCAACAGGGCATTGGAAGAACTGGTAATAGCCAACTTCGGGCAGGAAAAATGGCTCGCGGTAAAACAACGCAGTGCTGTAGAGGCAGACTTTTTCATTAGTAACGAAGCTTACGATGACGCGATCACGTATAAGCTTGCTACCGCAGTGTCTGAAGAAATGAATATGCCCTTAAGCGATGTGATGACTGCTTTCGGGGAGTGGTGGATCGTAGAAACAGGTAAAGAAAAATATGGCGGGCTTATGGATATATCAGGCCATTCCTTCGGCGAATTCCTGGTAAATCTCCCGGCGTTTCACAACAGGGTTATGCTTATTTATCCAAAGCTTACACCGCCTGAATTTAAAGTAACAGATGTTGAGGCAAACAGTCTTCAATTGCACTATTTTTCGAAAAGAGCTGGACTTAAAGATTTCGTAACGGGCCTGTTACAGGGTCTGGCAAAAACATACAAAGCGGTTATTGAAATACAACTGATCAAAAGCCGCGATGCCGGCGACGATCATGAAGTATTTTATGTAAAGTGGAATTAATATCGGCCGGCCAGCAGGTCATACATTAAGCTGCTGTTGCGTCGCACACTTGTGCTGCAACGCTTCGGGCAACAGGGCTTAATCGAGCGGCCTCGCTGAAACAAAATAGAACAGGGTGCTGATAGCCGGCAGTTATCAGCCCATACTTATACCCAAGTACAAGTGTGCGACGCAACAATGATGAAAAAAATACTGCTGCCGGGCAACAATTATTTCGTTTTTTGAAATGCGACACGGCCTTGTTTAAGCCTAGGGGAAGCAAGGCTACATTAAGATACATTTTATGGAAAACAAGTTCTCATTCAGCAGGACGCAGTTTACCAAACTGTTTCCTTTTTACATCCTCATCGACAGGATGCTGAATGTTATCGGCTGCGGAAAATCGCTGGAGAAAATCTATCCCGGTTGTGTTCAAAGTAAATTCAACGAAAAGTTTCTTGTAAGAAAGCCTTTTAAAGAAGTGCAGGATTTCGAAGACCTGCAGTATTTGGCAGACCAGTTGCTGGTGCTTGAAACAAATACCCCGGAGCCGGCAACACTACGTGGCCAGCTCGAATACCTTCCCGAAAGTAATGAATACCTGTTTATTGGTTCGCCGTGGTTTGGATCGGTAGAACAACTAAGAAACAATCAACTCAGGCTCGACGATTTTGCTTTTCACGATCCGCTGATCGACTTGCTGCACGTGCTGAAAATGCAGGAGATCGGCAATGAAGAACTGAAAGAACTGCTGCACACTATCAACAACCAGAAAAAGGAATTAATAAAGGCATCAAAGGCGATCGAAGATTTTGCATTGATATCTATGCAGGATAACGACCCGATCTTCAGGCTAAACATGTCGGGCGACATAATATTAATGAACCCGGCCGCCAAAGCACTTGTTGATTTTATTTATCAGGAACAACGATATACCGCTGCTGAATTATGGAAGAACCTGGTAAAAGAAAACGGCTTGAAAAAAGAACGCAGAATCTTTGAGGCTAAATGTGGCGATACCGTTTATTCTTTTGCTTTGAACTATCTCGAAGATCAACAGTACTTCAACGTTTATGGCACCGATATTACCGAGCTGAAAAAAAATGAGGAAAAGATAAGGTTACTATCGCTTGTGGCAAGCTCTAACAAGAGCGGTGTAATGTTTACAGACACCTTTGGAAGAATTATATGGGTGAATGAAGGGTTTTGCAAGATGACGGGATTCAGCCAGGAAGAAATACTTGGTAAAACGCCGGTTGAACTTTGCTACGGGCCGCTGTCTAACAAGGAAGTGCTTGATAGAATTCTTGATGCATTTTATAAAGGCCGGTCCTTCTCTGAAGCGATCATATATTATCGCAAAGATGGGTCATGGTTCTGGGGCAGCTCAAACAGTCAACCGGTTTACGACGACAAAGGCAATATTGTACAATTCTATGGCATTATCGAAGACATTACGGAGAAGAAACAAAATGAGGACAGGGCTAGAATTTTATCACTGATAGCCGAAGACAATATCAACGCTGTTATCATCGCCGATAAGGATGGCTGCATCGACTGGGTAAACAAAAGCTTTACAAACATGACCGGCTACCGCCTCGATGAAGTAATAGGCAAAAGGCCCGGCACAATTTTGCAAGGTGAAGAGAGCGACCCGGTTGCCATCGCCTACCTGAAAAAACAAATAGTGGCGGGG
>DLKC01000012.1:68414-92431 GCA_002478885.1 Chitinophagaceae bacterium UBA7600
GCAAAAAACAAATAGGGGCGGGCGAGCCGTTCAGTACGGAAATAGTCAATTATTCAAAGCGAGGAAAAAAATATTGGGTAAGGATAGTGGGGCAACCAATAACAAATAACCAGGGTGAACTGCAGGGCTTCTTTGCGATAGAAGAAGATATCACCCGGGAAAAAATGATACAGAAGAAGTTGGTTGAATCTGAACAGAAGCTGCGGTATGCAATGGAAATGATCGGCGACAATGTGTGGGAGCACGATTTCAGTACAGGGTTAACAACCTTCTCCAAATCTGACCACACTTTGCTGGGCGTCAGTGGTAACAGCAAGGAAGAAAATACCCGCGCCTGGTGGGACGCAGTTTACGAAAGCGATAAAGCTATTCTTACCAATAATGACGACCTATACAGGAAAGGCATTATTGATCATCACACATTGGAATACAGGATCCGGCATAAAAGCGGTTCAATAAAATGGGTATTGGACCGTGGTGTGGTGATTGAAAAACACATCAACGGCAAACCCTTAAAAATCATTGGCACTCATACAGACATAACCTCAATAAAAGAAACAGAAGAAAAACTTAGAAAGAGCCAGGAGCTGTGGAATTTTGCGCTCGAGAGCTCAGGAGTTTGTGTATGGACTTACGATTTTGAAAACAACCGTGGGAGCTACTCCAGCCAATATGCACAAATGCTCGGCTATGGAAAGGATGAAGTGCAGGAAGATTACGACTGGATGCTGCATGTGCACGCCGACGACAAAGAATTACTGCGCCAAAACGATCTGATGTACCTCTACGACCTACAGAACCAGCACTCCCTTACCTATAGGCTGCGCTGTAAAGACGGGTCTTATAAATGGATTCTTGACAGGGGTATGCTGGTGGAAAAATCAGAAGATGAACGACCAATTCGTTCCATAGGAACCCACACAGATATTAACCACATAAAACAAACAGAAACAGAACTTGCCAACAGGGTAAAACAATTCCAGGCACTCTCCGAAAACGTCCCCGGTATTATTTATGAATACCAGTTTAGAGCAAATGACTGGGAGGGGCTTACCTATGTTAGCCCGGGAGTGGAAAGATTGCTTGGCATAAAACCGGAAGAGTTTTTAGATTATCCCCGGTATTTAAACCCGGAAGATCTTGTTGACATCCGTAACAAGAACGCTCATAGCAAAAAAACACTGGAACCATTTTATGCAGAAGCAAGGTTACAGTTGCCTGGCCAGTCAGAACGCTGGCTCTCTGTACAATCATCCTTTTCCTACCGGTCAGAACAAGGCGACATCGTTTATACAGGTTTTATTCTTGAAATCACTGAACGAAAGAACACAGAGTACCGACTGGAAAAACAAAGGCAATTCTATGAAGATATCCTGAACAATATGCCTGCAGATATCGCTGTATTCAATCCGGCGCATGAATACCTTTTTGTAAATCCGCAGGGTATCTCCAATCCTGATGTAAGGAAGTGGATCATCGGCAAAAAAGATGAAGATTATGTAGCATACAGGAATAAGCCAATCGAAATCGTTGCGAGCCGCAGGACCTTGTTTAATAACGTCGTCAGCACAAAAACATCCGGTGAATGGGAAGAAAAACTGGCGGGACCTGATGGAAAAGAAAAATGGATACTCCGCAGGTTTTCGCCCGTACTCGATAGCAACAAAAACGTAACACTGGTGTTGGGTTATGGCATCGATATTACGCAGCGGCGGCTGGCAGAAGACGCAATAAGGCGAAGCGAAGAAAAATACCGGATGCTGATTACCAATATGAACCTGGGGCTTGTGGAAGTGAATAAAGACGGTATTATACTGTTCGCCAACCAAACTTTTTGCAGCATGAGCGGCTATGAAGTGGAGGAAGTCATAGGTCGGGAAACTTTTGAAATTTTACTTGGAGATTCAGCGCAGGTCGTTAAGAATGAAATAACCGAAAAACGGGCAAAAGGCGTTTCAGAAGCTTACGAACTTGCAGTTAAGAATAAACGTGGCGAATTAAAATGGTGGCTGATAAGTGGCGCACCGATCTTTAATGAGACCGGCGTATTTACGGGTTCCATTGGTATTCATCTCGATATAACCGAACAGAAAAACCTGGAGCAGCAGTTACGTGTTGCAAAGAAAGATGCAGAAGAATCGTCCATGGCAAAAGAGGTATTTCTCGCTAACATGAGCCACGAAATAAGAACACCGATGAATGCCATCATGGGCATGAGCCGGCAATTAAAAAAGACGATCCTCGATGAAAAACAGCGTGGCCAGTTAAACGCGATTACCAGTGCATCCGAAAACCTGCTGGTCATTATCAACGACATACTTGACTTTTCAAAGATCGAATCCGGCAAGCTTACACTGGAACGGATCGGCTTCCGCATCAGGGAAGTGATAGAGCATTGCGGCCAGGTCGTTGAATATAAGCTGAGGGAAAAAGGGCTAAGGTTCGAAAGCTTTATTGCCTCTTCCATGGCCGATGTGTTTATAGGTGATCCCTACAGGCTTAACCAGGTTTTATTAAACTTATTAAGCAACGCTATCAAATTCACTGAAAAAGGCAATATCAGCATCAGCTGCACACTGGAAAGTCAATCTGAAAACCACCAGCTGGTTAACATCGCTGTTACAGACACAGGTATTGGAATGACAGAAGAATTCATGGATTCGCTCTTCAGCAAATTTTCACAGGAAGATGAAAGTATATCAAGGCGTTTTGGCGGCACCGGCCTTGGCATGAGCATCAGCAAACAATTGGTTGAAATGATGGGCGGACAAATCCGCGTCGACAGCAAAAAGGGTTTTGGAACGTCTATCTATATTTCACTGCGCTTGAGAATTGGCAGCGCCGATGACCTGCCGGCTAGGGAAGACACCCTTTCTGATAGCAGCATTTTAAAAGGAAGTAAACTGTTGCTCGCCGAGGACAATGAAATGAACCGTATTGTGGCCAATACCATTCTCGAACAATATGGTGCAGTGGTCGACAATGCCTTCAACGGCAACGAAGCCATCAACATGTTGAATGCTGCTAAATATGACCTCGTGTTGATGGACGTACGGATGCCCGAAATGGACGGTCTCGAAGCCACAGCGTTCATTAGACAAAATATAAGCACCAGCTTACCCGTAATCGCTTTAACAGCCAACGCTCTTAAACAGGAACAGGAAAAATGCCTGAAAGCTGGCATGAATGATTTTTTGTCGAAACCGTTTGATGAAGAAGATCTCGTAAAAATGATCGCTAAATGGTTGGGCAAAGAAATCAATTTGCAGGGTGGCAGATCTAATTTTACAAAAGATAAAAGTCGACCAATGTATAACCTTGAAAAAATAAAAACGATCAGCCGCGGCAACACGCAGTTCGTGAAGAAGATGTTGCAGATATTTATCACCGAAAGTATCAGTTCGGTTGAACAGTTGCGGGAAAATTATTCGCTTAAAGACTACGCCAAAATAAAATCGATCTCACACAAAATGAAACCCTCTGTAAAGAATATGGGTATCGAGGCGATTACCGACGATATTCTTTTTATGGAAAACATGGAAGTGAATGATGAAAACCTGAAAAAACTTGCTGTGTCACTTGAAAAGACCGTGAACGTATTAACGACTGTTGTTGAACAGCTACAGGAAGAACTCAACAATATGATATAACGGTTTGGTTAACCATTTATCATAATTCCGCAAAAGTGGTAATCGTCATGGTTTGGTTATGAAGATCACTACAACTGCCTGCCCTTTGCGGAGATATTTCGCCGTAAGAATAAAAGCCGGTTATTGTAGCAGCATCCGGGAAAAACTTTACCGCAGAAGCAATTTCTTCTTTTATCCTTTCGCCTAAAACCAGTTTTCTTCCAACACAACTGATGAGGAGTACCAGTGATGGCTGGGCAGCAGAAAAAACGCTGGCCTTATTGGCCGCTTCGCCGGCACTGTTGATCAGCTTTTCAAAATCGGCCTTCATAAACCGAACTCTTGCGCCAACAGGCATATCGCCGGCAAAAGTCATCGATTTCGCGGCTTCGTTTATTTTAAGAATGGTTCGCACCACAGGCACATCATCCTCTTTTGCTTTGATAGAAAGCGGGAACAGCAAAGCCGATCCCGGCAACTCCTCTGCGTATTTGCCAAGGTATTTTTTATAAAGGTCAAGTGCGCTTATGTTGTCAATTTCTGTAAGCACATTCGATTCTGCAGCAGTAATCTTTCTCTCCGGGCCAAACTCTTCCCAGCCGCCCTTCAATCCGTAACCGATCTTAATGCGGTCTCCATAAAAACCTACCAGCACAACATTGCCTTCCTTAATGTCTTCATTAAGGCCAACAATTGTTTTTTCAAATCTTGCAGCATCACCAGCCAGCCCACCGGTAACAGTAACCTCGTTATCCAGCGCATTTTTAACGGCCTCCGTAAGCTCTGTTCCATTAACAAGGTTACCATCTGAAAGCAGTAATACATAAGACAACCCTTGCCTGTCCAGTTTTTCTGCAACATATTTTCCCAGTTCATACGAATTGCTGAAAGCACTGATGTTGCCAACACTGTAAGCAAGTGCTGTGTGCTCAAGATAGATGCCTGTTACAACGATGCTTTCGTCATGCACATCATTTTTATAAATTTCGCCCGAAGTGCTGCAGATAACCACATCGGCTAAGGGCAAATGCTTCTTTACTTCCGGTAAAACATTTGTGTGGTCGAGCAAGATGCGATCGCCAAATACCAGCGCAATCTGGCACAACGCAGCATCGGCAGGCAACTCATCAGTGCCCGTCCAGGAATTGTTCTTAAAGTGGAAGCCAAACGTTTTCATACTAAACTTTTTTATTCTTTTGGTGCATACACAGGGGCTCCGTTAAAAGGGGTACTGCAATTCAAGCACGGTTATCAGTGTGGACGGATCAATCTTATTTACCCGGCAATATAACAACAATCAGGCTTTGGTTGCGTCGCACACTTGTACTTTTTTGCCCTTATCAGCTTTATTTTATGGTTTTATAATTTCTCTCTTAAACCGTTAGGTGTTTATTAATTGCGGGTTAGATATTTTAGGCTTACCAACGCTGCGCAGCGAACAGGAAGTTGCAGTGTGCGACGCAAGAAAAGCTCCATTTATTTACTTTAGCCCGGTTAAAAAATGGTCTTTTTACAAAATGCAAAAATGAAACCAGGGCCAGCCTGGTTTCATTAAAGCTATTTTCACAACACTTTGCGCTTACATGCGCCTTCCAAACATCACAAGCTTTGAGTAAGCCTCATTTTCCGAATCGGTTACCTTAACCATATACATGCCGTTGAGCACGATTGGTATGTTTAACCTTAACTCTTCTGCGCTATTGAAAGTTTTTGACAACACTACCCTTCCGCCAAGATCCAGGATGTCAACACGACGTACTACCTTATTGGTGAACTTGCCCATTTTGTGAATGAGTGATATGTATATCACATCGGCCGCAGGGTTTGGATAAGTCTTGACTTCTATCATGCTTTCTTCCTGCTGCTTCGATTGTATCGTGTTCAGCACCTGGTTGGTGTGTGTGGGTTGGTAAGCATCGAACTGTATGCTTGCATTGTTGCGGAGCTTCGTGCCGGCTTTAATGTCTTTAGCTGGCATGATGCTGAAAGTAACATAGCCCTGGCTGTTACGCGCATCGGTAAGTGAATCACTGAGATAAATATTGCTCCAGTTAAAGCTTACGGTATTGCTGTTCATGCTTACATCAAGACCTTCATGACTTGCGCTCACAACCTTTAAAGTGGCAAGGTCAAGACCTTCGGGCAACTTATCTTCAATACGAACCGAAGTAGCTGCATGATTACCATTATTCTGGAAACGGATCGTATAAGTCAGCAACTGGTTTGGCTGTATAAATCCTTCTTTGCCATAACCTACAGGTACAACCTGTATATCATTGGGATCAATTGCTCCAACAACAGTGTATGATTGGTTAACTGCATTGTCGGTAGCTGTGCAATCGCCGCTTAGTCCATCAACCCATCCGTTAACCGCAACACTGCTTCCGATACCAAGTGTTGCATCAACGCTGTCGGTGAAAGAGATTACCTGTGTCTGGAAGGGATCAAGCTTTTCTATCTGCCATGTATATGTTTTGTAATTGACATTGTTCTCCGTTGTGCTCGCCACCTTAGTAAAAGCAACGCTGTTGTTAGCTACAACATAAGAAGCGGGAGCTTTGAAATTCGCACTGAAATTTGTTGCTGCAACTCTGCCGTTGTTGGTAATAATCATATTGAAATTATTGTTACCAAAACCTTTTCTTATAGCAGTTCCGCCCATTACCAGGTTGATGTCGGTGCTGTTGCACTTTGCTGTTGCAGGAACATAAATGGTATCCTTAAGGCCTTTGCCTGCGTCGATCGTATATGAGTTAACATTGGAACAAGCGGTTGAAACACCTTTTTCTTCCGATACGGTAAAGCTATAGGTTCCCGTTGCAACGTTTGTGCTAAAGTAACCGGCATCATTGGTATAAAGTTTTGTGCCTGTTCCTGTATTGTTTACTGCTGCTCTTGCAACAAGTGGTTCACCCGCATCTCTTACACAGTTATTATTGTTGTCGAAGAATACAGCACCTTTTATGTTAGCGAACTGTGTTTCAGTAACCTTGAGTATTTGTTTCGGGTTCACTTTGGTCAACACCTGTACAATACCGCTGGGCCATTTAATTTTTATTGAGTCAACAGTGGTTGCGTTACCTAAGCCGAAATGCTGTGTAAAGCTGCTTTGTCCGCCAAAACCACTCTGGGCATTTACTTCACGCATCTGCCAGGTATTGTTTGCTTTTACAAAGACCTTCGCTCCTATGGCTGAACCATTGGAAACCTTTGCCTGTAATGCAATTTCAATCCAGCTGTTGCTATTGCCGTTATTGGTATAAAACCCGTTAAGTTCATTGTTGGTTGTTGCAACGAAGAGATCAAGATCGCCATCGTGGTCAAAGTCGCTCCATGCATGGCCTTTGGAATTTCCAAAGTCAAAGGATGGAAGTTCATCGTCTTTCCTGGTGAAACCGCCCTTTCCGTTGTTGATGTAAAGGAATTTAAGCCCTGTATCATTGGTTACATAAAGGTCAAGGTCGCCATCGTTATCAATATCTGCAAAACTGCAACCATGCGAAGTACCTTTATCTGTTACACAAGGCTGGTCGGTGATCTTTGTAAACACGCCTTTACCATCATTCCTGTAGAGATAATTTCCTGAAGAGTTTGCATTCGTTACAAACAGGTCCATGTCGCCATCATTGTCATAATCACCCCAGCAACTACCGACAGAATTGCTACCATCTTTTGTTATGGCGTTATCGACCTTTACAAAATTACCGTTGCCTTCGTTGTGGAATAAAGAGTTCTTATAACCGGTACCGTTAGGAACAAACAAATCCGGGAATCCATCTCCATCATAATCACACCATGTTGGTCCCATTGACTGGTTAGCCTCAGAAGGTATTACACTTGTTTGCTGTTTGGTAAATGTATTGTTACCGTTATTGCGGTAAAGCTCATTGTATTTGGTGGCAAAATAGTTGCACACAAAAAGATCAAGATTGTTGTCGTTGTCAAAGTCTGCAAAACCACCGCCAAAGTAATAAGACACGTTCTTGGTGAATTCAGGTGTGTTATCCCTCACGAAAGTTCCGTTATTGTTCTTGTAGAAAAAGTTTGTCTTACGGGTATTGTTTAATACGATAGCATCAAGATCACCATCGTTGTCTACATCCGCCCAGCTGCTGGTAACACTGATGGCAGAATCTGTCGCAATAGGCGAACCGGTATATTTGCTGAAAGCCCCATTTTTGTTGTTCACATACAGAATATTCGCTTTATAGCTTCTTCTGTCAGTGACAAAAAGATCGTCATAGCCGTCGTTGTTAAAATCAACCCAGCTGGCTGTCCAGGAGTCTGTACTGTCTTTGGTAACGATATTATCGTTGTATTTACTAAAAATAAGCTTGGAAGTATTGGTGGTATTTACACTCACCACTTCGGCGGTAACTGTTTGTTGTACCTGGTTATCAACTTTACCCGTAACAACGGTTTCGACCGTGGTGTTAATGGTACCGTTGATCGGCGTGCCGGAGCTGTTGGAGCCCGATGCTTTACACTTTGTTTCTACCGTGTACTGTGATTGTGGGTTAAGAACCGGGATGTCTTTAAAAGTAATATCCGTTTTATCGTTGTTGACCTTAACATCACCATTGATCTTGATAGTACTGTCAGCATTTTTAAAAGTAGAACTGATCACTTTCAAACCGTCTTGCACGATCACTTCAACTTTGGCAGAATCTACTTTTGAACCTGAAGTCTTTATATAGCTGGTGATTTTTACAGTATCGCCGGGAATAGCTGCTGATTGTGTACTTACAGATGATTCAGTAAAACTCTGTGTTAAGGAAGAACCGGTATAACACATCCAGTTATCATTAAAGTTGGTGTTCATTACAGAAACAGGCTTATCGCTTTCTACAAGAAGGTAAGGGCGCTCAGGTCCGCCACCAATAGTACCTGTTCCATTATAAATATTTTTCCATTCGGTAACAGTGAGGTAACAATCAATATAACGTTCCGTACCAATGGTATAACTCTTTTTAAATTTCGTGCCACCCGTGTACGCATCTCTCACCGTAACCGTTGCACCGTCTTTTGCAAAAATGTAAAGATGCGTCAGTTGCTGGCCAAAGGCTTTTTTAGTAAACGGATCTACCACACTCTGCTCATCTCCCGGAGGCGCCATATAGGTAAGGAACCTTACGCCCGAACTGGTGCCGTTTTCACTGCTGACCATGGTGGCCATGTCGCTTGTGCCCGGTGTTCCGGTTTCAAACCAGTTGCCTTCAAAGACAGATACACGCTTTGTTCCGTTAGTAGTTAGCCTGAAAGTTGTAGCATAGCTAACATTACCATTGTTTTTGCCTACCCAATCTTTCGCCTGCATTTTATTCAGGTTATAATTGTTCACCAGTGTCCACTTGCCGTTGTCATATCTTTCCAGGGTAACTTTTGTTGAATCATCCCATGCAACAAAGCGGATTTCCTGCTCGCCTGCACTCTGGTAAGGAACCCCAAAATAAAATAAGGAACCGGATGAACTTCCGTTGGAAGATGGTACATAACCACCGCCGTCTCTTTCATCCCCATACAAGGCACCATATTGAACCGTTACGGGCTTATCTGCCAGCAGCACATAAGTTTCACCCGCATCCATGATATCTCTTCCGTTTGAATTCTTATAGATAAGGTCTTCTCCACGGCTGATTGTCTTGGAAAAAATGGTTTTGGGGTTTTCAAAATTCACGCTTGTATAACCGGTAGTGGTAGAAGCGGTAGTTGATATTTTCTGGAAAGTAACGGTCGTGTTATCGTCATAGGCAAAAACGTTAATATCGTTCTTTGACGACGACGTCTTTGGCGAATAGATGATGTACTTCTGACCAATCGATTTCTTATCGGTAGATGGTACCCAATCATGCTGCCAGTCACTGTTCGTTGACTGCGATGCAAAAACAAGTTTGTCAGACTTTACAATAAAATAGTCGCCATCCCATGCAAGGGCGCCACCGCCGGCATAACGCGCATCATCGTTTACAGCGTTGTCGCCGATATACATGATAAAACTCTGTCCGGCCATTAACATACCCGATTTGGTATCGTCGGTATCTCCATCGGCGCCATCGTCAATAATGGAAAAGGAAGTACTGTCATAAATAGCGGTAACAATGATTGCCACATTGCGTTGTACCGTTGTACCGTTAGGTGGTACAAAAATCTGGAAGTACGTAGAAGGCTCGCCTGTCGCAAAACTTTTGCCGGCAGCGAGCATAAGAAGAAGGGTTACGGTAAATATTCTTTTCATTCAACTGATTTTGGCCGGGAAAAGTCATGATCTATGCCAAAAGCATAAACAATTGATTTTCAACATATTTCATTTGGCCAGATTTTAGAACAATTCCATATGGCGGAAAAAAAAGACATGCCGCGGAGATTTTTTAACAGTTTTGAAGCTTTTGCAACACGTTCAACATATAAGCGCTAATATGTTTATGGGCTGCTGTGCGCTGTTTGCCGCGGGAGATCGGGAACGCATTCTTGTACGTGATAGCTTTATTCGGTGGCATACAACGTTACTATATTATTTACCGGTGACTGCAGCACCATTGCCTGCACGGTATAGCATAAAGACAGCATGCACGATTCACTTGCTGAAGCGTGCGACGCAACCCTGTATGTACGGGAATGCCATGTAATACAAAAGCCGGGAACATAAATGGTATTTACATTCCCGGCTATATTTTTTAACCACTTAAAATGCTAGTAATGCCAGCGCACAAAGGCTTCCATCGCTGCATATTTGGTGAGGCCAAGTTCTGCGTAAAGGCTTGCCGTGTTTGAATTGCGGTCTTCCGCACGCTGCCAGAATTCACGGGCATCACTGCCCTGGAATGGCACCATATCTTTCTGGCTCTGGTGAATAAAAATACCAAAACGCTTCTTCATCACCTGGTCAGGGCTCATGGGAATGGCCATTTCAATATCGGCGATATCCCACTCCTGCCACGCACCTTTATATAACCAAACCCAACAGTCTTTCACCCATTCGTCACCTGCCGCCTTTATGCGGCGAAGGCTTTCGAAAACCGCATCAAGACAAACCTTATGGGTACCATGCGGATCGGCAAGGTCACCTGCACAATACACCTGATGTGGCTTTATTTTGCGCAACAACTCCATTGTTAACTCAATATCTTCTTCGCCCAACGGCTTTTTGTCAATGGTTCCGGTCTCATAGAAGGGCAGGTTCTGAAAATGCCACCTGCCTTCAGGCAAGCCTACATATTTACAGGTAGCCTTAGCCTCACACCTTCTTATCAAGCCCTTGATGGCACGCACTTCCGGCGTATCGATCTCGTTCTTCTTTTTACCTGATATAAACTCCTGCGCTGCAGAAAGAATATCCTGGCTTTTTACATTGTCCATCCCAAACATATCTTCAAAGCCTACGGCAAAATCGATAAACCGTGTTACAAACTCATCTGTCACCGCGATATTTCCACTGGTCTGGTAGGCCACATGCACTTCATTCCCCTGGTCGTGAAGGCGCATAAAAGTGCCACCCATACTGATTATATCATCATCGGGATGCGGAGAAAAAATAATACATCTCTTTGGATACGGTTCACTTCTTTCCGGGTGCGTTGGTAACACAACATTGGGCTTTCCACCAGGCCAACCGGTGATGCTGTCGCGCAGCATGTAATAAACCTGCAGGTTTACTTCGTAGGTATCTCCCTTTTCAACAAGCAGGTCGCCCAATCCGTTCTCGTTATAGTCGACCGTTGTAAGACTTAATATGGGCTTATTGAGTTTTAAAGCCATGTGCACCACCGCACGCTTGATCATTTTAGGCGTCCATTCAATATTGCCGGTAAGCCACGGTGACTTAAAGCGGGTTAATTCGGAAGCAGTCATTTCATCGAGTACAAAACTGCAGTTGTGGTGCTGCTGCAATATGCTTGCAGGCACCTGCTCTGTCACATGTCCTTCTACTGCTTTTGCAACGATCTGGGCTTTAAAGCCCCATGCCATCAGCAAAATGCGCTTTGCCTTCATAATGGTGCTAATGCCCATTGTGACGGCTAGCCTTGGCACTTTGGCCAGGTTCTGAAACTCTCTCGCATTGGCATTACGGGTGCTTACATCGAGGTTTACGATACGTGTTTTGGAAAAGATACTGGAACCCGGTTCATTAAAGCCGATATGGCCGTTATTGCCTATACCAAGTATCTGCAGATCTATGCCGCCAGCCTCTTCAATCATTCTTTCATAGGCAGCACAATGATCTTTTATTTTATCTTTTGGCAATTCACCGTTGGGCAAGTGAATATTCGAAGGGTCAATATCCACATGATCAAAAAGATGGCGGTGCATGAAACTCCAGTAGCTCTGGTAAGCATCTTTTTCAATAGGATAATATTCATCAAGATTGAAAGTAACAACGTTCGCAAAGCTAAGCCCTTCCTCCCTGTGCAATCGTACCAGCTCTGCATACATACTAATTGGCGTAGATCCTGTTGCAAGCCCAAGAACACATTGCTGGCCCGCAGCATGCTTTTCGCGGATCAATTTGGCAATCTCAAAAGCCACAAACGCTGAACCTTGCTTTGTGTTGGCAAAAATTTCACATGGAATTTTTTCGAAAGAGTCAACCATACTGCTCATGTTGATTAGATTTTGTTGGAAATTTCAAAAGTATAAAGTGAGCGGCAAATATAACAATGCAAACGTTTGAAATTATTATTACATCAGTGCCTGTATACTAAAATACAAGTTTCAACCGAAACAAAAACTTATACACGTTTGTAAATAAGCGAAAATCTTTGGGCCATTTGGTTTTGAAACAGCCGCATGTTGATTTGCAGCACAAGTGAGTGACACAACGAAGATGCCACGTGCACTGTTGCCGGTAACATGGCCTTACGCTCCTTTGTTTATGCCATTTTTGTGATAAGAGACCTGCCAGAGGTCGTATCTTTTGAATTGGGTTGGCAGCCTGTTTTTAAAATCGTTCCAGTTCTTGTGCTGGGGTGCACTCCACAACACCTCACTTAAAGCTGCAAGGCGCGGGAACAACATGTACTCGACTTTCGATGGAGAAGGGAGGTACTCGGTCCATAAATTTGCTTGCGCACCAATGATATACTGCTGTTCTTCGGGCGTAAGATCTTTTGGCAAAGGCTCGTAATTATACACCACTTCAAGCGGCAGGTAACCACCAATGGTAAGGCTGTCTTCTGTTTTGGCCTGAGAGTAATCGAAATAAACATAGGTGGTTGGTGTCATTACCACAGTGTGATGAAGTTTGGCTGCTTCAATGCCGCCCTTCTCTCCTCTCCAGCTCATGACAGACGCATTGGGTGCTAGCCCGCCTTCAAGTATTTCATCCCATCCGATGATCTGCCGGCCTTTACTGTTGAGGTATTGTTCCATGCGGCCAATAAAATAACTCTGCAGGCCGTGCTCATCTTTCAGGTTTTTGTCTTTGATCAACTGCTGGCAGAAGGCTGACTTTTTCCAGTAGTCTTTGGGGCATTCATCACCGCCGACATGAATATACTTCGAGGGAAACAATGTCATCACCTCATCAAGCACATCCTGCAAAAAATTGAAAGTATAATCAGTGGGCGCAAACACATCGGGGAAAACACCCCATGTCTGCTGCACTTCTTTTCCTTTTACGCTGCCGCTCCAGAATGTGCCGGGGTAAATAGTGGTTGCCTGGTTAGGGAAACAACTCAACTGCGGATAAGCCGCGATGGCAGCCGATGCATGGCCCGGCATTTCAATCTCGGGGATGATGGTGATGTACCGGTCAGCAGCATACTGTACCACGTCTTTAACCTGCTCCTGAGTATAATAGCCGCAATCTTGTTTAAAGTCATTCCCCGTGCCGGGATGATGGCCAATAATGGTTCCGTTGCGGCAGCCACCCACCTGTGTAAGTAAAGGGTATTTTTTGATCTCGATACGCCATCCCTGGTCATCCGTGAGATGCCAGTGAAACGTATTCATCTTGCTCATGGCAATAAAATCGATATAGCGCTTTACAAAATCAACTGAGAAGAAATGACGGCCGCAATCGAGCATCATTCCACGATAGGCAAAACGCGGCGCATCTTCAACACTGCACTGCGGAATGCTGAGTGTCGCCGATTTGTCGACTGGCAATAATTGTATCAGTGTTTGTATACCATAAAAAACGCCTTCCTCGTTATCGCCGCCGATATAAACCTTGTTTTTGTCAACAGTAAGATTGTAAGCCCCCGGAATTTTTCCGTCAAGCCTGTCGAAATTGAGTACGATCGCATTCTTCCAGGCGGCTTTTCCGGTTGCAATGGGTAATGCGATACCATAAATTTCCTTAAGATAGTTATTCAAAAAAGCTGCGCTTTTTTCAAGGTTACTGCCCGCAAGCACAATCGTAGTGGTAGCAGAAATGGCAAAGTTCCCTTTCTTTAGTTCCGATTTAACCGGGGCTGGAATAATATTCAGCGGTTGCTGTGCATTGATGGCAAAGGCTCGTAACAGCAAACAAACAAGCAATATTTTCTTCATGTATTTTTCTCTTTAAAAATTTGCGTAAAAATATCATTGACAAACATAGCAGGAGCACGCAAACGATTGTGCCGCCGGGCTGTTAGGTACAGCGCAGGTTTTTGAGTAGTTATCATGTCAATCTGCCAAACCCATATGATTGTCCGGCTATTTCAACACCGGCAATATGATTTTTGAAGCATACTGGCTGCTATGATGGATCTTAATATCGCTTTTGATAAAATCTTTTTCATCAGCTTTATAGATATTGATGAACTGTTGCGGATTCCTGTCTGCGAGCGGAAACCAGCTACTTTGTATCTGCACCATAATGCGGTGTCCTTCTTTAAATGTATGCGCGACAGAAGGTAATTCAAATTTCACCTCTTCCACTTTGCCCGGGGTAAACGCAGACGGCGTCTCATAACTTTTCCGGTATCTCCCCCTGAATATCTCCGAACGCACCAGCATTTCATAACCACCCATCGGGTAAATTTTTTCCGGGTCTTTTTCCGCGTAAATATCCACACTGTTATATCCAAGATCATCCGGAAAAACATCAATAACCTTTACAACAAAGTCGGCATCGGTGGTAGATATGCTCGTCATAATATCCGCGATCACATTACCGGTTACGGTAACATCTTCTTTCAATACATCCGTTTTAAAAGTAAGTACGTCAGGCCTTCTTTCGGCAAACCGCTGGTCATCGGTCATATAGCTTCTGGTCCTGTTGAAATGCACATCTTCAGTATAAGGAACAGGATGAGCGGGGTCACTTACATACTCACTGAAATCCTTTGTACCCGTTGGTTTGCTCCAATCCAGTTTTCCGCCGGTTTGAAGGAACAAATCTTTATCCTGCTTTTCAGCAGGCGGCCATTGGTTGAATTTCTTCCAGGTATTTTCCCCGGTTATAAAAATATTTGCTTCCGCTATTTGGCTGATCTCTCCTTTGCCTTTGAGGAAATAATTAAAGAACGGCACTTCCATATACATCTGGAACCATTCACTCGTATTGCTGCCAAACTCCACGTTACCTAAATGGCCGCCATCGCCACTCGCCCACTGTCCATGATACCATGGGCCTTCCACAATCTTGTTAAATGCCTTGCCCGGGTTATTTGCTTCGGCTGCTTTATAAGCATTCCATGCGCCCCAGCAATCTTCTGCATCAAAGAGCCCGCCTACCCACAACATGGCCGGCTGCAGATTTTTGGTGGCGTTGCGCGCATCCCTGGCCTTCCACCATGCATCATAGTCCGGGTGACTCATCAGGTCTTTCCAGAAAGGCACATCATCGCCAATCCTGCTGCTAAGCCCTTTCAACGAACCAGCTTCCAGGTAAAACTTATAATTGTCGTGCGTATAGTAATCAAAATCTTTCGGTCCAACCGTTGTTGGTATCGGTCTTGGCTTTCCGAATGAAGAGTAAAAGGCAAATGCATCCATCTGGAAAAATGCACCGTTGTGATGAAAATCATCACCAATAAACCAGTTGGTCACCGGTGCCTGCGGGCTCACCGCTTTCAACGCCGGGTGATTGCTCGCTGCGGCCATCGTAGAGTAAAACCCCGGGTACGAAATACCATGCACCCCCACATTGCCATTGTTGTTGGGAATATTGTTCACCATCCACTCGATCGCATCATAGGTATCGCTCGATTCGTCTGTTTGGATGCCTTTTTTATCGGGATTAAAAGGCCGTATATCTTCAAAATTTCCTTCACTCATCCACCGGCCACGCACATCCTGGATTACCATAATATACCCCTCGCTAAAATATGCCCGCTCATAACCGTTCCACCATTGCTTCCATTTAAGTTCACCGTAAGGCGCACAGGAGTAAGGCGTCCTCGACAACAGGATCGGGTGTTTAACCGAACTATCTTTTGGCATATATACCGACGTAAAAAGTTTCACGCCATCCCGCATGGGGATATACATTTCTTTCTTTACATAATTGTTCACGATCCAGGCACTATCGGCTTGCTGCGCCTGCACATAAAAAGAAACCAGCAAAAGCAGGGTAAGTATTTTCCTCATGACAGATTTTTTGAGTGTATAAAAATACGGGTAAGCGGCTTGGTGTGCGTAGAAATTTAAGAAGAAGATTTGGTAACCGGCTTTGTCTTTCATGGCATCGCCTGTTGCCACGCTCGGTTCATGGTTCCTCTTTTATGGCAACATTCGGGTAATGCAGAGGCCAGCCAATATACTTGCTATGCTGCAGACCTGCATGGTGAAGCCGCAAAAAAGTTATGTTGCGCAAGAGTACAATGCAATGATGCTGACTGGAGCAGTTGGGCCAGGCAACAAATCTTAAAATTTCACCTTGCCTTTGTTGTTGATGAATAGTTAGAAAGCCCTGGCAGCCTTTAACATCACCAAAGTTTATCATACTTAACTTTGATAAAACAGTATTTAGAAACTAAAAATATCAGCATGCAGCAAACAAAATGGTTTGAGCGAAATTTTAATTTTGATACCCTGCAAAACACATTCCCGTCAATCATTGAAAGGCTTGCAGGAACCCCCGCAAGGCTGGAAGAGAAATTCAGGTTGATCCCTTACGGCGTGCTCACGTTACGACAAAATGATCTTTGGACCATTAAAGAAAACCTTGGCCATCTCTCCGACCTTGAACCATTGTGGCAGGGTCGCCTGGAGGATATCTTAAACGGAGAAAAGGAACTCAGGCCTACCGATCTGCAAAACACAAAAACAACACTGGCCAATCACAACGCACTGCCCTTGGAAACATTGCTTGTACATTTCAGGCAACTAAGAAAGCAAACCGTTGACAAACTTGAACAATTAAACGAACAGCAAATCTTCCTGTCTGCATTGCATCCGAGGTTGAAAACACCCATGCGCACAATAGACCTTTTTTTGTTTGTGGCGGAACACGACGATCATCACCTCGCGACAATAACGGAATTGGTAAAAAATTTTACGGCTATTGCCAAATGATCAGCGCTAACAGTTTTATCGCTCCACACTTGACTGGCTGCCCAAGAGTGCGACGTAAGGACGGATTGCTGACACTGACGGTGCGAAAAAAAATAGCATGGAAAAAGCGTTTAAACGGTTTGCAATCATTTGTTCTACAATTTGAACTGAGAGTATTATTAACAGTTAAAACTTCCTGACAGGACGAACACGATACTTTTCTGATATTAGGTTAATAGTAAGGCCACCACCTTTAAAAAACTGTCTCCATGCATAACCGGTAGAGTTGAACGAGAGAGTGGAACTCCAATAGTAGTCGGACTCAAAGCCTTTGACTGCTTCTCGGTTTAAATACAGCATTGATATTTCATCATGAGATGGCAAAGACCAATCCCTATATACAACACCATCGACAGTATCAGCATAATTCCTACAAACAATAATGGCACTATCCCATGTGTACTTTCCCGGCAAATCTTTTTCTGCTGCAACCAAGCCATGTTCTCGGGTCGAGTCAGAGTAAAAAATGATGCCCCCCTGATATTTCTTTCCAACTCCTTTTTTTTCAAATTCGACAATTCGCTGAAGTGCTTGTTTTGCGGCATCTCTTTGTTTATTAGCCTCAATTGTTGCACTGTCGGCAACCGTTCTTGCAATGCTGGCAGTAACCGCAAAATACCCGGCAGCAATCAAAGCTATAAATGCAAAGGCCAAAATGCCATATGTCCGCCGCAATCGTTTTTGCGTTTTTATCTTTTCCGCTTCTTCCTTTTCAGCTTTTATTTTTTGCAGTCTTAACTCCTCCTGCCTTTGAGCTTCCTGCTCTTTCTGTTCGCGTTCCTGTTTGGCCTTCAATATAGGTGCTACGAGGGTATCGTGACTTATTTCAATGGAGCCGCTCTGATCCCTCCTGATGATATGTGTGTTGATTAGATATTCAATTAACTGGGGGGTCATCCCTTTCTTTTCAAAATCCTTTAGCAGCGAGATAACGGGCATTGAGACTCTTGTATGCTCAACGATCAGCTTATCTTCCATCATCAGCCTGGCAGGCAGTTGTTGCTCAGGCCGAAGCTTGCTTATTATATTATTGTATTGATCTTCAAAAATATGCTTTATGTCTCCAAGGTCCTGTTTTGTAATTTCCTTTAGCTTATTTTCAATCACTAGGTTTTCAGCATATTTGCAAACAATTTGTAGCTGAAAAGTTTCAATCTCAGGTTTCTCCGCAGTAAAATCTGTTTTGGCAGAATCTACAGCGCCGGTTAAGCTGTAAAGAATATGGTTTAATGCATCTTCAGTGTACGCAAAAGGGGCAGATTCAAAGTTACTGCCGGTTAATTGTGCCGGAAATAAAATGGCCTTTTTGGCCTGTTCCCGGCTTAGTGGCTTTAGCTCGTAACAATATTTTAAAACAGTGGGAAAAGTATCTGTGAGGCTGTTCAATAAACTCAATTTATCGCTCCTTATCGCAAAAAGGATTTTTATGTCTAGCCTGGCAAAAATCAGCTCTGTTTCTTCTTTACTAAAATAATTTGGGTCAGTTTTTCGCTTTTCGCTGATAAAGTCCCGCAATTGTTGCGGCACCTTTGTATACATTAACTCAGAGAGTTCCTTTTTAAACCGGTCAATAGCACTCTGCGGGTAAGTAAAAAGTTCTTCGAACTGATCAAAGATCAAAACAAAAGAATTCTTTCCGGGATCATTTGTCTGCAGCTTCTTATACTTATACCAAAGAGCATGCTGTTCAGACTGCAGTTGGGAAATCAATTTTTCAAACAGGCCATTTTGTTTTTGATCCGTTTTGTTCAGTATTTCTTCCTCGAGTCTTTCCAAAGGGAAAACCCTTGTTTCTTTTGTATATGCACCAAACCTGATGAATAAAGGCGTTGCCTTATTTTCATCTGTAATTTTTTTGGAGAGACCTGCATTAAGCAATGAACTTTTTCCCAACCCTGAACGGCTGAACAATACAACAGGGTTTTCCAGGAAAACAAAATCAAAAAGATTCTTTATATCCTCATCCCTGCCTTTAAACAATGTATAATCAGTTGTCTCAAAAGGTTTGGTCCCGGGATAACGGTATAATTTTTTTTGTTCGGCTGCCATTGATAATTATTTTGATTTGTCCTTTTGCATTTGCTGCTCTAATGCATTCATCAATTGTGAAAAATTACTTCCCTTATGCATAGCAGGCGTTAGTGTATTCATATTGGAAAGCATTTTGGTAATCTCATCTATTATGCGCCTGAAATCATCATAATTGTTCAGGTCGCCTAGTAGTTCCCCCGTATAGGATTTGTCTTCAATCTCGTTGTATTTTTTCTGGAGTGCAGCCTTTTCATTTTGCCAGAATATATTGTAGTCTGCCCGGGTCAAAGGGTCGTAGATCTTAGCATCTTCCAGCACGATCGGGAATATCCTTGTTTGAATATCCTTGTTTTTATTGATCGACTGCATTTCATACATACAGTTTTTAGATTTAAGGTATTTGTCGCTAATCACAACGATAACGTATGCACCAGTGCCTATCAGGTCCATAAATTTCCCGATATCACCCTTGTAGCCAAGATCTATTTTGTCTTTTATAAGTTTGTAACCTTTTTCTGTAAGTGTAGCATACAGGTCATCAACAACCTCTTCTTTTTCTTCCCCGCTGTTCCCCCATGCATAGCTGATATAAACTGCGGGCATTTCCGAAATAAGTGTTGCTGTTTTGCTTCTTAGTTTTCCAAGCTCTTTGCATTTGTTGTAAATAGCATCAATGATCGCCGGCTCATCTTCATCTATAAACTTTACATTAAACTCTTCGGTATAGAAATTCCTGATAAGGTCTATCTGTATACTTTTATCTTTTTTTGACCCATACTTACTTTTTATCTTATGCAGTTTAAGGAGGCGAAGTAATAATTTGAAATACCATTTTTCAAACCGGAAACCGATAAAAAGTATAAAATTCTTTTCATCCTGCAGTATACTTTTTAGAGTGCCCGGCAGATCCTGCTTGCTGAAAATTGATTCAAGATATTCGAAGAGCTGATCGTAAGTATAAACAAGTGATTCTGTTTTATCCATATCACCAAAAATGTTATAGAGCAAAGGTTTCTCCCTTCCCGGCCTCTCCAAATCTCGGAATGCTTCCCTTGGATTTGGGCTGTAAAAGGCATAAGAATGATCATAGTTTTTCTTTATAAAAAGGTCATTAAGTAACCGGTCCGGAGAAATGGAAATAATAACGTGAAATGGTATCTCGACTATCTTCTTTTGTATTTCACTCGGTTCCATTTTTCTAAAAAAATCACGTACGCAATCCAGCGCCGCATTTTCATCATCTTCATCATTGAACTGGAAAAACTCATCATCGGAAAAATAATTTTTTATAACACTTGTCCCTAAAGAATTTTCTATTTCTTTTTTTATTTCCGCGTTCACTGTTGTTTTGCTGTTGGTCAAAGCAATATCAGGCCCAAGAATCAAAATGCAATTTTCATTAATAATAGGGGTTGTAATTCGTTTAAGCGTTTGCTCATCCATATTGGTGCAGTTTAATTATTGGTGTAGAATTGCTTTTTTGAAAACCGAATCGCGGCTCTTAATTTCGTGAAAGATAAATAATCATTCATTAATCTCATGTTACTTTCGAACCCTTCTTTCGGGAGTTTTTCCTGGGGTCGAATGTCAAGGCAGATTTATGTATTGGTTTTGTTGCAATAGCCAAAAACCTGAAAATTGATCATGATAACTCCTCTTCAAGCAATGAAATTAATACAATAAGTGTCCTTCGCTAAAGTTACCGCACTAAAAGAGTATAACCCAACCGCGATGCCATGAAAAACAAAAGCCGGGGCCATAAAAAAATAGGATCGTTGAAATTACTTCAGCAACTGCGCTGTGATGGCCTCCATGAAATTGGGGTTCTTGGTTATATCAACAAAGTTGATGCTGTTGTACGCTTCGGGCACCGCGCTAAAAGAAAAGGCAATGGCCTCAATGGATATCAGCTTTTCCACCCAGCGTTTGATGGCGCAATCGAGTTCGTTTTTGCAATGATTTTTCTTGTAATAATCTTCTGATATAACAGGAATAAAACATTTTGCATCCACAATGGCCCACATGTATTTCGCGGTGAAAGCTTCGCCAATACCGATACTCTTTACATCGAAGAAAATATTCAGTTTGTCTCCGTTGGGTTTTCGCAGGGCAGCCAACGGTTCATATACATTTTTCATCACCCACTCTCCCTGCGCCCGGGAATAGCTGATAAATACATCATATTTCTCAGAACCCTCCGCAACGCCCGTTACAAGGAATTTGTGCGCAAACCGCCATGATAAAATGCAGGCGACAGCAATCGCGGCTATCGTTTGCCCGGCGGGAATAACGGCTTTAAAATTCAACATAAGCCGGTAGTAGATATACAGGCAGAGTAACCCGGCGATAAATGATAATATACCAATGACCGAAGGGCTCGTCTGTAATGCTTTCACGTATTTAAAAAGCAGCGCATACACAAAGACTGACAGTAAAGAAAAAGCGATCATCTGGCCGATGATGAGGTAAAGGTTTTCAATCGGCAGAAAAAGCCGGTCGAAGTTGTCAAGCAGGTCACTCAAAGCCCAGGTCACGAGGTAAGGGCCGGGCATATTGCCATTACCAATATCGATCACATCGTTTTTTGCATCCCCCGCTACGATGATTTTTTTGTCCATATCAATGGCTGAACTGTCGCCCGCCGGTGGCAGGAACGTACCCGTTTGCAGCACGCTGTCTGCAATAAACGTGTAAGTGCGTTTTTGCATCTCACTTATGCTGCCGTAAGGAATGATGGCACCCCGGCGCTGCACTTCTCTTCCCAGGGTTTTGGAATCGTTAAGATCATGCGCAACCCTGAACGGCAGGGAGGGTATTTCGGTAACCGTTCCGTCGGCTGCTGTTAAAGCAATACTGTTTTCGTAGCTGGCCATGGTCTGTTCTGCATAGAATAAGGTATGGCACCTGCCTAACGAGCCGGTATCCGGACCAGCCAGGTCGTAGTCATACACATCGGTTGCATGCCTTGCTTCTATTTCATTAAAATCGATGCTGCTGAGGTCTACGCTTTCATGCGCAGCATTAACATTATAAGAAGCATACACAGGAACATGAAGCGTCTTCAGTTGCTGCAATGCGGCCTCGAGGCCAACCATTTCCGTAATATCGCTGCTTATCCAAAAATCGAGTACCACACCCTTTGGCCCATTGTTTACCCTCGTTTGCTCAGCAATAGTATTCAGCAGTTTGATAATACTTTGCCGGTATAGAGTAAAAGACTGGCATTCGCTTGTTGCAGTCGGATGATTATCGAGTTGAACAAATACAAGCTCCTTATTTACGATCTCGTCTTTGCCGTTGTTTTTATTCGCCTGGCCTACGAGATAATGATCAAAATCCCTGAAGTTAACAAGTAAGATTACCACGACCGATACAACGAGGAAAGTAAGCAGGTAAACGGTCAGTCTTTTAAAATTTACCATAGACACTTGTTAATAAAGAAAGCAGAATGTGCGGTTTATAGATTGATAGGCCTGACATTTTAACCATTATGGAACACCTGTTGCTTAATAGGCGGGCTTATCCGGCATCGAACACTTCAGCAGTAGTAACGTCGCGGCGCACACGTCAAGTATGTTTATTCGCATCCTTTATGCATCAGGTCGTAGTATTTGTCACTTTGTGATTCGTTGCCTGCAATATCATAAGCCCATCCCAGCAGCTCGTAAGTGTAAATGATGTCGTCGCAAATATTCTGCTGCGCTTCTTCATCATCTTCCTGTTGTGCAAATTGAAAATCGTCTTTGTCAAACATCAGGTCTTCCAGTAACAGGTCGATCATATCTGCGGCCATTTTTTGTCCCTTCGACTGGTTAGCCACCTCATCTGTTGCCTTAAGCGCTTCGGCAAGATACAGCCTCGCTTCCAGTGTAGGCATATCATCCGGGCCGTATTCTTCTTCATAAATATCGTAAGCCCTGCTGAATGCCTCCACGGCATCTGCAGGCCGCCCTGCATCCATAAAAAGATTGCCCAGGCAGTTGAGGTCATCCGCAAGTACCAGCGGTTCTGTATCAGCATCATTGATCTCATCCTGGATATATTGTACTGCTGCATCAAGACTGGCATAGTCGAGCGGTTCATCGCTCGATGTAAATTCACCATCACCTGCAGATTGGGTGCGTAAAACCGATTTTGTCACCGGCTCATCTTTGCGCTCATTTTTTACCGGTTGCCCATTGATGGTGCATGGAACCTCATCAATAATATGAATCGTACCCTCGGTGGTTTTGATAGTCGCCTTTTCGTCTTTGCCTTCTGAAAGATCGGTGAAAGTAAATTCGGTGCCCTTGCTCGCTGCAGTAGTACCTTTCCCGTTATTTACCTTATAATTATAACCAACAGCCTTTGTTACTGAGTTTTGTATTTGTGCCCCTATTCCCTGTATCGTATGATTCTCGCCCTTACCGTTAATTTCTACAGTGTAAGAAAAAGGCTGATTGGTGGAAGAGCTGATCTTTTGCTTGCCGCCGGGTGACTGCAGCAGCACAATCGTGTTCACGGGTATTATCAGTTTGGTGCCGGAAGGCAGTTGGTCGCCGACTTTTGCTTCAGGCCGGTTGCCACCGTTGCCCGGCAGAATAACGGTAAGCTTTGCTGTTGTTACAGACTGGTTATTAAAACGCAGGCCGATAATGGAGCTTTGGCTATAAAGAATGTTAACAAGGCAAAACAGCAAACCTGTCATAAATAAAACACGCAGGCGATGCATATAAATACGTTTTAGTTGTTGCAATTTTTGCTAAATATAAATACTTATATGAGTGCTGTTGCTTAAAAATATTCTTGGTTGCTATCGAATCACCTGTAACGTTTTTTCAGTACAAGACACTTTATTACCGGGTAGATACTCCGTAGATACTTGGTAGATACTTG
>DLKC01000020.1 GCA_002478885.1 Chitinophagaceae bacterium UBA7600
ACTTGGTAGATACTTGGTAGATGGTTGGTAGGGAGTTGGTAGAAGGCAGGCAAAAGTCTTGCTTGTTGCCTGGCCCGGGCCAGCCGTGCCCGGCAGAATGAATGCAAAAAAATGAATATACATCAACACAATAAATGGCGATCAATTAAAAGCTGTTCAATAAAACATATAAAAAAAGCCCTGTAATAATTTACAGGGCTTCTTATTACTAAAGTGATTGCTGTTAATGTGCAACGACTATTTTTTGAGTGGCTATCGCCTTATTGTTGCTGCCTGTGACCTGTAACAGGTAGATGCCATTCGGTATCGATGTTACATTGATTGTTTGACTGTTAAGTGCAGAAGAATGCACATTCAGTTTATTCCAGACAATTCTTCCATTCACATCTTTCAACGTAGCGTTAACGACTTCATTGATCTTGTTGCCGACCAGTATTTTCACCTGGCTTTGTGCCGGGTTTGGCATCGCGCTGATAAGAGCATTGTTGAGTTTATCTGATGCCATACTGCTTTCATCCGCGTTGCTGATCGCAAACGCAGCTGTTAGCGTGCTAAAGCTTGTTGAGTCTGTTGGTTCGCTGAGTGCCACTACTTTACCTACGCTGTCGGCAGCCTGCACACGCCAGTGGTAGGTGGTATTGGCAGTGAGGCCTGTAAGATTTGCAAAACCTACATTACCTGCGGAATTCTTGGTAAGCCATGCGCTGTCTCCGGCTTTATGATATTGCACAACATAGAATTTAGCACAGGAAATAGTTGTCCAGTTAGCCCTTGCAACAGTTTGCGCCACATTGGTCGTTGTGAGTGCGCCGGTTACAGGCGGCAGCATTCCTATTGTCGGGCTCTTTCCAACCGCAGTTCCTGTAGCGCCATCTGCAAAAACAGTGGCCTGGTAGGATCCCTGTGGCAGGTTTTTGATCTGGAAGTTTTTAGTATTGGTTATAATCAACGGACTTCCGTAAGCCACTCCGTAACGATACAACTGTACAGTGTATGGCGGCAGGCTCTTGCTGCATTTGAAGGTTATACTGTTGGTATTGCTTCCGCAGGTGGTAGCAGTATCTGCAGTAACGACCTTAATGGCTGCTTTGGTTGCCTGCGTGAAAGTGTTGGTAATGCTGTAGGAACTAAAGTCAGCAAAATTGCCATTGTAATACATAAATACCTTCACGTAATAATACCCCTGTGTGGTTAACCCGGTAAGGTTAATATTTGCTGTGGAAGTGTAATAGTTGCTGAATATCGGGGCCACGGCCGTATCCCTGTATACCTGCACCCAGGTATAGGTAGCATAGCCATAACTAAACCTGCCTTCCAGGTTTACAGTAAAGCTCAGGCTGCCGCTTCCGGTGTAATTGAGGCGATGAATATCAACAGCATCTTTCTGGCCGTTATAATAAAAATTCACATGCCCGGTTACCGTCCCGTTTGCAGGCATTGTTTTCGCCTGGCTAAAATAATTATTGGGTTCGGCATCATTGGCAAAAACATAACTTTTAAAGCTGCTGGTTAATGTATATGGCGCCCACTCAAACGTATAATAGGTATTTACCCTTACATAATAAGTGCCGGCCTGCAAACCATCGACGCTATAAGTGCCAGAAGTGGTTGTATACAACGAACCGATCACCGTTGTTCCGTCATTATCGAACAGGTATGCCCATACATTCTGACCGTTATGCGACTGAATATTTATAGTCAGCATACCGTCTGTGGTGGTGGTGATCTTATACCAGTCGGAGCTGTCTTTTTTATTGTTATAATAATAATTCACGTGACCGGTAGTGGTATCATTTGGCGACAACGTAAGTGCGGCCGCACGGGAGTCGTTTGGCTCTACATCGTTGGCCTGGCTGGGAACAAACAAACTATCCTGCAACGTATAAGGCGCCCACTCGTTTGTATAATAAGTATTTACCCTTACGTAATAAGTGCCGGCAGCAAGACCGTCCTTATTAACTACAACGGCGGATCCGGCAGTATAGCCCGAGGCTATCAGGGTTGTACCATCGTTATCGAAAAGATAAGCCCATACATTCTGGCCATTATTTGAATTCATTGTGAGGCGTAAGCGGCCATCTGCATTTGTTGTTACCTTATACCAATCCACTGAGTCTTTGGTATTGTTGTAGTAGTAATTGGTATGCCCGGTAACAGACCCGTTTAATGGCAAAGTCAGGGACTGGGCTGCGGTGCCATTTGGTTCAACATCATTCGCCTGCGTTGGTACGAACAGGCTGTCCGCCAGCGTATAAGGTGCCCATTCAGATGAATAATAGGTGTTTACCCTTATATAATACGTGCCGGCCGCAAGTCCGTCTTTATTAACTACAACCGCCGATCCTGAAGTATAACCTGCAGCAAGCTGTGTTGTTCCATCATTGTCGTATAGATACGCCCAAACATTCTGCCCGTTCGCAGATGTCATGGTTAACCGCAAACGGCCATCTGCTGGTGTGGTTACTTTATACCAGTCGTTCGTATCCTTTATATTGTTGTAATAGTAATTGACATGACCTGTCCTGGCATTATTCAAAGGCAACACCTTGGCCTGGGCACGGGAACCGTTGGGCTCCGCATCGTTTGTTTGTGAAGGCACAGTAAGTGTATTGGAGACAGTGTAATTAGGGAACTGGCCTGAATAATAAGGAAAGAGCTTTACATAATAAGTACCTGCCGCAAGACCGTCTTTTGATACTGTTATGGTTCCTGGAGTGTTACCCTGGGCTAAAAGAGTAATGCCGTCGTTGTCATATATCTGGCACCACATGTACAGCGAGTTGGAAACAGCAATGGTAACATCAAGTTTTCCGTCGGCATTGGTGGTTATGCTAAACCAGTCAACGTCGGTGGCACTGCCGATAGCGCCACTGTTACTGCCGTTGAGCGCAAGCACATTGGCCTGGGCCTTTGTATCGTTTGGCTCTGTTTCCGTAGCAAACGCTGCAGAAAAAAGCAAACTGCACAGCAGGATCATGAGTAAATTTTTCTTAGGCATAAAATTCTGATTTGTTGTTATGGTATTTGTGTTAAGCAATTTTGGCGATCGGTTTAGTTAAAGCGGTACTGATGATTTTACCAATGAAGGAACACTGCATGTTTTTCTTTTGTAAGCGTACTGTTTCGGTTATTACATGTTACAGATTATTCCAGGAACGGGTTTTTATCGGTCTTGACACACTTATAATTTCCTTCCAAATTTACAACGGCAGCAATGATAAAGTCAATACCCAAACTTGGGTAATTTTTGCGATAACATGCTGAAAACCTTAACTGTAAAGCATTTCAGAAGACCAAAACTTTTGAGCCAGGCTTGCGGGATCACTATTCAGCTTCGTTGCGTCGCACACTTCAACGGCTGTCAATATATCGGCTACCTGCCTTTTGCCAAACCCAGTGAAAGGCTATTTTTTATGAAAGAAGGAATGTGCTGTTGAAGTTGAATAACGTGCTGCTGTACAAGTGTGCGACGCAAGGAACGTTGCAACCTGCACTACAGCTGATACAACAGGAAAAAATTCAGGGAATAAGCTTATGTGCCTTTACAAATTGTATCAGCGATGCCTCGCCCTTTGTATTTGTTTTTCGGTAGATGTTTTTACGGTGTGTTTCAACGGTGCGTTCGCTGATAAATAGTTCTTCGGCAATTTGTTTATTGCTGTAATACTTAATGATGCATTCGATTATCTGTAACTCCCGTGTAGTAAGGTTGAGATCAGAATTCTGGTTTCTTATTTTCTTAAAGACCTCGTATTGCTCAAGCACGGCTTTTGAAAAATAAGTATCCCCTGCGATGATCGTTTCGATTGCCGTAAGCAGCTCTTTCTGACCGGCAGCTTTGGCAATGTATCCATTGACCTTTGCCTGCTCCATCATTTTGGCAACCATACTCCCCTCCTCACTCATAGACAAGGCAAGTATTTTTATGTGGGGGTATTTTTCTTTTGCGATAACAGCGAGTTCGAAACCATTGATACCGTTAGGCATGGTAATGTCGGTGAGCAAAATATCTATCTCTTTTGTGGCGAGCACCTGCAGCATGTCTTCTGCAGTATTTGCTTCTGCAACCACAACGAATTTCGGTTTATCATACAACAACAATTTAAGGCCATCAATAATGATCTGGTGATCGTCTAGGATCGCTAACCTGATGATATGTTTTTCGTTGTTGATATGGTGATTTTAATGATGAAACGGAATATAAAAAGCGACAAGCGTTCCCTGGCCTTTATTGCTCGTGATATCCAATCTGCCGCTAAGGTACTCAATTCTTGACCGGATATTTTTCATTCCGATACCAGGCCCGGCATCCAGTTCCTTTACATCAAATCCTTTCCCGTTGTCTTCGATCATCACATCGACCTCATTCTGTTCAGCGATCATGGAAACATCGAGCCTGCTTGCATTGGCATGTTTCAACACATTGAGTACACATTCCTGGATGACCCTGTAGATCATAAGCGCCGAAGTTTCGCTGATAACTTCAAAATTCCCTTCTGCGCTGAAGTTTACCCGCAAATTGCTGCGCTGGATCTTATCGAGAAATTCCTTTACAGAGGTGGTTAATCCCGAGATAGCAAATGATTTAGGCATCATGCTGTGTGAAAGATTTCTCACTTCTGTTGTTGATTCTTCCAGCAGCGTGGAAATATTGTCGAATATTTGCTGATCCTTTTCGGCGATATTTTCGAGGTGGTTACCCAGCACTTCCAGGTTTAATTTGGCCACTACCATTTTCTGTGCAACGCTATCGTGCAGGTCGCCGGCAATTCGCTTTCTTTCTTCTTCTTCGGCCTGCATCACCGCCTTGGTGGTTTTCTTCTTTTCTTCCATTTCCATTGCCTGTATTTTTATCTGCTGCGCTTTTCGCCTGTTCTGCAAATAAAAATAGCCAAACAGCAAGGTGGCTGCAAGCAGACCCGCGACGCCATAGAACATGATATTCTTTTGCGTGAGATCATACTTCTGCCGTATAATGATGTTTTCTTTTTTCTGTACATCGTATTTCGTTTGCATCTCGGCGAGTGCATCGGCGCTGTTACGCGCATACAGGGAGTCTTTCAGGGTAATGATCGTGTTTAACGTATTGCTGTAGTTGACGAGGTCGCCGGCTGCCTTATAATTCTTTGCCAGCGCGGAATAAAGAAACGGGAGCTTTGAAGTAAGTTCATTCTTTTCGGCAAGGGCAATACCTTCCTTTACCGCGTCAATGCCCTTTTGGGGCTGGTTGTTGTTTGCATAGAATACCCCGAGTTGCGCAAGGTCTGAAACTATATAAAACACATCGCCGATCTGTTTACGTATAGCCAATCCTTTTTTCAAGAGATATTCCGCTTTCGGAATTTCGTGAAGCGCAACGCATATGTCCGAATAAATATAGTAGCCGTTGGTTAAATACGTAAGGTCTTGTTCCTTCTCTGCATAATAAATGCCCTTCTTTACATAATATTCCGCGGAGTCATTCTTGTCAAGCTCATTGTAAACAGCGGCGATATTGTTGTAAACTACGCTTATGAGCATAGATGTATCGTAGGTATCGTGCGTTTTGACGGCAGCAAATGACCAGTCAAGCGACTCCCTGTTTTTACCCAACTCCATGTTTGCCCAGCCGATAACTGTTTGCGCCCTCATTACGGTAAATGGATCGTTTGATACCTCTGACCGGTGTAACAGGGATAATGCACTTTCAATCGCTTCTTTGATGCGGTCGTTCCTTATCAGCAGGTTACATTTTGCGAGGTCGAAACTGGTGCGCAATTTCTGACTGAGCGTCCCATCTTCCTGTGAGAGGTACCTGGCTGCCAGGGAAAGCGCCGAATCGGTTTTGCCGGCCCGGTTCAAAAGAATCACTTCATAGAAATCAGCCTGCGCTTTTTCTTCAGCAGTTCCGGTAACACTGATCAGCGCCTGGGCTTGTTCAAGATAATGCCGCAGTGTATCGGGATGCATGGAACGGTATTGGCTGCATAAAAGGAGGATGCTGCTGAGCCGTTGATCATCGTTCCTCGCAAGTGGTAATTGTTTTTTATAAGCATCGATTGCTTTGGTTTGGGCGAAGGCAACTGTTGTTAATACCAATATTGTAATACCGGCAACACAGGCACTGTATAAATATCTGATCATTGACCGGGTTTTGGTGCTGATAACGTTGATATGCTAAAAATAAGGGTTTCATAGGCTTATACAGCACTTAACCACTTAAAAATCATTAAGTATAACCGGTTATAATTAAAACCCTACCGGTTGGTAGTTGCAAACTGCAGCAACTGTTTGGACACGGCTGAATACAGCCATCCATCTGCACAAGTGGGTAATGATGAATGGGCCCGCACTATAGCACAAAAGACAATGCTTCCTGCACAGCCTCCGGCCTGCAACTTATTTATTCATCCAGAGATTGTCTGCACTGTTGGTGTCGGCATCAAAATAATTGCCGAGCTCCACCTTTGAAACCGGTTTTGTTGATGTGTAGTTGAGTGTAATTGTTTTAGCACCTTTTTCCCAAACGGCAACGCTGCGGTGTATTTGCTCCGTGGTATTATCGTTGAAGTAAACGGTGACGTCAACGGGAACAGGCTTACTGCCCTTGGAGGTTACGATCACCTGTTTTTTGGCCGGATTAACTGAAGCGATGCCAAGGTCGGGATAGCCCTGGTCGAAGAACCATATTTTCCAGAACCAGTCCAGGTTTTTCCCCGAGCCAATATTCATGCAGTTGAAAAAATCATAAGGAATCGGATGCTTGCCATGCCAGGTGTTGATATAATAGTGCAGCCCTTTAAAAAACAATTCGTCGCCAAGCAGGTCTTTTACATACAGGTAACCAAGCCCGGGTTTTGGATAGGAATTAATAGCAAATGCCGATGCATCTTCATAATAAATGCCCTGCATCTGGGTGCTGGGCGTCATTATTGGCAAGTCAATTTCGGTGCCGGCAGCAGCTTCGTAGCCATCAACCGCAAAGCTATCGGTAACACCAGGCAAGTACATGGGCGTGAGCAACCACTCGCCTATTGTAGCCCAGCCTTCATCCATCCAGCCATATTTTGTTTCGTTGATGCCCATATAAAAAGGGAACATGGTATGAAATATTTCATGGCTGCCCAAAGAAAAACTTGCCAGCGCACCTTCCTGGGGAACGTCGTTCACCATCATTGGATATTCCATTTTATCGAGGCCATCAAATACCGTTTCATGCGGGTAGGGATAAGGCCATTTCGGGAACCGGTAGCTCATGTACTCCACCGTTTTTTGCGCTTCCTTTACCACATCGTAATAGTCTTTGTGGGCAGGGTTGAACACCGCATCCACCCTTGTTCTTCTGCCCGTTGACGAATCAACGACAAGGCTTGTAGATTTCCATATGTAGTGATTACTTGTGGCAAAGGCAAAATCAGTGACATTTTTCGCCTGGAAGCGAAACGTATTCAGATCATGCTCCTGCGTTACGTTGTTGGAATTAAGGTCTGCTTCTTCAATCACGTTTACAAAATTATCGCCGGTTTCTGCGGCTTTCAGCCGGTCGCATATTTTAGCTGTATAAACTTCATTGCAGTTAACCAGGTCGCCGGTACCCCAAACAGCATAGCCGCCAGGAACGGTTACCGCCACATCAAAATCGCAGAAATCGTTATAGAACTCATAGGTGCCGAGATACTCGGCCATATTCCATCCGTCAATATCGTCATACACTGCAATCCGTGGAAAACTGTAGGCAATAAAATAGGCACCGTCTTCGATTGCGCCGGTTCTTATGTGCGAACCCGCATTCAGGATGTAGGAATAGGTAATGCTAAAATGCACCTGCTGTGAAGGCGCCACCGCATCTACGGGCACAATCATATTGGTGCCTTCAATAGTGGCTTTCCCAACATCCTGCTGCTTGTTATTTACCAGTATTTTTTCAATGGCCATCCCCTTGCTTATATCACGCTCTTCGATAGGCATGCTGCGCATGGCACCACCTTTATAGAGGTCGGTGTATAATTTAAATACTACCGAATGCAGTACATCAGGGCTATTATTGATGTAAGTAATGTCGACAGTGCCACTTACTAGCCTTGTATCGGGATTAAAGTTTATTTTCAGATCATAGCTTGCACGATTCTGCCAGTATTTTTCACCAGGTTTTCCATTCATGGTCCTGGTGCCTTTGTCAACTGCCTCCTGTATATTGCGGGCAACCGGTAACTGTATTTGTTGGGCATGTAATACAGTGGAAAACATCATCGCGAAAAACGCCAGGGAAATGCTGCCTTTATTCATATTCATCTATTAAAGGCTAAATATATTAAAAGCTTACTTCATTACGGGCAAACCTTTCCTACTTAATCGCAGGCCTTTTTTATTTTTCATGCTACATTTATCGCATGAACCGCATGGACCGCCTTTTGGGAATGCTTACCTTTCTCCAGTCAAAAAAATTTGTGCCGGCAGAAAAAATCTCCGATAAATTCGGCATAAGTCTTAGAACTGTTTACCGCGATATAAAAGCACTTACCAACCTTGGTATTCCCGTTAGTTTTGAAAAATCAAAAGGCTATTTTTTGGTACAGGGTTATTTTCTGCCACCCGTTGCTTTCAGCAGCGAAGAAGCGAATGCACTGCTCCTTACAGAGGCGCTGGTTTACGCGTTTGCCGACAAATCCATACAAAAACACTACTCCACGGCACTGAATAAAATAAAATCTGTACTGCGATCTTCCCAAAAAGAACAGCTCGACCTGCTCGATGACAGCATTAAAATGCAGATGCATCCAAACCTCACACTTAACTTCGAATATCTTTCCATCATACAACACGCCATAAGTGCCGGGCAAAAATTGCTCATCTCTTACAAAAGCAGGAATGAGGAATCCAGTAAACGCAGCGTTGAGCCTATCGGCCTCATCTTTTATGCGTTTAGCTGGCATCTCATCGCATGGTGCAGTATGCGCAAAGACTACCGCGACTTTAAAGTAAACCGAATCACCGCGCTTTGCACAACAGATGAAAGTTTTTCCAAAACGACCCACATGAACATGGAAGAGTATATGAAAATGCTCCCGGTAGATTATTAGGATTTAATGAACCCATCTTTCCAACATATATGCGGCTGCTGTTGCGTCGCACTCTTGTACGTTCCGTCCATTATTCAGCCGGCTCATAGTGTGAAGCTTTCAGTAAAGAAAATTTTTGCTGCAAAAAATAACACTGACATAGGGTTGTCAGTTACTCTTGTTTGCTTTGTGGCATAAAATAAAAAACGCCATGACATTTACAGAATCATTTCTCGAAGAATTGGAAAGAGAAGCCGTTACTACCCGCAAAATGCTCGAAAGAGTGCCCGAAGACAAATTCGATTGGAAGCCACATGAAAAAAGCATGAGCCTTAGGGCGCTTGCCAATCACGTGGCAGAAATTCCATCGTGGTATGGATTAATCCTTAACACGCCGGAACTCGATTTTGCTGCTGGGGAATACCAGCCGCAGCCCATCACAAGCAGGGCCGAATTGCTCGTCTTTTTTGAAAAGAACCTTGCAGAAGCTAGAGAAAGCCTGGCAAAAGCAAATGATAGCATGCTCGAACCCACTTGGACGATGCGTAGCGGTGATACGATCTTCTTCACCGAACCAAAGTCCAAAGTGATGAGGGATTGTTTTTGCCAGGTGGTACACCACCGTGCACAACTGGGTGTTTACCTGCGATTGCTCAACATACCCATACCCGGCAGCTATGGACCCAGCGCAGATGATATGCAGGGATTTGCATAACAATTTTGGAATAAATGCTAATCGGCTGGTAGCTTACCAGCCGATTGTATTTGCGCCAAAAAATTCCCAGGCCAGGGGGTGATTTACATATACCAAACATCCTCTGCTGCAAAACTTAGTTTTACCGTATCGCCAGCAAGAAAGCTGGTTTTGTTTACATATGCTTTTAGCAAATGCTGGCCAACCAACACCTCTATGGCATAGTGATTACCGCGAAAAAAGACTCTGGTAATGGTTGCAACAGCCCCTTCGCCGGTTGCCGGCTGCAGCACCAGGTTTTCGGGCCTCACCACCACCTTTTTTTCATTTACGGTAAGCTCCTTACAGGCTGCCTGTAGCCCAGGCGCTGCAATATCGATTATATTGTATGCGCCAAAAAGTCCTGCGCAATACTCGCTTACCGGTCTCCTGTAAATTTCTTTCGCAGTACCGCGTTGAACTATCTCGCCGTCTTTCATAATAAAAATGGTGTCGGCCCAGGAAAGAATATCCTCCGCATCGTGGGAGATCATCATACAGGTGATGCCCAGTTTTTCCGCCAGGCCGTGAATTACCTCTTTGATCACAGCCCTGTGCAGGCTATCGAGATTGGAGAACGGCTCGTCGAGCAGTAAGAGCTTTGGGGAAGTGATCAACAGTTTTGCCAGCGCTATGCGTTGTTTTTCGCCGCCAGAAAGTTGATCGGTTTTCCGGGCCAGTAAATGTTCAATCTGGCAAACTTTGTAAAGATTAAAGGCTTCATCGGCAGTGAGTTGATTAGCATAGTCAAGTATTTCGTGTACATAATAATTATTGCGCAGTTCAAAATGTTGCGAGAGATATGCGATTGACCTGTGACCGGGCAATAACTTATCGAGTGGACCTGCTACTCTTTCGCCTGCTAACCTTATTTCTCCGGCGTGAGGTTGCACGAGCCCGGCCAGCATTTTCATTAGAGATGTTTTACCTGAGCCTGTTTCACCGGCTATGGCAATCTGTTCAAAAGCCTGCTGGCTAAAACTTGTTGGCCTTACTGTGTAATTGCCCCCTTCCTTTCGGCTAATATTGTCGACCGTTAATAGTGCCATGCTGCGAAAATACTTCAAAGCCTATTATTGCTGCGTGCATTTACGAATGGCGCCGGAACTGTGGCTGTAATGGGCGATAGTAAAGTCTTTGGTTAAGTCCGAATAGCCGAAAGAAGCCCGGAACCTTGAAGTGTGCGACGCAACAGGCGCTGAACAGCGGACCAGTGCCGGGGCAATAAGAATAATGATACCTGCGGGGAAAATATAAGTGCTAACATAAAAAGGGCAACAAATATTTGCGCGGCTCAAATAAGATAGTTAGATTTATACAGTTTAATACGTACCCACTTTGTCCTCGAAAAATCTTCGCTAACAGGTTTCCATTTTTAAAACTTTAAAACTTTTTCGACATGAAAAAAATTTCACTGTTGGCCATTGGTGCCACATTCCTGTTTTCCTGCGGAGAAAGGCCCGCTGAACAACCCGCTGCTGCTTCAACGGCGCCCATCGCTACTCAAACCCAACCTGCTGAATTTGCCGATGCCAAATACGCCGATATCGGCAAGCAGGGATTAGCAGCGCTTTCAAAAGGAGATGTAGACCTATGGATGACGGCCATGGCAGACAATGTGAAATATTACTTTAATGGTGGTGACAGCATTATTGGGAAAGCAGCTGTTTCGGATTACTGGAAAAAAAGACGAGGCGAAGTGATTGACACCATCTTCTTTACAAGCGATATATGGTTGCCGTTAAAGGTAAACGCACCGCAGCAGCCCGTTCAGGCTCCAGGTATTTGGCTGTTGAGTTGGTACCAGGTGCATTCGTCATACAAAGCTTCCGGCAAATCGATGGTTCAATGGATACATACCGATATGCACTTTGATGCAAATGACAAAATTGACCAGGTAATTCAGTACCTGGACAGATCAGTTATTAATGCAGCGATGCAGAAATAAAATGTTCGTGTATTACAAAAGAACGCGGCTTATCATAGTAATGATAAGCCGCATTCTTTTTCAGTCAAAAGTAATGTCATGCAAATGACAGCAGGTTTTTAAGTAACCGGTCTTTCTCCAGCATCCCGGCGTGACGCCAGACAGGTTTTCCGTTTTTAAAAATAATAAAGGTCGGCACTGCCTGCACGTTGAATTGCTGTGATATCGCGTGATTACGATCGATATTTATTTTCAGCACGCGTGCCCGGCCCTGAACATCTTTACCAATCGCTGCAACTGCCGGCGCCATTGCTTTGCAAGGCCCACACCAGTCGGCGTGGAAATCTACCAAAACAGGTTTATCGCCATTGATGATGCTGTTGAAAGATTCCATTATGAAATATTTTTTAGTTTTTCGAAAAGTTCTTTTTGTGCCGCTGTTAAATGCTCCGGAATATGTACATGCAGCATTAAATAAAGATCACCGTGCTGTGTTGTTCCGTAGACAGGCATTCCCTTGCCTTTTACCCGAACCTGCTTTCCATTTTGTGAGCCGGAAGCGATTTTTATTTTTATTTTGCCCGCAAGTGTATCAACAATCAGTTCACCGCCAAGCACAGCCGAATAAAGATCAACCGCCTGGTGTTTGTACAGGTCGTCACCCCTGCGTTCATAGAGCGCATTTGGTTTTATTCTTATGCGCACATACAAGTCTCCGTGCTGTCCTGCGCTGCTACCTTTTCCGCCTTTACCTTTTATACGTAGTTGCTGACCATCGTAAGCACCCGGCCTGGTATTAACACGCAACTTTTCATTTTCCAGTTGAAGCATAATGGTGGCGCCGTTATAGGCTTCTTCAAGCGTTAACGTAACTTCGGATTCAAGGTCATGCCCTTTGAACTGGGTGGCACCTGTATTACCTTTTTTTGCATTTTTTGAAGCAGAGAAAAATGTTTCAAAGAAATCAGAGAAACCGCTGCCGCCAAAGGCTGATCCACCACTGCTCCCAAAAAAATCGCTGAGGTCTCCTTCAAAATGAAAAGCCTGGTTACCCTGGCCGCCAAAACCTCCAAACGGCTGGTCGGCACCGGCATGCTGGTACTTATTCCAATTCTCACCGAGCGTGTCATATTTCTTTCTTTTCTCAGGATCGCCCAGCACTTCATTCGCTTCGTTGATCAGCTTAAACTTGTTCTCTGCGTCTTTGTCGCCCTGGTTTTTATCAGGATGATATTTCACTGCGAGTTTACGGTAGGCTTTTTTTATTTCATCCTGCGTAGCCTTCTTGTCGATGCCCAAAACCTGGTAGTAATCTCTATATTCCATAACACTTCATTTTATTTTAAAAAAAGGGAAGCAAAGCCTCCCTCTTTTTAAAATTTTTTGGCCGCAAAAATTAATTTACAGCAATGCTTTTTACTGACTGAGGCTTTCCGATGGTTCTCTTTGGAACTTTTATCTGCAGAATTCCATCCTTATATCCTGCAACAATCTTATCGCTTTCCACCACATCAGCAGGTAATGTAAATGAGCGGCTGAATGACCGGTAGTTGAATTCTCTCCGCGTATATTTCCCGTCTTCGTTTTTCTCCTCCTTTTCCTGGGTTTGTTCAGAAGAAATCGTAAGCACATGTTTATCAAGCTCAATTTTAAAATCCTCCTTCTTCATGCCCGGTACCGCGAGTTCAATTTCAAATTCATTTTCTTTTTCCTTGACGTTCACTGAAGGCAGCGTACTACCTGCCGTTGTGAAATTTTTGTCATTCCAGTCAAACAAGTCTTTGCTAAAGAAATCATCAAAAAAACTGTTCAACGGGAACATGCTGTTTCTTTTCATTAAAGTTGTCATAGCTAAAATTTTAATGTTGATGATGTTGTTAACAATAAGCAACGATCAATTGCAATACCAGCCCGATTTTCCTGCATTTTTTTCATGTTGTTGAACAGAAAAAAGAAAACTTGTCATTGACCCTCTCAATCAAATGACAAGTTTTCAAAACTTATCTGCAGAGACTTTTTGGGTGTCGGCATTTGCACTTCGTGGCATCAACTCTTGCGTCGCACTCTTCAACTTAAGTGCTGCATTCAACAAGAGCTGCAACGCCGTGAGTATTATTCTTTAAATGCATCCAACACTTCTTTCAAAAATCTATTGGCATCTATATTATGCAGTCCAAGCCTTACCACAACCAACTTTTTCGACGGAATGATATATATACCCTGGCCGCCATATCCGTCGGCGTAAAACATATCGCCAGGGACATCCGGGAATTGTCTTTCACCAGGATCACTTTCAGAGAGACCGTTCAGCCAAAACTGGTAGCCATATTGTTTAAGCTTATCTGCCTGGCAGGGTTGAACAGACTCCTTCACCCAATCTGGCGGTAGTACTTGCGTCCCGTTCCACATGCCATTATTATAATAGAGCAATCCAAACCTCGCAAAATCCCTTGCGGTGGCATAGCTGTACGACGAGCCGATATAAGTGCCTGAAGCGTCTGGTTCAAGCAAAAAGCTATAAGCATTGATCTTATAGAATAACGAATCATAAGGAAAGGCATGATAACTCTTTTCGCCTGTAGTTCTCCTTATAATTGCGCTAAGAACATTGCTGTTTCCGCTCGAATAACTGAACACAGAGCCAGGCGTATACTTTAGTGGCCTGGCCTCAGTAAATGCAGCCATATTTCCCTCACTGAAAAGCATCCTGGTTACTTCGCTTGGTCGCTCATAGTTTTCGAGAAAGTCTAAACCCGTGGTCTGCTGTAATATGTTTTTGAGTGTTATCTTTTCTTTATCGGTGCCCTTCCAGGATGGAACCGGTGCCGCTGAATCAACTGCAAGCTTTCCATTCTTAACCAGTATGCCCGTTAAAGCAGCGGTAACGCTTTTTGACATCGACCAGCCAAGCATTACGGTGTTTTTATCAAAACCAGCCGCATATTTCTCGGCTACTATTTCGCCGTTGTACAGTATAACTATAGCCCGTGTATGAGTTGCGTTCCCTTCTGCATCTTTTCTTGCAAAAACACTATCGACTGCGTTGTTCAGTTTCACGCGGCTAAATGATGCTGCTATCGTATCCGGCAGCTTATCACCGTTAGGCCAAGCAATATTTTCTGTATTAATTGCAGGCTTATCGGGAATATCTACCGGCTGGCTTCTTATCTCTTCTTCAGTTATGCCTTGGATAAGTGTACAGCCAAAGCCCTTACGATAAATGGTCTTTCGTTTTGCAAAACCCCATACCGAACCCGTAACCGAAGAATCCTTTTCGTTTACAACGAAAGTGCCGAGCGACAAAGGGAAACTGCTGAGATCTTCGTTAATGACATCAGCCGGGTTACGGTGTTGCAGGTACACCGATGAACAAAGGTTCTTGGAGCCATATCCGCTGACCGCAGGAAATACGCCGCTTGCTATCCATATAAAAGCAGCCAAAACGACGATGAATATCCAGAGTGCGATTTTTCTGATGCTTTTTCGCTTTGCCATAAAAATTATCTGAAGAACCGGTTAACTAAATATACAAATCAAGCTTTATAAAACCTGTTGACTAATAACTTTAACCGCAATATTTAAAGTAGCAATTTGTTTCGTTTGTTGGGTAATTAATAACTTTATCGCCATTGCCAACTTAGCTCAGCTGGTAGAGCATTTCATTCGTAATGAAAGGGTCGTCGGTTCGATTCCGATAGTTGGCTCACTTGCATTTAGTTTTTTTCTAGTCATTTTTACATCAAATAAAAAATCCGGGTGATCAAATTTTGATTCATACCCGGATGATTTAATCTTTAAACCAATCAGACTAAAGTGCTTATACCAGCGCCTTATTTGCTGTGAAGGAGAGTTTAACTATTTCAGATCCGCTGTATATTTTCGCCATTTCAATATTTTTTGTGCGCTTCCATTCGTCAATATTTGCACGCATCACAATACGCCAAAAATTCTTTGATTTTAATTCTTCATAATCGTTGGCTTCGACAAAAAGACCGAGGATCGGATTTCTTTTTTTGAAATCTATTCTTATACAGTTATTAGCCGGTACATTTTGAGTTTCGCAAAACTTTGCGATTGCATCATTTGTCATCTTGTAGTGTATTTTTATGGGTCGTTGGCAAACCGACACCATTTTTGATTATGATAAAAAACAGGTGCTATGTTATAAAAAAGCCCTGGTTAAAGGGCTTTTGTTAAAGTTATCTTTCAAAAAAAATTACCATCTCTTGTTTCCGCCGCCAAATGAAGATCTGTCTGAGTTGCTTTTCTCCCTTGCGATTGTAACCGATAAAGGCCTTCCTTGTATTTCTTTACTGTTAAGTTGTTTCATTGCCTCCTGACCTTCTTCTTCAGAAGGCATTTCGACAAAGCCAAAACCACGGGAACGATTGGTTAGTTTATCTGAAATGATCTTTGCAGATGAAACTTCACCAAATTTTGAAAACAACTCTCTCAGGTCTTCCACAGTTGTATGAAAACTGAGATTTGAAACATACATGTTCATAAAAAATAAATTAAAATAAATAATTAAAAATACCGATGATCAGAAAAGGAAGCAAATAGCAGTGAATGAAGTGTAGATACAATAGAGAAGCGTGTAAATAGCTGTATCGTTCAGTAAACTTTGTGCTTTCAATACTCAATCAAGGCCATGAAGATAGATAAATAAATTGTTTACGGGTTAATTATTATTACGGAAGTCTTTAACGGCAATCAATATTAACACTAAAATATATTTTAGGGCGGGTACGTGTCCTCGTACTTAAAGCTTTTTAAGCAATCATGTTGCCTGAACACAGTAGATAGCAGCCTTGCTATTCAATGATGCCACATAGGAAGAACCATGAATCGAGCGTGGCAACAGGTGATGCCATTTTTGCAGAAAGTTGATAACAAAAAATTATTGTTTCAGAATTTTTTTAACGTTGCCCGAGTAAATTTTTTTTAATGCTGCATCGCTTAGATTCAGGGCTTGCAGCGGCCAATGATAGTCGAAAAAATCTCTTTCGTAAAAGTGTTCATCGGCTGTTTCAAGTATGCGAAATGTGACCTGGTACATTCTTCTATCAGTTCCCATATCTGTTCCATAAACTATACGATCTGCATATTCTTCGAGGAAGGCTTTTGTATAGCGGGGCACAGGCGCGATCTCGCCATACCGCGCGGCAATATCTGCATAAAGGTTTGGGTATTTGTCGAAAAGCGCCCCGAGTTTTGCGAGATCAGAACAACAGTTAGCAAGATGGCAAGCAATAAAAGTAGTATTTGGATTATTTTTCACCGCATCTTCCAAGGTATTCACTAAAGCATCGTGATTAAGTATGCCTTTTTTTGAAAGATCAACTTTCCAGGTTCCTGCATTCATTAAGCCATCGTTGAGTGAATCGTTATTCAGATACATCCAATTGTCTTCAGCAACGTGAATACTTACCGGCATATGGAGTGCTGCACATTTTTCGAGCAACGGTTTCATTTGCGGATCGTTAATATGTAGTCCGTAACCGGCTACGGGCTCGGAATACAGTTCTCCAAGGCCCTTATCACCTAGCTCGCCAACACCTTTTGCACCCATTTTATAGCAACGCTCCAATTCCTCCAGGGCATGTTTTTGCCAACCTGGTTTGTCATAGCCCGTGTAATCGAAGCCGCACCATATTTCAAAACGATCTTTATATCGGGCATATTTTTTGACAACGGAGTCAAAAGCGGGGCCGGTTGTATAAGAAAGAATCATTGTTGTTGCGATGTTAGATTCGTTCATTATTCTTACCCATGCATCAACAGCTGAGTCTGTTTTGGGATAATCATGAGAATGAAAATCTGTAGCAGGATACTTTGCCTTCGTTACCGATGTTACAGGTATCTTATAAATTGAAACAGGCTTAAAGTCTTTGAGTGTTATATCCTGAGAAAATGAAACTGTTGCAACAAACAAGAAGTAAAAAGGCAACATGAATGCTGATATTTTTTTCATTTAATGAAATTAAGAGATTGACAAAAAAAAAAACGGCGCATTTATCAGAAACGACAAGATCACCAAGTACATATTAAATGAAAATATTATTTTAATCGCAGTTCAACAGGGAGCACTTTTATTTCTCAGAATTTATTGATTAAAAAATAATTTAAAGAGCCGGAAAATATAAAGAATTGGTTACCCGTGCTGTATCTGGTAAAAAATTTCATTACTTTTATTTTTTTAAAAACCGTCCCTAAAGCTTAAACTTATTTTAACCAACGACACCTTAAAATGAAATCGATCCCCAATTACATAAAATGGCTACATAAGTATGCACGAAAAATGCTGCTTGTATTGTCGCTGATGGCATCAACAAGTAAAATTTTTGCACAACAGTCTCAGCAGCGATATAATGTAATTCTCATATCACTAGATGATATGAATGATAGAACGAGTTACCTCGGGTATCCTGCGGTGTTGACTCCAAATCTTCAAAGGTTAATAAATAAAGGAACTGCGTTTACCTCGGCATACTGCCAGTTCCCCTTGTGCAACCCCTCCCGTGTTTCAATGATGTCAGGATGGCGACCCGATAAAACGGGCGTATTCGGAAACAATATGGACCCAGCCGCTTATGTTCCCGCAAATGTGAAATACCTGCAGGATTATCTACATTCCTTTGGCTATCGCACAGAGCGCTACGGCAAGATTTATCACGGGCAATTTGAATATGAATTTACCTGGGACTATGCAGAAGGCGGAAGTTCAAGCAACTTTGCAAAAAATGCCGGCGAGCCTTTAACAAATTTTGATCCTGCTTCGTGGGGCATTTATCCAAAAAAAGATTCAGGGGGAGACTATACACTAGTTCAGGACCTCGTTGCAAGCCTGAAACAAAACCGTACGCAACCTGGTTTTTATGGGATTGGCTTAGGTGTACATAATCCTTTTACACCAAACCTCGCAAACTGGAATAAGTACGGTGACCCCTCGGTTAAGGTAGACCTACCGTTTTGGCAGAGCACAACAACCGTTAAAGGAAATAGCGCAAGAACCATTCAAATACCAACCAACACGCCAGCAAATGATAGAAACGATATACCGCAGGTGGCATTTTTTGCCAATAACACATTAGTACAGGCGGATTCAGAATGGAGAAAAACTGTGCAGGCATACTACGGCGAGGTTTCGACGATGGACCGCAACCTTGGTGTACTGCTTGATGAAATGGATCGCGACCATTTATGGGATAATACCGTAGTTGTTTTAATCAGTGATCACGGGCAGCACTTGGGTGAGCATAACGGATTATGGTTGAAGAATACGCTGTTTGAAGAATCCATCCATATTCCATTGGTGGTATATGCCCCCGGCAAACCAGCAGGTATTTGCAACAAATTTGTTGAAGCGGTCGATATATATCCAACCATAACCGAGTTGTGCCGTGTTCCAACACCCGCTGATGTGGAAGGATCGAGTTTTGTAAGGCTTTTAGACGATCCAACACAAACGTGGAAAAAGGCTTCTTTTACACAAACTGCCCCCGGACCAGCATTTCCACTTGTTTCGAAGTGCGAGGCAATACGGACAGACAGGTATCATTATAATTACTGGGGCAGCTACGGAGAAGAACTCTACGACAGGCAAAACGATCCAAACGAATGGACAAATCTTGTAAATAATTCAAGTTACGCTTCTGTTTTAAATCAAATGCGAACCCTCAGGCAGCAAGGCTGGCAATCTTCAAAACCGCCTGCCTGTGACTCGGTGATTTATTATTTTGATAAAGATGGCGATGGTTATGGTACTGATGCAAAAACATTTAAAGGTTGCTATCAGCCCATTGGTTATGTAAGTCCAGGCGGCGATTGTGATGATAATAATAACGCAATCAATCCCGGCGCAGCGGAAGTTTGTGATGGGATTGACAATAACTGTAACGGCCAAATAGATGAAGGCGTTCAAACAGCATTTTATAAAGACAATGACAGTGACGGGTTCGGCGATATAAACAACAAGGTCTTCGCTTGCGCAAAACCGGCGGGCTTTGTTACCGACAGCACTGATTGCAACGATAATAACACTTTGATTAATCCGGCCGCAACAGAAGTTGCAGATGGAGTCGATAACAATTGTAACGGGGCGATTGATGAAAACCTTGTTCCTTTCTACCGTGACGAGGACAATGACGGATATGGAGATATTAATCAAAAGACGTTTGGAAACAGCACCCCGCCTTCTGGTTATGTTCCTGACAGTACAGACTGCAACGATAACAATGCAGCTATTTATCCGGGAGCACCTGAACTTTGCGATGGGATAGATAATAATTGTGATGGGGTAGTCGATGAAGGGTTCACACAGCAAACATGGTACAGGGATGCAGATGGTGACGGCTTCGGAAGTCTGGACTCGTCCCTGCAATCATGTAATGCACCGGCCGGTTATGTGGCCGGAAACACCGATTGTGACGATCATAACGCATTCGTATATCCCGGCGCACCGGAAATCTGTGATGGCGTTGATAACAACTGCGACGGCGTTGTTGACGAAGGATTCGAAAAACAACAATGGTACAGAGATGCTGATGGGGATGGCTTCGGCGACGGTAACAACGCAACAATGTCTTGCAGTATACCTGCCGGTTATGTGGACAATAACACTGATTGCAATGACAATAATGCCAGCATTTACCCGGGCGCACCGGATATATGCGATGGCATCGACAATGATTGTGACGGCCAGGTTGATGAAGATGGCCAACTTATCTTCTATCGCGATGGCGACAATGATGGTTATGGAAACCCAGCCGATTTTGTAAACGCCTGTACAAAACCCGATGGCTACGTTAGCAATAACACAGATTGTAACGACGACAACGCCACTGTATATCCCGGGGCACCAGAAATTTGCGATGGGTTTGATAATAATTGCAACGGCACGGTTGATGAGAACACCATTACTGCAACCATTGTGCAAACGGGCACCGTTTCCGTTTGTATCGGTTCTTCAACAGTACTTACCGCAAACAGTCTTGCAAACACAAACTATAAATGGTTTAAAAATGGAGCTGTAATCGACGGAGCAAACACATCCTCTCTCACGGTAAATGCAGTCGGAAATTACAGTGTCGAAGAAACTCTTAACAGCCTGTGCAAAGACACATCCGACATAACCATTGTAGCAACAACTCCTAAACCTAAGGCAACGATCACCGCACTCGGCAACCTTAATATTTGCGCCACCGGATCAGTAGTTTTGCAGGCCAACAGCGGAACAGGTTTAACCTATCAATGGAGAAAAAACAACGTCAATATTCCGGGTGCAACTTCGAGGAATTACACCGTTACAACTGCTGGCAATTACAGGGTTAATGTGACCAACAAATTCAACTGCACAACGGCATCAACAATTACGCAGGTAACATCGACTTGCTTTGCAGCATCAACCTCACAGCAAGTCACAGAAAAAGTTGCAGGAAACAACATCTTTTCTGTTTATCCAAACCCTGCACGCGATAAAATCATTATTCATTTTGTTGCAGACAAAGCAGGCAATATACAAATAAAGATATTTGGCATCGCCGGCCAGGAGCTTTTCTCGAAAATGCAGACTGCTATAAAAGGTCCTAACGACTACAGCATGCAGGTAGCTTCACTGAGCCAGGGAATGTACTATGTAGAACTTAGCGATGATGCGAGAAACATGCGAACAAAATTGATTATTGAAAAGTAAAATAAAAGGCCATGACGAACTCTTCATGGCCTTTTACTTTCCGGCTTAAATTGCTGAATAAAATTATGTTACGCGCCGACGTAACTCCGGTTAAGCATCGTTGCGTCGCACTCTTGTACTGTATCAATTGCAGCCTCAAACAGCGGAAAGCATCCTTCATTACCATATTTTAGCACCTGCTTCATTTGGTTGTTCATTTATTATTGAAATACCAACCAGCACTTAGCCTTTCAATAGAATTATTTCTCATCTTGCGTGCAGACTTACACCAGTTTTATGAAAAGACTTTCTATTATTATTTTCAGTTTGTACACAACCGCTGCGGGCTTCGGTCAGGGAATAAAAAAATACGATATCGGCAATTCGGGTTGTGAAGCTTATTTCTATTGCGATCCGGGCACAGCAACTGTTGACTACACGCCGGATTCATCATTGGTTTATACCATGGAATGCATTAACGAACAGTTGCACTACGGGTTGATTTGTGTGAAATTTATTTCCTCCATAACGCCGGTTAAAGAAAAAGAAGACCTGATGATACAATACATCGACTACCTGAAAGATCAATTTAAAATAAAAGAATCTGCGGGGTATGGCAAAGGTCACACAATGGACAATTATGCCCCTGCGACCGGTGTAATAGATTTCTGGAAAGATGACACAGGTGCCGAATGGAAAATAAAAAGCTGGACAGACGGATACTATATCGGCTTTATGTATGTGTATGCAGACGGAAGTTTAAATAGCGCCAATATTTCTAAAATGGATTTATTTCTCAACGGTTTCAGGTTTCCGGGAATGTAGCGTAACACTACAACAGCTGTCTTGCCTTTATTTCCAGGTATTTATTTAACGCATTTACTGTAAGACTTTGAGGTGCCGTTAGTATCGTTAGAATACCGCTTTGATTTAGCTCTTTCACTATCTGTCTCTTCTCGAACGCAAAATTTTCTGCAACGGTTTTGCTATACACCCCTTCAAGATTTACAGAATCCTTACTGATATATTTTGTGAGCTCTGTATTTTCAAAAAAAATGGTAACCAGCAAATGGTTTTCTGCAATCTTCTTCAGGTAAGGTAGCTGTCGCCTCATGCCGGTCAGCGATTCGAAATTGGTGAAAAGAATAATCAAGCTGCGCTGGGTTATTTTTCTTCTTATGTTTATATAAAGCCTTTCGTAGTCGCTCTCGAGGTAGCGTGTTTTCTGGTTGTAGAGGGCTTCAAGAATGTGCTGCATTTGCAAAGCCCTTTTCTCTGCAGGCAAAAAAGCACTGATGTTTTCAGCAAAAGTTACCAGCCCTGCCCTGTCCAGCTTTTGCAACGCAACATTACTTAACACAAGCGAGGTATTAATGGAATAGTCAAGCAGGCTTAAACCGTCGAAGGGCATTTTCATTACGCGGCTCTTATCTATAATACAATACAACTGTTGACTCTTTTCTTCCGTATAGTTGTTTACCATAAGCCCGCCTTTTCTTGCAGTTGCTTTCCAGTTCACGGTTCGGTAGTCATCGCCTGAAACATATTCTTTTATTTGTTCAAACTCCATACTGTGGCCGATACGCCGCAGCTTTTTTACACCGGCTTCGCTCAGCCGGTTGCTTATGGCCATCAACTGGTATTTTCTTAATTGCAGGTAGGAGGGATAAACCGGCACTTCGGTGGGCTCGCCCATGATAAACTTCCGGTTGAGCAGTTTTACGGGAGATGCAGTAAACAGGTTAATCTTTCCGAACTCGTATTGACCGCGCTTTACAGGACGTAAATAATATTTCAACACTTTTGTGGTGCCGGCTTCCAGTGTTACGTAAAAATGAAGATCGCGGCGCTGGAACTGGTGAGGAATTTCGTCGATCACTTCAACGTTTACTTTGAAAGAATAAAAGTTTTCGATATCAATACGAATTTCGTTTTCGTCGCCGTTGCTCAATCGCTCCGCGTGAGAACGCACAGCAAACAGTCCGCGTGTTCCCGGGTAAAGCAATGCGTAATCGTACGCAAGCAAAAAGCATAAGACCAGCAGTGCAGCATAGGGTACTATACCCATCCACGGCAAAAAGAAGTTTAATACAAACAACACGATGCATACAGAGGATGCAGCAAAGAATCTTTGCGTTAAGAACAGTGTACCGATATATTTCCGGATAAAACTTTTCAAACAGATTGTTTAGTAATGTTACCTAAAGTACAAGTGAGTGACACAACTGGCGATGCCATTTGCACAAAAGCCGGCTAAAAAAATCAGCGCGGCACTTCCACGCGTTTTGTAATTTCTTTAACCACATCTTCAGCATTGCTGCCTTCCATTTCCTTTTCCGGCGCAAGAATAATGCGATGGCAAAGCACCGGATGCAACACGCGGATCACATCGTCCGGCGTAACAAAATCCCGGCCACTGATTGCCGCAATTGCTTTGGCAGCACGTAATACAGCCACAGAAGCACGGGGGCTCGCCCCGAGAAACAACGCTTTATTGTTGCGCGTTTCGTAAACCAGCGACGCTATATAGCGCATTACTTTTTCTTCAATATGCAGATTGCTCACCTGTTGCCTAAACCTGGCGATAGCTTCACCATTGAGCACTGCATGCACGGTTTCGTTGAAATGTGAGGTAATGCCATGATGTGCATTCTGCAGAATTTTTACTTCCTCATCGGGTGAGGGATACCGCACCTCTATTTTAAAAAGAAAACGGTCGAGCTGCGCTTCGGGCAAGCGGTAAGTACCTTCATGCTCCACCGGGTTTTGCGTGGCCAGCACCATAAAGGGTTGTGGCATGGCGTACGTAACACCATCATAGGTAACCTGTCGCTCTTCCATAACCTCAAATAAAGCAGCCTGTGTTTTTGCAGGGCTTCTGTTGATCTCATCAATCAGAACAATATTGCTGAATATGGGGCCTTGTTTAAAGCTAAAAGAAGCCGTTTGAGGATTGAATACCGAAGTGCCGATTACATCACTTGGCATAAGGTCGGGAGTAAACTGAATTCGGCTGAAAGGCACATCGATACTGCGTGCCAGGAGTTTTGCCGTTAGCGTTTTGGCTACACCGGGCACACCTTCAATCAATACGTGGCCATCGGCAAGCATGGCAGCAATAAGCAATTCTACCATTTCTTCCTGTCCAACGATCACTTTCGCGATCTCGGTTTTTATTTTCTGAACAGCATCGTTCAATGCCCATAGTTCATTTGTCTCTTCCATGCATTTATGTTTTGGATAACCTGTAAAATTCGTCGATATCGGTGCAGAGTTTCATCAGCAGATCGTCTGTAACGGCCGGCTGTGCATCAGCTCTCTTGATATTGTGCAAAATCGTATCGATGAGTTTTTTGGACACACCTGATTTTTTTTGCAACTGCAGCACAAAATATTCACCTGTATCGTTTGTTGAAAGATAATAACGGTTGCGGATCCTATCGAACCAGAACTGTATTTTCTTTGATGCGATGCTGTTATTATCGTGCCTGCTGAGGTAAACACCGGAAACAGTTTCCACAAATTCAAGAGTAGAATTCTTCAGAAGCTCTATTACAGGAATGGGCCGCTGTTTACGTTTCATCTCAAAGAAAACATAAAGGAGTAAAACAATAATAGTAAGATACAACGCCCATTTTAGTGGTGTCTTGGATAGAAAGAATCGTAATGGCGTTTCAGCTCCTTCGCGGCCAGATTTATAATATTCATCCCAATAGATCACCTTCGTATTTGCAGGGACATAAGACAAGGCCGGGCCGTATATTCAGCATTATTATTATAGAGCATAAAATAGTTGCTGAAACAAACCGGCGTGGCGTGTATGAAAAAATATCCTTTGCCGTAACCGACCCGCACAAAATCCGGAAGGCTGTCGTTATCAATACCAAGCACCGTGGTTGAATCGTTCCTGTTCACACGGCTGAAATAGCCTGCAAAGGTTGTTGGCTTAAATCCAAAGTTTTTTGGAGCCTTTAGCATAGGATTTACAAAATTGACCGAGATCGTATCAGTTTCAATAAACGAATTGTGCATGTCGGTTTTCAGGCCGAGCGTGTCGAGAAATTTATCGCCAAACTGCAAGGCTGAAACAAACACAATATTGCCATCATCCACATACTTCAGCAGTTCTTCGAGGTCGGCCTTACCTGGACTAAACGACTGGCCGATCAAAAAATAAGCACTGTTCTCCTGAGTTTTGCCATCTTCGTTATGCAGTACATTATAAACAGGCTCCCTTTCCGAAATGATGCCGGCTGCGGGAAATAATTGCTGCAATTGTGTATAAGGAATATAAGCACCAAAAGGATTTTTATCTGTTCGGCTAAGCGTTGGTGTCCAGTCGAACCTTCTCGGCGCATTCAGTTGTGCCACTATGTATATCAGCAGCAGCACGGAGAATATTATTATGGGTATTTTATTCCTGCCCACCTAACTCAATTGACTTTTAAAGTGCGTAAATGTGCCGCCGATGTTATCAAAATCGCCTTTGCCTATCTCCCTATGGCCATACCAGGCCATATCGAACAAACTGGTGATGTCGCTGAACGCTTCACCAAAAACGGTGTCCTTCAATTCATTTTTATAGTCTGCATTTGTCTTGCCAGGCAGCCAGGCGATCAGATTTTTGTCGGCAAGCAGTTTCAGATTCTGAAGGTACAGCAGGCGGATGGCCAGCCTGTAGTTGCCGTTCAACGTAGCATCTTTAATGGCCTCTTCAAACGATATGCTGTGAATATTTTCTTCTTCAATACTATAATGCGTGTTTGCCACATTTGTTGCAAACATAGCAACCCTGTTCATACGCATTACGCGAAAAACAAAGAATCCAATGGCAAATAATGCAAGCAGAATATAAATAATATTCATGGTTGTTCTGCCCGATTCTGTGCTCATGATTTCATCATACAAGTCCCAAATCCAGTTCCAAAAACGATCCCATAACGACTGCTGTTCAACTGGCTCTGCCTGGTATTGAAAGTCCCTTTGAACTTTGAAAGAATCAATCGCATTTATATTAAAGGAACGCAGGTTTACTGCCGCCGAATCAAAGGCTGGCTTTTGCTTTGCCACGGCGGCAAATGAAAAAAAACTCAGAAGGATCAATAGTGTGAATCTCATTAACTGATAAAATATTTTATGTACCCGGCACCGGCTTATGAATCATCTTCCATTGCGTCGCACTCTTGTGCGTTCACATCAATGGGCAGCACGCTTTTTAATATTGTTCCTCATTACCGGTATTGCCTGCAAGCCCGCTGCCAAGGTCTTCCAATCTTCTCTCAAGACCGGTTCCATCCCGTAATTCGGCGAGGTTATAGTATTGCAAACCCACTGCCACAAAGAGTACCAGGTAAAAGAAATATTGAAGCATCGTGACAAATGATGTTACAATTGCTGCTGTTGAACTGATTTCTTTTGTAGAAAAATAAGAACCAACACCGATAAATATGCCCAGCACAAGACCAATTACCATTGAACAAACAGAAGATATAAGTCCTGCCACGATGTAAATACCGAGTGAGTTCCAGAAATTTTCCTTTATCAGTTCAAAACATCTGCTAAAGGTTTCACCGATTGACTTATCCTCGTTCACTATAACAAAAGGATATGGAAACAATACCACCATCAGGTAAATACCAGGCAAGACGCAGAAGATAAAACCTGCAAAAACTACAATTCCCTCCAGTAAACTGAATATGGCTACCCTGAAAAAATATTTGCCAAACAAACGCCATATATCTGCCGCCGTTGGCGACAAACCATTTTCATCAGACAATTTCATGTAAAGGGCAACGACTGTTATCATTGCGCCAAAAGCTACTAACGAAAATATTACCGATAAGAAATAACCCGGTGTGTACAACGAAAACACCGTTTTGCTGGTAAAGCCTCCTGATTGTAACTCATCGAGAAAACCAAATGCCTCTTTCTGATAAATGCCAGAAAGTATAACACTTACCAGCATAAAAGCGCCTGCCACCAACACAAATGCCGTGAGTAATGGCTTCAATTCCTGTTTAATAAACTGGAAAGTGTCGCTTATATTCTGACTAAAGTCTCTTAGTTTCCTGAGTTGAATTTTTTGCTGAGCCATTCGTTAAAGTTTTTTGTAGATGTTAAATTACCGGAACTGGTAAGGCCTGCATCGATACGTTTGTGCAACCTTGCAGGGTAAATAAAGAAATACCAAATAATAAAAAATGCCGAGCCTGCCAATATTGAAAGGCTCACAGCCAGCGGCATCCCAGTGTAACGTGTTACGAAGCTTTCGAAAAATGCCGCAACAATAAACATTGGCACCAGGCCGAAAACGATTTTCAATCCATCCCTGCCACCTCTTGCCACAGAAGCAGCTCGTGTATATGTGCCGGGAAAAAGAATACTGCTTCCCAGTATCATACCCGAAGCGCCGGCAACAACAATGCTCCACAATTCCATCGTTCCATGTATAAAAACCACTGTAATGAACTTAAAACCCAAGTCGTTTGAAATAAAATAATACTGAAACGACCCCATCATCACGCCATTACTGAAAAGAAGCCAAAGGCTGCCCACAGAAAAAAAGATTCCAAGCACATACCCAAAAAACGAAACCGATATATTATTGTAAGCGATCATTGCAAACATACTGAGACCATCCCCTTGCTTATATACGCCGAAAGGATCGCCGTTCTCAATATTTTTCGCAGTCATGTTTACGTAGTCATCACCCAGAATAAGCCGCACAAAATTTTCATCATATTTGGCAGATAGCGCTCCCATCAGCGAGAACATTACAAAAAAAGCGAGTGATATGAGAAACTGCTTACGGTAACGCATAAACAGGTAAGGCAGCTCAAATTGCCAGAACCAGAAGATGCGGCTTTTCTTTTCTTTTTTATTCCGGTAAATTTTTTGATGAAACTGAGCTGCAAGACCATTTAGGAATTTTACCGTGTTACTATCAGGATAAAATGTTCTCGCAAAGGCAAGATCGTCGGTAAGTTCTGTAAACCGGCTGGCCATGACATCGGTAGAAATATCCTGGTTCAGTTCGTCCCTGTACAGGTTCCACTTCTCCGCATTTTGTTTCAAAAACTGAGCTTCTCGCATGGCAGGGTTTTGATACTATAAAAATAAAGGCTTATGTGATATGAAGTAAGAAAATAAAAATTATTTATACATCTTTGAAGCATGGCTGTTATAAACATTACCACCCCACAAAACATTGAACTGGAGTATGAGTTGGCGAGCCTTGGTGACCGGATGGTCGCATGTATAATTGATTTGCTTATCATAATTGCTTATTGCATACTTGTAAGTATGATATCCAGTTTCACACGTGGCATTTCAGGCGACATAATTGCACTATTCTATATTATAGTGTTTCTGCCGGTAACTTTTTACACGCTTCTAAGTGAGCTTATGCTTAATGGACAAACTGTGGGCAAACGGGTAATGGCCATAAAAGTGATTAGCCTTAACGGTAACCGTCCTGCTTTTTCGCAATACCTGATAAGATGGTTGTTCAGATTGATTGATCTTTGGATGTTTAGCTTCGTACCCGCGGTGATCGTTATAGCGGTTACCGAAAAGCATCAAAGAGTCGGCGACCTTGTAGCTGGAACAACCCTGGTAAAAACAAAGCCTAAAACAAGCCTGGAACAGACCATTTATGTACCGCAGGTAAAAGAAGATTACCAAGTGCTTTACCCGGAAGTGATCAACTTAAATGATCGCGACATGCTTTTGGTAAAAGAAGTGTTGCTAAATGTTCAAAAAAGCGGCAACAGCATGCTTACCCTTCAAACCATGCAAAAAATAGAGCAAGTGTTGCACATACGATCTCAACACGCAGACCCAAGGGATTTCTTAGCCACGGTTTTGGGCGATTACAATCATCTAACTTCTAAATTATAAACATAAAGCCAACGATACAACCATTGTATTGAAGAATCGATAAACCTGCTCAATAATGTTACTGCTGCTGAAGAGTGCGACGCAACAGGCGCCAAACAGCATTGAGTTGCCTGGCCCCAAAAAATAATCTCTTATTAAATGCTGATCTTTTGTGTTTGTGTTGTATTGCCTTGTGATACCCTGAGTATATAAATACCTGGCGTTAGCTGGCTGCAATCGAGCGTGATTTGCGTGTTATTTACAATTGTATTTTTAACCGGCCTGCCATACAAATCAAACAGATTAATATATGCAGTGCCGTCTTTGTTAAGGGAAACATGAATGCTTCGGTTTGACTGGCTGACGTTGAACAAAGGGTTCGAAATTGATTTTTTAAGTAGCGCATCCACAGCAACTGCTCCTGGCTTTGCGGTAGGACAGTTGGCATGATTGCTAACGACCGAACAGCCGTAGCGGTAGTTTTCGCAATCAACAAACTTTGTATCCTGAAGGTTTGTGGCAATGTTGTTTGTAACCGCCTGGAAGAATGAAGCGGCTCGTTCGACGAGGTAAGGAATGATAAGTGTTTTATTATTCTGAACATTAATATCCGTTCCAAAATTTGATGTATTGCTTAAACCGTGCTTCATATCGCTGTCAAGATAAAGCTCAGCCGGAATTCCAAGGTTTTTGGTGAGTATATTATAAATGCCTTGTGTGCCGAATAAAGCGAGGTCTTTTGACGGCCCGCCAATATCGTTGTTTGGCAAACTGAAATTGTTTCCTTGCGCACTGCAAACTGTTGCGCTGCGAAAGAAACTGTCAGCCGAGTAATAAATGTTTGCCTTATTAACTGGTACGGTTACATCCAGAGCGCCCTGGAATGCAATCATCGGCGGATTAAGGCTGACGCCCGACTTCGATCTGTTTTTCTGAAAAAATGTTTCGGGTGTTGTGGCATATGCAGCCGGTACGTAAGCGCCGCCCCACAAATCCAGCACGCCTTTTATTTTGAATTTTACAGTACCCGGGCCGCGGTAACTGCTATCGTCAAGGGTACCCAATTTATTTTTTGCGTCACCAAAGATTTCATACAACATGTCGGTAGTATAATAGGCAATGCTCATAGCAATAATGCCGCCCGAACTTACGCCTCCAACAAAAACATTATCAGTATCGATACTATATACGGGTGGTGTGGGACTTGATTGATATGCGATAATTGACCGTATTGCACCACGTCCATCCTGGAATGCCCTATAGGTCGCCAAAAATGCGCTAGCTGAAAAATAATTATTATTCACATCACCGTTAACCACATTTGGATCTTTTAATCTGCCCGAGCGATAATGCACATCGAATGCCACAAAACCGCGTTTGGCAAACTCGCGACAATAGTTGTCGATGTTGCCACCAAGGTCAGAATCGTTGCAATCAGAAAAGCCGCCGCCATGAAAAAGCACAATTGCGGGTAACGGCTTATTCTTATAACAGTGATAGGCGGTTTTATCAGAAGGATAATAAACATCATAAACAAGCATATCTCCCTGATCCAGCTTACAATTGTAAGGAACTACATTGCCACAGTCGTCGAGATAGGGATTGGTACTTTTATACGATATATCCGCAAGCATATTCTTTACGGCGTATTTGATGCCGTACTGAACGGCTATATCCACATCAGAAAATATAGGCACTACAGGGTTTGCGGAACAGGCGAGCGGGCTTTGAACATTGCCGCAATTAAAATCCTGGGCAACAGCTATGTTGCCAGCTGTGGAACATATCAATAATGAAAAGAATAATAGCCTGCTTCGCATATTATACCAACTCGTTTTAAAAAGGGTAATGTAAAATATCAATTTCCAGCCACTAAGGATACTGTAACAGCAGTTAGTACGGATAAAAGGACATATACTGCCAATAAAGCGTGAAGGTATAAAATATTTTCACTTTACCTATTTTCCACAGACAAAATTCTAGTTTGCTTGCCCTTTTATGATAACAATTATCTCCGATTATAAATCTTTTAAAGATAACTAGGCCTTGCTTTTAACAAGTGTTTGATAACATCTGGTACAATAACTGCGTTTATACAAATTAAAATGAGTCGACCATGAAAAAAACAGCTGCGACTATCATTATCGCTTTTGCTTTAATATCTGGTGCAATGGCACAGTCAACTTATAACAGGGCTATCGGATTAAAGGCAGGCGGAGGAATTTCTATTACCTATAAAAAATTCTTAAGTGCTAATAATAACCTCGAAGCACAAACCACCTTATGGAATAAAGGCTTTAGAGTAAGTGGTCTTTATGAATTCAATTTTTATCATTTCAGCAAGGTGCAGGGCCTTTCTATTTTTGCCGGACCGGGCGCTCATATTGGCTTTTGGAAAAGTCAATATCAAAAAGATTACAATTCAAAAGCCGAGTTTGGGGTTGATGGAATAATAGGCCTGGATTATAAATTCAAAGACCTTCCTGTTAATGCCAGCCTCGACTGGCAACCGGCAGTTACGGTGGTTGGGGATGCAGGTTTTTCCCCGTCTTTCGGCGGCATTGCCGTGAGATATACTTTTTAACGCTTATACCATACTTTTGCCCACTCAAAAAATCAGGACATAATATGAAAAAGACGATCAGCGCTTTATTTGCAGTTCTTGTTTTTGCCTTATCCGCTAATGCACAAAACAACAGTAGCAGTTATAAAACAGCCTTGGGTATTAAATTTTATCCCGGTGCTATTTCGCTTAAAACTTTCAACAAACCCAACCGGGCGTTTGAAGGTCTGGCGTATATTTACGGCGATGGCATACGTTTTACAGGCCTTTACGAAATTCATGGCGATATCAATGGTGCCGACGGTTTAAAATGGTATATCGGGCCTGGTGCACACATTGGCTTTTTTAACGACGGATGGAAGAAAGATCACCCCGATGAAAATTCAACTATTGCAATCGGTGTTGATGGCGTGCTGGGGCTGGACTATAAAATATCCGGCGCTCCTATTAATGTTAGTCTCGACTGGCAGCCCTCTTTCAACTTTGTTGGTTATAACAGCTTCGAAGCAGGCTGGGGCGGTCTTGGTGTACGATACACTTTCTAAACGAACAAATCATATAAAGCCACGGCGTTAGTCGTGGCTTTCGGTTTTTATCAGTATCCCCTTCACAAAATATATTGATACCGGCAGTAGTTTTTATAGCATCGTCTCTTGCGTCGCACTCTTCTCTTGTGCTTTACTGCCAACCTCAACATTAAAACTGCGACATTGCAGCAAACACAGGCGGGTTGCGCTTGCTGTTGCTAACGGCAGGGCGGAGAAAAAAATACTTTCATTATCAGGATATTTTCTTCATATTCGCAACCGCTACATCAGCAACAAGATCGTCAAACAATCATCCTGATGAAATACACGCTACTCCTGCTTACATTACTGTTCTTTACCTTCAGTTTATACGCACAGGAAGATCAAAAGAATAATGAAGCCTTAATAAGAAGGTATGCAGTTTCATCAAAGGAAATTCCTCAAGCGGCTTTTCGCCAATACAACTCACAAGATTCGAACGGCATTAAATATTTCCTTGTAGCAGTTAACCCGGTTTTTCAAAAACAATTCCTTACCGCTGCAAGGCAAACAATAAAACGCAGGGTTGCAATAAACTGGTTTATCGTAAAGGCCGACACAGCCACTTTTACCTATACCAGCAAAATTTTCGAAGCAAACAATACCTGGAAGCTAAGCTCTTCGTTATTACCGACTACAGGAATATCAAAAAATAAACGTTCAATATACTATATACAGGCCGAACAACTATCTGAGTTTCTTTACTTCGTCAGCAATCATGCAAATGACATTTCAATAAAGCAGATCAATAACGAAGCCCACGTTGCGGCCATAAGCACTACCTACGATTTTATACTTAATCACTTACTGCCGATGCACAACGTTCTATTCATTGATCGGCAACTACGAAGGCCAGCAGAAGAAACTGTGATCAATGACTATGATAAAAGCGTCAACGCGATCAATCTTTTTTATACCGCACACCCCGCATTAAACGCTGATGCACTTACTGTATCAGTAAAAGAAACCTGGTTTGACACCACAGACATAGATTTTAGATCACGCTACATCAATTCCGGGGTGGGCAGCAGTAGCAACAGCACGCATGCTACTACTATGGCAACTATCATCGGTGGTGCGGGTAATTCCTTTTACAGTGGTAGAGGCATCGCATGGGGAGCTAGGCTCACAAGTTCAGACTATATCAACCTGCTTCCTGATGATAACTCAGTTTACCAACAGTATGGCATCTCTGTTCAAAATAATTCCTACGGAGTTGGCATTGAAAATTTCTATGGCGCTGACGCTGCAGCTTACGACGCATCAGCAATCGCCAACCCAACACTTTTGCAGGTATTTTCGGCGGGTAATTCCGGCAGCCATATTAGTACTGACGGACCATATGCAGGGGTTCCAGGTTATGCCAATCTTACGGGTAGTTTCAAACAAGCCAAGAATATCCTGGTGGTTGGCTCGGTTGACTCATTTTACAATGTGCCTTTCCTTAGCTCCAAAGGGCCAGCTTTCGATGGAAGAATAAAACCAGAACTTGTTGCTTATGGCAATGATGGTAGTTCAGGAGCTGCCGCAATCACATCGGGCACCGCACTCGTAACGCAATCAGCTTACGCTGCCAATCATAATAACCAGCTTCCGCCCAATGCTTTGGTTAAAGCCATCATCATTAACAGCGCTGATGATGTTTACACAAAAGGGCCAGACTATTTTTCCGGCTTTGGTAATGTAAACACTAACCGTGCTGTAAATGATATGATTGCCTCGAGCTATTTTTCGGGAACGGTTGGGCAAAATGAAACAAAAAGTTTTTCTGTCACCGTTCCGGCTAATGCGGCGAACCTGAAAATCACGTTGGTTTGGAATGATGAGGCTGCAGCAGCAAATGCCTTCACCGCTTTGATCAATGATCTTGACATCCAGGTAAAAGATCCCGCCGGTAATAATTATCTTCCCTGGATACTTAACAGTTCACCCGATTCAACAGCGCTTGCTCAATTACCATTAAGAAAAAGAGACAGCCTTAATAATATCGAACAGGTTACTATTGATGTTCCTTCAGAGGGCGAGTATATTATCTCAGTAATCGGTTTCAATTTGAGTAGCGTTTCACAGGATTTTCATATCGCCTACCGCTGGGATACGATCAACCATTTCCAATTTATCTCTCCCACTGCTGCAGATTTTTTTAATAGTGGCGAACAAAACATCTTCCGTTGGCAATCAACTTATAACAGTCAAAAAGCCAGGCTTGAATACAGCACCGACAAGGGCTTAAGTTGGGATTTAATTAGCGACACGGTCGATTTATCCGTTCCTTATCTGCTTTGGCAAGCTCCTTCAATTAATTCAACAGCACTGGCAAGAATAATCATAGGGTCAGATGTGTATTACTCCGATACATTCCCTATATCCCAACAACTCTATCCCATTGTTGGCTTCAGTTGCAACGATTCGGCTTTGATCTACTGGTCTCCACTTGAAAATGTGAACCAGTATAAAGTTTCCATGCTCGGAGATAAATATCTCGAAACATTGGCTATAACCCGCGATACAAGTTTTATCATCAACAAAAGCAATTATCCCGATCCGTTTATTGCCGTTGCGCCTTTTGTTGGCGACAATTTCAACGGCGTAAACAGCTTTACTTTTAATTACAGCACACAGGGAACCGGTTGCTACATAAGCAACTTTCTTGCTGACTTACAAAACAACGAAGCCTTGTTACGTCTTTCGCTGGGAACGGTTTTTCATGCGTCGGCGGTAATATTCCAGAAGCTGACGGCAACCGGGTGGATAAACATCAATACAAGTGAACCTGTTATCAGCACTGATATTTCTTATACTGATAAGTCTCTTACAAACGGCATTAACACTTACAGGGCTCTCTTAAAATTAACCAACGGCGCCGAACTTACCAGCAATGAAGCGTTTGTATATTACTTTAAAAACGGCGACTTTGTGTTGATGCCGAATCCTGTGAAACAAGGCCAGAAACTCACGATACTCTCAAACACCTTCACCACAAATACCCTTGTCATTTTCGATGCAACAGGAAGAAAAGTCTTGCAACAACAAATCAGTGGCAGCCGTAGCGATATCAATATAACGGCACTGGCCAGGGGAATTTATTTTGTACTTATTTACGACGAAAAAGAGAAACTTTTCAGCAGTAAATTATTAATTCATTGACAATTTTTTGGGCCCGGCTTTCTAACATCTATTAAGTTTTACTTGCGTCGCACACTTTAGCGTCAAGCTCACTGGTCAAAAAAACAGCACGAACGAAGCTGTTAATACAAGTTAATCAGCTCCTGTTTCCGTTGCTGTTGTACCGGGCACAACCAGCGCCCTGTCTTTTCTTCGCATTATAAATTGCATAATCCAACCAATAAATAACGCAGCCGCGATAATGATGGCGGCAACCAGGTTGGAGTTCAGTTTGGAAGATAAACTGCCTGCGTAAGCGTATATTACCGATACAATAAAATGGCCGGCAATGGAATAGTAGAGAAAGTTTTTAAAAGTAATAGCCGTCGTTCCAGATACAACGGATACTGCTTCAGAAATAATAGGCAATGCCTTTGAAATTGTGATTGCCACATTCCCGAATTTATGAAACAGCCTGTCGCTGATCTCCCGGTCCTTTGGTGAGAAGAATTTATTGATCAGCGGGTTTGATTTTCTTCCCAGGTAAAAACCGATACAGCTCGACAAAACTCCTGACACCAGTGACAGGGCAGCACCAACAGCAAAACCCAACACTTCTCCGTTCAGGATCATCACGAGGCTGGAAGGAACCGGAAGTATGATATCTGCAGTTAAGAAAAAAAAGCTAAGGAGCGCATAGGTAAATAAAGACTGTGTTGAATGGAGATTTACTTCAACAAGTTTTTCCATGTCGCCAAACATCAGGAAAACGGCGATGATGATAAAGCTGCAAAAAATAAACAACGATAAGAGTTTCTTCATGAAGCAGTAGTTGATTTAGGTAGAAGGCCATGTTGACCTGCTGCGTAAAGATAAACAGTACAAGAGTGCGACGCAACAGTCGATGCTATTTTGTATGGTGCCGGGCTCAAAATAAAAATGCGCCACGCGTATAAGATTGCATCAGTACTTTTGCGGCCACAAAAGCCGCCGCATGAAACAATTCTGTTTGAAACCGTTGCTTATAATTTTGTCTCTGTGTTTATCACAATGCTTATTCAGCCAAAACTATGCTACCATCAATATCCAGGCCGATGCGAAACTGCAATTGCCCGCAGGTTTTACAGCAACTGTTGTAGCGGAAGGCTTGCCGGGAGCGAGGCATATTGCGGTAACCAAACAAGGTGGCGTTTATATAAAACTTTCTCAACTGAAAAATGGCAAAGGAATTATTTACCTGAAGGATACAAATGGCGATGGAAGTTTTGACATGCAAACTGCATTCGGTGATTACCCCGGCACAGGCATTTACATAAAGGATGATTATTTGTACGCGTCTTCGAATGATGATGTGTTCCGTTATCAACTCGATAGGAATGGCGAAGTAATGCATCCAGATGCGCCTGAAAGAATTATAACAGGACTAGTCAATCACAATCGCGATAATTCAAAATCAATAACAGTTGATAACAAAAACAACATCTATGTAAATGTTGGCTCTTATCTTAATGCCTGTATTGTTGATCCAAACGCAAAGATGGCGACAACGCCCTGTCCGTTACTGGATTCAGCCGGTGGTATCTGGCAGTTTAAAACCAACAGACTTAACCAGCAAATAAAAGATGCGGTTCATTACGGAATTGGGTTCAAAAATGTGGTTGGGCTTGACTGGAACAGCAAAACAAATTCTCTGTTTATGCTGCAGCACGGCAGAGATCAATTGCACGATCTTTACCCGCAATATTATTCTGAAGAACAGGCAAAAATGCTTCCAGCCGAGACGATGTATGAAGTGCATAAAGGCACCGATGGTGGCTGGCCTTATGTTTATTACGATCACTTTCAACACAAAAAAATATTGTCGCCTGAATATGGTGGCGATGGCAAAAAAACTGGTGGCGAAAATGCTGCTGACCCATTGGTCGCTTTCCCGGCACACCTTGCACCCAATGGCTTGCTGTTTTACACCGGCAACAATTTTCCGGCGAAATATAAGAATGGTGCTTTCATTGCTTTTCATGGTAAATCTCCTGAATTACAAAAAGGATATTTTCTTGGTTTTATAGCTTTTAAAAATGGTAAGCCATCTGGCGAATGGGAAACGTTTGCAAGCAACTTTACCACAGATAATATTGCGCACAAGCCATGTGGGCTTGCGCTTGCTCCGGATGGTTCGCTATATGTTACCGACGACGCAAACGGAAACATTTACCATATTCAGTTCAAGTAGAAAGACGGCCTTTTTTATATTATTGCTTTGTCATAAGATCAAGCAATTTTTTATCGAGCTTGTGCCCGTACCAATCTTCATATGCAACATCTTCACGCTTTGAATCGAGTACGCCAAAATCGCCGATAAAGTTCCATAAAGCAAAGCCAATATTATTGGAAGACAGGATATCGAGCACATCTCCAAACCATGCAAGAAAAACTTCGTGCGGTGTTTTATTCCAGCAGCCACATTCGCCGCAATGCACGCCGGCACCGCTTTTGGAAAGATCGATCCACGGCTTGTAATAAGTTCCCAGCATTTCGCGGCTCAGGTATTTTTCGCCAACCTGACCAGGCCATTTTGGTTCGGGCATATGCTCCGGATCTTTATTGGCCCAGGGTGCTTTATAATGCGAAATGCTTCCCGGGTTATAGCCCCTGCAACTCTGCGCAATATCAAGATCAGTAATCTCTGTGATAACAGTATTGCCAACATTATTACCATCTGCTATAACGAGGTGATTTGAATTTTCTTTCCTTATCGCTGCCAATGCTTCCTGCGCCACTTTACGATAAACATCTCCGGGTACAGGTCCTGAATGCGAATGCTGATCATTCATATCATCACGCATGCTCGGCTCATTAACCAAATCAAAGCTTATTCTACTTCTCGAAACATTCTTATAGCGTTTTGCCCACATGTTCCAGTGAAAATAAAACGCCTTTTGCGCCGCTTCGTCTTTCCACAAATTATAAGGCTCGTGAAAACCAGCGTTGATGCAATAACCTGGCGCACGATGTAAGTTAAGACTCACATGCAAGCCATATTTATGCGCCATAGTAACAAGCGAATCAATTTGCTCCACCGCCTTTTGATTAATGTTATAAACCTGTTCAGGCACGATGTCTTTATTCCTGTCAAAATCAAGATAACAAGGATAAGCAATCGGTATGCGAACGAAGTCAAATCCCCAACCTTGCATCCATTTAAAATGATCTTCTGTTGTTGAAAGGTTACCGGTCAAAGGTTTTGGCGAGAAAAAGTCAGTTAGGTTAAAACCCTTCCATTTAGGTAGTTTGTTTGTTGCTGCAGTTAATGGTGATGATAAAACTTTTGTACTGGTTAAGCCAATAGCCGCAGCCGCCATGCCGCTGTTTTTAATGAATGACCTGCGTTTCATTTCTGTTGATTTGATCTTTAAATATATCATGAAATGTTTAAAGCTCTTTCACCTGGCAAGAAGCATACATGCAGCAATTAAAGCAGGATTTTTTTGAACGGGCTTTCGCCTGTAAATCGGCATTGTTGCGTCGCACTCTTGTACTTCAAAGCGCTACGCCGTTACTTGTTTAGAAAGCTTCTTATTGTATTTAAATAAAGCTGTGGCTGCTCAACCTGAATAAAGTGCCCGGCTCCAGGTATTAATGCTAACTGGTGGTTTTTGAAAAGCTGGAGGTATTCATTTGTAAAGCCCCATGGCTGATTATCGCATTGACCTTTCATTACCAGAACGGGAATGTTTAGTTGTTGTATTTTGTTACGTACGTCTGCAGTTTTTTGCAGGCTGTTAAAAGTCATGAGTCCGGCGTAATAGCCATAACCTGCGTCTTGCCTCGGAATAGCCGCCGTGTCGCAAACAGTTGACCGGTTAACAAGAGCACTTTGATAAGTTACAAAATCATCCGCTTCTTTATCTGTCGCCAGTTTTTTTCCAAAGGATGAAGCAAAATATGCCATGCATTTTGTCCGGATGTTTGCAGACTCACTATTGCCTTCCGCATTTGTGTAGAATGGCTGTTTCAACTGAAAGCTGTCAGGCGCTTCTATGCTGCGTAAGGCAAGGTTTACCGGGTAAATAGGCCCCGGGCTAGTGAAAATTATTTTGTGAACAAGTGTTGGGTTCTCCGCTGCGAACAACGCGGCCAGGATTGCTCCCCACGACTGGCCGATTAGTATCACTTTTTCTGCGCCAATCTTTTTAATTATTTCCCGCAGGTCATTTATATGTCTTGAAACCGTGTATTGTTTTATGTCATCAAGCCGGTTTGAATAGCCGCTTCCAACCTGGTCGTAGAGATAAACATCATAACCATTTTGTGCAAGCGGTGCGAGTGTTTCAATATTTGATCCGGTAATATGGCCGCCTGGCCCTCCATGCAAATAAATAACAGGATAAAGCTTTTTGTTTAAATCTGCATGTATGATTGTGTAAGCAATATCAGACCCGGTTGGTAAAATCCAATGTGTTGTATCCACGCGGGTTGCTAATGCAGGGACGCCGTAACTCCGTGGATAAAATACTTTGAACAGGAGCAACAGCAATGTAAATATTGCGATGATTATGAGAGACCGTAGGAAGTTTTTCTTCATGTGAGTTACTGTATTTTTTTGCCGACCAGGGCTATACAGTAAACGAGTGCGACGCAAGTAAAGTATAATAGCAGCAGCGAAGCTGGGTATAAAATTATTTTTCTCCAGGTAACGCAAATGCCAGGTATGCGTCGCTGGCTTTTGTTCCAAGTTTACCGCCACCACATGCAATAACGAGGTATTGTTTACCATTTAATTCATACATAGCCGGTGTTGCAAAACCAGGAGCAGGCAGTTTATATTCCCACAATAATTTGCCGTTAGTTTTATTAAAGCCGCGGATTTTGCCGTCTCTTGTGGCCGCTATAAACACAACACCGCCGGCTGTAACGACAGGGCCACCATAATTTTCGGTACCAGTTCGCGGTATTCCCTTCGCGGTTAATTCTTCGTACTCACCCAACACGGTTTTCCAGACGAGTTCGCCGGTGTTGAGGTCAATTGCATTTAACGTTCCCCATGGCGGAATTATAGCGGGGTAGCCTTCAGGTGTAAGGAATTTTGTGTAGCCGGTCATTTTATACGGCATGATGTTGATACTGTCGATTTTTACAACTGGCGGTATGAATTGCTTTTGTTGCTCGTTCTTCAGATCAAGTACAAAACTGGCGATTGCTTTCTTTTCTTCATCTGCAAGTCGGTTGAATGCCGGCATCATCCTCCTGCCGCTGTTGATTAATGAAACAAACTGCTCTTCATTGTATTTTTTATTTACATCGATAAGTGTTGGCGTGTTGCCCCTGCCCTTTTTATCATCGCCGTGACAAGTCATACAGGTTTGCATATATATTCGCTGCCCTGCCTGCAGATAGTTTTCATTTTTGGGTAATTCCGGCTTATTATCGACCATTTGTTGCACATTAACCATTTCGTTGGCATTGATATACATTATTCCTGTTGCAGGATCGAATGCAGGGCCGCCCCATTCGGCGCCACCATCGTAGCCGGGGAAAACAAGCGTGGGTGTTTTACCCGGTGGTATATTCATTTTGCCGTAACGGTAACCTTTCATAAGTGCTTGTATCTTTTTCCTTGAGCTATCAGGCATGTAAGGATTAATATCATCTGCAGTCAGCGTTTGTCTTACAAACGGTGCCGGCCTTACAGGTATTGGTTGAGTTGGCCATACTTGTTCACCGGCGAGCTCACTCACGGTGTCGGCTGGCACTTCGTTAATTTCAAAAACAGGTTTCCCCGTTTCTCTTTCAAACACATAGACCATCCCGTTTTTTGTGGGCTGTGCAACGGCATCGATCTTTTTCCCGTCTTTGTTTATCGTGACAAGCGCAGGCGGCGTTGGAAGATCTTTATCCCAAAGATCATGATGCATAAACTGGAAATGCCAGATGCGTTTGCCTGTTGCCGCATCAATCGCGATTAGGCAATTGGCAAAAAGGTTGGCACCTTTTCTTTTGCCACCATAAAAATCATACGCCGCGGAGCCAGTAGCGGCAAACAATATTCCCCGTCTTTCGTCGAGTGAAAAACCGCTCCATGGATTAGCGCCACCGAGGTATTTATAAGCAGTTGTATCCTGCCATGTATCGAAACCATACTCGCCCGGCTGAGGAATTGTGTGAAAGATCCATTTCAATTTGCCGGTACGTACATCATAGGCTCTTATGTGACCTGGAGCCGAAGGCGGCGCTTCATCTACCCTTGCTCCAATGATCAAAAGATCTTTGTAAATTATTCCAGGTGAAGTAGCGACAACAAAAAGGTCATGTACATCGCGGCCGAGATCGTTGTGCAAATCTATATAGCCACTGTCAGCAAAACTGCTGATTGGCTTGCCTGTGTTTGCATCAATGGCATAGGTGTTGGAACCTGCAGTAAAGAAAATACGTTTGTCATCTTTTCCATCTGTCCAGTATGCCACACCACGGCTATTGATCATGATATGGAAGGCGAAACGGTTGGCATCAAAATCTGTTTTTGCATTCGCATCAAAAACCCATTTTTCCTTCCCTGTCGCGGCATCGATGGCAAACAATTTCATCTGCGGGCCAACGCCGTACAATATACCATCGACCATTATCGGATTGCATTGTATCTGCGAATGATTTACGGTGTCTGCATCGCCAGTATGATAAGCCCATGCTACGGTTAGTTCGTATACATTGTTTGTGTCAATCTGCGTAAGCGATGAATAGCGGATCATGTCTTTTGAACCGCCATAGTTGGGCCAGCCGGTATATGCGTTTTGTTGGTTGCTGTTACAAGCCGCCAGAGCGACCAGCCAAAACGCAAAAAATATAATGCGGTAACCAGTTATCTTATTTGTCATAGCGGCAATTGGTTAAAGCTGTAAAAAAGTGAACGTAAAAAAAGTCAAAATGAGCAGAGAAAAAGTCATCTTCGACCATGATGGGCTGAACTCGTTAGTGAGTTATGCCGGATGAGCCGGCACTACCGCACAAACGTTGCTGCCACAGAAATCCAAAACTGACAAAAAAATCAACTCATCCAATTCTTAGCAGCGCTGGCAGTCCACTTGGTCGTTATTTTTTTAAGGTTTGTCCAGAAACGTACGCCATCCATTCCGGTAATATCGCCATAACCAAACCGGCTGCTGTTCCAACCGCCAAAGGAAAATGGTTCACGGGGCACCGGAACGCCAATGTTGACGCCGATCATACCCGCGCTTGCTTTTTCTGAAAAGTATCGCGCAGTGCCGCCGTTTGTAGTGTAGATTGCTGCAGCGTTGCCATACGGATTGGCATTTTCTATTGCAAGTGCTTCATCAAGCGAACCAACTCGCAACACGGTAAGTACCGGCCCAAATATCTCATCACAGGCGCACTCGTTTGTTGGCTCTACTCCTGCTATAATCGTTGGGTTTACATAATTGCCCTGCTCTTTTCCTTTCACAAAAGCATTACGGCCGTCAACCAGAATATCCGCACCATTTTGCTCAGCTCTTGTAATATAATTTTCGATACGCTGCTTTGCAGCAGGGCTTATTACCGCACCAAGATTAATACCTGCCCTGATCTTTTGCGCCTCCGCTATGATCTTTTCAAGAATATGATCGGAGTTACCAACGAGTATCAACACGCTCGCTGCCATGCAACGCTGACCTGCGCAACCATAGGCACTCGCTGCAACGTTAGCGGCGGTAATGTCAGCGTCTGCATCGGGCATAACCACCAGGTGATTTTTTGCGCCACCCAAAGCCAATACCCGTTTACCGGCCATTGTTCCTTTCTGGTAAACCAATTTTGCAACGGCTGATGAACCAACAAATCCAACTGCTTTTATATCATTGTTATCAAGCAAGGCCTCTACTGTTGTTTTATCACCATGCACAATATTGTAAACACCCTTCGGCAAACCTGCGCGCTGCAGGTATTCAGCCAGCACATTCGGTGTAAGCGGGACTTGCTCTGATGGCTTATGAATAAAAGTGTTGCCGGTGCCTATTGCAATCGGTATCATCCATAATGGCACCATTGCTGGAAAGTTAAAGGGCGTAATGCCAGCCACAACACCCAATGGGTAACGCCTCGATGCGCAATCTACGCCGCGGCTTACTTCGAGTAGTTCCTGATTGTAAATCTGCGGCAGCGAGGTAGCGAATTCCGTTACTTCAAGGCCCTTTTCAATCTCAGCTTTTGATTCGCTATGTGTTTTGCCATTCTCTTCACTAACCAATTCAGCAAGGGCATTGAGGTCGTTTTCTACGAGTTGTTTAAACCGGAATAATACTTGCGCACGGTCTTTAACCGGTACTTCGCTCCACGATGCAAATGCATTTTTTGCAACGTTCACCGCATCCCTTACCAGGTTACCGTCAGCCACTGGAACATTACCAATCACCGAACCATCGAGGGGAGAGTTTACTTCAATAACCGGCGCATCCTGCTGCAAGGTTTCTTCGCCATTAATATAGTGCCCGGTTGTTTTTACCCTGGCAGATGAAAGCACATCATTCATATGAGAGATTTTATTTTTTGCAAACATCGTAGCGCAGGTAAGTTACAGCAGGAAGTTTGTACAATGCGGGTATGCAATAAAATATTTTATGGCACCTGCTTAGCACATGTATTGGGCTTTACTTGCGTCGCACTATTCAACGCTTTTATCACTGTGCGACAAAAATGTTTATTTCGTCAAAACTATTTTTTTGGCCTGGCCGAACTCCTGCTGCTGAAGAGTGCGACGCAACCAAAGCAGCCACGATTACAGTAGCCCGGTACATAAAAAGACCCGCTGACGACAGGTCTTTCTATTTAGTTGTGCATCTGAAATATTCTTTTGCTGCAGTTAACCGTGTAAAATTCCGCCGCGAATAAGGATTACTTTGATAAAATAAATGGGCGCTATAATACCTTGTGGTATGGTGCGACCGCGTATCAGAGCATTTATTACAATCATTGCTTCCATTTCGCATCATTCTGCTGGCTTTCTTTTACCCGGAACCGGGTAATCTTTTTTATCAGCGTAAGTGGCAAAGGCTTATCGTGCGGAAATTGAACAGAGCTTTCGGCTTTGTGATATTTTGCAAGGTCTTTAGCAAACTTGAGTATGGCAGACGGCGTTGGGTAAAACCCAATATGATTTTTAAACACGGCAAATGTAACAAGTATGCGACTGTAAGAATATGCTGGCATGCCCCATTTCAAGCCCTGCTCTGCCCCTGGAGCGGCAGAAAGAATACATTCATGCATTTGCCAAAGTCTTTCTTTTGTTGCTTCCGGTGCCAAATCGATATACTCTTCAATCGTCTTTGGTTTTATTTTATCTGTTGCCATCGTTAGTACTTTTAGAAACAAAGTTTTTTGAGTAGTGCCGTTTAACTACATTAATCCCATTGGAGCCGAAACTACACAGCCTATTTTTTTGTTCCCAACACCTGTATTTCAATTAAGCTTTAGTTGCGTCGCACTCTTTTACGTTGAAAACAACATTGAGCAAAAAAGTTCAAGTTCGACTAAGAACATGGTGCTGTGATGTTTCATTTGTAACGTTTCCATTTAGCAATGGCCAGAAACAAAATGATAACCGCGATTACGCATTTTTATTTTGCCGATCAAAAAACCGAGCCCTGAAGTGAGTGACACAACCGGCTATGCCAATTGCACTAAAGCCGATGCCATGAATCACTTCATCACTTTTGTGTTTCCGCCTTTCTGCATCGATATATCTACGGGCGCATTGGTCTTCCAGGATCCATTAGTGAAATCTGGCACATCAATCGAGTTCGAACGATTGGCCACAGACCACTCGCTAAGCGGCGCAATGGAACTCCACAAGGCAGCGTCGTACACATCTATGTCGAGCGGCAGTCCATTACGAAGGCAATCAATGGTACGCCAGTCCATCAAGAAATCCATGCCTCCATGCCCACCAACCTGTTTCGCCATCTCTCCTATTTTTTTTACGATCGGTGGCTGGTATTGATCCTGCAGTTTTTTAAATTCTTCATCGCTTAACCATCCTTCATGACTTAAAGCAATCTTTGGTGGGTCGGGATATTTTAACGCAGAACCTTTGGTGCCGCTGATCTTATGTATACGCGAATAAACATTGGGCGATGTAACATCGTGCTGAAGCATAATAGTGCGGCCAAGCGCAGTTTTGATAACGGTCGTGTTCATATTGCCGCGATATTTCTTGCCTGCATATGGCTTATAAAAATCATCTTTTGCAGCAAGATCATTTGCCATTGCGGCCATTTGAAAATCGTTACCAGACATAGATGTGAGGTAATCCATTTTATCGCCGCGGTTAATACTCATTGCCTGCGCAACAGGACCAAGTCCATGCGTTGGATACAAATTTCCGTTGCGCATATTTTCTTTCAGCCGCCACATATCGGAATAAGTGGTCTTGGAAAAATTGCTATCGATCAGCGTGTGAATATAGGCGCCTTCTCCATGCACGATCTCACCAAACAATCCCTGCCTGTTCATATTAAGCGTAAGCAGTTCGAAAAAGTCGTAGCAACAATTCTCAAGAATCATACAATGCCTGCGGGTCTTTTCACTCGTTTCCACCAACTGCCAGCATTCATCAATTGTTTTGGCGGCCGGCACTTCAACGCAGGCATGTTTGCCATGCTGCATCGCGTAAACAGCCATGGGCGCGTGCAGGCTCCACGGTGTAGCAATGTAAATAAGATCTATATCGTCGCGTTCACACATTTTCTTCCATGCGTCTTCGCTGCTTGTGTACAGGTCTGGACTGTGGGTGGTTCCTTCAAGTTTCTTTTTCATCGCATTCACCTTGTCGGGTTGCTTATCGCAAAGGCCTTTTATTTGCACGCCTTCAATAATGCTCATTCTTTCTACAGCTGCAGGCCCGCGATTACCAAGCCCTATAAAACCGATACGAACGTTATCAAGTTTTGGCGCCGCATAGCCACTCATGTTGAACTTTTGCGATTGCGTATTTATCACCTGCGTTGTGGGTCGCATAGCATAAGACCCAGCCATACCGGCACCAGCAATACCGATGCCGGTAAGCCCTGACACCTTCAGAAAATTTCTGCGATTTTGTTTCATGATTTTATTTTTAACTATTTGAACTTTTTTTGAGCCAGGCTTCATGGCAACTATTGGGCTTTTCTTGCGTCGCACCCTTGTACGTCATAACGCCACGCACCAAAGCTTCTTCTTTTTTGTTTATTCACTTATGCTTTAAGCCATTTATCAAACCAATCGAATGCTTCGGCCTGCATGGCTTTATCAAACTTATGCGGCCCGGGATAGAACGAACATCTATAACGTTCGGAAGCTCCGGTCTTTTCATAAATCTGTTTCAATATCGCATCGGCATTTTTCATTTCCGGTAGTGTGTAAAGGTCATCATTGATATCGTTCAACACCAAAGTTGGCGAAGGCGTGCGAAGGCTGATAATCTCGGGAAAGTCCATTTCATTTGGCAACAGCGGCACATAAACCATCCATGTGTGCGTAAAGGATTTGTGCAACATAAAATCTTTCCATGTCGTCATAAACCCAACCGGCACCGCACATTTAATTCGTTCATCAATACCAGCCATAAATACAGTGCGCATGCCACCCCCTGATAAGCCACCACAGCCGATGCGATCAGCATCTACATCATTTCTTTTGCAAAGAATATCCAGTGCAATTTTATCTTCTGCAAAGAATACGCCCGGCCATGTTGTTCCCGCGCAGAACAGCGATTTGGCCATAATATGTTCATGTTCCCCGGCCCATGCGTTGTAGGCGTCAATATTTTCCTGCTTTTCGGGATCACTATCGCTTAAACCTTTTCTTATGTTATCGGGCACATCTGCCAACTTAACTCTTCTGCTTGCGAAAGGAAATGCGTCTGAAACCAAAACAACATAACCACGCCGTGCAATTTCGTTTGCCCATGCCATGCCTTCATAATATTCCTGTTGATGTGCAAGCATCATAGGGTGTTGGGTGTCGCTCGTTCTGGTAATTTTTCTTGTGCCAAAGTATTTGTTGCCGCCATGATCATGGAAAGCAAGAATAGCGGGCAATTTTCCCTTTGCATTTGCGGGCTTTAGTACGATCGCTTCGGTTGCATTGCCATAAGCTAACTGCCAGGAAATTTCCTCCACATGGAGGCCATCATATTCATATTGCCTGTTTACTTTCACATCAGGCATCCCGCCCATCTCCGGAATAGACAGGCGATCGGTTAGTTGCTTTCTTGCTGTCTTACGCCAATCATTCACATTTTTAAAATGCCCATTCCGAAAGGAATGCGATGGAAGTTTTTTTTCAATGAGCGACGCTGCCCATTCGCCATACTGTCCAATCAGGCTAGTGCTGTTTTCGTTATTCATTGTCTGCAATATTTCTGGTTGAAGTTCTGAAGCATTTGCAAAAGGCTGCATCAGGTTGCCCCCTGCGAAAGCCAGCCCGGTAAGGCCTGCAGACTTTATAAACTCCCTTCGTTTATTTTTTTTCATTGCCGGCATGTTTATTCATTCAATGCGGCATGTGCCATCATGTTAAAATAATCGGCGAGCTGCCCATGAGTTGTACCAGACAACTGCCTGTAAAAAACAATAACCATTTTATCTTTTGGATCAACCCAATAGCTGGTGGCGAATGCACCGCCCCAACTGTATGTTCCTTCGTGGTTCAATGATTTGCCGCTGGTTTCATTTGTTACAATTGAAAAACCCAGCCCAAATTTGTTGCCGCCAAAATCTATATCGCCGATCTGGTTTTGCGTCATAATGCGCACTGTGTTGGGGCTTAATAATCGCACCCCGTTATACTCGCCGCCGTTAAGCATCATTTGCAGGAAGATTGCATAATCATATATAGTAGACGAAAGCCCGCCCCCACCTGAGAAATAGGCTTTTTTCTTAAGAGGATAATCCGCGCTGATACCGAGTGTTTTTTCTGTTAGCATATTCAAATGCCCCAGAGAATCCTCCCGGTACATTGTTGCAAGCCTTGAGGCCTTCTCTGCGGGTACATTAAAATAAGTGTCCTTCATTCCCAATGGCTGGAATATCCTTTTCTGAAAAAACGCATCCAGTGACATGCCCGACCATATTTCCACCAGGTAGCCGAGCAGGTCAATACCCAAGCTGTAAGACCATCTTTCACCAGGCTGGTTCATGAGCGGTAACGTGCCCAGCCGCGTCATGGCCTGGGCAAGTGACTGGTCATATACTTCAAGGCCTGCCGTGATATTGTTCTTCGCATAAATGGCCTTTGCTTCAGGGCTTCCTATTTGAGCGTACCCAAGTCCTGAAGTGTGTGTGATAATATCCCTGATTGTAATATTTCTTTTCGCAGGAACAGTTGTATACGTAGAATCCGCGGGATTAAACTTGTCCAACACCTGCTGGTTGGCAAAAGACGGAATGTACTTTGCAACAGGATCATCAAGCAAAAACTTTCCTTCTTCGAAAAGGATCATTGCCGCTGCTGTTGTGATGGCTTTTGTTTGCGAAGCGATACGAAAAATATCATCCTTGGGCAAAGGCGTTTTCATTTCTGTATTATCGTAACCGGCAGATTTGTAGTAAACCACTACTCCATTCCTGGCGATAAAACCTACGGCTCCATTGACCCAACCTTTCTTCACCCAATCGTTCATCGCATCATCAATCCGTTTTAAACGATCTGCTGAAAAGCCCTGCTGCGAGGGATTTGGCGAAACAGTTAGTTTTTGTGAAACAGCAATAAATACTGTTAATACAAAAGGCAGGAAAAGTATTATTTTTTTCATTGATTTGCTTTATTTGCTGAGTAATGTTGAAAGCGAACAAGTGAGTGACACAAGGGACGCTGATCAATGCGATTAAGCCCGCTTCAAGATCCTATTTCTTTACAGTAACCGTATTCGTTAATGTGCCGATACTCCCGATCGTGATATTGACCACGTCATTTTCGTGCAGGGTGAAATCGTTTGGCGGAACAACGCAGGTCCCGGTCATTAAAAAACAACCCTGCGGAAAATCCATCTCACGAAACAAAAAAGATGCAAGCTCTTTCAGCGAACGTTTCATCCGGCTAAGCGTGGTAGAGTCATCGAACATTCTCTGGCCGCCGCGAAAGATGGTCATATGAATCACCGTATCCGGCGGGATCGCCTGTTCAAGCACCTGCAAACAGGGGCCCAGGGATGCGCTGCGTTCGTACATTTTTGCTTGTGGTAAATACAACGGGTTTTCGCCTTCGATGCTACGTGAACTCATGTCGTTGCCAATCGTATATGCCTGGATATTTCCTTCGTCGTTGATGAATAAAGTAAGCTCGGGTTCCGGCACATTCCATGTTGAGTCTTTGCGAATGCGCACTTCCTGTTTGTGCCCCGCAACGCGATGCGGCAAAGATTTGAAGAACAATTCAGGCCGCTCTGCTTCATAAACGCGCTGGTAACAATCAGCGGCGCCTGTGTCTTCCGATTCTTCCATGCGTGCATCGCGACTGCGTAAGTAGGTTACGCCGGCCGCCCAGACTTCCTGCGAGCCTATTGGCGGCAACAAATAATTTTCGATATAATTCTCCGCCTCTGCCCTGCTTATGATTTCCAGCGCCGGAATTTCGCCGATGATATCCTGGTAGAGGTTGGACTGGTTTATCACCGCATCCCAGTCATTGCTAAGCCTGTACCAGTTACTCTTGTAATGAAGCAGGTTTGCTTTGGAAGTTTTGTATAAATGCATGTTTCTTTTTTATTTTTTGATAGTATCCAAATCAACACCCAGCAGTTGCTGCGTAAGTTTATTCAACAAGTTATAATCGCCCTGCAAATGCATAGTTGTTTGCTTGTAAACGCCGGTTGCTCCTTTCTTTAAATCCAGCGCCGGCGACGATGATTCCACTTCGTAAAAAGGGCCCATCTGCGTACCGTCGGCGAGTGGCCCATCGTTATAGGAATTAATCACATCGCCCTTGTAAGGCGTTTTCTGTAATTCCCATTTACTGTTTACATACTGCGCGTCTTTGTGCACTTCAGGCAATACCAGCGTGAGCACATCTTTTTCAAAATCAAAACTTGCTGCAATGGGTTTTGCGATCATTGGTGACAGGCCAATCTTACTCCGGTATTTACCGTCGCAGGTAAAAAAGAGCACACTGTCTTTTACCTGTAACCGCTCCGGGGGCACGGTTCCAAAATAATTGTCGGTGATAAAACTTCTTGCACCAGGCACGCCCTGGAACGGAATGATGACCGTTGTCTTCGCGGATGGAGTAAACATTCCCAATAACCAAATCGACAAAACACCTTTGTCTTTTGACCAATCCCGGTCGCCGCTGTTTGTGATTTTATTCTCAGTTTCAAATGCCACCATATGCACGCCTTCCGGAATGGCTGCATTGATTTTTGTTTCAGCTGCCTGCCTGCTTAACAGCGAAACACTGCGTTCGATATTGATATTAAAAATAGTGCCGCTATAATTTGTAAGTGTGGCCTTTTGAGTAAATACGGCTTTTGATTTGTCAGATTGTGCAACATCGTAGGGAATACTGTCTATAACCGCCGGCACCTGCCAGTTCTTATAAACAAAAGAATCGCTGCCTTTAAAATAAATGGAATACTGGCCGCCTTCGGGACCAAGCCAAAAACGCTCCTCGCCGCCAAAAGCATTCATGTGCGGCAATTTTTTGCCAGACGCTATCAGGTCGTATTTCATCCAGCCATAGCTGATGCCGGTGTCACCGGTGGCGGTACTTGTCATAACCCGTCCCTGGAAATCCGCTGACAGCAATACTTTGGCGCTGCCATCTTCGCTGGTGAGTTCAACAACTTTTGTGTTGTTTTTTTTCAGAAAAGCCGCGTCGTAACCATAGCTGCCTTTACTAAAACTAACCGCTGTCGCGGCGCTGCTTTCTTCATGGGTTGCATTGTTGTTGCACGCTATAACAGCAATAGCAAAGGCTATTGCGCTTATTGGTTTGACAATTGTTTTGGTTTGCTTCATGTGCTTGATACGTTAGATTTTTTTTGTTTGCCAGCATTTGTTTTTCATAGCGGCTTCGTTGTGTCACTCACTTCAAGGTTCCGATCGCAAATCATTAACAGCGAACTGTAAAACCGGTTATACAAAAGGCGTGTTGAATAAAGCCGCGAAAGCCGAAGAGTGCGACGCAAGCGAAGCCACATTTTTATTCAAAAGCCCGGAACATAAAGAACTTTACAGAATATCTTCATCGGTATAATTTCCATTTACCATGCGCCAGACCTGCGCCGGATTCTCATTTTTCAACTCGTCAGGCAACAGGACCTGCGGACAATTCTGGTAACATACTGCTCTTGTAAACCGAAAGATCGCATTGGTGCCTACAGACGTGGTTTTGCTGTCGGTCGTTGCGGGGTAAGGACCGCCATGCACCATGGCATACGTAACCTCCACACCGGTAGGTACATTGTTGAAAATAATCCTGCCCGCTTTCAATTCAAGCTGGCGCACCAGTTTTTCATTTGCTGTTATATCATCTTCTGTTCCCCAAACACTGCAGGTAAGCTGTCCTTCAAGCGCCGCAGCGATGCTGAGCATTTCGGCTTCATCGTCAGCGATCACGTGAATTGACAAAGGCCCAAACACTTCGTGCGATAAATTTTTATCGGCCAGGAAATCTTTACCGGACACCTTAAACATATAAGCACTTATATAATCGCCGGGCACTTCCTTTCCTGAAACCAGTTTGCCTAGTTTATCATTTTGCTGCAACGCACCAACGCCTGCTTTAAAGCCTTTGCAAATAGGCCCGGTGAGCATTAGCGCAGCCGGCGCGTTTTGAATATGCGTGGCAAACTGTTGCAGGAATTGTTCCGTTGCTTCACTTTTTAAAGAAATGATCAAACCTGGGTTGGTGCAAAATTGTCCGGTACTTAAAAGGTTTGATGTGGCGAGTTTCTCAGCAAGTTCAGCAGATTGTTCTTTAACAATACCAGGCAAAATAAACACGGGGTTAACACTGCCCATCTCTGCGTAAACAGGAATTGGTTCTGCCCTTCGAACAGCTGCATCAAAAATGGCTTTACCAGCGTTAAGCGAACCGGTGAAGCCTACCGCTTTTATGTGGGGATTTGTTACCAGTTCAATGCTGGCGTGGTTATCAGTTGTATGAATGATAGAGAAAACGCCATCCGGCAAGCCGCATATGGGAACCGATGCATAAATGATCGTGGCCACTTTATCCGACGTTTCAGGATGACCCGGATGCGCTTTACAAACAACCGGGCAACCGGCAGCCAAGGCAGATGCAGTATCGCCCCCCGCTACCGAAAAAGCAAAAGGGAAATTACTTGCGCCAAACACAGCCACGGGTCCGAGTGGCATTTGCATTTGTCTTATATCGGGCCTGGGAAATGGTTTTCGATCGGGTATCGCTGTGTCGATGATGGCGTTAACCCATGAGCCATCAGTTAACAATGCGGCAAACATTCTCAATTGAGCAATCGTGCGGACAAGTTCACCCTCAAGGCGGGGCCTGGGAAGATGAGTTTCCTTCATGGCTGTTTCAACGAGGTCGTCTTTTGCAGAAGCAATATTGTCTGCTATCGTTTCCAAAAACAATGCTTTTTGTTCGCCGCTTTTAAGCCGGTATGCTTTAAATGCTTTGTTCGCCTTCGCCGCAGCATTCGCAATTTCTTCCGAAGAGGCTGCCCTTGGTTTGTACACTGAATTATCGTTCATCTTAATTTTTTTGTGTTGTCGTTTTCCTGAATTTTTGAACCATGTTACCATATATGTCGCCCACATAAATGTTGCCCTCATCGTCGGTTGCGATATCGTGGTAGCGGCAGGCCGGGCCTTCGTATGAACCCGATCTTCCAAACCTGTTATTTGTATCACCTTTGCTATCGAAAATAATCACATCAGATCCAACAGGGTCTTTTACGTCGCGTGCTATATAGTCAACGGCAAGCACTTCCTTCAGCTTTTTATCAAAAGTTACCGAATACATATTGCCAAAACCTGCCGCTGCATATTCACGCAAAAATTTGCCTGTTGAATCAAATAGCTGCACGCGCCTGTTCTCCCTGTCGGCAACAACTACGTTTTCATTTTCGTCAAGTGTTATGCCATGGGGAATATTAAACTCACCTGGCCCACTCCCCTCTTTGCCCCAGGCAAAAAGAAATTTTCCATCTGCAGAGAACTTCGCTACCCTGCTGTTGCCATAGCCATCGCTTACATAAAAGGCGCCGTTTTTTGTTACAGCCACGTCTGTAGGCATATTGAAATGCCCGCCATCGTCTCCGGCGATCTTTGTTGTACCAATCGACATTAACAGTTTACCATCGTGGCTGAATTTGAAGACCTGTTGTAGTGCTACATCCGTCAGCCATATATTATCATCTTTATCCACTGTTAAGCCATGCGGCATAATAAACATATGGCTGCCCCAGCTATTGACAAGTGTTCCTTTATCGCGATCGAGTTCGAGCACGGTGTTTGCCTGGATCAAAGAATCGGGCATCGGGCCTGCCAATGGCCATTCACGGTAAGCCCTTTGAAAAACAAAAACATGTTGTTTACTGTCAATACCAATCCCGGTTGGATTCCCGAGCTTAAGTGCTGCCGGTAACCGGGGCCAGTCCTTTACCAGTTCATAACCAGCCAACTCCATGTTTGCGGGCTGCGAGGCCTGCCCGGGCAAAACATTGTCTCCGCAGAAAAGAGCAACCGAAATGTACATGCAACACATGGCTATTTTCATTTCCACTATTTTGTTTGCTTCAGTTTTGCTGTTCTCAAAGCAACTGGCTGAAGTGATTCCAGATTATCCGACGGCTTATCGAGATAAAAATATACCGTTGCCGATACATCATCGGAGCGGTAAAAATTTGTCCAGCCTTTTGGCATGGTCGTGTCAAGCGTTAATATTTTTTTATCCTTGTAGTGAAGAATAATCTTTCCTGTATCGGTCGTAACGGGAATAAGCGGTGCGTTTTTTTGTTGAAACTGTACTACATTGTCCGTTCCGTCACCGCCGATCTGCTGAATTACAACCTTACAGCCTGTCTTAAAATAAACAGGATCCGGAATATGATAGCGATAGAAAGACCACTCTAACGTGGAGTCATTTGCAATCGTGCAACCTGAATAGTTGCTGATGAATTTCCCCTGCCCCCAACCTGTTCCTATATAATCTTCTGTTCCCGTTCCGTTCAGTGTGGGATAGTCTTTATCCCCATCCATGTATATTTTCACTTCACCTTCACCAAACCAGGACTTGCCATACAACGGGTTACCATTAACGCCGATATTGGCGCCCAGGTACCTTCCCTTTCCTTCCACATTAGGCAATATTTCAAAATCGTTTTCCAGTTTGGTAGCAGTGTCACGATGCCAGTATGCATGAAAATAGAGCCAGCTGTTGTTCCACTTATTTACCAGGTTGTAATCAACATCAAAAAAACAATTTCGCAGTTCATGACCCGATTCATTGGTCACCACAATTTTTGCTGCCTTTTTAAATGGCATCTGTATCATGGAAACAAAAGACCTTCCTTCCGGGCTTGCAAACAGTGCATTTTGAAAAACGGTAGTCTTGCCAAGTCCAACCCCGAAAAAATCTCCGAAAGGCACTGAAACGGCCGGTTTGTTTTCGCCATCCCAGTACATATCCAGCCGCAGTGAGCGAAGCATTTCCGGTGAGCGGTCGTTTATGGTCACCCACATGCGGTTTATAATACCCGGCCCATCTGTTTCAAGCAGCACATAAGATTCGCCTGCTTTAATCGCATCGTAAGCATGGCCTTTCGCAGTGCTGTTTTCCTTGCCACCTGCGCCTTTAACGCCGTTCCTGTTTTCGGGGCTGCTCCAGCGGGTCGAGGCGTTGTCGTTAAACGAATACATACTGCCGGGAGTATCGCTATCATCATCCTGCTCTTCGCAGGATGGCAATAAAAAAAGCAGGCAATATAATAAGGGCAATAAAAGTAACCTCACAAGGTTAGTTGCTTTATATGGCATAAAATCGGGTTATTACTGAACAACAATCAGGCTATGAAAATAACTAAAGCTACTCAAACATTTGAGCAATGATGCAAACGATTGTTTTGAACGGAGAAAATATTTATGGGCCGGGCAGTATGGCAGGTGGCGGCTTTGTTGCGTCGCACACTTGTACTTCCTCATCTACGCCCAGCAAAGAACAAAGCGTACAAGTGAGTGACACAACGATGCTCATAACAGCACCTTCAGCCCGTCACCAAAAACTTACCGAAAAATAAATGCAGGTTTATTAACTGCGCATCGAAAGCATTTGATTGTTATCTTTCCGTTATTGAAAACCGTTTAGACAGGAACGAACCAACAAAATGAAAGTCGACCAACTTTACACACAAAACCCCTTAAAAAATAAATATACCAGCATTTTATTTTTTGTTATTGCGGCGCCGTTCCTTTTTACCTTAAGCGCTGCAAGCCAGGAAAATAAAAAGGCCGATTCATTGCTCATTTACATAAAGCGTATTACCTCTTCCAACGATTCGGCGAATATTTACGGGGCATACAGGCAGCTTCGGGCAGCCGATGCAACAACATTGTTGAACCAGGATGTTGCCGATGCAATTGCACGGCTCGAAACAAAGCTTTCGGAAAAGGACTACTTTGATTTTGCAAGCAGTTTTTTTACCAGGCTCATGGGCATCAATACACCGGAGGTGAACGATTACAGTATAAAGTGGGGGAAAGCATTTGTTGAAAAATATGCTGAAAAAAAATCTGCCTATGCGCACTCAGTTTACTTTGTAATTTTAAGAAACCTACGGGTGCCATATCGTAACAGTGCGCATATTTATGAAGGCATTGAATATTTCGGCACAATAAATAAGAAATTCCTCGCGGCAAAAGATTCCAGCGGATTATCGCTCGTAAACAACGTACTCGCTACTTTTTACAGCCGGCTTGGCTTAACCGATAAGAGCGCTTATTATATGCTCAAGTCTGTTGATTACCTCGACGAAAAACAGCCGGGCAAGGGTAATATGCCGGCCGACGCTTTGTTTGGCAAATCAGGAAAAGTAAACAGGTACTCTGTTTTGGGAAGTTATTATGTAAATGAAAACAAACCCGAAAAGGCTGAATTTTATCTTAATGAAGCTGTCCGCCGCTATTTCGAACTGGACTCACCGATGTTTTTTAACGACGCGCCTTTCCTTTTTCTTCAAATAGCACGATGCAAGACCTTATTAAAGAGCGACAGCAGCCAATACTATTACCAGCAGGCCTTGCACTATTTTGATATGTATGATTCGCCGCCTGGTGTCGTGGGCTATTACTACCAGGAAAGAGGCGCAGATTTCCTGGGCAAGAACATGCTCGATTCTGCTGCCTTTTACGTATCCAAATCGAAAGCGATCAAAGATTCGCTGCAGTTGCACATCTCCAGCATCTATGGCGAGCTGGTGCCTTATTATTATACAGCGCAAATCCTGGTAAAACAGGGAAAACCTGCGCCGGCAATTACTTTGTTGCAAAGCGAGATTACCGAGTTGAAACAGAACAACGTCAGAAAGCGGCTTGTGGAAGACCTGTTGCTGATCTCACAGGCTTACCAGCTCTCGGGAAAAAACAATGAAGCCTATCAAAACCTTAACGAGGCTTTTTTGCTGAATAAAAAGATTACGGATGATGAAAATGAAGCAAGATCGGTAAGCTATGAAATTGAAAGAAAAATGCTGGAGAATGAAAACACGATCAACCAGCTTGACGCGCAGAACGAGGCCAACAAAAAAGTGCAATATTATTTAACCGGTATTGTTTCCCTGCTCGGATTACTTGCCATTTCGCTGGGTGTGTTTTATGCAGGCAAAAGAAAATCAAACAGGCAGCTTGCCTCAAAGAACGATGAATTGGCAAAAATGCTTAGCCAGCTAAAAGAAACGCAGTCGAAGCTGATCCACTCAGAGAAAATGGCATCGCTGGGAGAGCTTACAGCGGGTATAGCGCATGAGATACAGAACCCGCTCAATTTCGTGAACAATTTCTCCGACATCAATACAGAGCTCATCGGCGAACAACTGGAGTCGCTGATAGCCGGCGATATAGACGATGCCATTGACATTGCCAACAACATAAAAGATAACGAGCGCAAGATCAATCATCATGGCAAACGCGCAGATTCGATTGTAAAGGGCATGCTGCAGCATTCAAGAAACAGCAATGGGTTAAAGGAATTCACCGATATCAACAAACTGGCCGATGAATATATGCGCCTTTCTTACCAGGGGCTTCGTGCAAAGGACAAATCGTTTAACACAGATATACAAACCGCATTTGCTGATAATGTTGGCAGCATTAACATTATTCCGCAGGATATTGGGCGTGTGCTATTGAACTTGTTCAACAATGCGTTCTACGCCCTTAACCAGAAGCAGAAAAAAGAAGCTGAAAACGGCAGGGCATTTAAACCAACGGTTACTGTAAGCACAAAAAGAACTGAAAAAACAGTTGAAATTACGGTCGCGGATAATGGTTCGGGCATACCTCAAAAAGTAGTGGACAAGATTTTTCAGCCGTTCTTTACCACCAAACCAACGGGCGAAGGAACGGGCCTTGGCTTAAGCTTAAGCTATGACATTATTAAAGCACATGGTGGGGAAATAAAAGTGGAAAGCAGCGAAGCAGAAGGCACAACTTTTATCATTGAATTGCCTGTGAACTGATCTTTATAGCCCGGGCAGAAGAACAGGCATTATGCTATACTGCGCTTGCCCCGAAAGGGCCGATCAGGGGCTGCACACTTCAACTTCTGCAACACGGTGGGCCGTTTTGCAAACCCGGCTGACGGTTCAAAAGCCGGGAAAATCATTTTTGCCCACCCGTGAGGCGAACGCACAAGTGAGTGACACAACAAAAGCTGAAGCCCGGAACGAAAGCCAGTAAAACAATTTTATTCTTTAAACCAGCAGCAGGTAAAAAGCATTTAATAAATTTGAGCACAGTCTAAAAGACTTTAGCAATTTATAACAGCGCTTTTCTAATTAACATCTGTCAAAAGCAAATATGCCCCCCATGACCAACAAGAAAAATAACCGGATCAATTTTTCAAAGATCAAATTTGGAAGGCGGCCGTTAGTTCATGACGAAAGAACGTTTGAATTATCTGGCTACCTGGATAACGAGAACCTGCCTCCCCTTCCAAAGCAGCACCACTGGGGCAAAAAAATAAAGAAGGATAAATGGGGTGTTATGGGAAACTTCAGGACCAATTTATGCACCTGTGCGGCGGCGGGCCACATGATAATGACATGGACTTCCAATACAGGCAGGTTAAAAAGACCGGACGATGAAGATATTATGAAAGCCTACTGCGCGCTTACAAATTACATTCCTGAAACAGATGAGAACGACGAAGGTGTTGAAGCTTTGAAAGTGTTAAAATACTGGCGTAAAAACGGCATTGCCGGGCAGAAGATCGTTGCGTTTGCAAGGCTTCAGGATAAGAACAGGGAACAGTTGTTAAAGACAATTTACCTGTTTGGAGGCTGTTATGTGGGACTTAACCTGCCAAAATCGGCCGAACGACAATATAACACAACCAAAAAATGGACAATACCCAGGGGCGGGAAAAAAAGGGATGCAAAAAAAGGTTCGTGGTTCGGCCACATGGTGCTGGTGACAGGCTACAAGAACGACGAACTTAGAATAGTGACGTGGGGACAGGAAATGATCATGACCATTGATTTTTGGGAAGCATACGCTGAAGAATCGTACGCTGTATTTAGTGAGGCCTTTATAAAACATGACAAAACGCCAACAGGCATAGCGGTTGATATCCTGGAAAATGATATTGAACGCTTACAAAAAAGAAAAGCGGGAGTTAACCCGCTTTAAAAATCTATTTTGATTTAACCCGAATGAACTATTACGCTTTTACTGCAGGAAACCCATAACCGTGCCTGTTAAAAGCATGCCGCAGAAAAGGTGATAAGACAAACTGTTTTAACTTCCTTTAGTTGGTACACCTCCGAATTTTATTGGTTTAGACTTTGCGGGAGCTTTTGCTGCCGCTGCTTTTTTTGCCGGTGCTGCTTTCTTTTTCGCAGCTGCTTTTTTTGTTGCCATAAGATGACGTTTTTTGAGATGGGGGAATATTGTTATTTGACAGGCTGCGATTGATTTGATTTTATTATACAGCCAGTCATGTAATGCAATTTAAACATTTTAGATAATCAAATTTTATTTTTCATTTTTTGCTGATAGTGGCTTTATCATTATCTACCCGGTATGCTAAAAACTGCGAATGCACACCAGACAACCAATAACTTTTTTACATAAAAAATGAAAAAATGGCAAAGCCGGGAAACTTAATTATCTTTCGATTTCATTGATCGGCTGACTGCTGAAAAGAGTTGTTAGCAATAAGCGTACCCCTCGCATAAAATGGTTTCCGTATGAACGAAGAAAGGATTAAAAATCAATGGCATATTTCAACCTTAAAACACATACCGGCGATCGTAGGATTTGCGTTCATTCTTTCCTGCGCCCAACAAACCAACCCAGGTAATAGTACTCCCGGGCAAAATACCACCACTGTATCGTTGCATCGAAGCCTTCTAACCGACCTGCCGGCCGAAAGTAAACCTCTGCCGGTTTTCCAGGATAAAGCCGCTGCGCCAAAGACCGCATCGATGGCGGACCTGACTCAAAAGAACAGGCTGGTATCCACAACTCATTTTTTTGTTGACTCTTTAACAGGTTTAACTATACCAGAAGACGCGCAAGGCAAGGGTTTGTTTACCGCTTATACTACCGACGAAGGTCTTGCGCTTGACCAGATATACTGCAGTTATAAAGACCGGAGCGGCAACCTGTGGTTTGGCACTTCCGGTGGTGGTGTAAGCAAGTACGACGGCAAGACTTTCACCAACTACACCAAATTGCAGGGACTGTCCAACAACGTGGTTTGGAGCATCCTGGAAGACAAGAATGGTAATCTTTGGTTTGGCACTGACGGCAATGGCGTAAGCAAATATGATGGCAGGGTGTTCACCAATTATTCCGTTGCACAGGGGCTCGCCAATGACGTAGTATTTAGCATCAAAGAAGATCAGAAAGGCAACCTGTGGTTTGCCACTTTAAAGGGAGGGGTCAGCAAATATGATGGCAAGACTTTTACCACTTATTCAATAGCCCAGGGCTTGCCCAGCAATGCGGTGAGAGACATCCTAGAAGACAAGCAAGGTACCATGTGGTTTGGAACGCTGGGAGGAGGATTATGCAGTTTCGATGGTAAACGATTTACCACTTATACAACAGCAAACGGGCTTTCAAACGATACTATCAGGAGTCTGCACCAGGACAAGAAAGGACGTATCTGGCTGGCGACAGATGGCGGAGGCTTGTGCGCATACGATGGAACAAAGTTTACCAGCTACAGCACTATGCAAGGGCTTGCCAACAATAAGGTATGGACGGTTACCGAGGACAGCAAGGGAAATATCTGGGCGGGAACAAACGGTGGCGGCGCAAGCAAATTCGACGGGCAACATTTTACCAATTACACAACGCTCCAGGGGCTTGCCAACAACAATGTCAGGTGTATTAGCGAAGACGAAAGTGGCAATATATGGTTTGGCACTTTTGGAGGTGGCGTGTGCAAATTCGAAGGAAAGAGTTTTACCAATTATACTAAAGCGCAGGGGTTGCCCAATAACGTAGTTTACAGCATTACCGAAGACAATACCGGCAACCTGTGGTTGGGTACCTTTGGCGCAGGCGTTTGCAGGTATGACAGGAAAAGTTTTACCTGTTACAACAGCACACAGGGGCTTAAAAGTAACCTGATTTATTGCACGTCAAAAGACAGCAAAGGCAATCTCTGGTTTGGCACTTTTGAAAGCGGTGCAATAAAATTCGATGGCAGCCATTTTACGAACTATAGCACGGCACAAGGGCTTGCCAATAACGTTGTCTTTTGCATTACTGAAGACCAGGAGGGCAATCTCTGGTTCGGCACTTCCGGTGGGGGGGTAAGTAAATTTGATGGAAAATCGTTCACGAGTTTTACAAAAGCGACCGGGCTTCCTGACAACGAAGTGTTTTGCATAACCAAAGACAGAAAGGGGAACCTCTGGTTTGGGACATCAGGCGGCGGAATATGCAGGTTTGATGGTAAGAGCTTTATGAACTTTTCTGTAGAACAGGGCCTCGCCGACAATCTGGTCTGGGCGATTACCGAAGACGGTGCGGGCAATGTGTGGATAGGCACACAACAAGGATTGAGCGTAATGCCGGCAAAAAAAGCGGCCATGCTCGATGCCATTCACAGCACTGACACAACACTCACCGGGCCCGTTTTCGAGACCTTTACCAATAAAGACGGCCTGCCCGACAATTTCATTACGCAGATCGTGCAGGGCACCGATGATAAATTATACATCGGCACCAATTTAGGTATTTGTGAACTACTGCCAGGCCCAACAACAACCGCCCCGGAAAAGCAATGGCATGCAGGCAGGATCTTCAATTCGCATACAGGTTACCCCGTTAAAGATGTAAATGCAGGAAGCGGGGCTATGTTCAGGGATAGTAAAGGCATTATCTGGATCGGAACCGGTTCCGATAAAACAGGGTTGGTGCGGTTTGATCCAAAAGCAGATATTGTCCAATCTGATAAGCCCCCCGTTGTGGTGATCCAGGCCGTAAAAATCAACCAGGAAAACTTAATATGGAACGATCTTGATACAACTTACACTTCAATAGCGGTAAAAGCAACACACCCTGCACCCAATATTGCCGAAGAAATCAATGCATTTGGCAGGCCACTCTCAGATGCCGAAAGAGATGCCAACCGTGAAAAGTTCGGGGATATTGCTTTTCGCGGAATAAGAAGTTGGTACCCCATTCCTGAAAACCTTGTTTTACCCCACGATAAAAACAGCATCAGCTTTGACTTTAATGCCATAGAAACAGGGAAAAACCACCTGGTGAAATACCAGTATATGCTGGTGGGTTACGACAAAAACTGGAACCCGGCAAGCGATAAATCCAACGCGACCTTTGGCAATATTTATGAAGGCAGTTATACATTCAAAGTAAGGGCCCAAAGCCCGGACGGTTTGTGGAGCGAGCCGATCAGTTATTCATTCCGTGTGCTACCGCCCTGGTGGAGAACCTGGTGGATGTACCTGCTTTATGCGGCAATCGTTGTTTCTGCCATTGCGCTGATCTTTCGCTGGAACACCAAGAGAATTATCTATCAAAAACACGTGCTTGAACAAAAAGTAGCTGTTGCCACTGCACAGATCAGGGAGGAGAAAGAGAATGTAGAAGCCCAAAAGAAAATAGTGGAGAACACGTTGAAAGTATTGGAATCAGCACAGGCACAGCTTATACAGGCTGAAAAAATGGCGTCCCTCGGGGAACTCACCGCCGGAATTGCCCACGAGATCCAGAACCCCCTGAACTTTGTAACCAATTTTTCTGATATCAATAAAGACCTTATCGACGAACAGGTAGAGGAGTTGAAAAGTGGCAATATAGAAGAGGCCATCCATATAGCCGATGATATCAGGCAAAATGAAGAAAAGATCAACCAGCATGGAAAACGGGCGGATGCCATCGTAAAAGGAATGCTGCAGCACTCCCGCACAAATCCGGGCGCACAGGAACCTGTCGCCATCAATAAGTTCGCCGACGAATACCTGCGCATCTCCTACCATGGCCTTCGGGCAAAAGACAAGGAGTTCAATGTTAGCATCAAAACCGATTTTGATGAAACCATCGGATCAGTCAACCTTGTGCCGCAGGATATTGGACGCGTATTACTCAATCTTTACAACAATGCATTTTTTGCTGTTAAAGAAAGACAGAAGAAATCCCACGACCGCAGCTATGAGCCTACCGTTGTGGTTGCAACAAAAAAACAACCGGGCAAAACGGAGATCAGTATAAGTGACAACGGAACAGGTATACCATCCGGCATCCTCGACAAGATTTTTCAACCCTTTTTTACCACCAAATCTTCAGGCGAGGGAACGGGGCTTGGGCTAAGCCTTAGTTACGACATTGTCAAAGCCCATGGCGGCGAGATAAGGGTGGCGAGCAAGGAGGGCGAGGGCACAGTATTTACCATCCAGCTTCCCCATAAATAGTTTTTCAAAAAATCACGCATACGAGTGCCATGAGAGCTAAAACGATTAAAACCACATCTACCGAAGAATTTCAATCTGCTTTGCAAGAATCAATGGATGATGGATTTAAGCCAACGCTCGCCATCGCATTTGTTTCAAAAAGCCAGGACAGGAAAGCCATTACAGCAATACTAAGCCAGCATGATATTGCCGTTTTCGGTTGCACCACCAACGGCGAATTTATCAGCGAGGATCTCCAAAAAGGTTCTGCAGCCATTTTATTGCTTGACATGAAAAAAGAATATTTCGATATTTATTTTCATGAATTCACCGAACCCAATTACCGGGAGGCGGCGAGAAATATTGCCAAAAAGGCCAAAGACAAATTTGCAGTGCCGGCTTTTTTAATCGGTGTCAGCAATTATGAAACTGATGGCGAAGAAATTTTGCATGGTATAGAAGATGTGGCCGGAATGAACGTAAACGCTTGTGGTGGCGGTGCCGGCGATGATTATGCGTTTACTGATAATTACGTTTTTACCAATGGAAGAGATAACGGCAAAGCCATTCTTTGCCTTGCACTTGACGAAACTAAAATAGAAATCAAAGGCATTGCCACCTGCGGATGGAAAGCGGTGGGCACGGTAAGAACTGTAACCAAAAGTTCAGGCAACCATGTGTACACCGCAGATGATGTTCCTGTGCTAGACCTCACGATAAAATATGGCGGGCTTGAAAATGTAACACCCGACAACCAGAACACCCTCATAGAAATTGCTGCCAATTTCCCCCTGCAACTACAAAGGGAAAAAGGCGACCCCGTTATGCGGCCGGGACTTATGATAGACTGGAGCGACCGCTCCTATTACACCAGTGGCAGCGTGCCGCAGGGTTCAAAAGTGCGGTTCTCCCTTCCGCCCGATTGGGATGTAATGGAAAAGGTTGTAAATTCAGCAACCCACCTGAAAGAAACGGAAATGCCTGAGGCCGATGCGGTGGTCGTGTTTAGCTGTGCAGGCAGAATCCTGGCACTCGGGCCCTTAATGGCAGAAGAGATTGAAGGCATAGGAAAGGTATGGAACGTGCCAATGGCCGGCATGTTTTCCAATTCAGAACTTGGAAGGGCAACAGGTGGTAACCTGGAAATGCATAATATTACAACCTGTGTAGTTGCATTAAAAGAAAAATAGTAGTTTGTGTACCCGGCAGCAGTGCTGTAGTTAAGCTGCTGTTGCGTCGCACTCTTCAGCCGCAGCAAGACATTGAGCAAGAGCGCTGAAAACAGCTATACCGGTAAGAACCGCAGAACAACCATACTGCTGCTCTCTATTCAGCCCTTACCCGGAGCAACATAACCAACAACATTCCCCGGCAAATAACGAAGGATGAACGAAGGATCAACGAAGGATGAACGAAGGATCAATGGCTTACCGGCGAAGCATCTGTATAGTATTCACCGGGTATCTACGGTTTAATAGTACCTGAACGCATGCTATGCCAACCGGCCGATGGGTTCGTACATCAGCAAAAGATGAAGTCGCAGTATCACGATGCCGTACAGCAATTTCATGAAATGTCTTAGCATGAGTATTTGCAATTGCCGCAAGCAAAAAAGTAAACGTAAAAAAGCCAATTCCCATGAAAAACGCTGATTAAAATAAACCCAGTTTAAAAATCAAGCGCAAAGAATGGAGCAAAACATTCAATCCCTTATTGACCTCGTTACCGCCAAGGAAAGTCTTTCCCCGGAAGAAAAGGCTGCAATGATCGCTATGCTGAAAGAGACTGACAAGCAGCTCACCGTAACGGCATTTAAACTTGACCGCACCGAAAAAGTCAAGCGCACCACCGCCATTTTACTCGAAGAAACCATAGAGGAACTGGAGAACAAAAGAAAGGCCATCGAAGCACAGAACCGCGAGCTGGAAATTGAAGCAGCACTGGAGCGGGTACGAGCCATAGCAATGGGCATGAACAAGGCCGAAGACATGCCGGATGTTTGTAAAACCATTTCGCAGCAACTGCAACTATTGGATGTAAAAGAAATCCGCAATGTACAAACCGCCATTTTTTATGAAGATCGCGGAACTTATATGAACTATGAATACTATGCAAAACACGATAAAACAATCACCACTGAAACCAGTTACACCAATCACGGCATTCACCAGGCTTTTGCCGATCAAATGCTGAAAGGAAAAGGGGAATTCTATGCAACGCATATAAACGATGCTGATGTGAAAGACTGGATTGCTTATCAAAAAACCACCAATGTTTTTATTGATACTTATTTAGAAACTGCCACATCCTTAAACTATTACTGGTATTCGTTGGGACCGGTTGCCCTGGGTATTTCGACCTACAAACCATTACAGGAACAAGAGACAGATCTATTCAAACGCTTTTTAAAAGTGTTTGAGCTTTCCTACACAAGGTACCTGGATATAGAAAAAGCAGCAATACAGGCAAGAGAGGCGCAAATACAATTGGCATTGGAAAGAGTCCGGGCAAGAACAATGGCCATGCAAAAAAGTGATGAATTACTTGAAACTGCGGAGCTATTGTTCGACCAATTAAGACAACTGGGTGCTGAACTGCAGGGAGTAGCATTTGCGATATGTGATGAGAATAGCCAGATGGTCCAAAAATGGACAAGCATTGGCGTTTTTTCTGTTCCCTGTAATATTGAACCCGGGGAAGAAGGCATGTACCAAGCCTGGAAAAACCAGTCGGGAATGTATGAGGAAGTGTATGACGGGGAAAAGATAAAGCGGTATTACGAATTGTTTATGGAGATACCTGAATTTAGACAGGGTATCCAAAAATTTATAGCATCAGGTTACCCATTACCGACATGGCAAAAGAACCATGCTGTTGTTTTTAAACACGGGTACTTGCTTATTATTACAACAAAACCGTTTAACGAAACAGCTATTTTTTTAAGGTTTGGAAAAGTATTCGAACAAACCTATACCCGCTTTCTCGACCTGCAAAAGGCAGAAATGCAGGCAAAGGAAGCCAGGATTCAATTAGCATTGGAACGTGCACGGGCACAAAGCATGATCATGCAGCATTCCAAAGAACTGGATGATACGTTGCGTGTGTTTCACGAACAGGTTTTACAGTTGAATATTCCGTCAGCCTTTTCGTTTTTGTGGTTGCCGGACGAACCAGAGAGCAATCATATATTCTGGGCTGCCTGGGCAGAAAACAATTTATTCAGAAGCAAAGCCATCAGCTATCCGCTTGACAGGAATGAACCTGCCACTGCACAATGTTTAATTGACTGGAAAAGCGATGAGCCTGTTGTTTCTTATCATGTGCCGCCCGGTGGCGTTGCCAATTATTTTGCTGCATGGAGTGAACTGATTGCAGGTGTTGAGCAATTAAAGCCCGAATATTTTAGCGATGGCCTGTATTATGTTGAAGCATTCATGAAGTATGGATGTTTTGGCGTAATGGTTAAGCATCCATTGCAGGAAGCAGAAAAGAAAATTCTCGAACGTTTTGCCATAGAATTTGAACGTGCTTATACCCGTTTTCTCGATCTGCAAAAGGCAGAAGCACAGGCAAGAGAAGCGCAAATTCAACTGGCGCTGGAAAGAGTGCGGGCAAGGACCATGGCCATGCAAAGCAGCGAGGAGCTGGCTGAGGTCTCGTTCCTGCTTAACAAGCAGGTTGTGGAATTGGGCATTCCCACACGTGGCTGCGCTTTTAACATTTATGGCAAGCATGAGTCTACAGAATGGTTTAGCAACCTTGAAGGCACTTTACCCACTTATAAAATTCCGAGAGAAAAAATATTCCTCCAATATTATGAAGCAGGACAGCGGGGAGAAACTTTACTGATTGAAGCATTTGACAAGAAGCGAATCAAACAACATTATGATTACCTGCATTCCCTCCATTTATTAGGTAATGATGAGGAGGTTGTGGAAAAGATCCGCAACGCCATGCCGGATTCCCAGGTAGACCATGTAGCATATTTCAAGTATGGCTACCTATTATTTATCACACTGGCTCCTGCCCCCGAATCGCATGACATTTTCAAACGGTTCGCCAAAGAATTTGAACAAACCTATACCCGTTTTCTCGACCTGCAAAGGGCTGAAGCACAGGTAAGAGAAGCACAGATAGAAGCGGCGTTGGAGAGGATCAGGAGTAAAGCAATGGCAATGCAGAACAGTAATGACCTTGACGCTTTAATCAGTCATCTTTTCTATGAAAGCACCAAGCTTGACTTTGTATTAGACAGGTGCATCGTAATGATCGTTGAACCGGAAACACTTGATACAACATGGGTATTGTCAAACCCTGAAACGCCATCAGAGCCAACCAATCATTTGGTGAGGTATCATGAATACAAACCATACCTCGCTTATATTGACGCATGGAAGAATAGAACTGAAAAATGGCTTTATATGCTCGAAGGTGATGAAAAGAAAAACTGGGACCAGCATCTTTTTTATCAAACCGAACTATCAAAACTACCGGAACCGGTTAAACAGGGAATGCAGGTACTTAAAAGCATTCGCCTGAACAGCTCCTTCAGCAATTTTGGCAGTATTACTTTATCAAGTTTTGAACCACTTAGCGAACAACAGTTTGATATTTTGATTCGTTTTACAAAAGTTTTTGATCTTACCTATACACGTTTCAATGATTTAAGACAAACCGAAGCGCAGGCGAGGGAAGCCCAAATACAATTAGCATTAGAAAGGGTGCGTGCAAGAACGATGGCAATGCAAAAGCAAAAAGACTTGTTTGATGTAGCAAATGCTTTCGGAGGGCAACTGGTAGCATTGGGCTTAAGAGTGGATTATATCTCCTTTATGTATGGGCCGATATCTAAAAAAAGAGATTGGAACCTGTGGGGATGTGTTCCGGATTTAGAAAACTCTGCCCAAAACAATATTATTCCTTACAAGCAAACAGCTTATTTTATAAAAACCGAAGAAAGCGTTGATAGATATGAAAACACCGGTAATCCGATACAGGTAAAAACGTTTACAAAAGAAGAGAAGAACGAATTTCTAGACCACTACTTTTCTGTTGCACAACCTTTGCCGGATGAATTTAAAAAACTTGTTTATGATGCACCTGGCTCCTGCATTGTGGATGCCTTTTTAAACGAGGTTACCGTTTCTATTTGCAGGTATGATGCGCAAGAACATTACACAGAAGAACAGCTTGATATTTTTAAGCGGTTTTCTCAAGAGTTCAGGCAGGCATATATTCGTTTCCTTGATTTACAAAAAGCCGAATTACAGGTAAGAGAAGCACAGATTGAAGGAGCTTTGGAAAAAGTGCGCTCCCGTTCTTTAGCTATGCACAAAAGCGATGAAATAAAAAGTGTGGTAGCAATGGTGGTGGAAAAGATCACGGAGCTGAATATTGAGATGAACGGAGGAGTTTCGCTTGCCACATTTATCCCCGGCTCAAAAGACCTGCTGCATTGGTTTTTGAACCCCGAACATTTTGATGAGCCATTGACCATGCACCTTCCTTACTTCAGCAACCTCATTTATGATGACTGCATGGATGCAAGAGCAAAAGGAAATGAACTCTTTTCAAATGTTTATAATCTTACAAACAAAAATGAGTACTTCAGTTATGCATTTGAGCACTCAGCGTTTAAGAACGTGCCGGAAGAATTGAAACAATGGATACTGGAACAACCTTATTTTGGTTTTTCGTTTGCCATTCAGAAAAACTCAGGCATTTTCCTGAATGATTATACAGGCAAATATTTCTCAAAAGAAACCAACAATATTCTGGTACGTTTTTCAAGGGTGTTTGAGCAGGCATATGTTCGTTTTCTCGATCTCCAAAAAGCAGAAGCACAAGTGCGGGAAGCACAAATAGAAATTGCCCTGGAAAGAGTAAGAGCAAGAACAATGGCTATGCAAAAATCTGATGAGCTTTCCGGTACAGCTGCAGTTTTATTTCAGCAATTGATTGCATTGGATATTGCTCCAAATCGTCTGTATATCATTATTACGAAAGAGAATAGTTCCCAAATGGAAGCTTGGGTAACTGATGAAGACGGAAGTAAAGTAAGCATGGGATTTAATGGTGATAACACGAAGAATGAAACGCTGCACAAAATGTACAATGGCTGGGTGCAAAAAAAGAAAACGCTTATCATTGATATGCAAGGTGAAGAATTGCAGCAATATTTTCATTACCTGCATAATGAACTGAAAGTTCCTTTCAAAGGCGGACTGGATCAAAAAAGAAGGGTGCAGCATATTGCCTACTTCAGCCATGGGTTAATTGGTATGGCTTCTCCTGAAGAGCAACCAGCTGAAACCCTGGAATTGCTTGAACGATTTGCTTCTGTATTCAACCTTACGTTCACCCGTTTCAACGACCTTAAAGTTGCAGAAGCACATGCGTTGCAGGCAGAGCATGACCTTATTGAAATAAAAGCTGCCCGTAAAAAAGCCGAAGAGGCTTTGTCTGAACTGCAGGCAACACAAAAACAACTCATACAAAGTGAGAAGATGGCAAGCCTTGGAGAGCTCACCGCAGGCATTGCGCATGAGATACAGAACCCTTTGAACTTCGTCAATAATTTTTCAGACATCAATGCCGAACTGATTGATGAACAAATCGAAGAATTAAAAGCCGGCAATATCAATGATGCGATAGACATTGCCCGGGACATTAAACAAAATGAAGCCAAGATCAACCATCACGGCAGGCGTGCCGATGGTATTGTAAAAGGCATGTTACAGCATTCCCGCTCAGGCACCGGCGACAAGGAGCTTGCGAATATCAATAAACTGGCAGACGAATACCTCCGCCTCTCCTACCATGGCATGAGATCGAAGGAGAAAGACTTTAATGCAGACATTAAAACAGCGTTTGATGAAACAACGGGCAACGTCAATATCGTGCCCCAGGATATTGGCAGGGTGCTGCTGAATCTCTACAACAATGCGTTTTATGCGGTGAATGAAAAGACAAAGCTGAAAATTTCAGACTTCAAGCCTGAAGTCTGTGTTACAACGAAAAAGACCAACGGCAGGATTGAGATAAGCGTGGCAGATAACGGCAATGGCATTCCGCAAAACATCGTTGACAAAATCTTCCAACCATTTTTCACAACGAAGCCAACCGGTTCAGGGACGGGACTTGGTTTGAGTTTGAGTTATGATATTGTAAAGGCGCATGGCGGGGAAATAAGAGTGGAGACAAAAATTGACGAAGGAACTGCATTTATTGTTCAATTACCTGTCTGAATGAAGGGTTAAAAGGATTACACTGATTTTGTACGACTAAAGTAAAATATAAAGAGAAGACCCGTTCTTTAAAATGAAATCTGTACATCGGTGCAATGTGGTTCAGACAGTGGATGATATTGTAAAAGCGCATGTTGGAGTGATAACAGTGGAGACAAAAGTTGATGAAGGAACGGCATTGATAATTGTGTTACCGGATTAACTATATGAAACATTCAATATTTACATTAGCGCTATTTTACTTTTTTAATCTTGCCTCTGCACAGGACGTGCTTCACATTGAAAGCATACCAACGCAGGTTTCAGCATTTCAGACCGGGGTAGGAATTCCTTTGAACACAGGTTGGAAATGGAAAGACGGAGATTCTTTAGCCTGGAGTCGACCTGATTTTGATGACCATTTATGGCAACCTATTAATCCACTACTCGATGTACACGATTCTTTGCCACAATTACCAAAAAGTTCAGTTTTCTGGCTTAGAACGCTATTTATACTGAATACTGCAATTCAAAAAAGACAATTGGCCTTACTTATTCAGCAAACGGGGGCATCTGAAGTCTATTTGAATGGCGAGTTAATAAAAAGTTTTGGCATTATTAATACAGATCCGGGTAAGACGTTTGCATATAATCCGGCGTTTCTTCCCGTTTTATTGCCTGTAAACAATAAGGATACGCAGGTGCTTGCGATAAGGTACCTGTTAGATAAAAATGCACACTATACAAAGGCATTTGCGACCACTAACCCACTGTTCGAAGCGAAACTTCAGTATGCCAGTGAAGCTACCTCGAATTATTACTTAAATATCCAATTACTTAATAATTATTACTTTTTTGCAACAGGACTTTTCTTTCTGCTCGCGCTCATACACGTAAGCTATTATTTTTTTCAAAAAGCACAGAGAGCGAACCTATTTTTTGCGTTATATGCATTGTGTTATATCGCTTTTATTCAGAGTTCTGTAGTAATAGATACACATATAGTAAGCGATAAGTATTATGCCCTAACCACAGGCCTACTGTTAATCATTATAATTGGCCCGCTATTACTAACAGCCATTTATGAATTATTACATGCAAAAAAGGATTGGATTTACAAAACACTTCTCTTGTTTTCGGGCATTTCTGCAATTATGTATTTCTGGCAATATGAATGGGGCTGGCATGCAGGCGCAGACATAATGAGTTTGCTCATACAGATCGCCATTGTTAGAATCGTTTTTAAGGCTGTATACCAGAAGAAAAAAGGAGCGCGGATATTGGCTGTTGGATCGATTATTTTTTTAATATCATTTGGGCTATTTATATTAATCAGTCTTTTTTCTCCCCAAAATCTTCTATTGATGAATTTATTTTTTGTGTTTGGTGTGTTAAGCATCCCATTGGCAACTTCTATTTACCTGGGCCTGGAATTCGGATTTTTGAATTTCGCACTACAAGGGAAATTGGTAGAAGTAAGCGAATTGTCCATAAAAAATATTAACCAGGAAAAAGAAAAACAGCAGATCCTTGCCAACCAAAACGAAACACTTGAAAAACAGGTAGCAGAAAGAACCGCTGAACTACAACAATCACTACAAAACCTTAAGTCGACCCAGGCCCAACTCATCCAATCTGAAAAAA
>DLKC01000078.1:0-24046 GCA_002478885.1 Chitinophagaceae bacterium UBA7600
CCTCTTCTTCCGCCTGTGCCGGATTCCCGGTGAATTCCAGCGCAGTTGCATAGGCAATATGCGCTTTTGATCTCGCAAACTGTGGCCGCTGGTATACTTTTCGTGCAAGTGGTACAATCTGCCCGTAATCGTTTAGTGCTGAATAAGCTAAAATAAGCTGGTAAATAACGTATTCATTGTCGGTAAAAGTGCCGGTGAGACAGCTTTTGTACATATCGATTGCTTTGTCTGTATCCCCGTTGGAAAGGTACGCGTCGGCTAACGCCACCCTGTTGTTAAAAGTATCGCTGAATTTCAATTGCTGCTCCAGCTTTTTGATACTGCCGCCCGGGTTAATAATGGTGCTCACCCCGGTCTGAACCTGTTTTATATCGCTGTCGCGGAACATTTCCATAAAAATATACGCAATACTGCCTATCAATGGCAGGAAAATGATCGCGACAATCCAGGTGGAGTTTTTGCCTTTGCGCAAACAATGAATAACGCAAATCGCCTGTAACGCAAGAATTAGATAATAATAGCTACCGCCTGAAAACATATACCCGGGTGAATTTGCTTTTAAGGCATCAAATGTAGAATTATCAGTAAAACAGAAAAGTTTTTATTTACCCCGGAACTGAAAAGGCCAGTACCGGTAACCTGGAAATTAATCAGCAGATTTAACAATCCGGCCACTAAACTTTCGTTCATCGATACAGTCTCATTAACGCAAAAAAAGAACAACATGAAAAGACTGATATTGCTGACCGCGTTGACATTGGTGACTTGTTCGCTGTTTGCCCAACGCTATTACCGCAAAGGGTATGTGAGAACGTCGCATGTAGTGGTAGCCAGGCCGCCGGTTTATGTGAGCAGGCCGCCAGTCGTAGTAAGCCGCCCGCCGGTATTTGTGCACCCGGCACCGGTAGTCGTTGCGAGGCCCCCGGCTTATTACCCGTATCATAATATCTCTTTCCGTTTTTACGGGGGATCATTCTACCGGCCTTATGGCAGCTACTGGAGGGTTACCCCACCGCCAATCGGACTACATATTAATTTTCTGCCCTTTGGTTGCATGCCAATGTATGTAGGCCCTTCTATGTACTACTATGGCAACGGTTCTTATTACAGGCAAACTGATGGCCGTAACTATGAAGTCGTAGACCCGCCAATGGGCGCGACATTGTCGGAACTGCCAAAAGGAGCTAAAAGCACGTTGGTAAATGGCGAACAGTTTTATGAATTGAACGGCACTTACTATAAGAAAACTACCAACGACAAAGGCAGTACCGTGTACGTGGTTACCGGCAAGAACGGCACAATCAACAACACGCCTGAAGCGGCACCGGAAACATTTGTTCCGCAGCAGGGCGACATCATTGACCAGTTGCCGGAGCGTTGCAAAACAGTGGAGATAAACGGCACAACCTATTATGTAAGCCCGGATGATATTTATTACCAGGCCGTTGACCAGGATGGCGTAACAAGATACCATGTCGTAAGTAACCCAACCAATGACATAAAGGGATAAAAGCGTTACGGCTATTTTATATTCTCCGGCCGGCACTGCCAATGCAGTGCCGGCCTTTTTGTTGCCCCCCTTTCCATTCCGTTATGCCCTTCCCGCTCTTAAGTTTGCCGGTTCACCTCTCAGGTTTCATATCTCACGCTTTCCCCTTCACCTCTGCCGTCTCACGATTCACGTCTGCCGTGACATCTAGCGCCCCCTGCCTCCCGTTCCCTACCTGGCGGATACCCGGTACATAACTGGTACATACGCCGTATTAAAAGCGCACAATATGAGTGGCTGGTATTGTTTAAGGGGGGTGGTTCCGGGGACATAACTTGCCCATACTTAAGGTTGCCATGGAAACGGGACTGTGAACTGAGCGTAGCAACAGGCGATGCCAAAAGCGCCGGTGCCGGCGACCAAAAAACATTCTTACATTGAGTTCCTGTAAAAATATTGCAGTATTAGCGTGCATCCGTTATTTTCGGCAATATTTTAATGTAACGCATTAAACATACATTATGCAAAAGATAAACATTCTTATTGTATTGATCGCAACAACACTCTCGGTATCAGCACAGAACAGTTTGCCCGATGATTATCTTACCAAAGAATTTCATGCAGGCCGCCGCGACGCACTGCGCAAATTGATGCCGGCTAATTCAGTTACAGTTGTATTTGCTTACCCTGAAAGAGTGTTTTCCAGAGATGTAAACTATCCCTATCACCAGAACCCTGACCTATATTATTTTACCGGTTACAAAGAGCCTGACGCTGTATTGTTAATCTTTAAGGAAGATCAGCACCGCGGCGATACAGCGTACAACGAATTATTTTTTGTAAGAAAACGCAACGCTTTGCAGGAACAATGGACCGGCAGGCGACTTGGTGCAGAAGGCGTACAGCAGAAGCTAGGGTTTAAATATGCCTATACATCAGATGAGTTTAAAAATTACCCGGTTGACTTTACGAAATTCAGTAACATTTTTTACGACAATCTCCCCGACGACCTGGGTTCGGGAACCATGGGGTCGCTGGTAAAAGCTTTTACCGAAAAAGCGCATATTACAAAGCCCGATAATAAATACATAGCCCAGGCCTATAGCATGCTGGTGAACAGTACAACTCCTTCTAATCTTGCAGCAAGGATTAAACGGATAAAGACGGGTATGTCGACCGTTGATGACAGCGAGTATAAAAATGACCCTCTATTGCTTCAACTTGTTAACCAGCCCGATTCTGCAACGCTTGCTGATGTAGTGAGAAAAATAAAAGAACATCCGTCGCCATCATTTGGCTACAATCAATTGGTTGCTTCGCTGAGAGAAATTAAAACCCCCGAGGAACTGGCGTTATTACGCAAGTCTGTAACGCTTTCGGCCGTTGCGCACGCAGAAGTGATGAGAGCAATTAATGAGGAAATGTCAGAAACAGAAATAGAAGGCATGTTTGAATATGTTCATAAAAAATATGGTGCCGAGGCGGAGGGTTATCCCCCGATCGTTGGTGCCGGCGCCAATGGATGTATACTGCATTATATCGAAAACAATGTAACCAGGGTCGACAACCAGTTGGTGCTGATGGATGTTGCATCAGAATACCATGGCTATTCTGCCGACATAACAAGAACGATTCCCGCCAACGGCAAATTTACCAGTGATCAGAAAGCGATCTATGATCTCGTATACAATGCCCAGGAAGCCGTATTCCCGCTCTGCAAAGAAGGAACACCTTTTTCAAGCCTGAATGAAAAAGCAACGGAAGTGCTGGCAGAGGGACTGCTTGACCTGGGAATTATCAAAGACAAAAAAGATGTCTCCCTGTATTATATCCACGGTTGCTCACATCATATGGGGCTCGATGTGCACGATAAAAGTGTTACCCCGGTTTTGCAGCAGAATATGGTCATAACTGTTGAACCCGGTATTTATATTCCGAAAGGAAGCCCGTGCGACCCTAAATGGTGGGACATCGCTGTGCGTATTGAAGACGATGTGGTAATTGGCAAAGCCGATTGCGAAATCTTGTCCAAAGCGGCACCAAGAAAAGCATCGGACGTGGAAGCCATGACTGCTAAAAAAAGCCCCTTTAACAATATGTCGTTTCCTTCATTAAAATAATTTTTTATAAGCCCGGCAATTAAATAAGCATTGGGATTTTGTTGCGCGACAATGACGGCTTATCCGGCATCGCATTCTGATAATGCATGGCTTTTAGCAGCATTGCGAAAAGCCAATGCAGTTTCCGGGGTATCTGTTCGAAATAGTAGCCGGTAAACCCGGAATGCAATTACAGTTGTATACAGAGCTATTTTATTACTACAATTTTTGTTTGCATCAAAGTGTTCGCCCCTTTCAGCCTAAGTTGATAAACCCCTGCAGAAAGCCCGGCGATGTTCAGATCGTAACCATGTTTACCCGCAGCCATATTGCCTAAAAAAGCAGTTGTTACTTTGTTCGCGACATTGTCAAAAAGCGTTATAACGATATTACTTTCTGCGGTGGGGAAAGCAAACGACAGATGCGCCGTATTCTTTACAGGATTTGGATAAACCTGCAATTGCAAAATGCTGTTCTTTGATGTATTGGCAATGTTGTTGGCGTCAGCATTTATTGCAATCGGAGCAAAGGGCGGCAGAAGACCGGTGGCTCCGCCAAACCTTGCTGCATAAATATCAGAGCCGGAACTGCCCAGGTTCCTTTCATCACTCCAGCAAGTTATCGCATAACCCTTTGTTGATGCAATCGTATAAGGCACTTCATGATTAATGATGGCATAATTGGCAATTACTGCAACGCCGTTTGCCTGCCACAACGCCGTGCCCGCCGCGCTGTAATGCTGACCGTAGATAGGATAGTTACCTGGAGCCCAACTTCTTGTTGTATTGTAAGTAACGATAAAGCCAGTACCGCCATCCGATACAATAGTCGGATTATATTGGCTACTTGAAGCTAAATTATCAATCGTAATTCCACTGGTGCCCCACATTGGTTTTCCCTTGCTGTTTATATGCTGAACCTTAGCCCGGTAGTTACTGTCATACGCGATAAAAATACCCCCTTTGCTATCCGTGAGAATATCCGGCGTTTTTATGATATTATTATTACCTGTAAGCTTAGTGATATTTATGCCGCCAGCTTTCCAGGTAAAATTTCCGTTAAGATCAATTTTTTGAATAGTAAGGTCCGCATTCGATGTGTTTAATATTCCCTGTGTTAGAAAGGCGGTCATGATTGCTGAACTTGCAGAATCATAAATAATGCGGTGCGCCGGCTCATAGTTTTGGTTGACATAAATATCTGAAACAAGCAGGCCTGAGCTTCCCCACATATAAGAACCGTTGGCAGCCAGCCTTTCCATATAAAAAGAACCGCCGCCCAAACTACTAAAACCTACAACGGCAGTGCCAGCACCGGTATTCTGGATAGTTGACCGGTATCCATCGAACTGTGCTAATAATGGCAACCCGACGCCGGTGCTTCCCCAAACCAGATTCCCTGAAGCATTTATATGTTGGGCATAAATAAATACAGGGCTGTTATATGCCTGCCATGTTATAAATGCACCCCCGGAACCATCAGGGCTAATACCGTCCTGTTCAGGGTCGCCGATCCAATCCAGGCGTGAATCAACGAGGTCGGTAATCTTAACAGCATTAGGCCAAAGTGCCGTGCCGCCTGCATTAATATGTTGGGCGTATAGTTGCCTTGCCCCGCCATTAACCGCCATTTCATAAACAATAATTGCTCCACCAAAACCATCTGCTACTATTGCACTGTTGTCGGCACCGGTACCACCAGCCAAAGCCGGATCGTATACAACAATGCCATTTGCTGGCCATGCCATTTTTCCGGTGCGGGTTATTCTTTGTGCATAAACAGCAGCAAGCGGGTTTGGGGCACGCTCATCAACCCAGGTAAAAATGGCTCCGCCGCTGCCATCACTGCAACTGCGGGCGTAGAACTGGTTACGGGCTGCATTGCAAACGATATTTCTGGTAAGGCTATCGCTATTCCATTGTGAAAACGCAGAATAACTGATAAAGAGCAGAAGGCCGAAAGAAAAACCTTTCATAAGTAATATGATTTGATAGGCTAACGAAATTGAAGCAAAGAAATCACTCCCGCAATCCTCTTTTTGAGTGAGTGCTGTTGCTATGATTCCTGAAGATTTGCACGCTGTAGAATAATGCCGGAACCGGTCTTTGTTCTTTACTGCATCGCCTTTTGTATCACTGGCATATGCTGCTTTATATAAAACAGCATCATTAAGCGTGAAACTACGAACGTGAATTGCACAGACCTGACCACATATGGCTGACGAAAACAATTCCAGCAGCCGATGTGTGCGACGCAACAGGTTTTGATGGATGTTTTACAGCCGGGACACAAAAAGAACCTGCCACATTTTATAAAACAGGCAACTGGCAGATACTTGACAAATGTTCTTATCTTCAAAAAGGCAAAGTTGTTTGTATGCTGCTTAATTTGAAAAAAATTACTTTCACTACGTTGTTGCTGATTGTTCCGCTTTGCGTATTGTATTTAATTAGCTGCCAGAAAGAATTAAAAGATGAGCGTAAACAAGCCATATTCACCAGTGAGGCTAACGGAGTGTGTCTGGGTGTTTCTGCGGTAGGTTTATACTTTCGCGGCCTTCCACTGAATGACAGTAATTACCTCCGCTTTTCGGTGAATGTGAGTCGCACTGGTAGTTATGATATCAGCACCGACACCGCCGGCGGAATATATTTTGCTGCATCGGGAAGCTTTGAGACGGCAGGTGCCCAACAAATATTATTAAAAGCGTACGGTGTTCCTCAAAACGCCGGCAGCTTTAATTTTAAGGTAATAAATAGTTCCTGCAGCCTGCCCCTCGTCATTCACGAGCCGCTTCTTTCATTTGGAGATTTTCAATTCATAAATACAGGTGGCGTTTGTAATAGTCCACAAATAAACGGGGCGTTTATCGAAGGCATGAACACGGCGCCTTCAAATAATGTAACGCTAAAGGTGCAGGTACTAAATAAAGGCAAATACGTTTTCGGTACCGATACAATCAATGGCATTTATTTTTATGGGGCTGGTGAATTTTCAGATACCGGCTTGCAGGAAATTCCGCTTTATGCTTTTGGCACACCCCAACATAAAGGTGTTTATTCTTATTACCCGGCAACCACAACAACTACCTGTAGTTTTGATATAACAGTAGAAGATCCGGCATCGGCTGCTGACTATTCCATTATTGCAGGGGCTGGTGATCCCGGCAGCTGCTATTATACCGTTACCGGGAATTATGTTACTGATCTTGCGCTGACCAAAGCAAACAACGCAACGATAGCCATCAATGTTGACAAATTGGGGACCTATACAATCATGACCAACCTTGTAAATGGAATGGTTTTTTCGGCCAGCGGCACATTTGATACAAAGGGCAGACAGGTAATAAACATTTATGGAACCGGCACGCCGGTTGAAAAGGGCCAGTTTGAGTTGACTCCTGCAATTTTTGGTCCGCACCTGCAAACGCAGGATGCATGCACATTCCAGGTTACTGTCTTCTGAATGTGTAATAGTTATTACCCTTCAATCATGTCAAAACTAACATCTGGGATCTTATTCAGCAAGTCAATGTGATCCGGGCGCCTGCGGCTATGCGGTGAATGAATTAGAGCAAGGAAATATATAAGGATCGCGTTTAGATGATTGCCTGCTACAGAATACTGTACTATATTCATGCTGATGAAAAAGCAAACCATCTTTTCAACTTTGATCGCAACAGCTGCACTTAGCTGTGCATTGATTGCAAGGCCGCAGCCTGATAACAACGCATTTAAAAAAATAAAACCCGTTGACGAAAAGCTTCTGCCACTTGCTTTTGGTTCAGTAAAACCAATGGGCTGGATCAAACAGCAACTGGCGGAAAATTTGAATGGCTTTACTGGCCATCTCGATTCCCTGGCTCCGGACCTTATCATTAACGATGATATTTATGGTAAGGACAGGCTGGGTAAGAATATAAAGAGCAAAGACCTGGGTGCTATCGCTGAAGGCGGCGAATGGACTGTTCAATACCTGTGGTGGAATAGCGAAACACAAAGTAACTGGTGGGACGGATATATTCGTACAGCGATCCTGTTAAATGATTCAGCAGCGTTAAAAAAAGTAAAAGTTTACATCAGTCATATTCTTTCAACACAAGATGCAGACGGGTATCTCGGAATTTATGACAAAGATCTCCGCTATCATTTTAACAATGAAAATGGTGAGCTGTGGTCAAAAACAACACTGCTAAGAGGATTGCTTGCATGGTACGAATATAGTCGCGATAAAACCGTGCTGACGGCTATCACCAGGGCTGTTGATAACGTATTAGCCAACTATCCGGTTAATCACTCGCACCCATTTTATTCTGATAAACCGTATGCTGGCGGCCTTACTCATGGCCTTATGTTTACCGATGTGCTTGAAGCATTATACAGGCTAACGGGTAACCATGACTATCTCGATTATTGCATTTTTATGTACCAGGATTTCTCTTCATTTACGCTTAGCGAAGATGCGCAATACAAAAAGTTGCTCGATACCAGCCTGTCATTTTATGGGCATGGGGTACACACTTATGAACACCTTCGAACAGTGGCAGCTGCTTATTATGCTTCAGGCAATGACAGCCTTGCGTTGGCGTTAAAGATTTTCTTGTATAAAATAAGTAAGTACACATTACCATCAGGCGCTGCCGCGGGAGATGAGTTCATTGGCGCAAGAACAGCTGATGCAACAAACACGGGCTATGAATTTTGTTCATTGCACGAATTAATGGAAGGCTACATAAGCTTGCTTGCTAAAACCGGGAATGCATTGTATGGCGATAAAACGGAGCGGCTGTTCTTCAATGCAGCACAGGGCGCTATGCATCCATCGCAGAGTGCGATCTGTTATTTAAAAACTGACAACTCATGGTCACTCACCGGCGGTAAAAACGGCGACACATCAGACATTCACCAAACTCGCTACCGCTACTCTCCCGTTCACAAAGAGGCTGCAGTTTGTTGTGTGCCCAATGCCGGCCGCATCGGCCCCGCTTATGTTCAAAACATGTGGATGAAAGAGCAGGGCGCTTTGGTTGCAACATTGCTTGGCCCGTGCGAACTCAGCACGTCACTAGAAGGAAACAATATTTTGATAAAAGAAACCACCGGTTATCCTTACACGAATACCGTCAGCTTTAACATAAAAACGGGTAAGCCACAAACTTTCACAATAAAAATACGGAAGCCGTCATGGGCTACAAAGATCAGTTCATCCGCTGCTTACAAGATCGAAAATAATTTTATTGTCATTACCAGGCAGTGGAACAACAATACTGTAAACCTTAGTTTTGAAGCTTCAGCAACCATAATGCATACTGCCGGCAACGAAATTTATTTAATGTACGGGCCGCTCGTATTAGCACATCCTATTGAGGCAAAAGAAAAAATCACCAGGCAATACAGTGTCGGAGGTTTAAAAGAATTGCAATACAGCCCTGTTAGTGACATCCGGTATCAATACAACAGATCAGATTTACAGCTTACCCGTGTAAAAAATACAGCAACGCCTGAATTCCATGTCAACATGTTAGAGCCCGAATCGGGGAAATTAACATCGCTGATGCTTGAGCCCATGGGTAAAACGATTCTGCGGCAGGTAACTTTTAAACTGCACGAATAATAATGTTTGAGCCAGGCACCAGGCTGACACGCCAAACAAAAAGTACAAGAGTGCGACGCAACGGCCGATGCCACGAAGAACTGTCGCCGGCTACCAAAGAAACTTTTACCTATTGTTCTATATAAACTTTTTGCTGAACATTTTTTTCGCCCGTAAGCTGCACCACGTACATGCCGGAGCTTAATGACGGAAGGTTTACCTGCAACAATCCTTTGCTGCCCTGCAGGTCTTTGCGCAGCACTTCCCTTCCGCTGATATCAGTAATGCTTACATATTTAAACGCGCTGCTCAATTGCAGCATAATATAAGTATGCGCTACAGTAGGGAAAATTCTATCGGCAGATGTATTAGTGCTGTTATATTCCTGTGATGCTATTGCAGCCGTGCTTGCACCAACACGGTACAAATTGCTATCCATTGCAACTGCATACATTTCGCCGGATTCGTCGAGCCCATAGCTTTCGATAAAGGGTGGAATATTGCTTTGCAGGTTGGTTTCCAGGGAGCCATTGGCTTTTAATTTTACCAGCCATGCATTATTGGACGTAAAGTCGGACATTACAAAATAATTTCGCAGCGTGGGGTACGCGGCACCACGGTAAACATAACCTCCTATAACCGTTTCGCCGCCATTAGGCACATCGTGCAAGTAAGTAAATTGCGGGAATGTATAGACTGAAGCCGGCCGGCAACCATCCAAAAGAAAATTCAGGTTCCCTTCATAACAAGGCCACCCAAAATTTTTACCTGCACCGAATTTAACCGGGGTGATAACGTTCAGCTCTTCGGACTGCTCTCCTTCTACGTCGGGTAGCCAGAGATTGTCCGTTTTATAGTCAAAACTCCAGCGCCATGCATTGCGAAAGCCAAAAGCCCATATTTCAGGCCTCACCTTAGAGCTGTTTGCAAATGGATTATCAGTTGGAATACTGTAATAAGGCGCCTTTTTTACATTGACATTTATACGACACATTTTGCCATAAAGATTAGTACTGTCCTGCGAAAAACGCGTGGTAGAATCGGGGCTACTGCCATCGCTTAACGTAAAATACAAGTAGCCGTCAGCGCCAAAATGCATTTGCCCGAAATGCGGCCCTCCAGTCGATAATCCATCAAAAGACAACAATACTGCCCGGGTGGCAAGATCAGCAGAATCAGGATTTTTGTTACTGGTTTGGTAACGGGCTAGTTCTGTTTTCCCGTTTTTTCCGGTGGACAGCAAAAAGAAAACCCTTGTCTGTTTATAGTTGGGAGCAAATTCAATACTCCAAATGCCCTGGTAGCCGCTGTTACCGATTATAGGACTAATGTCAAGAAAGGGTTTCGCCTGCAAAGCGTTGTTTTTTATGATGAGCACCTTTCCACCCTGTTCAACAATAAACAATCGGTTCGAGCCATCTCCTGCATTTTTAATTTCAAGCGGGCTAACCAATCCTTTTAGAATACTTGTATAGGTAAGTTGCGGTTGTGCGCCGCCTTGTTTAGAGATTAAGATGAGTACGAAAACGCAGGTAAAAAACACATTTGCGTTTATGTAAGAAGAGCAAAATTTCGTGCGCATGAAAATGAGTTTACTTAAAGAGTTAGATGGCAGTTTTAATAAAATTCCAGATTTTTCTTTACTCACAGGCTTAAAATAAGTAAAGACCTGCTTTTACCTGTAAAAAGAATAAATAACCGGCACCCAAATGGCGGCTACTTATACTGAATGCCCATATTCCAAAAGAGAAAGGCCCACTTGTCTGCCTGCTCCTCTATGATTTTTGAAGTGGGTTTTCCGGACCCGTGGCCGGCCTTGCTTTCAATTCTTATCAGCACAGGGTTATCACAGGCTTGCTTTGCCTGCAGTTGTGCTGCAAACTTGAAGGAATGTGCAGGCACTACCCGGTCGTCATGATCGGCTGTTGTAACAAGCGTGGCGGGATAACATGTACCTGGCCTTACATTTTGTACAGGCGAATAACGATGGATATAATCAAACATTTCTTTGCTGTCGTCGGCTGTTCCATAATCGTAAGCCCAGCCCGCACCGGCGGTAAACTTGTGATAACGCAACATATCCATGACACCAACTGCGGGAAAACAAACACGAAACAAATCCGGCCGCTGCGTAATACATGCACCAACGAGCAAGCCACCATTGCTGCCTCCGGCGATGGCGAGATAATCCTTTGAAGTTATTTTTTCGCTGATCAAAAGTTCTGCCGCAGCAATAAAATCATCAAACACATTTTGTTTCTTCATTTTAATTCCGGCATTATGCCACTCATCGCCATATTCACCGCCACCACGAAGGTTAGCTACCGCATACACACCCCCCGCCTCCATAAACATAAGATTGCTTGTGCTAAAAGCGGGTGTAAGATTAACACTGAAACCGCCATAGCCATATAACATGACCGGATTCTTTCCATTAAGTGTTATACCTTTTTTGTGTGTAATGATCATCGGTATTTTCGTACCATCCTTTGAAGCATAAAACACCTGCGCGCTTTCATAATCATCCGCATTAAACTGAACCGCCGGCTTTTTAAAGACAACAGATTTTGCACTGGCAATATCATATTTAAATATCGTGGGCGGGTATACATAAGACGTGAAAACATAATACAATTCCCGCTCCTCCTTCTTTCCGCTGAAGCCCCCTGCAGTGCCCAGGCCAGGTAATGCAATTTCCTTTTGCCGGCTTCCATCAAGTCCATACTGAACAACATAAGAGACTGCATCTCTCAGGTATTGAGCATAAATCTTTCCTCCACAGGTTGAAACCGACAGGGGAAATCTATCTTCCGGTATCAGGTCTTTCCAATGATCGGCGGTTGGCGTATCGGCATCCGTTACCACGAGCCTTTTATTAGGAGCATTAAGGTTGGTAAAAATATATAGCTTGCCATTGTCTGAACAGGCAACATATTGCTCCGTGTCAAAACCGGTAACAACAGGCACGATCGGTGCGTTGCTTTCAGAAATATCCTGGATATACAATTCGTTACCATAAGTGGCATTGGCCGCTGTTATTACAAGAAAACGCTGGTCTTCGGTTATGTAAGCGCCAATATATCTCCTGGGTGTTTGTGATCCACCGAAAATGAGTTCATCATCCGATTGGTTGGTGCCAAGCTTATGATACATCAATTTATGCTGACTGGTAATGCCGCTTAACTGGCTTCCCTCCTTTGGCTGGTCGTAAGTACTGTAATAAAAACCTTCCTTCTTTTTCCATGCAATACCGCTGAACTTTACTAAAAGCGTATCATCCAGCAATTGCCTGGTGAGCGCATTTATCACGATCAGTTTGTTCCAGTCGCTGCCACCCTCGCTGATCGTATAAGCAGCAAGCGAACCATCCTTTGTAAACTCGATTCCCGACAAAGCAGTTGTACCGTCTGCTGAAAACCTATTGGGATCGAGAAATAATTCAGGGTCTCCGTTTTCCATTTGCCTGTACAACACGGCCTGGTTCTGCAGCCCATCATTTTTATAGAAGTATGTATAGCCGCCTTCTTTAAAAGGTGCTGAATATTTTTCGTAGTTCCATAACATGGTCAGGCGCTTTACCATAGCATCCCTGAACGGAATTTGTTGCAAATACTGCTGTGTTACAACATTCTGCCGCCGTACCCAGTCTTTAGTGTCCTCTGCCATGTCATCTTCAAGCCAGCGGTATGGATCATTAACCTCTGTTCCAAAAAAATCATCGCTAACGTCAACTGTTTTTGTTACCGGGTATTGGCCGCTGAATGCGCTATTGTATTGTGCCATTGCTGAATAGAACTAGATATTGCTTAAATAAAACCCTTGGTTGTTAGTGGTGCCGCTATTATCGTTGAAAAGAAGAGCAGTTATCTTGAGCCCGGCTGCATTGCGGTGGTCATCGCCTGTTGCGTCGCACAGTTGTGCAACCGTACAAAAATGAGCAGGAACCAAAACCAATCTGCGCGTTCGTATTTTGAGTTGCGTTCTGCAGCACAGGAGTGCGACGCAACAGCAGTTTCATAGCCATTCTGAAGCCGGGTTCAAAAGCTTATAATACCACTACCATCCCCGTTCTTACGCTTTCGTCGCAGGCAAAGGCAATACGCAAGCTGTTCACCGCGTCTTCCACATGATCAGTAAGGTCGATATCTTCGTTGATGGCTTTCAAAAAATAGCGCTGCTCGCGGTTGCAGAGTTCCTGGTGGTCGGGTTCATCGGTAAGATTGATCCATTCATCTTGATGAACGAATTCATTACTATCGTTGAGATCGGCTTTGTGCAAACGCAGAGATTCCGTTTTGGTGTGTGCCTCTATAGAATCGGATTTGCCTTTTCCACCTGCGTCTTTTGCAACAATGGAAACACAACCTTTTGGGCCGATCACATCTTTTACAAAAAAAGCCGTCTCACTTATCATTGGTCCCCAACCTGCTTCGTACCAACCTACGGAACCGTCTTCAAAACGAATCTGCAATTGCCCGTAGTTATAATTGCCGGCGGGAATTTCTTCTGTTAGCCTTGCGCCGATGGCGCTCACCTGCATGGGTTTGCTGCGCACCATCTGGCACATAACATCAATATAATGCACGCCGCAGTCAACGATCGGGCTCAGGCTATTCATCAGGTTGCGGTGCACATTCCACATATAGCCATGGCTTTGCTGGTTAAGGTTCATACGCATTACCAGTGGCTTGCCAAGTTGTTGTGCTATTTCAATAAACTTCTCCCAGGAAGGATGATGGCGCAGTATATAGCCGACCACGAGCTTTTTGCCGGCTTTGCTGGCTGCTGCTGCAACACGTTCGGCGCCGGCGACGGTATCAGCAAGGGGCTTCTCAATAAAAACATGACAACCATTTTCCAAAGCCATGATAGCAAATTGCTCGTGCGTATCTGGATAAGTTGAAATGCAAACGGCGTCGGGCTTTGTGGCCTCGAGCGCAGCAGCGTAATCAGAAAACAGCGGATAGCCGCCACCAAGTTTTTCATTCAATACTTCTTTACTTTTCCCGGTGGAAACAATTCCACAAATTTCAAAGCCAGTGTTGTGGTGATAAGCGGTTGCATGTGAGGCGCCCATATTGCCACACCCTACAACCAACACGCGTACCGTTTTTGTTTGAGCAGACATATCAATAATTTAAGATGATGAGTAAAACAGTTTGTAAATATGCCGATAATTTTATTAAGGTGCATACCAAAACAATTGACGGAGTTTATTAAAACTGCCAATACACGACAATGTTGTGCCACTGCCTGCTGCCAGGATGTTACCTTTTAAAACATATATTCGTAGACAAAACAATACATGTTTATGAAAAAGCTGTTACCGCTTCTCTTTATTCCTTTATCACTTACCGCGCAGAAAGATTACTCCCGGTTGCTTGACGATTACATGCAGGCCCAGGTAAACGTAAAGCAGTTTAGCGGTACTGTATTGGTGATGAGCCACAATAAACCACTGCTCGAAAAAGGGTATGGCCTCGCAGACTATGAATGGAATATTTCCAATATTCCGCAGTCAAAATTCCGCATAGGTTCTATCACCAAGCAATTTACGGCTGCAGCCATACTTCAACTGGAAGAGCAGGGTAAACTGAGCACCGATGATAAGCTAAGCAAATACATTCCCGGTTACCCTAAGGGCGACAGTGTAACGCTGCACATGTTGCTTAACCATACATCCGGCATTGCCAACTATACCGATTTGCCAGAATTTGAAGGAGTAGCAAGACAATCATGGACAAAGGATTCCATGATATCCTTTTTTAAAAACAAGCCCTATAATTTTTCACCCGGAAGCAAATGGGCTTATTCAAACTCGGGGTTCTTTTTGCTCGGCTACATCATCGAAAAAGTGAGCGGGCAATCATATAACGATTACCTGCGGCAACACATCCTCGATAAAATCAACATGACAAACACAGGCATTGATAACCTCGATACCATTCTGCCTATGCGTGTAAGAGGATATAAGCAGCAGGACAAAAGGATCATGAACGCTGATTTTATTGCCATGGAATGGCCGTTCAGCGCTGGTGTTATATATTCAACTGTAGAGGACCTTTATAAATGGGATCGCGCCCTTTATAACAATTCGGTTATCAGCGAGGGCTCCAGGAAAAAGATGTTCACTCCGGGTATGAACAATTACGGCTTTGGTATTTTGATCGACAGCTTTGAAAATCACTTACGTATCTGGCATAACGGTGGCATTCCGGGTTTTGTTTCCAATATAAGCCGGTATGTTAATGATGATGTTTGCATAGTTGTTTTATCAAACAACGAATCCAATGCAGACCTTGTTTCCAATGCGTTGGCAAAGATTGTCTTCGGTCTCCCCGTTGAATTGCCTTACGAACACAAGGAGATACCTGTTGATGCAGCCACGCTTGACCGTTATGTTGGTAAATACAAAGCCTTTCTTACGCTAGAAGTAATAAAAAAAGATGGCAGGCTTTACCGCCATCGCGATGGTACGCCGGATATTGAATTAAAGGCAGAGTCACCTACAAAATTCTTCTACGCCGACGGATCTGACCGCCAACTCGAATTTGAAGTAGATAAAGCAGGCAAGGTTGTGAAAATATGGTTTATCAATAACGGCGAAAGAGGCGAAATGCAAAAGCTCAATTGATAAGAAAAGATTTTGAACCCGGCTTTTGCATTTCAATTTAACTTTTCTTGCGTCGCACTTTTCAACGTTCACAACACTACGGAGCATATTTTTTTCGTGCTGGCAATTTCAATCATAAATTAATATGAAAGCAATACTTAACAGCATTATTCTTTTTGTTGGCGATACCAACAAGCTAAAAGAATTTTATTCAACCATATTCGGCTTTGAGGTGCTGGAAGAAATCCCCGGTCAATGGGTGTTATTGAATGCAGGAGCATGTACAATAGGTTTGCATAAAGTTGGCAAAGCGTACGAACCCGCGCCGGGTGTTTTGTTTAAGGCAGAAAGCAATACCAAAACGGTTTTCGAATTAGAAGCAGATATTGCCGGTATGCGCGAAGTATTGTTGAAGGCAAATATCAGCATCGGTGACATTAAATCGTATGACAATTACGACTACCTGCTTTGTGATGGTGAAGATCCGGAAGGAAACGTTTTTCAGCTTAAGCAGAGAAAATAACAATACTTATGCTTACAAATGATAAAGTGTGGCCTGCTTGTGAGCGATGCAGGTAAGCAGGTGCTATTGCGCAAGAAAAGCCCGGCTATTTTTCTAAAGCCGGGCTTATACTATGATTCATTACCAATAAATCTGTTGAGTATTCCTATCACCTTTTCTTAACCCCACCTGCAGGTCTTGCCGCGGGTTTTGGAGCTGGCCGGGCAGCCGGTTTTTGCACAGGCTTCTGGGCCTGGTTGAAGTTATTTGTGCGGTTATTCCCTTTGTCCCTCATTTGCATATCCCGGTTAATGGTGCCCGCTGGTGGCTTTTGACCAGGCTTTGTGTTCGGCATCCTGTTATCAGGCGCCGGCTGCTTATTATTGGTAGGTTTCCAATCTTTAGATTTGTTGTCGCGCTGGTTTATATTACCCTTGTCATCGCGCTGGAAGACGTTACCATCCTTGTCTGCAAAAACATTGTTCTTTGTGTCTGCAGGTTTTGCAACAGGCTTGTTGTTATTGTTAATTCCCGGCTTGTTATTATTGTTGCCGATACCGCCCTTATTGTTGTTGCCAGGCCTGTTATTGTTATTTATCTTACTGCTTACATTTCCATTATTAACCTTGTTCTTTGTGGTAACACCTTGTTTGTTATTATAAAGATTGTTGCGGTTATTGCTGTTAATATTAATGTTGTTGTTAATAGTAATATTGTTGTTGCCGTAATGATTACCACCCGGCCTTCCATAGTAGCCGCCACCGCCATAATGCGGACGATAATAAGGAGGCCTATACATTGGCGGCCCCCACCAACCACCGCCATAGCCATATCCGTAACCGCCCCCGAAGTGGAAACCAATATGCATAAACCCTACGTTGAATCCATAGCTGATAGACCAGCCTGTCCACGGGTTGTAACTGAAACCGAAACCCCAGGTACAGGGACGTGGATAATAAATGCTACCATACCACGGGCGATAATAGAAGCCCGTTCCGAACACCACCACGGGATCTCCTTGTATATAAGCACCGAGATAGCCTGCGGTATATCCCTGTATCGTATATTCAGGAGTTACCTGGTATATATACACAAACTTGGCGCTGTATGCGGCGCTCTTTGCCGGAATGTTTTCTACGTCACGCGGCCGCTCAGTTGCAACGGCCCATGGACCTTTGGCAGAACTTCCGGTAAACCAAACACCGTTATCAAGCGCGAAGTATTTTCCTCCCGCATCTTTTAAAATGGTCAGGTTCGAATTCTCGGCAAGCTGAAGCGTGGTACCATCGATCTGGGAGAATTTGGGGTCACCGTCGTACTCCACTTTTACCGTGGCTGTTTTGCGGTCTACCTTTGCGGTCTGCGGGATCTCCGCATCTATCATTGCTTCCTCAGCCTCGTCGGTGCCGGCAACACTGGCAAGCACTTCGTCCTTGTCTGATCCCGGTGGTATATTGGAAAAATCTGCGGGCAGTTTATCTGGCTCGTTATAAGTCCACGGCCCGTTTAGTGAAGACGATTTATACCACCTGCCGGAGATAAGAATATAAATAAGACTGCTGTTCTTGTCTTTGAAAATATTATCCGTGGAGTTCGATACAAAACTCAACGATGTGCCATCTATCGCCTTATAAGTGGCCTCTCCTTTCGATTGTATTATTTCGGCGGGAGCAGTGCTCACCACAATGGCTGTTGCCACGGGCTTTTCTGTCGGCTCTTTGCCATCATTGTTTTCTTTTTCCTGCTTTTTGATCTGGTCGTTGATCGATTTCACTTTTTTCGACATCGTTTTTTCTTCTGTCCAGCCATCGGTAACAGTCGTTGACTTATACCAGATACCACCGTTATACATATTCCATTGGTCTGCCTCCTTAAAGATCAATGCAGGCGTATTAACAACGCGGTCGGCATCGAGGTCTTTGTCCTTTTGTATTTTCGGATCACCATCAATGATCACTAGTGTAGTGGGCCTAGTAGTGTAAATGATCTTTGGCGGATCGTTGTTATATATTTCAGCATTGGAATGATCTTTTCTTATGGTTGCCACAAGATCGTCGAGCGAAATATCCATTTCCCATTTTGGAACTTCCACCTGGAGCAACGCAACCAGCTTATCCACTTTCTCCTGGTCGCCGTCTTTCATGCCGTTGAACTTGGCATTGGTTATTGTAATAGAGTCAATACTCGCAGTGCGGCTATCCTTGTCGGTGGAGATATATGCTTCAAAAAAGATAGCGCCAAAAACGGCATCACTCTTGGCTGTTTCATTAACCGATATGGCGCTTCGCCCGGTTATTTTATTCCCCTCAAAATTGTCTGGCTGTGGTTGATATACCGTTGCTTTCCCGCCAGTCTTAAACGGAACAACCTTGGGCCATTTTGTCTGGCCTACAGACTTTAAACCCAGGAATAACAGCAGCATAACAAGCAATACGCCGCCCTGTTTTCTACATATCATAGTTTGCGTTTTTATGTGATCTGATCAGTTCTTTTAAATTTATGTTGGCCGGGCAAAAGTACCTGTAGCGTCTTCGTTGCGTCGCACCCTTATACTGCAAATCTATTACAGGCAAAAAAACAGCACTTATACGTTCATTTTTCGCGTTACCTGCAAGCTAACACATTTCTTAATTGCAGGTCATCAATCTTCTGCGATAAATGACCTATCCCCGCCAGCTCATTAAAACTTACTGCGCATGCCGTAGGCCGGCTTTTTTACGCTGCCGGCGATCGTTTTCTTTAATATAGAAAGTATGATCAGTCCTATGCCGGCAGCCAACAATTGAAAACCTACAATCGTACTCACCGCTATGGCGCCTGCCGCAACGTTTGATATAACGGTAAATGCAGCGATTACAGATAGCAGGCCAATAAAAAATATCACCCGTCCCAAAGCACTCCTATTCCTGTATTGCCAGCCCTGGTATATAAGCCATGCACCTGTTACGATCATCCATGTACCTAAAAGATTGGTGATAAGCTGCATGGCGAAACCAATCCGGGCCAGCAGCAAAAGGCCAAACACTGAACTGCCAATGCTCCACAGCAAACCAGAAGTTTCCCTGTTCTGTTCCCTTGTTACCAATGACCCGCCAATACCAGCAAGGCCTGCTCCGAGTATAAGAACGCTTACCCAGTACGCAATGCTTAAAAGTGTTACGCCAGGGTGACCGAATACATAAATACTTAATGCAACAAGCAGGATTGCCTGGACGAGTATCACCCACCATTTCCCAGACATTGTTTTCATGTTGAAAAGTTTTGAGTTTTCGTTAAACCGCTATAAGCAACCAGCCAAAACAACCGGCTGTTACATCACATCCATTACAATGCGCATGAGCCTTGCTGTATAACAAATCAACGGTCACTTATGGTGACCGTTGATTTGTTATGCTATATACAATTTAATGCGGCCTGCCTTGCGAATATTGCTACTCAGCGCCAAATGCTCTTGCAGCTTCTTTTGACAAATCGTTGTATGTTTCCTTTCCGGTGTTTACCGTAACGAATGCAATAGTGCCGCCTTTGAACTCACCAGGAGATTTATACAATTTGCTCACGGGATCGCCACTATCGTAGCCAACACATAAGCCATCACCCACCAATGTGAATTTGCCCACCTGCGCTTTCATAGGACCTTTTGCAACCGGCTTGCCATTAACATAAAGCTGCATGGTACCAATCGATTCCCCGTGTTCACCTGTTCTTTCCTTGTTGAACTCCATACCAAAGCTGTATTTACCAGGTGTAATTGGAGTGGGTGAAACCAACTGCTGTTGCGCAATGCCGAGGAAATTATATACGTAGTATAACTTATGATCTTTGATGAACAAACTATGCCCGCCGAATCGGGAACCATGTGCAAAGATGACACCTGATGCATTCACATCTTTGATGGTAACGCTGGAGATGATCTTGAAAGACTTGCCCCTTACATTTACAGCAACTGCTTCAGGAACTGAACTTGTATGCGGATAGTAAGTGTAACTATCCCTTACTTCTTCTTCTGTCGGGCGTTCAATTGTCAAAATTTGTGTTGCGCTGCGGTCATCGAGCGGATAAGCCTGGTTTTTCTTTGCTTCCTCATCATACAGCTTCTTCAACGCTTCTAATTTTTCAGGATTCTCTTTTGCGAGATCATTGGATTCGGAACGGTCAACATCTGTATGGTAGAGTTCCCATTTATCCTGGTCAAAATGTCCTTTATCTGTAAGTGGTGCATGCACGGCAACTGCTTTCCAGCCATCCTGCCAAATAGCACGGGTTCCCAGCATTGTGTAGTATTGAACATGTTTTTGCGTAGGGCCATCTGGTTTAGCGCCGAATGAATACTTCATAGAAACACCTGACAAAGGAATTTGTGGTACTCCATGATAAATCGCTGGCATTTCCAATCCGCAGATATCAAGAATAGTTGGAACCAAATCGACTGCATGGTGGTACTGGTTGCGTGTTTCGCCATGTGCCTTAATACCCTTTGGCCATGTAATCACCAAAGGACATTCTGTACCGCCGGCATAGTTTGAGTAACGTTTGAACATTTTAAAAGGCGTAGACAGCGCTGCAGCCCATCCGGTAGGATAATGCTCATAAGTATTTGGCCCGCCCAGTTCATTGATCAGCTTCATATTTTCTACCATCTCATCGGGATAGCCATTGAAAAATTTATTTTCATTTACAGAGCCGCTTGGGCTTCCTTCGCCTGAGGCCCCGTTGTCGGAACAATACATAATTATCGTGTTATCATACTGACCGGTAGCTTTAAGATGGGCGATCAACCTGCCTATCTGCACATCTGTATATTCAGAAAATGCCGCATATACTTCGCACAAACGGGAGAATAACTTCTTTTCATCTGCGGTTAGTTCATTCCATGGGCGCACGAAATCCCCGGGGGCTGCCTGGTCTGTTGGCATTGGATTAAAGTCAGTTAGTTTGGTATCTTTTGGTAAAATACCTTTTGCAATCATGCGTGGCAAAACCCATTTCCTGTAAGCATCGTAACCATCATCAAACTTGCCTTTATATTTTGCTATATAATCTTTTGGCGCCTGGTGAGGTGCATGATTTGCCCCGGGGCAGAACCACATAAACCATGGCTTTGAAGGATTGGCAGATTTTTGGTCGCTGATCATTTTGATCGCCTGGTCTGCAAGATCTTTTGAAAGATGGTACCCTTGTTCAGGCAGGTAAGGTTGTTCAATGGCATGATTATCTTCTGTAAGATCAGGGTAGAATTGATTTGTTTCACCACCGATAAAGCCATAAAAGCGATCGTAACCTTGCTGCAATGGCCACTGGCTTTTATTAGCTCCTGCAGAAAGATCCGTTTCCGGCACATTATGATCTTTTCCCAACCAGAACGTACTCCATCCATTGTCATTTAGTATCTGTGCCATGGTTGCGGTTGCTGCCGGCAACTGGCAACTATAACCCGGAAATCCATTAGCGCCTTCTGTAATAGCGCCCATGCCATTCAGATTATGGTTACGGCCTGTATTAATGCAGGAACGGGTTGGCGAACAAAGCGCAACAGTGTGCCACTGCGTATAAGTTAAACCATCTGCGGCCAGGGCATCCAGGGTTGGCATGTTTATTCTTCCACCATATGGAGACCATGCTGCAAGGCCGGTATCATCATAGAGAATAATCAAAATGTTCGGAGAACCTTCGGGTGCTTTCTTGCGAATGTAGGGACCCCAATCTGCTTTGGAGTCACGCACGTCTACCTTAATGTCACCTTTAAAGGCGGGCTGCTGTTGTGCCATACCGGCAAAACCAGACAGTACCAGCACTGCAATCAACATCAATGTTGTATTGATTTGGCATTTCATTGCTTCTTAATTTATGTGTTTGAATTATTGGTTAACCGTATTAAGACTGGTTGATTGGCTGTCGCACACTTTACATGGGTTACCGTTGCTTCACAGTTCTATGGGAACCTGCCCGTTGCTTCACAAGACTTTTACCAGCAGGTAATAATGGAAAATCCCTCTTACCCGCAGACAATCAGAAGGTCAAAAATAAATGAAGCAGCAAAAAAGTACGCTTAAAAAAAAGGCGGATAGAATTAACTCTACACAAACAGTTTCAATGCGTTAAATGTAAAAGTGGTATTATGTTACCCCATCAGTGCAGGCTCTTGGGTAGTGATGGAATTACGGCCTACACTTCTGCGACTGCCAATTTCTTTTAGCCAACTGCTTTTGTATGTGAGGATTTGCCGGATAGCAGAAGTGGCTTTATAACCCGCAGGGCAATAAAAAAGCCACCTGGTGATGGCTTTATTTTTCGTAGGGAGCGGATTGCTTTGGTGACTCTGTTGCTATAGCAAAGGCTTCTTCAATAAGCGATGCCTTTACGAACAATAGATATGCTATTTGGTTTTCCTGAAAATGGTGAAACCCAAAATGGCAACAATAAGCCACAACGCAATAAAGATATAAAAGATGACCTTGGCGATCGATGCCGCACCTGCAGCAATGCCGGTAAATCCGAAGATACCAGCGATTATGGCGATAATAAAGAAGATCACAGCCCATCTTAACATAACAAAAGATTTTATGGTGAAAAGATCAGTTGACTTTTCACCTGATTCAAAACCTGTGCCTGTAGCATACGGATTGTGCGGGGCAGCATTGATGGGAATTTTAAATCTCAGGTAGGCATATTATTCCACATCGGGCCATTCAGGCGGATGCAGCATGACAAACAACGCAGTTGTTACCTGGCATCTCGTTTTGAGTTGCTGATAAAAGCAATGCAGTACAAGCGTGCGACGCAACCGGGCTTAATAGCGGCCCGGCTGACGGGTTCATAAATAAACCGCGGGAATGGTTATTTGAAATGATAGAGGAACAAAGCATCTCCAACGAAGGCATGCTTCGGCTGATCTTTAATTTCCAGTTGTATGAACAGCGTGGCCTTGGTAGTGCCGCGCAGGTTAATAATCGCCTTTAATGAAACCCGGCACCGCACTTCGCTGTTCACCAGCACGGGCTGCCCGAACTTCAATTGTTCTATACCGTAGTTGACTTCCATTTTAAGATTCTGCACATCGCAGATCTGCTTCCAGAAATAGGGAATAAGCGAAAGCGTGAGGTAGCCATGCGCAATGGTATGTTTAAAAGGGCTCTCCCGTTCTGCTCTTTCCACATCAACGTGAATCCACTGGTGGTCGAGCGTGGCATCGGCAAAATGGTTTATTTGCTCCTGCGTTATTTTGTGCCAGTTGGATACGCCAATTTCTTTACCCAGGTGTGTTTCGAATTCTGCATGACTTTTTATCACTACCATAATGCGGGCTAAGTTAATAATGATTTCTTTTTTAAATAAAGATTTTGATGCGTTAGTACTAATATTTTTTACCAACCAACCGGTACCTATTCCATTAAAACCGGTGCTTCAGGGCAGCAAGTTCTGGTTGTTATTTTTTTCCGGGCAGTGTTTATGGAGCCGGCAAAGGATCGCCCGGCGGCTGTGGTTGCGTCGCACACTTCAGCGCAGGAACCATTCCCGGGGCATTGGTGGGATGAGCCTGTTAAGCGGCATACCGGCAATTTTTACCGGCGCCCCCCTATAAACTGCAGTAAGGCTTTAACCAACTCCCTACCAACCATCTACCAAGTATCTACCAAGTATCTACCAAGTAAGGGCGGGGTAAAGGCGCACCGGGGCGAGACGTGAATGGTCAATGGGGAGGCGTGAGACGTGAAAGGGTACGTGAAACCTTGAGGCGGGAGATGGGAAGG
>DLKC01000078.1:24177-24388 GCA_002478885.1 Chitinophagaceae bacterium UBA7600
AGGCGTTTTCTTCGTTGATTACGACGGAGGGCATGTGTCTTTGTAGCGGTCGTTCAGGGGTTTGTTTTGTCACTTTTTTGTCTTGACACAAAAAAGTAACCAAAAAAAGTCAAGCGAAACCCGATCGCTCCGCGCGTTTTCGCTTGCCAGCGCCACACATGACGGTCGCTAATATGAATGGGGAAACGGGCTGTGTAGTGCCTGAAAAGGG
>DLKC01000071.1 GCA_002478885.1 Chitinophagaceae bacterium UBA7600
AGATGATAAGTCGAAGATGGTGAACAGGGGGGCAGACGACTATTTTAATTCTTTTCCTGTAAGAAAGGTTGCGGTACCTGTAGATTTAAATAAAGTTAAAGCTAACGGAACGGTAAACGCTACCGACAGTGTTGCTTCTGAAATCAGGTTTGAAATATCGAAGAATCTTGTCATGAAGAACGACCTGGCCGTACTAAATATTATCGCGGCCAATAAATGGGACCGCCCGATTTATTTTACGATGCCTTACAACGATCTTGGATTTGCAAACTACCTGAGAAGAGACGGTTTATCGTATCGTCTTGTGCCTGTTGAAAATTCGCAGGTGAACACAGACTACATGTATAACCTGGTGATGGACCCGAAAAAGTGGGGTTATGGCAACGCGAACCTGCCGGGGGTTTATTATGATGAAGAGAACAGGAGGCACCTGAATGACATAAGAAAAGCCGATACTGAACTGGCTTTCGACCTTATCTTTAAAAATCGCAAGGAAGACGCTAAAAAGGTTTTGGAGCGTGCAGATAAAATGATGCTTGATGAAAACTTCCCTTATGGCATGACGTCGCGCAATAACGACCATAACAAGCTTTCGATGGCTTTCCTGGAAGCTGCTTACCGTTGCGATGACCAGGCCCTGGCTGCAAAAGTACTTGCATCTGTAAAAAAGGATCTGCAGCAGCAGACTCGATATTATGATGCGCTAAGTGGCATGAAAGCCGATAATATGGAGTATGAGAAAAAGACTGCCAGCACTTTGTTACAGCAGCTTGGCCAGATTGAGCAAGTGCTTGGTGCAACTGGTAAACCTGCTGTGTCTGAACAAGGCGCTATCGGCGGAGATTCCGGTACAAAAAAATCCATTGATTCCGTTAAATAAATTGCTCAATTAAGTGATAAAAAAGCTCCAATCTGTGGAGCTTTTTTTATTTTGTAAGTACAGCTTTGATTGGTTCAACTGCACCTTCGACCATGGTTCAGGTGAGTACAAGATTATCAAGCAATTAAATAATTTGCCATAATTATACTGATCCCGGTTAAGATTTGGTTGTTTTAGCTGCCCTCTTTTCTGCTGCGCAAGAGTGCGACGCAAGTAAAGCCGCGTGCAGCTGTAATAGCCCGGACAAAAAAATCCCTCCAAATTGTTTGAAGGGAGCTTTTTTGATACCACTTTTTTTACTGGCAACTATACTCCATGTCGTAATATATTTTACTTGTCTGGCCCTGGTGGTTAATTAGTTTGTGATAAAAACATGCCGTGTTGGTCATGGTAAAGGAATCCGGGTAACCCGATGTATCGCTGTTCTCATGACCCGACCCATGTAATATGTGCGCAACCGCAAGCTGGCCATTGGCAGTAAGCCTCCGGTACAGGCAGAGTGATCCAAAGAGTTCATTATAATTGGGGCAATAGAGGTACGTGCCGATGTTAACTGGGATAACCTCATCGGCATCGCCCTGGAAAAATATTGTAGGAAAATTTGCGGTTCTACTGATAAGCGTAGAATCTGACAGTGCACCTGCGATACTGGAAATACCTTTAATGGTATAGGTATTCGTAAGTGTGTTGCTTGCATTGTGTAGCCCGCCAAGCTGGGCCACTGTTTCAGGGCTTATCTCCTGCATGATTTCATCGGTAAGGTAACTGATATTTAATGCGGTTACGGCACCTGCGCTAATGCCGCCTACAAATATCCAACTCGTGTCGATGCTGTATTCATCTGCCTTTGAGACCAAAAAGCGTAGCGCTGCGTTGGCGTCCTGGAATGCACGGTAGGTCGCCAATCGTAAAGAAGCAGTGTCTCCACTGCAGTTGGTGCCATGGTTCCACCCAAGCCGGTAATTGATGGTTACAGCGATAAAGCCAGAGTCGGCAAGCACCTGGCATTGTGTGGCAATGCCCTCCTTTTTGCCGCCGTAAAAACTACCTGCATGGACTTGCATAGCCAAAGGATATTTTTTGCCGGCAACCATGCCGGCGGGAAAATAAATATCCATATCCAACTGTGTAGTATTTCCTTGCCAGTCTTTGTTGCTGCCATAAACAACGTTATAAAGGACTTTGCCGGCAGGCGGCGGAGGCGGAGTTATCTGGTTTTGAGAGCTGTTTTTCGAACATGCCTGGATAATAACTAATACGACTATAATCAGGAGGGCAGCAGGTAGCCTAAATCTCTTCATACTTTTCGGGTTATTTTACAGCAGGGGCTTTCTGTAATAAGTTACCAAAATGAAGTTAGCCAATACTATGCCATGATTTTTTCTGGTATTTCCATGTATGGATTTTAACTTATCCTGTAACAGAGCTTATACATGAATGAAATGTAAAACACCTTACATAAAAAATGACAGTACAGACTGCTGTTAGCGCGCAGGTAATTCGATAATGAATTCTGCAAATTCGCCTTCTTTGGTTTCAACACTTAAATTTCCACCGTGAGCCTTAATAATATCGTAGCTCATCGAAAGACCAAGTCCTGTACCCTGGCCCGTCGGCTTTGTGGTAAAAAAAGGTTGAAATATTTTGTCGATCACTTTTTTGGGAACACCGTTTCCATTATCGTGGACACGTATTTCAATCTTGCCGGCATGTTGTTTTGTGCTAACTATAACCATGGGCTGATAGCCGCTGTGTGCAGTTTTGCTTTTTTCGACCACAGAGTAAAATGCATTGTTGTACAGATTGAGCAATACCCTGCCAATCTCCTGGGGAACAATATTTATGATACCAATGTTTTTTCCAAAGTCGGTTTTCATATCGGCATTAAATGTTTTATCCTTTGCCTTGAGCCCGTGGAACGACAATCGAAGATATTCGTCTACCAAATTGTTTATATCAACAGGCTCCTTTTTAACAGAACCGCTACGGGAGTGCTGTAGCATACTTACGATAATAGACTGGGCCCGCTTACCATGAAAATTGATTTTCTGCTGATTGGTCACAAGGTCCGCGATCAACGATTCAAGGTTATCCATTTCATCCTTGTCAATTCCCAGGGTCTTAAGCTCCTCATCAAGTTCATGAGCAAGTTCAACACTTACTTCAGAGAAATTGTTGACAAAGTTCAACGGGTTTTGTATCTCGTGTGCTATGCCTGCAGTAAGCTCACCCAATGAAGCCATTTTCTCTGACTGTATCAGCAACGACTGGGTGTTTTTCAATTCATTGAGCGTTTGCTGCAGCTCATTTTTCTGGTTGTCAAGCAGAGAGTTTGTTTTGTCTTTGATCCGGTAATTTCTGAACAGGATAAATACAATGATGGTTACGAGTGAGAGTACAGCAATCAAAGAATTTCTAACGATGGTTTGCCGCTTCAGATCCAACTCTTTCAGCGCTTTGTCACTTGTTAAAAGATCGATCTGGGCTTGCTTCTTTTTCATGTCGAACGTTAGTTGAAGCGATGTCTGTTTCTTATCTTTTTCTATGTTGTACAAAGAGTCTTTCAGATCGGTAAGTAATTTTTGATATTTAAATGCATTGGGGAAATCTCCTGTTGCCGCATAGGAATTCGAGAGGCCTTCATATGTTTCTTTCAGCGTATAATTTTGTGCATCAATTTCCTTAGCAACATTCTGGGCCTGCATATAGGAAGTTAATGCGCTCCCGATATCGCCTTTCTTGAAATAAGTGGCTGCAATACCGTTATACGACTGCATCATATCAAGCTTTGCAGACAATTTTTCCGCTGTCTCCAATGCCTGGCTGTGATATTGTATCGCCTTTGCGTAGTTGCCCTGTTTCAGGTACAGCTTGCCGATATCGTTTAATGAGTACGGAATATTTTTAGACCCTTCATACGCTTTCAGGGAGCGTTCAAAATATTTCAGGGCCGAGCTGTCGTTATTTTCTTCCTGGTATATTTCGCCGAGATTAACCGCTATTGTGCCTATGAGGTCATTATCATTAATTTTTTCGCAAATCGGCCAGGCCTTTAAATAGTATTCTTTCGCTTTATCATGCGTAGCTTTTTTGTTGAAATACACCGCGCCTATATTATTCAACACGGTAGCAATCCTGAAAGTGTCCTTATTTGCTTCGGAATATTTTAATGCATTTAAATAATAATCGAGCGCATTCTCATCATCGCCCTGGTTAAAATAAACAGCGCCAATATTGCTCAGCATATTCGCAATGCCGGTCTTGTCATTAATGCTTTCAAATTCTTTCAGCGATTGTGTCCAATAGGTGAGGGTTTCAAGATACTCGGCCTGCGCATAATAAGAAATACCAACATTTTTCAACGAGTTAGCCAACCCGTATTTATAGCCGGCTTTTTCGGCAAGCTCCTTTCCCTGAAGTGCATACTTTCTCGCTTCCTCAGGAGAGCTGTTGAAATAAGATTTACTTATCTGGTTAAGCAAATTTACCCTAATGGTATCATCTGTTGTAGTATTCAACGCGTTAAGAAGGCTGTCAGCAACAGCATCCTGTGAATAGCCAAAACCCGCATATAAAACGCAAAAAAACAAAAGCAGAACCTTGAGCATTTTCATTGAAAGTAGTTATTACACTATGGGTTTATGCAGAGATTTTTTATATTGCCGGCTGTTGAATCTTCCGGTGGCTGTTGTTGCGTCGCACTCTTGTACAGCATTAAAACAATCAGCATACCTACCCCTTACCCACAAGCAATTCAAAATTTATTTTATAAACTGGAAACCTTTACCTTTTTACGTTACCAAAGATTTCTAAAAATACCGATAATCGATGACAAAAATATCATTTACAAAGCAGGTACAAATAAAAATGAGGGTGCACTGCACCCTCATCATAAATACCGTATCGTAAAAAAAGCTATTGCTTCATAATCATCACCGAATGAGAAGCAACCCCATCTTGGATTTTAACAATGTACATGCCTTTGGCCAGGCCTGAAATATTAAGTACGATATTATTGTGCTCGTCCGAAACGATTCTTACTGCATAAGATTTACCGGTAACATCAAAAAGGCGCAAATCCTTTCCGCTGATTTTTGCATTGTCTGCATGAATCGTAACCCTGTCAATTGCGGGATTGGGATAAGCCTTGAACAGAGGTTTTGCGTTTTCAACGGCAACCGTTTCCTGGGTTGACACCGAACTTGCCACTGCAAACTGATCCTGTTGACATTTTTGTGAGGCAGTATTGGCAACCACTTTCTCCGTTACCTGTTTATTGTTTTGATAATAGCTGATTGTCCACGTGAATACCGGCCCTGATACATCCACATCATAATATCCGGTACCCGGCATGAATAAAGTTGGCTGCACAGCACTGTATGGCCCCGATGTTTTAACAAAGTTGTCATCACCTACCGGGATAGAAACCGGAGTAGCATTGTTATTCGTATAGGTAAAATGCGCCCTGAATGTAAACCCGGGCTTGCTGTTATTGAGCAGTTCAATACAAGTAAGCTTTAATTGAATACTGCTTTTTGTCTTCTTATCTGGGTTTACACACAGTGTTCCTGGGATATAAGTGACGGTATAGTTACCCGGCACGGTCAGCACCAGGTCAGAAGGAACAATTGAATAGATACCGGGCTTCCCATTGTAAACCGGGTTAAGCGTGTATTTAGGACCGGAGATAATGGTCAGTGAATCCTGCCCGATAAACCCGGTGATCACTGAAGTGAACGCAGGTAAATCACAGCCTGCATAACCAACTTTATTGTCTGCTTTAACAATAAGTGATGCACAGCTCACAGTCAGCTTACCCGCTATATACTCTGGCTCATAGTCCGCTGTATCACTTACAAAGGATAAATTGCCCGGCACAATAGAATAAGTTCCGGCAGGAATTATATCACCAGTAACTACCTGATTCAAAGAATTCAATATCGTGTACGACGGAAGATTTTCAATGATGGTACTGTCGTCATCATACTGATACCCTGAAATAACTGATGAGAAAACCGGTTTGGCGCCATACACAATCGAAGCATCATTCGCCTTAACCGTAAGTTTGGCTTTGTTTATGTTCAGTTTGCCAAGGCCATATTTTACATCAAAGTTTTCAGATAAATAAGCACCTGGAACAATCGCGAAACTGCCAGCACTTGTCCCCGTTATCAGGTTGATGGATTTAAATTCGGTCAACGAATCTCCTTCAGGTGCGTTCACATCCTCCTCATCAATTATGACAGCAACATCTGAACTACTGGAGGTAGAGTCGCCTACTGAATTACTGTTGACCAACGGAGTGCCGTTTACCAACGGGCGGGCGTTCACAAACGCGGTTCCGTTAACAAGTGGCCTTGCATTCACCAGTGCTCTTGAATTAACAAGTGGCCTTGCATTCACCAACGTGGTAGACGCCGAATCATCCTGGTAGTTAAAGATGGAAGCTACGGCTATATCAACCAAAAGAGTGGTGTCTGATATTTGTTCGCCGCCAGTGCCTGGGGCGAAATTCCTGTTTACCAGTGGCCTTGAATTCACCAGCGGCCTTGCATTGATCAGCGCTCTCGCACTTACAAGGAAACTTAAATTTTCAAGGTCAGAGTTAACCAAAGGCCTGCTGTTGACGAGTGCTCTTGAGTCGGCAAGCGCAGTTGCATCTGCCAACTCGCGCCGGTAACTTGTTTCAAGGCTATCGAAGAAAACTGCTTTGTCGCTGTCGGCAATCAGTGAATCCGGATAGTCAAAATTGAAGTTAAAATGGCCGATCTTATCGCCATAACCCAGCGTAGTGTCCTTCGGAGAAATCAGTAGTGGAAGTTTATGAACAGAAAGTAAACCGTCGTTAAAATGATACTTGTACAACTCAAGCAGCGCAATATCAGCTGAATCGTTTGGATCCAGAGTTTTTATTGCTGGACGAATAAAATAAATACCCGTATTACTGAAAGCGCCTGCAGGTGTTGTAAAATAAATACTGTCAAGTCCAAGATCCTGGAGCGTATAACTGGTACTGTCGATTGGTATACTGTCAACCAGGATATCTACTTCAAACTTCGGCAGCTTTTCTCCGTAATTCTTGACCTCATTTTTTGCTGTGACTGTAATATTCTTTTTTACCGGTGAGAAAAAGAAAAGGGAATCAGAATATCCGCCATCATTTCCCTTCGGCGATTTTGGTTGTGTATATAACTGTATGGGGGGATTACCTGTAAAGGCAGGTATGGTGGCCGTTACCAGCGAATTACTCAACACATTGGTAGGTAGCGGTGTTCCCCTAAAAAGTAATTTAGTCTCACTTGTAAGGTAATTACCCTTCACAGTGACGGATATTGGCTGCGAACCCGGAACAATAGAAGTGTCTGCCAGTTTTAAACTTTCAATAGATGGTTTTGGTGAAGCGAATGAGCGAAGTGCCGAATCAGCCTGCACAAATCCATATCCAGTGGTAAAGTCAAAACCAGGGTCAGCCATGTCAACAGCCGTAGTTTGTAAAATCGTCCTTAGCTGCGACGGTTGTATTTGTTCATCATAGTATTTTTTCCTGGCTTCCATAACCAGGGCTGCTACACCGGCAATGTGCGGCGCAGCTGCAGATGTTCCGAAGAAATTTGGAAACAAATCTCCGTCTATATTGCTGCCGCCCATATACACTGTTGTGTTTATACCATTCGGCCCGGCAAAATCAGGCTTGTTCCTTGGAACTCCGCTAATAGCGTTCCCACCGGTTGATGAGAAGGAAGCTATGGTCGGAGGATTTACTCCGTAAGCCGGCGTATTTGAGTAAAGCACAGCGCCAACAGTCATGGCGCCTGCAGCATTTGCCTGGCCAACAATTGTTGAGGTGCCAGTGTTGTATTCGTTGATTACCGGCTCGCCCCTGAATACAACATATTTAACAGGTACGTTGCCGGTTCCTGCAGCTCTCACGATCATAATATTTGTCGTCGTGTTGGTCGTAACTGTAAAAGGTAATACTTCGATCGGATCTCCGCCAATATTGTTACGGTTAAATCCAAACAATGTATTCCCGTTATTATCCTTCAGGTAAATGTCAAAGTCGTTCTTTGCGCCTGCACTGGAAGGATCAAGCGAATAGAATTTGTCTTCCCATTGCAGAACAATAGTATATGTTCCTGGTGCAAGGCTAAGGCTCTGGTAAATATCTCCCCCGCCAAAATCATGAGCGAATCCTGAAAGTGTATCAGGCGCCGGAACAGGGTTGAAGTTGTTTCGGTAAGATTTGTTGCCAAAATTACCCGCAGCCGTAAAGTAAGAGACTCCCTGCGCTGCTACCTCATCTACAGCATTTGAGATTACACCATCTGCAAAGAAAGGTTCTGTAATATAAGTAACGTCATCTACAATTACATTGCAACTATCTTGTTGCAAGGCGCGAATACCTAGGGCAAAATCTCCGGCGCTTATAAAGCCTGTTCTGAAAGCCAGTTTTGCCTTGGGTGCTATATCGTGAACGATTTGTAACATGGCGCGGCCCTCATCAGTAGCTCTGCCGTAAGGATATTCCCTCAAATTATGCACCGGTGTCGGATCGTCCGGGTTTCCTGCACCAGGCAGGTCGCCATTCACTATATCTGTTTGCGCCGGGTTACCTGGCAACGTATTAAAACTGTTGGATATTACGCCAACTTTTACACCTTCTCCTGTTAGGCTGTAACCGGTGCGAACAAAATTTGTATAAAGCGCCGTATCTCCCGAAGAGTTTACAACACCGCTGTTATTTACCGGGGGGAATAATGGTCTGCAGTAATCAATCAATGTTGGCAGGCTGTCTAATTTTTTCAGGTTGGCAACGGGAAATTTCCCTGTTATAATCAGTGATCCGGGGCCATTGTCAACGGTATCTGTCAAACCGTATGGTGGCGTTTGCAAGAGCGCCAATAACTGGTCATGTTTGCCCGCCAGCGATATTACCTCTACCAACACGCTATCATGCAACAACGTAAATATCTCCTGGAGGCTGTCCTGGCCTTCTACAAAATGTTCCGCTAAGGAACTAAGTTCCGAACCAATCAGGTTTTTAACTTTACCGCCAACCGGGGGTGGATAATACGGTAATATGCAAGGAGTGAAACTAACAATAGCAGTATCAGTGGCTTTGCACCCGCCGGTAGTTGTGACTGTAAGAATATAAGTACCAGCCTTTGAAACTGTCGGTGATGCTGAATTAGCCCCTGAAACAATCTGACCTCCGTTTATTGCTGTCCAACAGTATTGGATACCTGCGGTGGCAGAAGAACCATTAAGAACAACCTGGGTTGTTTCACAAGTTAATGCTTTGTCAGGGCCTGCGTTTACATTCGGGGTACTGCATTGTATATAAGGGGCATATTCTATTGTAACAGCATTTTGAATTTTAACCTGTGTGCTCGTCCATAATGCACCCGTGACCTTAGCAGAACCTGCTCCTGCTCCTATATTAATTCCTGCATAAGGAGCATAAACTGTACCGTACCAGTTCGCGGTTTGTGAACAATTATCCATCGACCATGCAAAAGCCCCATAGGAACAGGTATTGCCTTTTCCATGTGTTTCAGCATAAATACGGGATGCGCTTCCGCCATTAACCATTTGCGATATAATCTTTCCAAGATTTACATCGCCAACTACCTCAACGACGAATACGCCGTCAGCACTGTTTTTAAAATCGAATACAAACTTATTTTGGTCTCCTGAATTGGCGATAGCAGTGAATATGTAAACACCAGGGCCTGAAAAAGTAACTGTGCTGTTGCCGGTAAGATTTATTTTACCGTAAGCACCCGGTGCAATGCTTTTTGTTGACTTTATATCGGTAGTGCCAGCCGCTGCAAAAGTTTTAACCGCGGGAAGCAATGGAAGCACCGGTAAAGATGGGTTTCCTTTTACTTCGCCCCCTGATGGAACGGGACCATTATATACAGTGCCATTTGGATGTGTTACAATACCTGTAACACTGCTGCCTGAACCTATTGTTATGCTTCCCTTAATATCAAGGTTGCCTTTTAGCGATGTGCCTGTACCCGCAGTAAAAACCGATCCTGTGGAACTCCCGGCATTGGCTGCACTTATTCGTCCGTTTACCTGGTTTCCTGCAGCTAATTGAATAGTGCTGCCGCTATGCAGGTTACTTAGCAACGTTGCAATACCGGTCGTTTTTATCGGGAAACAACTCCCAATATTACCCGACACTATTTTAGAACCTGCACCTATCTGCACGCCATAACCTTTTGCAGTTAACTGCGAAAGTGTGGTCTGCGAAATATTATTCGTGCTTGCATACACTACGAAGTCCGAAATATTTAGTGTTTGAGCATTAGCTCGGCTTGCGAGAAATAATACCGATGCGGAAATAAAATACCTGAAATAACGGGTTGTAAAGGAATTTCTCATTAGACTGGGGTTTTGATCACTAAGGTTTTTTAATAGAGTTTTACAGTTTTCAAAAGAGCCATGCGGCATCTGATGAAAATTGCATGAGCGTTTGATTTAAACAGCCTGGTTTTGGTGTTAGTTGGTTGAACTTTTGAATTATGCAGCGCTTTACCCTGCATTAAATAGCGAGGAACGGAAAGAAACTTCATAAGGTATAATTGCCGGACCTGTACTAGTTATTCAGGCTTTTTCTTTGGGATATTGAAAATCGTACTAAAATAAGAGGTAAATATACAATTTAAGATTCGCTCTGAAGGACTTCACAATAAATTAAAGTTTGGTTAAACAGAATTTCCTGGAGCCGGGCTATAGTAAGCGCTGCGACTGCTGTTGCGTCGCACTCTTGTACTGCATCGCGCTACGCCGCTTTGCCTTGCACTTGGCTTATGCTTTAAAGCACTTGTAAAACCCTGGAAGGGGGCGTGAAGGTAAGATGACATGGAAATAGATCAGCAGGGTTAAAGATGTTGAAGAGTGCGACGCAAGGAACGATGCCATGCATTCCGCTGCTGGTATCACAATTATTGAGTAACGGGCAAATAAATAATGAATTCGGTTCCGGCGCCTTCGGTAGTGTCAACCTTTATTTCACCGCCGTGTGCTCTTATGATATCGTAACTTAAACTTAAGCCAAGGCCGGTGCCCTGGCCGGTTGGTTTGGTGGTAAAAAATGGCTGGAATATTTTGTCGAGTACTTTTTGGGGAATACCGTTGCCATTGTCTTTTACGCGTATCTCTACCTTATTATTGATTTTTTTTGTGCTAACAGTGATTGCAGGATCGTAATGTTGTTGCTGCTGTTGCTTTTTCTCTGCTACGGCGTAAAATGCGTTGTTATATAAGTTCAGTAATACGCGGCCAATATCCTGCGGAACAAGGTTTATTTTCCCGATGTTTTCGTCAAAGCCCGTATGGATAGTTGCATTGAATATTTTGTCTTTGGCCCTTATGCCGTGATAGGATAAGCGTAAATATTCGTCTGCAAGCGCATTAATATCGGTTGGTTCCTGCTGTCCTGCATTGGCCCGGGAGTGCTGCAGCATGCTCTTCACAATGGCGTCGGCGCGTTTGCCGTGGAAGTTTATCTTTTCAAGGTTTTGAGCAAGGTCGAGCAGTATTTCTTCCTGGAGGTCCGCATCAGCTTCAGCCCCACGTTTCATTTCTTCTTTAAGTTCTTCGATAAGTTCTTTATTTACCTCGGAAAAATTGTTAACAAAATTAAGCGGGTTTTGAATTTCATGGGCAATCCCTGCGGTAAGTTCTCCCAGGGAAGCCATTTTTTCTGAGTGTATAAGTTGCGATTGTGTAGCTCTGAGTTCTACCAGGGTGTTTTCGAGTTCTTCTTTTTGTTTTAGTATTTCAGCGGTGCGCTGGTTAACCATGATTTCAAGTTCATCCTTCTTGGCGGCGATTATTTTGTTAAGCTGTTCCTCTTCGTGCCGTTTCTTTTTTTCTTTTTCCAGTGCTTTTTGCTGTTTATTAAATACCACCAGCATATAGATCATCCAGATAAAAGAGAAAGGGTATGCAAATCCTACATATTTTATTAGTGTATCGCTTATACTATCCGGCAATAGGTTTACCGCGTCTTTCAAGACCGAAACGATAATAACCGGAAGCACAGCCAAAACAAGGTTACGCGCATGTTGAAATTCTTTCTCTATATATATTTTGTATAAAATATAGAGTGTTGCTGCATGCCACACCCAGTCGAACAAAATCTGTAAGCCCGAAACGATCTGAACAACAAACAAAACACCTATGCCCATCATTGCATAATTGATCTTTTTTCCCCATCGCTCGAGCAATTCGGGAGTGCCCAGTTTTTTCTTGAGATATCTGAGCAGGAAAAAGAGTATGATCGGTTCTGCCGACATAGATGATTAGATTGTTATTGTCAGGTTTGACCTAAATATCCATGAAAATAAATGAATATTTGAAAAGCCGTATAAATAATAAAGATTATTTCGCAGGCTTATTAATCTTCCCGAAGACCCTTAATGATCACATTCCCAGTTCCGTTTGGATCACAAGGATAGCTGAATTCTTTGTTCGCTTCGGCTGCGTCATTGATGGTTTTGTAAAAACCGGAGAGGTATTGAAGAGTCGATTTTTTGTACTTATCAGTGAGCAGCGGGCACGAACTGTATACCTTTTCAAAATCCGGCCTCAACACATTGAATTTTGCAAAAACGCTGTCAAATGCCTGCATGTCGTTTATACAATATCCGCGAAACCGTCGTTCCCTTATGGAAGATAAATGTAATTCTTCGGCGGGCAGGGCGTAAGGGGTATTTACAATGCCGGCATGATCAAAATCGTAAGGGATGGTTATTGGTGCGCTGTTTGAGTCAACAGTTGCGAGTTTGATGTTTTGAAGATATTCAACCGACCAGTCTGTATTACCAATCATATATTCAAAAACCGCCATTTGGATAAATTCGGCTCGTTTTGACTGCGCCGCCCTGATTTTCCATTCCACCGCTGAAAATTTATTTCGGCGTGCCATTTGATCTTCTTCCTCAATAAAAAAACCATAAAAAGAAACAGCGGTTTTTTTATTCGTGTTTTCGAAATTGAGTTTTGCAAGCCTTACTTTAAAACTTAGCGGAGTAATAAGATTGTATAACTTATAAACAAGGTATTCCCGGATTACATATTCATCCCCTGCACATGGCATTACAAGTTTTAACTTATGCTGGTTACTAAACAAAGATTGACTAAGCGTATCACTTGCAGTAAAATTAAACTGCAGGGGAGGGTAGATACAGTTCTGGGCCGATTTTCGGAAATGCCCCCTTGTCTTTATGTTTACATTCAACCGGGCTTGTTGGCCGTTTTTATCCTGGCAGGAAATTACCATTGGGTGCATTGAGGAGTTTTCATCCCTGTCGTTAAAAAGTTCTTTTGTATTGCCACTTACCGTAATTTGTAATACGCTGTCTGTCGAAAAAAGATCGCCGTCGCCTTTGTCCTGGGCCGACAGCCGGAGCGGGCTTAACGGGATCAATGCTGCCACAATACAGTATGTTACAAAATGAGGTTTTGCCATAAGAGTTTATTTATGATGATGTGTTTACGTATTGGGCAGGCTGATAATAAATTTTGTTCCTTCGCCCTCCGTGGTTTCTATTTTTATGCCGCCGCCATGCGCTTTTACGATGTCATAACTCAGGCTTAACCCAAGGCCTGTTCCCTGTCCTGTAGGTTTGGTAGTAAAAAAAGGTTGAAAAATCTTGTCAATCACTTTTTGAGGAATTCCATTACCATTGTCTGCGACGGTTATGGAAATTCCATTTATTTCTTTTTTGGTGCTCACCGTTACTAACGGTTCATAGACAGGCGCGACTGCATCGGGGTTTTGCGTCTCAATCGTTTTCTTTTTTTCATTTACGGCATAAAAGGCATTATTATATAAATTCAACAGCACCCGCCCCATTTCCTGGGGCATCACGTTAAACTTGTCAATGGCGGCATCAAACTCGGTATTGAACGAGGCTGAGAATGATTTGTCCTTAGCCCTGTGTCCATGAAAAGCAAGACGGATATATTCATCTGCAAGCCGGTTAATATTGATCGATTCCTTTTGACCCGAACTTGAACGGGAATGTTGAAGCATACCTTTAACAATGGCTTCAGCCCGTTTGCCATGGTGATTGATCTTTTGTTCGTTTTCCCTGATATCTTTTGCTATGTCCAAAGCTATATCCTGGTTCCCTGCAGCCAGTTCTTCTTCCATTTCCCTGATGAGATCAGTATTAACATCGGAGAAATTATTGATGAAGTTCAACGGATTTTGTATTTCGTGTGCAATGCCGGCCGTAAGCTCGCCAAGCGAGGCCATTTTTTCTGACTGAATAAGTTGAGTTTGTGTTGAGCTGAGGTCATTAAAAGCCTTTTCTATCTTTTGTTTTTGCTCATCGATCTCTTTTTTCTGAAGATGAAGCAAATCATTTGCCTTCTTTTTGTTCCGGATATTTCGCAGCAGTATGATTGCAATCAACAACAATACTGCAAGACCGGCAAACAAGACATAAAACTTTATTTCATTTCTTACCTGCTCCCGGGCTTCCGCTATTTTCTCGTTGTTTAGCTGCTCATTAAAAACGACATTCTGAAAATCAATGATTTTTTCCCTGCTAAAAAGGGAGTCTTTGGCGGAAACGGTTATCTGCTGGTAATAGAAAGCGCTGTCTATCTTGCGCAATTCTTTATAATGATCGGAAAGAAATTGAGCGGAATTCAGAATCTCGAGGAGGAAACCTCCTCTTTGCGCAATCGACAGCGACTGCCACGCATAAAATTTCGAAGAGTCTGCAAGGCCTGATTTTTGAAAAAGCCGGGCGATTCCCAGGGTTGACTGGGCTATATTAAACAGATCATTTGTCGCCGTCAGTTCCACTATGCTTGCCCTATAATACTGCATGCTTTTTGCTAATTGCCCGTTTCTCGAGTAAATATTACCGTATGTTTTCAAAGCCCGGCCAGCCAGGTAAGGGATCCCGTATTTTTTTATTAAGTCATAGCTGGAATTGATATAATATTCGGCTGAATCAAGCCTGTTCATCGACTCGTAGGTGTCGCCGAGACCAAGGTCTATCCACGCGACCAGATCATGTTTGTCAACAGAGTCGCTGATATTGGCCGATCTTTCCAACGATTTATAATAATAAGAAAGCGATTCCGCATGATTACTTTGAAGTTTGTAAATGTCGCCTATAAATAAAAGACAGGAAGCTACCATACTTTCATCTTTTACCGACTCGTTTATTTTAAGCGACTCGAGAAACAGTTCAAGGGCTGTCGTATAGTTGCCAAGAAACTCGTACACTTTCGCAAGTGTAAAGGTCGCAGACCCTTCTATTTCAGCCGATCTTGCCTTTCTGGCCAGTTCAATGGCCTGCCTGGCCAAAATCATTGACGTGTCTGGTTTTAATCTTACATAGTATTCACTCAAAGACCTTAACAGGTCAGCCTTTGTGCTGTCGTTAGGTGGATTTTTTAATGATAGTAAGAGACTGTCTTTATTCAATTGACCATCGGCAGGTTGAAAAGAAAGTAGCGGCAATAAAAAGATCAGGAAAAATCTCATTGTTAGTTTCATTATATACGCGATGGGGGCAACCTGGATTCAAATAAAATATTCGACTAAATTAGTAACTGCCGGTGATAAAAATAATATATCTTTAAAACGAAGTCAGTTTGTGAACTTACTTGCCCGTACAAACACAGTTAGATATTTTAATTCCATATGAAAATTTCACCGCTTGTCTAACAACCATAACACTAATGTAAATACATAACATTAATGTAATTACATAACACTACTGTAAATATTTGTGCATTTAAATCAGCATTATAAAGTGAATATTTTATCTTTCAACATTAAAATACAGTGATGACTAATTTTATTTCAAAAGACCTGATGGTCACTCTTCGCCCCCGAAAGCGTTCATCAATTGATCTGGTTATAAGTGCTGGCAATGCTGGCTGGGATGCCGAACAGGAATACTTGAAATGTGCCGGCGCAAGTTGCAAGGCAACGAATAAATTTTTTGAATGCCAGGGTACCAATAACAATGACGATAATAACGATGATACAACTTGCAAGCGTACCAATGACGACGATGTAACGTGCAAAAGAACCAATGATGACAATGACAGTACCTGCAGGCGAACCAATGACGACTGTTCCTGCAAACGGACTAATGATGATGATATAACCTGCAAGCGAACCAATGATGATGATATCACCTGCAAGCGAACCAATGATGATGATATTACCTGCAAGCGAACTAATGATGATGATATCACCTGCAAGCGAACCAACGGTGATGATGATAGTACCTGCGAGCGAACCAACGATGATGATATAACCTGCAAATGGACCAATGATGAAGGCGATTCCTGGAAAAACACCAGTAGCGAACTTTTAAATAAAAAGACCCGCCTTTCTTATGATGAAAGGCTCCAAAAGTTAAAGCATGGGGTCAGGCAGTTGGCAAAATCCAGTACTGCATCGTAACGCTCCAACATAATTCGCAATATCCCTGACTCATGATTGAGACCGGATTTCTTAACAGGAGATTTCGTACCACAGAATCATTTCAATTAACTGAATGGAATCAGTTAACCGACAACGACCGCACCATGCTTTTAACGGTTGCGGACGTAGGTGATATTTATGGATTATTCATTTCTTTGAGCCCGGGTTCAACCACACAAATAATAGCAGGAAGGGAGTCTGCGCTTATTTTTCTTCATTGTAAAGATTATTTTCACCTGCCCAATTTCGTGTTGTCTCAACCCTACGGAAAATACGAAAACCTTGTCGCGGAACTGGTTTTAAACGATATTCTTGCATTGCAATACCAGGAAACTTATATTTCCGGCAGCAAAGCGGCACCACTGATCTTTGGTAGCGAATGGCTGGAAAGGCAATCTTCTCCTGGCAAGTTGTCGCTTTTGTCCGCAAACGCAATCCGGTATTGCTTCCACTTAAAAAATGAAACGGTAAAATCACTAGGGAACAAACTATACACCTTTAATGTGATTCCCATGGACAAAAGCCATGAGAAATATCTTTCCTCTGTCAGTGCCGTATCAGATTTTCTGTTTACCCACTTCCCGGAGAACAATACACTTTCAGACAACTGGACGCTAAATAGAGAAAGAAGATACTGGTTCAGTTGGTCGCGAAATAAAAGCATTCCACAACAGAAGTATGGGGAAACCGTCAACACATACAAACTATATCTTAGCCCGATGCCTGAAGCTACGGCTTCGCTCTTTAATATTGCTGTTCCTGTACTCACCCGTTCAGGCGCCGGCAGTTTTAAGATCGGTCAAACAATGAACGGATTGCTACGGCCAGATAAAATGGTCGCCTATTTTGAAAACCGGGACGACTTGTTGCTTGCTGCGAACGAATTGGAGGCGCTTTGTGCGAACACTCCCGCCCACGGGGTTCCTTTTACCACGCAATTTGACAAAAATGGTTTGATATCTTTCGGTATCGATTTTCAAGCCTCACGTAAACAGGGTTATAGCTGGAGGACATGGATAACCGATATGCTGGCCTCGATAATACTCCAGGCCAAAATGGAAAACCTGGAAATTGACTTACTGCTTGAATACATTAAAGTGCGCCTTTTTATAGCAAATGTCGATATCAGTAACTGGTCTTACATTGATAATGAAGGCGGCCCTGATTTACAAGAGAAATTTTAAAGCCATCATCAAATAATTGATGCCTAAATACGAACTATATAAACTTGCATTGGGAGTGCAGTTGTTTGAAGTTGCTGGGATAAGCGATTTCGACAAAAGAAGATTTGAATATGATGATTCAGACGTGGTGCTTTCCATGCCCGACTCTAGGACTACCAGCAAACTCATCAACAGAACAGCTGCAGATTTCCTCGAAACATTCAGAACGCCGCATTCATGGGAAGAAGCAATTGTGAAATTTGCAAATGCTGTTAATAAAGATCCTCAGCGGATAGCCGATGAAGTTTTCGGCCTGCTTGTCTCACTAGAGCAACTTGGTTATCTCGTTCGGATAGAGCCGGATGTGCCGGCTTCAAACAAGGTAGCGCAATATTTTAAAACAGGCGATACGTTTCTTGGATATACCCTGAAACAAAAATGGCAATCGCTCGATGATACCCAGGTGTTCATGGCTGAAGATAAAAATGGCCTCATCTATGCGCTAAAACTGCTCACGGTCGGTGAGGCAGATAACAGGCGCTTATTCGAAACAGAGACCCGGATATTGGAAAAACTCGATGGTTGTTTCAACCCCAGGCTGGTAGATAAAGGTGAAACCGAATCTCAAATGTATTTTATAACGGAATGGTTCGAAGGCAAAACAGCTGACAAGTATGCGGATCAGTTTCGGAATTATAACATCAAAGAAAATGTACTTAAACAAATCTCTCTTTGTAAAAATATACTCACGGCCTACCAGCATATTCATTCACTGGGTGTACTGCATGGTGATGTCAATTTGAGGAATATCCTGGTATCGCCCGGAGGGAGGGTCAGTATCATTGACTTCGCACTGTCCGTCACAGGAAACACCGCCAGGCCGGGTTCAAGGCCGGGCGTGGTATTCTTTTATGAACCTGAATATGCAACAGCAATCGTTTCTGGAAAACAGCGGCCGCCCGTTACAGAAAAAGCTGAGCAATATGCGATCGCTGCATTGCTTTATTACCTGCTCACTGGTCATTATTATGTCGATTTTTCTATTGAAAAAAAGAAGGTGTTTCAGCAAATACTTTCTGAAGCACCGTTGCCGTTCGAATCGTTTGATCTTTGTCTCCCGCACAAACTGAATGCAGTATTTGCGGTCGCTCTTGCAAAAGATCCTTCCGCAAGGTTTGAGAATCTAGGTCAATTTGCTAATGCCATCGACGAGGCCTGTAGCGATATCCTTACCTCTGTAAGCTATTTCTCAGCACCTGCTAATCCCTCAACGGCATCTTTTGCGGCATTCGTTCGAAACAAATTTTCATGGCATTCTGCATGGCTTGGAAACGGCCTTTCCGTCGCGCCTTCCTGTTCTGTAAACTATGGCGCGGCGGGCCTGGCATATATGTATTATCGTATGGCATGCCTTGAACAGGAACCAGAACTACTGCAGCTTGCCGGCGTTTGGGCAAGCCATGCAACTGATTTTGTTCATAAAAAAAACGACGCATTCTTTTCAAAAGAAATAGATATCGATGAAGAAACCGTGGGCAAAAGATCGATCTATCATAGTCCCACCGGAGCATGGCTTGTGCAGACCCTTATTAACGCCTGCAATGACGATACTTACAATACCCGCCATTCTTTGGAACAATACATGGTCTATGCAAAGACAGACTGTGACAAAATAGATCTCACTTTAGGAAAAGCGGGTTTGCTGGTTGGTTCATCCGTCATGGTCGCTCAATTAAGGGATCATAATTTTAAAGAGCTTGCTCATATAAAAGCTTTTACCACCAAAATCCTGGAGGAAATTTGGCAGCAGGCCGGGATGCATCCACCGATTCATGAGTCAAATCAATTAAAGTATTATGGAATAGCACATGGCTGGGCAGGGTTGCTCTACGCAACACTATTGTGGTGCAGTGCATCCGGTCGGCCGCTGCCCATGCCGTTTTTCGACAGGGTCGATCAACTGCTGCTTTGTGCAAAACAGGAGGAACAGGCGCTGTACTGGCCTGTTTCAACACAACAGCATCGACCCCGGTACGGGTGGTGCAATGGAACGTCCGGGTATGTTTTCTTGTGGACCCAACTTTTTAAATACACGGGCCAGGAAAAATACCTGGCTATCGCAGAAAAATGTGCAAACCATTCTTATAAAAATGCCAACAGCCGAAACGCCAATCTTTGCTGCGGCATAAGTGGCAATGCCTATGCAATGCTCAATATGTACAATGCAACGCAACAAAAAAGCTGGCTCGCAAAGGCTGATCACTTGAAAAAAATGATCATGCAGCAAATTGGTTCTCCGGTGTTGCGCAACAACAGTCTTTACAAAGGAGAGGTAGGTGTGGCAGTATTGTTTGCCGAACTGGACACTCCGGCACTCGCTAAAATGCCACTCTTCGAAGTATAAGCGCTGGTATTTTTTGTAACCGCCTTCTTACCGTTCTCCGGCATCGTTGTGTCACTCACTTTTACGCCCGGTCCACTATTCGGCAATGAAAAGAATGTTTATTAAGATTGCATAGTTAACTGCAGTATGGTAGTTGCACTATCTGCACTCGTTATATTCTTTTACGATGCTGTTCATTACCCGTAGCTTCTCAGCCCTGCTGGCAAGAAAACTGTAGAAGTAGCCAGGAGTCTTTGTTTTAATCTGCGTTGCCAGGACAGGGCAATCTGACACGTAGTCACTCATCTTAAATTCGAAACCTGGCACAACCTTTTCACTGTTGATATCAACAACCTCGTATCGGGAAAAATAGGGCAGGGAAAAATAATAGTAATACCGTTGCTCACCCGCGTCATTGCTTTTGTAACTCTGGGGCAGTTCGTAAAACTGCAGCCTGTCTTCTTCCTTGGTGAGGCGCTTCAAAAAAACGTAATGATAATCTTTATTCAGGGTCAGGTCAACGATCTTGGGAATAAAAACATCACCGCCAATGCTGTAATATTTGATTTGCTTAAAGTCCAGCTTCTCAGCTGTTGCCGAACCTTCTGGAATGATACTGATATCGTTATCACTGAGCTGCCGGACTTCAAGTGAAACGGTGACCAGCCCCTTTTTTACACTACCATCGGCCATATAAACGGTACCCATGATTTTATGTACATCGTTAGGTGTATTGAAGTAGGCAGAGCTTGCGCATCCTGATAACAGCAATGCGTAAAGGCAGGCTAAAAAAAATGCAGGCTGATAGTTGCTACGAACACGGTCTGTTATCATCTATGTACAAAAATATTCGTGAATGTGATGGTTGTTTTGCTGGTAAGTTAGTTAAAAGATGAATATCCACTGCCCCGTTGATAGCTGCAGTACAGGAGTGCGACGCAACAAAAGCTTAATGCATATTCCTAAGCTGGTAACACAATAATAAATGTAGTGCCTTCACCCTCTGCACTATCAACGATTATCTGCCCGCCATGGGCTTTTATAATATCATAGCTCAGACTCAATCCCAGCCCTGTCCCTGAACCGGTTGGCTTGGTGGTAAAGAACGGCTGAAATATTTTCTCTTTTATTTTTTCCGGGATGCCGTTGCCATTATCTGCAACACTTATTTCAACCTTAGCCACCGCGCCCTGGGCCGGGTCAATTTTTTTTGTTGTAACGATAACCTGCGGTTTGTAACCGGTGATTTGCAGCTTTGCTTTTTCATTCAATGCATAAAAAGCATTATTAAACAAATTCAGTAATACTCTTCCAATGTCTTGCGGCACTGCATTAATAAAGCCAGTGCTTTCATCAAAGGCAGTTTTTATATCAGCATTGAAGTCCTTGTCCTTCGATCGAAGCCCATGATAGGAGAGACGGAGATATTCGTCGGCCAGTTTATTAATATCAGTAGGCTCCTTGTCGCCCGTGCCCGAACGGGAATGTTGTAACATGCCCTTTACAATACCGTCGGCACGTTTGCCATGATGGTTAATCTTGGCTTCGTTTTCTTTGATATCGTCGGCGATTTCAGTTGCCACTTGAAGGTTGCCTGCAGCCAACTCTTGTTTTAATTCATCAATCAATTCTGCATTTATATCGGAAAAATTATTTACAAAGTTTAGGGGGTTCTGAATTTCATGAGCAATACCTGCCGTGAGTTCACCCAGGCTTGCCATTTTCTCGGAGTGTATAAGTTGAACCTGTGTTGCTTTAAGGTTTTGTAAAGACTGCTGAAGTTCCTGCGTGCGTTCCACCACTTTCTGTTCCAGTTTTATATTGAGTTCTTTTTGCAGGTTCTGGTTTTCGTGCAACTGGTCAATGAGCTCCAATTGCTTTTCCTTGTTGTCTTTCTCCAATACATTAATGCGGTTGGCAAGTGCAAACGAAAACAGTAATTCTTCAACTGCAGAGCCAATTTGTAAACTGTAGTTGGTAAGAAAATGGTTGGGTACCATATTCAGCGACTTTAAAAGAAAGATGATAAGGCCTGTGAGAAACGCGGTTTGCGCCAGCAAAAAATAGCCCGCGGAAGGCAGTTTGATATAGAAACTGCGGATCGCTACAATAAGTATCGATAGCATGGAAATAATACCAACCATGTTGCCAATGCTGTAAGCCAGGTATTCATTGCCCATAAAGGAAACGATTACAAGAATAAAAAGGGCCAGCAGCGTTACCATGAAAAATTTATAAAAGAAAGGGAAGTGCTGTTTCACTTTCAGGAAACGGGCCGCAAACGATAAGATTGCACATGCATAAATAAACGAAAGAAGCATATCTAAAAAGCTATACCAGTTCAAATAGGCTGGATAATGCTTCATCACTTCAAAGTTGTAGCCAAAATTCTCGAAGTTGAAAATGAAGTTGAACAAGAGCATCAGGAGATAAGGTATATAATTCTTATCCTTTGTCGACAGGAATATAAAAAGATTGTATAGCAGGATAACCATAAAAAAGCCATTAAACCATGATATGGTATTATCCTGGTCATGCCGTTCAGCGAGGTATAGCGCATCTGTATACATTCTGAATGACAAATCAGCGGGCTTAACCTGCCACCGGTTGGAAGTTTCCAGCCTTGCATAACAGTTGACTGTTTCCCCGGCTTTCAAATACAACTTTACGAGGTTCCTGTTTCCGGAGGCATAATCTTTTTGAAGAAAGGGGATTAAATGCCCGCTTATTTTTGGTGTTTGCGTGGTTAGGGAATCGCCGGAATATAGTTTTACATAAGCCCAGTTGTCAAAATTCAATAACCAGTTTCCGCTCTTGCCGCTATTGTTTTGTAAAGTGAACCGGAACCAGTAATTTTTTATGTCCTCACTAAACCCTGCAACCTGTCCCGGCCTGAATTTATCCGCAAAGTTTTCCGAACAAACGTCCGAAATGGAATAAACGCCCATGCTGTCACTTAGTGCATCGGCAAACAAAATCCTGGTACCGTCATCTTGTGTTGTTACATTTATCAAACGCTGGCTTGCTGCCTGTTCGATACATAGAAACACGATGCAAATAAAAAGCCATGCTGGTTTTAAAGATTTCATAGTTAAACCTGTTATCCAATTTTCTAATGTATCCTGGGAAATGATCAATACCGGCGCTTAAACCGGTGCAAGCAATAATTTAGCTTAGGGGTAACTGAATGATAAATTCAGTTCCTTGCCCTTCCGTGCTCCTTACTTTTATTTCTCCGCCATGGGCCTTTACAATATCATAACTCAAACTCAAGCCAAGTCCTGTTCCTGATCCGGTAGGTTTGGTGGTAAAGAACGGCTGGAATATTTTGTCAACGATGTTTTGCGGTATGCCGTTGCCATTGTCAGTCACGCTTATTTCAATCTTGCCATTGATTCTTTTCGTTGTAACAGACACCTGCGGTTTGTAATTGGCAGTTTGCAGCTTTGACTTTTCGTTCACCGCATAGAACGCATTGTTGTAAAGGTTCAGCAGCACCCTCCCGATATCCTGCGGCACTACATTGATGTTGCCGGTTGTTTCATCAAACGCGTTTTTTATATCCGCATTGAAGTCATTGTCTTTCGATCGTATCCCATGATAGGAGAGGCGGAAATATTCGTCAGCCAGTTTATTGATGTCGGTAGGTTCCTTGTCGCCCGTACCCGAACGGGAATGCTGTAACATCCCCTTTACAATTCCGTCTGCACGTTTGCCATGATGGTTGATCTTGGCTTCATTTTCTTTGATATCAATTGCAATTTCATTTGCCAACTGCAGGTTGCCGGTTGCCAGTTCTTCTCTTAATTCGTCGATTAGTTCCGTGTTTACGTCCGAGAAATTATTCACAAAGTTCAACGGGTTTTGTATCTCGTGTGCAATGCCCGCAGTAAGCTCACCAAGTGAAGCCATTTTTTCTGATTGGATAAGTTGTGCTTGGGTGGATTTTAGTTCGGCTAGTGTTTTCTCGAGTTTTGTATTGGCTTTTTGCTTTTGCTTGTTATTACGGTAAAGGATGACAGCAACTATCAAAAACACTGCGAGGCCGCCCAGCAATAAACCGGTACGTATTTTATTTTGATAAGCAATTTGTGCCGCTTCAATGTCTCTTTTACGTTGATCTTCTTCAAACGTAAGCATTTGAATTTGCTGGTTGGTGCGCATGCTGTTAACGCTATCGTTTGCAACCGAATAAACCTTCCAGTATTTCACCGTGCTATCCGCATTGATGTTTTGATAATATGCAGTAAGGCTTTTAGCGGGTTTAAGAACAAGGTTGTCCATCTCTGTCCCTGCTACAATGTTGATTGCTTTTTTATAATAGAATGCGGATGAGTCGTATTGGTGGATACGGCTAAAATGTTCTGCAAGAAAAACAAAAATTGCATTTTTATAGCGGGGCGATTGTAGCTTGTTTACCAGCTCTATTGCCTTTGCAAAATATTTTCTTACGCTATCGGGTTCGTTTTTTTGACTGTATACGTTGGCAAAAGTCGAATATATAATACTTTGATTGCCGTCGCCCGGGGAGGTTGACTGAGTGATCTTTGCAAGGGCATATTTTGCATAGAATAATGAGGAATCGTAGCTGCCCATGTTATAATATACAGTTGCGAGGTTCATGGAAGCATACCATTTATCATTTTTACCGGATGCTTCAAAATCCTTAAATGCTTCGGTGTATAGCGCTAATGCCTTTTCGTTTTCTAACCTGTCTTTATAAATATGCCCCATCTGGTTAAGTGCAAAGCCTACCAGTGTTTTATTGCCGGTTTGCTCCGCAAGCGCCACCGCTTTGCGATGATATTCCAATGCCTTTACATAGTTACCGGTAAGCCGATAGGCTTGGGCAGCCGCGCTAAATGAAGCCGATTCAATAAAAATGTCTTTATTCTTTTTGGAAACATCCAGTAGTTCTTGACTAAGATGCTGGAGCTGTAACGGAAAGCCGTCAATAGATGTGCCGTAAAATGATAAAAGTAGATCTGTTTTTCTATCCGCATCCTTTTCTTTTACAACTTTATCCAATATCGAGTCGCATTGTGCCAAAATCTGTTTGGCCACTTCATTTTGTGCAATAACTGAATTTTCACAGAGAATAAAAAGCGATAGAAATACTATTTTTTTCATACTAAGTTCAAACGTAAAGTTTAATGATAAATGACGAACCTTCATTCTTATTGGTCTCCACCTTTATTTCTCCGCCATGGGCCTTTACAATATCATAACTCAAACTCAAGCCAAGTCCTGTTCCTGCGCTTGTATTTTTTTGCAAGCTCGTACCCGGAGATGGTTCCCGGTATTTTAAACTGCACCGGGTCATTCATACTCTTGCTTAAGGCCTTTCTGGAATTGTATTGCAGGTTTTGTTGTGCAGCCATAAAACTGGACAATGACAAACGGAATAGGGCCCCGAAAAATAACTTCATTACGGTATTATATAAATTTAAAAAAGATCATTTTTTTACGGACTTCCGTGTCAATAGCGGCATATGTTGTCTTAGCTTCTTCTGATGAAAGAATGACTCCCTTTTACGCTTTGTTCATTGCTCAGCAGGATTACTGCAGTACAAGAGTGCGACGCAACGAAAGCCTGGCATATTGATGTAGCCTGGCACCATAAAAAACTCAACTTACAGGCAGTTGAATAATAAAACTGGTGCCTTCATTTTCCACTGTTTCTACTTTTATTTCGCCCTTGTGCGCTTTTATAATATCATAACTCAGGCTTAGGCCGAGGCCGGTTCCCTGTCCCGATGGTTTTGTTGTAAAAAATGGCTGGAAAATCTTGTCAACGATCCTTTTCGGTATTCCCATACCATTATCGCTTATAGTAATGATCAGTTGTGCAACACCGGCCGCATTGTTAACGCGTTTTGTTGAAACGGTTACTATGGGTTGGTATTTTTCACCGGCAATTTGTTTCTTTTCAAAAACAGCGAAGAACGCGTTGTTGTACAAATTCAATAGCACGCGGCCAATATCTTGCGCGACCACTTTAATGCTGCCGCCCTTTTCGTCAAAGTCAGTTTTTATTTCTGAGTTGAATGACTTGTCTTTGGCGCGAAGCCCGTGATAGGAGAGGCGCAGGTATTCATCGGCCAGTTTATTAATATCGGTTAACTCGCGCTGGCCGGTACTGGTGCGGGAATGTTGTAACATGCCTTTTACAATGGATTCTGCGCGTTTGCCATGATGCACTACTTTTTCGAGATTCTCCTGTATATTCCCTGCAAGCGCTTTTGCTTCATTGATATTACCACGATTTAATTCCTCGTTCATTTCGTCACACAATTCGTGGCTGAGGTCAGAAAAATTATTTACAAAATTTAAAGGGTTCTGTATTTCATGTGCAATGCCTGCGGTAAGTTCTCCAAGCGAAGCCATTTTTTCGGAGTGTACAAGTTGGGTTTGGGTCGCTTTTAATTCGGTAAGCGATTGCTCGAGGGCCACATTCAGTTTCCTTTTTTCCCTGAAACGGATATATACAATGATGGCTAAACCGATTACCGCTACCAATCCGGCAATACTGATATTACCCATTATTTTCTGGCGCTCGATCTGCGATTGCTGGATGGCGAGTTGTTTTTCCTGGCTTGCTTTCTGCAAGGCATGCTTGTTTTTGTATTCGAGCTGTTTTGTAAGACTGGTAATCTTTTCCGCTTTCTCTGCCGCAGTCAGGGAATCGCTCATCTGCTTGAACCTGACCTGGTTTTCGTATGCGTTTTTATAATCGCCGGTTTTTACATACGCATCTGCCAGTTGCCTGTAAACAGACTGTAGCATTTTGTGATTGGTATTCGGCAACACAGAGGCTGCCTGGTTAAGCAGCCCGATGGCTTCCTTGTTTTTACCTTGCGTAAGATAAACATTCGCGATACCCTGCAACGCCACGGCTTCGTCTTCCTTGTCACTGATCGCTTTGCTAAGGTTTAGGGCCGAATCATAATAAGTGAGCGCATGCGGGTACTCATGAAGGTTCCTGTAAATATTTCCTGCGCAGGTGTACCCGTTAAGAATAAACCTGGAATCGCCATCCAGCTTTACATGCTTTAGCCCTTCAAGGCAATAACTTAATGCCTCGGCGTATTTCTTCTGCAACACAAGAATGTCGGAAATATAATTGTAAGAAGCACCGATCTCGCCATTCGTGGACACTCGCTTTCTTATTGCAAGTGCAGCTAAATGGTTTTTTAAAGAACTGTCAGTATTTCCTGCGAAATGGTAGGCTACGCCCATGTCGTTGTAAGCTGTGGCAATACTTGCTGAGTCTTTTCGTGCTATGAAAATCGCTAACGCTTCCCGCTGATTTTTGATTGCTTCATCATAGTCTTTGGCGAACATGTAATCAAAGCCGTTGCCCAGCAACCCATAGCCAATAATCGTGGTGTCTTTTATTTCCCTGCCTATTTGTAACGTCACCAGGTTACTTTCCAGTGCATCTCCATAATTACCCATATACCGTTGAATAAGACCAATGTTATACCAGGCCATGGCTTCATCGGTTTTATTCCCGGTCGCCCTGCTGTAGTTTAAACCGAGCCTGAAATTTTTAATAGCATTTTCATAATCCTGCCGGCCGGTATAAGCACCACCAAGACGGTCATACACTGTAGCAAGCCCGTATTTGTCGCCCGTTTCTATCCAGAGTTTAAGTGCGACCTGCAACGTGTCAAAACCCGCTTGGGGATTGATGTAATAAAGTGCCGCGCCAATATTTTCCAGGGCCTTTGCTTTTAACTTCTTACACGCAAGCGCATACGCCTTGTCTTTTTGTACGGCATCGCTCTCAGATAGTTTTTTAACGATCGAAAGTGCCTCGAAACCATATTTCTGGCAACTGTCTTCTTCAGCAATATTGTGATAATAAGAGGCTATTTCGTTTAAACGGTCTGCAGCAGCGGTGTCTTGTCTGGTGTTTTTTAAGAGGTTCTTTAATGAGTCAACCTGCTGCGCCTGAATGGTTATCATGAACAACATCGCGGGTACGGAAAGCCAGGATATTTTGGGGATCGGGTGCAATTTCTTTTGTTGGTTCTTTTAATAGGTAAATATAAGTTTTGTTCGCGGCATCGGTTTGTTGCCGGCTTTGTTACGCAGTAACAGGCAGGCACAAAGGATAGATAAAAATCCTTCAGGCCCGCAAGGCTTTGGTAAAGAATTATTTGCTGTCATTTTATCGGTAGTAAAGGGTTTTGGATCAGGTATAGTTTGTTTTTGTGGTAAGTTAAGGAAAAGATGAATATGCGCTGCACCGTGAATAACCGAACGCCCGGGTGTGCAACGCAACGAAGATGATTTAACAGCGGGAGCCGGGGACAAGGAAAGACACAGTTACGGGCACATAAATGATAAACCCTTTCACCCGTCCTGCGGCGCTCTTCCTTTTTTGCAGCACTTTTTATGATACGGACAGCAGTCTTCCATGGCATCATCGTTGCGTCGCAATCACTTCATCTTCCTGGTCGTTGCTATAACAGCATTTCGGTTACCGTTACTGGCTATAGTTGTTTTGTTCAAAGCCTATTTATCGGGAAGCTGAATGATAAATTCAGTTCCGTCTCCTTCCTTACCGGCCACTATTATCTCCCCGCCATGTGCTTTTACAATATCATAGCTCAAACTCAAGCCCAACCCGGTTCCTGAGCCTGTAGGCTTGGTGGTAAAGAACGGCTGAAAGATCTTGTCAACAATGTTTTGCGGTATGCCATTACCGTTATCACTTACGACCATTTCAATCTTGCCGTTTATCTTTTTCGTTTTAATCGAGACTTCCGGTTTGTAACCTGCGGTTTGCTGCTTTGCCTTTTCATTGACGGCGTAAAACGCATTGTTATAAAGATTGAGCAACACCCTCCCGATATCCTGCGGCACTACGTTAATGTTGCCAACGGTATCATCAAACCGGGTTTCTATATCAGCATTGAAATTGTTATCCTTCGATCGCATACCATGATAGGAGAGGCGGAGGTATTCGTCGGCCAGTTTGTTAATATCGGTTGGTTCTTTTTCGCCTGTGTTGGACCGGGAATGTTGTAACATTCCTTTTACAATCCCGTCTGCACGTTTGCCATGGTGATTTATTTTTTCTTCGTTTGCAATTACATCATTGATTATTTCTTCTTCAGTTAGTTCATCTCTTTCTGCTTTAGGTTTTAAGCGTTCAGCTCTTAGCTCTTCCAGCAATTCTTTATTTACATCAGAAAAATTATTCACGAAGTTCAACGGGTTTTGTATCTCGTGTGCAATGCCGGCAGTAAGTTCTCCAAGCGAGGCCATTTTCTCTGACTGAATGAGTTGGGCCTGGGTTGATTTTAAATCAGTCAATGTTTTTTGCAATGTTTTATTGGTCTTTTCTTTTTGCCGGTTATTCCGGTAGAAAATAAATGCAAGCAGTAATAAAACAGCTATGCCGGCAATCAGGATATACATCCTTACATTGTTCTCGTAAGCAATTTTTTCTTTCTCCACCTGCTGCAACCGAAGCTGTTCACTTAATGTGGCCGCCTGGAAGGCAGTCAGGTTTTTGATGCGTTCATTATACAGGCTGTCTGTAGTTATTAAAGTAAGTTCCTCGTATTTTAGTAAGCTGTCTTTTTGATTGATCAATTTATAAGACAGGTAAACATTTTCATAAGCTGTACCAAGGTTCACCTTATACCATCTCACAATACCAACTTGTTTAATCGTTTGCAGGCATTGCATGGAATAAAAAAGAGCAGAGTCTTTTTGCCTGTTAGCCAGAAAATATTTCGAAAGAAAAAAATAGCTGTTTGCCAACCCTATCAGGTTGTTTTCTTTTTCAGATATTACAATGCCTTTATGATAATAGTCCAGGGCCAGCGGCAAATTGTTTTTTTCAAAATAAATATTTCCAAGACTGTAATAAACCTGCCCGAGATATTTTTTATATGGTGAATTTTCTGTCATTTGTTCTGCTTCCTTTTCATACATTAATGCAGAATCCAGCTTGTTCACTGTTGTAAAACTTCGCCCGAGGTTCATGGCAGCAAGCATTTGCCTCACGGGATACCCTATCTCCGAAGCTATCCTTCGGGCCTCTTTATAATGAAAAATCTCTTGTTCTGTATTTTGGGTTTCACGCATCAATATGGCAAACATGTGATGCGTGTATGAAAGTACCAATAGCCTGTTACTTCCATTAAATGGCCTGGAAAACAACATCCAGCTATTGAGTCTTTCATTTTTAGGGTCCTCAACAATCTTAAAAACATCCAGGACATATTGAAGCGCCTCTGCATATTTTCCCATCCCAATCAGTTGGTAAGCCGTATTATCCATGTAAATAGCCTCGGCCAGTATTTCGTTGTTTCTCTTGGCAAGTTGTAAACACTGTTGCGCATAATAAAAGGCCGAATCCTTATTTAATTCCTCGTAATAATCATACAGGTATTTGGAGGTCATATAACGGGCTGAATCGTTGCCTGCATGTACATGAGCAGTGCGTAAGCTATCAGGCAAATGCTGTGCACTAACAAATAAAGGCGACAAAATCAATAGTATGCTGATTATCCTTTTCATATTTCTTATTAAACGATCTGCTGTTCTTTGTGGCATCTTCGTTGTGTCACTCACTTGTACTGTTGAATACAAGTCGGCAAGAACGAAAGCCTTTTTATTGTTTTCTGATTCTTTGCTGACCTCCGGGCTAATTGTACCAGAGTGCGACGCAACTAAAGCTCAATTTATATGCTTAAGCCAGTAACACAACAATAAATTCGCTTCCTTCCCCTTCTTTGCTATTCACTTTTAACTCCCCGCCATGTGCCTTCACAATATCATAACTCAAACTCAATCCCAGTCCGGTTCCACTGCCGGTTGGTTTAGTAGTAAAGAAAGGCTGAAAGATCTTGTCAACAATGCCTTGTGGAATGCCATTGCCATTATCAGTCACGCTTATTTCAATCCTTCCGTCTGTCTTTTTCGTTGTGACACCTACTTCCGGTTTGTATCCTGCGGCTTGCTGCTTTGCCTTTTCGTTCACTGCGTAAAACGCATTGTTGTAAAGATTGAGCAGAACCCTCCCGATATCCTGCGGTACTGCGTTGATAAAGCCAATGGTTTCATCAAACACTGTTTTCATATCAACATTAAAATTGTTGTCCTTCGATCGCATACCATGGTAGGAGAGGCGGAGGTATTCGTCGGCCAGCTTATTGATATCGGTCGCTTCTTTTTCGCCCGTGTTGGAGCGGGAATGTTGTAACATGCCTTTTACAATCCCGTCTGCCCGTTTGCCGTGGTGATTGATCTTGGCTTCATTCTGTTGAATGTCATCAGCTATTTCAGTTGCCAGTTGCAGGTTGCCGGCTGCCAGCTCTTCTTTTAATTCTCCGATTAATTCGGTATTAACATCAGAAAAATTATTCACGAAGTTTAGCGGGTTTTGTATCTCATGCGCTATACCCGCCGTGAGTTCTCCCAATGAGGCCATCTTTTCCGATTGTATCAGCTGCTTTTGCGTGGCTTTTAGTTCATCCAGTGAAATTTTCAGTTCCTGTGTTCTCTCTGCCACATCTTTCTCCAGTTGTATCTTTTGTTGTTCTATTAATTCGTTTTTCTCTATTTCTATTTCTTTTTCCAGCCTTTCTTTTTCCAGGGCCTGTTGTGCATTTAGTCTTCTCAGCTCAATAAAGCGCATAAGCAATATCCAGGTGAAAGATGCGATGAGCAAGGCGAGAAATATCGCTTCAAATAATCTGAAGTTCTCTATTAATATCCTTGAAAGTATACTGCCGGGAAAAAGGTTTAAGCCATCCGGCGTAACAATATGCGATATAAATAAAAGCAGCAGGAACAAAACGGAACCGCCAAATAAATAGCGGTTCGGCTTGCTTTTTCCAATACAAAGAATTTGCACAACAATCAGCAATAGTGGGATGAGTAAAAAACCGCAGGTAGCCGGGAGACTCCATGTCCAACGCGGTAATGCAGTCGGGAAAAACCTTGCTGCCAGTCTTGATAGGTAAAATGTAACATATATAAATAAAAGTATATTAAGTAGCAGGTTGAGTTTCGGAAACTGTTTTTTCAAATCAAGAAAAGCCTGGAAGAAACGGGCAAGAAAAAACAAAATGAATATCCATGCAAAACCAATATAGTCTACATATGCTCGTAGCCCCGTATATTCAAAAGTAAAGTAATGATCAGTTATGCCATAAAACCTGTTTATACCCAGGAAAAAAGCAAACAAGGCAAAGTACATGTATAAGCTTTCTTTGACGATCCTGTAAAAGAAAAGATTCAGTAAAACAATGATTAAAACCATACCTACAATAAAGGCTTCCTGCAAATTCCTGGCGTTAAAGTAGCTTTCGTTTCGGTCAACATAGTTTGTGTAATATTCTTTTATAGCCGCATCTGTTGAGAGTATATAAACACCAAACTCCTCTGGTAAACCTTTTCCTGTGTTTTCAACACGCTGAAACACGAGCAGGCTTTTATCCTGCTGCAATTCAACGGGTATAAAATTGACAACCTTTAAGCCGCTTTTTATGTCCTTGTCTGCCTTTAGACCACTGAAATATTCAGTTGGTTTTACACTGTCTTCGAACACATAAAAGTTATCATAATCACTCATGGAATTAAGGGCTATTCTTGCCGGCCTGTTCATGGCATTATGCAACCTGTACACAAACCAGTGGGTATGAACATTACTGTCTGTGCCTGGCGAACTGTAAGCAAATTTGCCGTTTTGGTATAGTGCCAATGCATCTTTAAACTGTATAGTATTGCTTTTGTCTTCCAGTACCAGCAGGTGTAGCGAATCTATCAGCTGAAAGAATATAGTATCTGTTTTTATCTCGAAGGTTTCGGGTACGACGTTTTGGGATAAGCCTTTAACAAAAACGAGTAATGCAAATATTGTAACAGGAAATTTTCTCATAGTCATAGCGGTTTCGTGATGCAGGTCAATGCAATTACAGGGTAATATAATTTTTTATTTTCAGTAAATGCAATCTTCATTTTAGTTGTAGAAATGATCTTCACACCCCCTTTTTTACAGTATTTCCGCCAGTTTGGTTTCGTGAGTGTTGCTAAAACAACCAACATTACAAGCGTGCGATGCCAGATAAGCCAGCGAGTCGCGAAACAACAGCCCAACACATATCATTAAGCTGGTAACACAACAATAAACTTAGTTCCTTCACCCTCCTTCGTTTCCACTTTTATCTCCCCACCATGTGCCTTCACAATATCATAACTCAGACTTAACCCGAGCCCCGTTCCTGAGCCGGTTGGCTTTGTTGTGAAGAACGGCTGAAATATCTTGTCAACGATGTTTTGCGGAATGCCATTGCCATTATCAGTCACGCTTATTTCAATCCTTCCGTCTGTCTTTTTCGTTGTGACACCTACTTCCGGTTTGTATCCTGCGGCTTGCTGCTTTGCCTTTTCGTTCACTGCGTAAAATGCATTGTTGTAAAGATTGAGCAGCACCCTGCCAATATCTTGCGGAATTACATTGATGTTACCGATAGGTTCATCAAATTCTGTTTTTATATCCGTATTGAAGTCTTTGTCTTTAGCACGCATGCCCTGGTAGGCGAGGCGTAAATATTCATCTGCAAGTTTATTGATATCTGTTGCTTCTTTTTCGCCGGTGCTTGTACGGGAATGTTGCAACATGCCTTTTACAATTGCATCTGCACGTTTGCCGTGGTGGTTGATCTTGGCTTCATTTTGTTGAATGTCATCTGCTATTTCAGTTGCCAGTTGCAGGTTGCCGGTTGCCAGTTCTTCTTTTAGTTCATCAATCAGTTCTTTATTTACATCAGAAAAATTATTCACGAAGTTTAAAGGGTTTTGTATTTCATGCGCAATGCCAGCAGTGAGTTCTCCGAGTGAAGCCATTTTCTCAGACTGGACAAGTTGTTTTTGAGTCGCCTGTAAATCGGCAAATGCTTTTGCTATCTGGTTGTTTTTTTCTTGCAGTAATTGATTCGCTTTTTGCTTTTGACGATTGTTACGGTACAATAAAAACCCGATTGTGCCGAATACCAGGATCAAAGCGGCTATAGCAACAGTCTTTAATTGCGCTTCCTTTTCAATCCGCTCTTGTTCCTGTTGCTGCAATAGTAGTTGTTGATTGAATGCTGCAACGCGGAATTCCTGGAGCTTTGCTTTTTCGATCTTGCCGAGACTGTCATCTAAAACCGTAGCCCGTCTTAAATAGGCAAAAGAACTGTCGTTATTTTCTTTTTCCAGGTAATAGTCTGAGATCAACCGGTAAGCAATGGCCACTTCTTTTTTGTAGCCACCTGATGAAAAAGCCTGAAGTGCTTTATTAGCATATTTAAAAACAGAATCTTTGTTGTTCAGGGAATCATACAGGTATGCTAATTGAAGGCATGCCATTCCGGTATGCCTGGGGTTATCATGAAGCATACTGATTTCTATCGCTTTAACGTAATTTTCCCTTGCCAGGTCAATCTTTCCCATTTTCTCGTAGATCATACCGATCGATGTATAGGTAGAACCTTCAAATTTTCTCTCCTCAAAATTTAACATGGGATAATAATCCAATGACTTTTTTTGATAGTAAAGGGCCGTATCAGGCATATTCAATTTGAGGTAACAATCCCCGATATCCGGGTATAAGCCTGCAAGGTTGAAAATATCTCCTGCAGCTTCTACATAAGGAATTGATTCACGGGCGGCAGCAAGCTGCTTTTCATAATCACCAACATAACCATAAAGACTCTCAAGGGCAGTATGTAACAAACCGATTACCCCTAGACGGTACAATTGAACGGTTTGTCCTTTTTTAAGAAATCCTGCCTTTTTTTGATTGGAAGGATCTTCGGTTATCTTAAATCCCTGGTTAATTACTTTAAGCGCTTCCGGATAATTTCCTGTTTTCATATATGGCCAGGCCATAAATGCAAGCATTTCAGCCTTGTTCAATTGCAAGTCTAATTTATCGGCAATGGCTATCCCTTTGTTGCAATAAAACAAACCGCTATCAACACTTATATCATCGTAATAACCGCCCAGCCTGGAATAAACACCCATGCTGACAGTATCATTTGGTGCATCACGAAGCACAAGAAAAAGACTATCTATCTGGCGCCTGGTCTGCGCTTTGGTAAATGCAGGTAATAACAAAAGCAGCAAAAATGTTGAGAATATTTTCATGTTGTTATTTTATCTGTCTTTTCCAGTTCAATAAATCATTTTTGTTGTGGTCTTCATTACTACTATTGTACTTCGTTGTGTCACTCACTTGTACGCCTTTTTCAATATTGAGCTGAAAGCTGAAGAGTGCGATCCCGAATCCTTCGTTTCGGGACAGGGGCAACAAAAGCTATATACATATCCTTAAGCCGGTAACAAAATAATAAACGCACTCCCTTCTCTGCTATTCACTTTTATCTCCCCACCATGCGCCTTCACAATATCATAACTCAAACTCAAACCCAGCCCTGTTCCTGAACCGGTAGGCTTGGTTGTGAAGAACGGCTGAAATATCTTGTCAACGATGTTTTGCGGAATGCCGTTGCCATTATCAGTCACGCTGATCTCTATTTTGCCATTTATCTTTTTAGTGGTAACGGTGATTGCTGGTTTATAACCTGCGGGTTGGGACTTTGCTTTTTCGTTCACTGCGTAAAATGCATTGTTGTAAAGATTGAGCAGCACCCTCCCGATATCCTGCGGCACAGCGTTGATAAGGCCAACGGTTTCATCAAACACTGTTTTCATATCAACATTAAAATTGTTGTCCTTCGATCGCATACCATGATAGGAGAGGCGGAGATATTCGTCGGCCAGTTTATTGATATCGGTCGCTTCTTTTTCGCCCGTGTTGGAGCGGGAATGTTGCAACATGCCTTTTACAATCCCGTCTGCACGTTTGCCGTGGTGGTTGATCTTGGCTTCATTTTGTTGAATGTCATCAGCTATTTCAGTTGCCAGTTGCAGGTTGCCGGCTGCCAGCTCTTCTTTTAATTCTCCGATTAATTCGGTATTAACATCAGAAAAATTATTCACGAAGTTTAGTGGGTTTTGTATCTCATGCGCGATACCCGCCGTGAGTTCTCCCAATGAGGCCATCTTTTCCGATTGTATCAGCTGCTTTTGCGTGTCTTTGAGTTCAATCAGCGTTTTTTCGATCTGCAACTTTGCATCTTCCAGTTTTTTAAAGTCTTCATAACGCGCATAAGCGACGGAAAAAGCGTTCGCAAGTTCCTGCACCAGGGCCACCTGCGTATCAGGTAAAGGTTTTTCACTGCCAATATAAAGCATGCCCTGCTTAAAAGGGATAAATTGAAGTGTAAGAGTTTCCGGCGGCGCATCGCCAGCCTGGTACGATTTGTTATCTATCTGCTGGCCCTGTTCTATCAATGACTGCACCCAGGCCAGAAATTGCTGTTGATCCCAGTGTTCCCTGTATACTTGTTGTGCACGCCAGTGTTCCGATGCCTGGTGGATAGTGGCGGAGCTCTCAAAATCCATATGAAGTGCGGCCAGGGGACTCCCGTCCGGGGTGGAGAGAAATATCTGTGCCTTCTTATCGGAATCATTCATGATAAACATGCCACAACGAAAGAAGGGTACGCCCAGCGTAGTCAGTTCGGTCCAGATTAGCGGCGTAATACGTTCGAGATCATCGGTGGTGCGCATGGAGGCAATCTCTGCACGTATACGGTCAACCGATGCACGCCTCGTTGCTTCAAGCGCCTGCGCTTCCGCCTTTTGCAGGTCAAGAAAACGGGTATAGGTCTGCTCAAACACTTTTGCGAAACGTTTAAATATGTCGTGCGCTGCTGTCACAGGTTCATAGGTGATAAACACCAGGTAACCCTGCGAAAAATAAGCGCAGTGTGTTAGTTGCTGCTTAGGCATTTCAAAGCCTGCGCTTTCAAGACCGCCAAATATTTCTCCTGAACCAGGTAAACTGAACATGTATCGATAGGTCTCTGCGAGTGTTTCCCCGCTTGATTCCATTACCAGCAATTCATCATGGCGTTGTCTTGCATCATAGATACTTATAAAGAATGGATCTTCCGTAAGCGGCGTTCTGAAGGGGGGTGATATGCCGCCATCTGCCAGGCTCATGTATTGGGTGACGGCTTTTTCGTCTTCATCAAAAATGTTGAAACCACAACCCCATGGGCGCATACCCAACAGTTCGATTTGGTTGAACATTTCTGACGCTGTCTGGTTCATGTCTTCACTTTTCTGCATGGCCATTGTTCTTG
>DLKC01000057.1 GCA_002478885.1 Chitinophagaceae bacterium UBA7600
AATATTTCTTTAACCTTTTTTGATAAAATTCCACTCACTTTCCTTCCCAACAACCTTCACTTTTTTCCTAAAAGTCTATCACATTTTTAGTGGGCTGCAAATTTAAACAACATCATATTTCCATCCAAAAATCCCGAAGAGTTTAACGGATTTTTTTACCTGTTGTTGTTGTAAAGAACTACTTTTCTTCCCAAGCGGGGCGCAAAGATAAGAGTGAAACACTTACCACCAAATCTTTTTAAATATTTATCAGATAGCATATACTGAAAAGCTTACCACGAAAGGGTTTCAGGGCCAAAATAATTTTGTTAACATGCTTTACTGCAAGTGATAGTATCAGTATCAAACAAAAAATAAAATGAAGAAACCATGCTCCGGTATAAATGGGTAACGTTGTACTATTCAAAACTAAAATTATATAACACTTCTTCCAGGAACAAGCCTTGCGGCGGAGCAGAAAAATCAGCAAAAGCGCAATTTCTTTTTACAAAAATATCAGCAAAATTTTCCACTGAAATGCTGCCCCTTGCAGTCTTTAGCATAGTGGCGACCAACCCTCTTACCATACCTCGCAAAAACCGATTGGCGCGAATGTTATAAATAACCACGTCTTTACCAATATCCCATTCCGACTCCAGGATTTTGCAATCAAAAGTATGGACCTGCGTATTGCGCTTGGAAAACGATTTAAAATTGGTGTTAGTCCTGACTATTTCAGCAGTTCGCAGAAGAATATCTTTATCAATTTTAAAAGGATAATGATAAGCCCGCCCAAATAAATGAGGAGTCTTGGTACTGCAAACGTAATATCTATAGTTCCGGGAAACTGCATCAAACCTGCAGTGGATATTGCCTGGGACCTTAAAAATGTGCCTAATAGCAATATCGGGAGGCAAAAGTGCATTCAAGTTGTAAATGACCTTAGCTGAAACCTCTATTGAGCTGTCAAAATGAAAGAAATTTTGCCGGGCATGTACTCCTGCATCCGTCCTGGATGAGCCTGTCAAAGCAAATTTTTCTTTAAAATAAACGGAGAGTGCCTTTTCGACTTCAGACTGTATCGTTTTTGCATTTTCCTGTACCTGAAAGCCGCTATAATTCGTTCCCATGTAAGAGAGTTCAATAAAATAACGGTTCATATGCTCATTTTGCAAAATATTGATCAAACTGTTTTTTGTATTGCGGATCTATTAACTGACTTTTTAAAACCGGATAGGCAGATGCGTCTGAAACAAAAGGAAATGCCGCATTAAAAAATTTCAACCGGCCTTCATCACTGGGAAACAGTATCGCAAGGTTCTTCACCTGTGCTGTGGTTACACATTTACCCTGAAAGCTCTTTTTTGCAATTTCAACCATTTTATCGTCGTTGGTCTCAATAAACATCTTATGCTTTACCTTGTCAAAATCATTGTCGGAAAACGTTTTCTTACAGTCCTTCTCCTCTGCATTCTTTACTACAGCCTGTTTCTCCTGCGCTACTTTTGACTTGTTGCTATCAGTCCCATCCAGGGAGTTTGCAGCAACTTTCTCTAAAGTTTTATCACTAACAGCTGTTGCGCAAGGAACATAAAAAGGATTTTTGACCCCGCCATCTGTCTTGCTTTCCATTGCAGGTGCAGCAACGTCTGGGTTATCCGTCGTGAGCACCGGGGAAGTCCTGGAACCGGAATCTTTGGCTGCACTAATGCCCGTCACAACGATATCTTTATTTTTTTCCAAATTGCTTTCTAGCGGAATCAATATCGTAACCGTATCTGGCTTTCCTTTGCCAGCAACAACAAAAACCACTTCACGATTGTCGCCTGCTTGGGAGTCTGACAATTTATTGATGGCTGTTTCCTTTTCTTTTTTTTGATCAATTTTCGTTTCCTGATTGGCAACAACGGGAACGGCAACCGCTACAGGGGGAGCCAATAACTCCGTCGCGCCCGCTTGACCTGCTACATTCTCCGTCGTTTTTGTATTAATCTCCTTTTGGCTACTTTTTTCGGCTGTTACAGGTTTCTTTTCTGCCGGCTTTTCCTGCACCATGTTCTTTGTTAACGTGGAATCATCCACCACATCGGACAACATCTCACCAAAGACATTCCTGGCTGTTGCGGTATCTACTTTCTTTGCTCCAGTTTGCGCAGTATTTCCTGCCATTGTAAGTTCAAGCGTTTGAAAGTTGAATAGCCCCCAGCCCTTTTCCGCATAATTTTTTAATGCATAGCCCGCATCTGCATTGCCAACACTGCAAACAAAATTCTGTTCAGGGTATTTATTGCCCGGAAAACTGATCTTCAGGTTGTATTGGGCTGCCGGTAACTTAGCAATAATCACATACCCAGCCTCAGATGAAGTGTATTGGGCCGTATTTACATTCACCGTAAAAGCCTGTTTATCATCTGACTGTATATAAATGAAATGGTTTTGCTGGCTGTACGAAAGGTTAGCAAAAAAAAACGCAGCAAAAAGAAACAAAACAGCTTTATTCATCACGACAATTTTCATGAACAAATTTTCATTCTGAACAAAACTAATGCAAAAATTCAGCCGCAGTTCAAGATTCTTAACTGCTAACCTTTTCCACGGCAGGTAGCCGCTGTCATTTATATTTTTGGGGTCGGGCTATAATTTTGATTTACGTCATTAGTCACCCCCGCCACGAAACATACATTGCTCACACCTGGTCTTCTGTAAGCACCTGGATTTTTTGCGGGTCACAAGCATGCCATATACGAGTTACCCTTCTCAAGTTGAAACGGAAAGGAACCAGGAGACTACCTTGCTATGATCAGCAGCCATGCGCACAACGGTTCACTATCACTTTTGTGCGCTTTTACTACGGCTTAATGACCAAGTATCTACCAAGTGTCTACCGGGTATCGGCAGGCTATTACCGGTACAGACTGTTCCACCATTCGTGCGGTAGCTGCTCTATGCCGATAATCTAACACCCGGTCATGGGCAGTAAAAATGTGTATAGGCAAGATGAACCGGCGCTATACAGCAACCAGGATGTCATAAAAAACCTTGCAGGGCCAATCCTGTTTCAGACAAAACCTGACACGGTGTACTTCACTACCGCCGTTCATTTATTTTCTCAGGGATGAATCCAGAAATCTATTTTTGCGCACTAAAAAAATTCAAATGAAGTATTTCCTGGTCATTGTTTTGCTCTTTGTTGCAGTTTTTGGTTATGGGCAATCCATCGTTGTGAAGGCCGATAGAGATGTCTCGTGGAAAAAAATATACAGAGCCGAAGCAACAAAGATCAATGACCTTGTGAATACCAGACTCGACGCAAGGTTTGATTATGATAAAAGCTGGATGTACGGCAAAGTCTGGATAACACTGAAGCCCCACTTCTACCCTACCGATTCCCTCAATCTCGACGCAAAAGGTATGCAGATAAACGAAATTTCAATCGTCAACAACGGTAAAAAGGCCGCCTTGAAATATGACTACGATGGGATGAACCTTCGAATAAAACTCGACAAAACATACAAAAACAGTGATAGTTACGTCGTTTATGTTGATTACATTTCAAAACCCAATGAATACCAAGGCAAAGGATCTGTCGCCATAACCGATGCAAAAGGTTTGTACTTTATTAATCCCAAAGGCACAGAAAAAAATAAACCTACACAAATATGGACACAAGGTGAAACAGAAGGCACCAGTGTTTGGCTGCCCACCATCGACCGCCCAAATCAAAAATCAACAGACCAGATAAGCATGACCGTTCCTGATAAGTATGTGACACTGTCAAATGGCATACTTGCTTCACAGAAAAAAAACACAGATGGCACACGTACAGATACCTGGCAAATGGACCTCCCACAATCTCCTTACCTGTTCTTTATGGGTGTAGGTGATTACAGCATTGTGAAAGACGCTTACAAAGGCAAAGAAGTTAGTTATTACGTGGAGAAAGAATACGCACCGGTGGCAAGAAAAATTTTCGGCAACACACCTGAAATGATCAAATTTTATGCTGATAAACTGGGCGTAGAATATCAATGGCCAAAGTATTCCCAGATCGTAGGCCGCGATTATGTGAGTGGCGCCATGGAAAATACCACGGCTACTTTACACCAGGAAACTGCTAACCAAAACGCCCGGCAGCTCCTGGATGGCAATGTTTGGGAAGAAGTAATTGCACATGAACTTTTCCACCATTGGTTCGGCGACCTTGTTACATGTGAAAGCTGGAGCAACCTTACCGTAAATGAAAGTTTCGCCGATTTTAGCGAAGTGCTTTGGGACGAATACAAATATGGCCAGGACGCAGGTGACGAACACAATTATCAAGCTCAGGATGAATATCTCATGGCTGCTGCGGACAACAAAGACCTTGTTCGTTTTTACTATCGCGATAAAGAAGATCTTTTCGATGAAGTTACTTACCAAAAAGGTGGCCGTATTCTCAATATGCTGAGAACATATGTTGGCGACGAAGCTTTTTTCAGATCACTAAATAAATACCTTAACGATAACAAATTTAAAAACGCCGAAGCACATCAGCTAAGGCTTGCGTTTGAATCGGTAACAGGACAAGATCTGAACTGGTTCTGGAACCAATGGTATTTCAGCAGTGGCCATCCGCTATTGAAGATCGACTATAATTATAATGATGCCCAGGGCAAAGCAAGGGTAATCGTTAAACAAACCCAGAAAACCGATAAGATTTACAAATTGCCCATCGCCATAGATGTTTACAGCGGCGCTACAGCCCTGCGATACAATGTTTGGATCAATAACAGGACCGACACTTTTACTTTCGCCTATACTTCCCGACCCGACCTTATTAATGTCGATGCCCAAAAGATCCTTCTCTGTGAAAAAACAGACAACAAGTCTGCCGACAACTATAAAGCACAAATAAAATATGCGCCACTGTATCTGGACCGCAGGGAAGCATTGGAATATTTCGCTAAAGAAGGAATGCCGGAACTCCTGCTCGGGCTAAAAGACAAATATGCAGGCCTGCGAAAATTTACACTCGACAAATTAGCTGAAGACTCTGCCTGGCTTGCCAGCGACAGCAACCTCGACGCGATTGAACAACTTGCCAAAACAGATCCTGACAGAAAAGTGCGCGCCAAAGCGCTCCAGGTGCTTGGCTACACCGGCCTCGATAAATACAAAACGCTTTTTGCAAACAACGTGTACGATTCTTCCTATAGCATATCTGCCGCCGCCCTGAAAGGCTTGTACAATCTCGATTCAACCGCCGCATATACAGCAACCAATAAAGTAAAAAAAGATACGAGAGGAGACCTTAGTATAGTTGTGGGTTCCATTCTAATGGACAAAGGCGGAGATGAAGATTTTGGCCTTATCCTGGAAGCCTACGACAGGCTGCCTTTTAGTGAAGACAAATTAAAAAATACGGTTACTTTTTGCAACTATCTTGCTACCCTTAACGATATGCAGCAAATAAAAGAAGGAATCGACAAAGTGATTGATCTCAGAAATTCCATACCTGACAACTACAGGAGTTTCATCGACCCAATGTTCAAAAGCTCTCTCAATAAAATTGCCACAGCAAAGGGAGGTGAGATCAGCGACTATATCAATGAACGCTTCAAATAATACCAAAGAGCTCCACAAAAAAACACCTTCTTCACTGAAGGTGTTTTTTTGTTTTATTTGCCCGGCGCCGGTGCCGCTATTTGGCTTTGCTTGCGTCGCACTCTTGTACTGCATCGCATTTGGAAACAAGAACAGTCAACGTTGCAATACAGTTGGCGGCGGTACAATTGCAGCAACTAACCCCTGTACGCAACCACCTGTTGTTTTGATACTCCCAGGCCATCAACACCTAATTCAATAACATCACCGGCTTTCAGGTACACTTGCGGATTCATTCCCAACCCAACTCCTGCAGGTGTGCCGGTTGAAATAATATCGCCAGGCAACAATGTCATAAAATGGCTGACATAAGAAACCAGGTGGGGTATTTTGAAAATTAAATTCGATGTATTGCCGTCCTGCATTTTTTGTCCGTTCACGGTAAGCCATAAACGAAGATTGTCTACGTCCGTAACTTCATCCTTTGTAACGAGCCAGGGACCTAAAGGGGCAAACGTATCGCAGCCTTTGCCTTTATCCCATGTTCCATTACGTTCCAGTTGAAAAGCACGTTCACTAACATCGTTATGCAGGCAATAACCCGCAACGTAATCCATTGCATCTTCTTCTTCCACATAACTTGCTTTTTTCCCGATCACAACAGCTAACTCAACTTCCCAATCGGTCTTTACCGAATGTTTCGGAATAACAACATCATCAAAAGGGCCACAGATCGCAGTCGTCGACTTCATGAAAATAACCGGTTCCGGAGGCGTTGCTGCGCCCGTTTCTTTCGCATGGTCAGCATAGTTCAAACCGATACACACAATTTTAGATGGCCGCACAAAAGGGCAGCCAAGCCGCGTGCCTTCAGCAATTAAGGGAAGCTCATTGTTGGCGGTAATCTCTGCAACACGTTCCAATCCGCCAGATGCAAAAAATTCTTCATCATAGTCTTTGACGATTGCAGAAACATCATAACACTGCCCCTCAACATAAATGCCCGGTTTTTCTTTTCCGGCCGCTCCAAAACGAATAAGTTTCATAAAAAGTAATTGTATTAATTTATCAGGTATTCAACTTTACAAAACCGCCATCTATGCAGTAATCGCTGCCGGTAACAAAAGAAGATTCCTCACTGCACAGGTACAATATCAGGTAACCTATTTCGGCAGGAGTGGCCATTCTTCCAATGGGTTGCGTCTTTGATAACTTCTCATACATCTCCGCTTCCTTACCTGGATAATTTTTAGCCAGGAAATTATCTACAAACGGCGTATGCACCCTTCCCGGAGAAATGCAGTTACAGCGGATACCATCATTAATATAATCTTTCGCAACACTCATGGTCATTGCATAAACAGCTCCTTTACTCATCGAATAGGCGAACCTGTCTGCCAGCCCAACGATCGCAGCAACGGAAGACATGTTCAGAATAACGCCGCCATGCTGCTGCTTCATCAATGGAATTGCTGCAAACAAGCTATTATACACACCTTTGATATTCACACTCACAATACGGTCGAAATCCTGAGCACTGGTGGTATCGGCCTTTCCAATATGCGATATGCCCGCACTGTTCACCAGAATATCAATCCTGCCAACCTGGTTATATATCTCCACAACCTGCGATTGGTTGGTTACATCGCAGGTATAAGGGAAAGCCTGCCCTCCGTTTTCGATTATCTCTGCAGCGGCATGGTTTGCATTTTCTTCACTTATATCAACCACATGTACAGCCGCGCCCTGTTTACCAAAAAGCAAAGCAACCGCACGGCCAATGCCACTGCCGGCGCCTGTAATAACCGCATTTTTACCCGATAGATTAAACATGATAGTTGTTATGTTGCTGAATAGTAGTCAATATTGTATATAGCGTTATCTTAACCTGTCAACACTTTTTACCAGTTTCTCATCCTTATAAATTCCGCGCACTGCAAGCAACAGAAAAACAGGTACTGCAACAGCAACAGGAGAAGTAAGATCGTAGGTACCTTCAACGAATTTCTCTGTTGCAGAAACAAATAGGAAAATATTTACAAGCGACAACCCGAGAACGATCAGCGCAATTTTCATTTGCATTTTCCGATCCTTATAAAGAAAGATCAGTACAAGAGCTGCAATGGCAACTGCTACCGTGAGAATCAGCAAAAAAAGATTACCTGGAGAGGAGGCGGTCAACGATTCAAATTGTTTTTGGTTATTTACCAGTTTATTTCCGCTGAAGAAAGAAAGCTTCATCGTAAGAAAGGCGCAGGCCGAAGCAAGCAGCAGCCATATGGTTTGAATTCTCTGTAACATAGCTGGTTTTGATGATTTGAAAATATTACCGGTAAAAATATAAAACCATTTGCGAATGGAAAATTATTATAAATCCTTACCCTTCATGCACTAAAACGTTTGTGTAATTACAGAGAAATACATTTTTGTACCGGGCTTTCACCCCCTGCTCATCGTTCCTTGCGTCGCACCATTGTGCTGCAAAGCTTTAGGCGGCGAGCCGTTGGATTCGGAGCAGCGGCCGGTCAATTTTTTAAAAAGCCAGAAGGGCCCTGCAAACCGCTCATAGCTGTTCCGCGGCACAAGAGTGCGACGCAACCGGCGATGCCACATGGCCTACAGCCGGGCACCTAAAACTCCGCTTATTCCCTAATGCCGAATCAGCTTATATTTGCAGCCCTGAAAAGGAAAAAATAATCATCGGCTATGTTTAATAATCTTACGGAACGCCTCGAATCTGCGTTTAAGAACCTGAAGGGCGAAGCCCGCATCAACGACCTGAATATTGCCAATACGGTAAAAGATATACGCCGCGCTTTGATCGATGCCGACGTGAACTATAAAATTGCCAAAGAGTTTACCGATAAGATCAAGGATAAAGCAATCGGCAGTAAGGTAATCAATGCCATCAGCCCGGGCCAGCTGATGGTGAAGATCGTAAAAGACGAGCTCGTTGAACTGATGGGTGGCGAAGAAGCCAGGTTCAACATCTCCGGCAACCCAACTGTAATATTAATTGCAGGTTTACAGGGTAGCGGTAAAACCACCTTCAGCGGCAAACTGGCGAATTACCTGAAAAACCAGAAAGGTAAGTCACCGCTGCTCGTTGCTGCAGATATTTACCGCCCGGCGGCCATTGACCAGTTGATGGTGCTTGGCGAGCAGATTGATGTGCCGGTATATTCAGAACGGGAAAACAAAAACGCCGTTGAAATTGCGCAAAACGCGATCAAAGAGGCCAAAAGCAAAAACAAGAATGTTGTAATAATAGATACGGCGGGCCGCCTTGCGGTTGATGAGGCGATGATGAACGAAGTTGCAGGCATTAAGGCTGCGGTCAATCCCCAGGAAATATTATTCGTTGTAGATAGTATGACCGGCCAGGATGCCGTAAACACAGCTAAAACCTTTAATGAGCGCCTCGATTTTACCGGTGTGGTACTCACCAAACTGGATGGCGATACAAGAGGTGGTGCCGCGCTTTCTATCAAGTATACGGTAGAGAAACCAATTAAGTTCGTGAGCAGTGGGGAGAAACTGGACACACTTGATGTATTCTATCCCGAACGTATGGCACAGCGTATCCTTGGCATGGGCGATATTACCACCCTTGTTGAAAAAGCGCAGCAGCAGTTTGATGAAGAACAGGCTAAAAAGCTCGAAAAGAAAATCCGCAAGAACCAGTTCGATTTCCAGGATTTCTACGACCAGTTACAGCAGATAAAAAAGATGGGCAACCTAAAAGACCTGATGGGAATGATCCCGGGAATGGGTAAAGCCGTGAAAGATATTGATATCAGCGACGATTCTTTCAAAGGCATTGAAGCCATTATCAGCTCCATGACGCCTTTTGAAAGAGCCAATCCCGATGTAATTAACCTTGGCCGTAAGGCGAGAATTTCAAAAGGTTCGGGCCGTGGCGTGGAGGAAGTAAACGCTTTCATGAAACAGTTTGAACAAATGAAGCAAATGATGAAGATGATGAACAAAATGCCCATGGGCAGAATGCCTGGCATGAGAAGATAAAAACAGGTTCGCTTTCAGCATCCGCTGTATAACCGGTTACATGTTTTGACGATATTTAAGAGGAAACAAAAAGCATCGTTTCCTCTTTTTTATTGTCCCCAAATAAATCACAACACTGCATTATTCATTTTTATTTGTTCAGGAGTCTACCGATATTCGCACATGAACACATGTTTGTATGCAGCTATCCTTCGATAATACGGAAACCGCCTTTGCCTATAAAACCGATAAAGAATTGAAAAGTGGCCGATGGCTGCTTAAGACAATGCATTACCCTTTATTCGTGGCAGTGGGAACGAGAATAACACCATTCATTATGAAAACGGGGCTACCCGTTCATGGCATTATCCGCAAAACTATTTTCAAACAATTTGTAGGAGGCGAAACGCTGGAAGAGACCAAAAAAGTCTGCCAATTGCTCGGCGATTACAATGTGCAGGTAATTCTTGATTATGGTGTTGAAGGTAAAGAAGGCGAAGAAAATTTTGATCATGCGGCAGATGAATTCATCAAAGTGATCAACTACGCTGCAACACAGGAAAAAATTCCTTTTATAAGCATAAAAGTTACTGGCCTGGCACGGTTTGGTTTACTGGAAACTATGAACAGTGCCCCAAGATTGCGCAGCGGCATTCATGATCATGAAGAAGAAACGGAAGAACAGGACCGTGTTTACGACCGCATGTACCGCATTTGCGAAGTGGCGGCTGAAAAAGGTATCGGCGTGTTGATCGATGCTGAAGAAAGCTGGATACAGGATCCGATTGACCGGCTTGTGATCGATATGATGCGCATCTTCAATAAAGAAAAGCCGGTTGTTTATAATACCATTCAGCTTTACCGCCACGACCGTTTGCATTTCCTGCAAATGAGCCACCGCATTGCCAAACAGAAAGGTTTTAAAATGGCAGTAAAACTCGTGCGGGGCGCTTACATGGAAAAAGAAAGAGCAAGAGCTGCAGAATATGGCTACCCTTCTCCTATTCAGCCAGATAAAGAAAGCACCGACAGAGATTATAATGCAGCGGTGAAATATTGCATAGACAATGTAAACGAAATGGCTGTGATCGTTGCATCGCACAACGAAGAAAGCAATCTCTATACTACAAGGCTGCTCGACGAAAAAGGGCTTGCCCACGATCACCCCCATGTACATTTTTCCCAATTATATGGCATGAGCGACAACATTACTTTCAATCTGGCCAAGGCCGGTTACAGTGTGAGCAAATACCTGCCATTTGGCCCGATACGCGAAGTAATTCCTTACCTCATGCGCCGTGCCCAGGAAAATACCAGCGTAAGCGGGCAAACAGGCCGAGAACTGATACTTGTGAACAAGGAATTGCAAAGAAGAAAGGCAAGTTGATTATTACCAATATTTTACGACTGTATTTTTTGTCCGGGCTTTTGATACTTGTGGCATCGCCTCTTGCATGTTGACCCATATTTGGTTGTTAAAGTGTGCGACGCAAGAGGTGCTTAATTGTAATTCTGCAGCCCGGTTCCAAAAAATAAACCTACGATGCAACGATTCAACCCAAATGGCTGTCAACAAACAAAAAGCCTGATGAAAAAGTCGATTTTGCTTGCCTTATGTAGCTTGATTGTTTTTGCCTGTAAAAAAGATGCCCCTGCATATTCCAATGCCGGGCTTATTGGCAAATGGGAACTTACAGAGTTTTATTCCAGTACCGGCGGTGGAGGCTCCTGGCAATCCGCCACCGATGCAACGAGGCATACCGTTGAATTTATGAGCGATGGAACATTTATAAGCGACGGCTTTCTTTATTACGGTGCAACTGCTTACACGCAAACAGACAGCGCTGTTATCGAATTTTTGCACGCGCAGAACAACACAGCGGTTTTAGACTACGTCTTCGAACTTGAAAACAATAATTCCCAGCTCACGATCTCACCATTATGTATAGAAGGCTGTTCTTACCGTTATAAGGCCATCAGTAATTAAGTTTTTCAAATCCACACATTGCCCACATCAATGAATTTAAGAAAAATGGTGCGGCATACTTTGCTACCTTGCAGTCATGCAACAGTATCAAAAACTTCTTCAATATATTCTCGATAACGGCTCAGTAAAAGCAGACAGAACAGGCACCGGCACCACCAGCTATTTCGGGTACCAGATGCGTTTTAATTTACAGGAAGGCTTCCCGCTGGTCACCACCAAGAAGGTACATATGAAGAGCATTATTTACGAGTTGCTCTGGTTTTTGAAAGGCGAAACCAATATTAAATACCTCACCGATCACAACGTAAGCATCTGGAACGAGTGGGCCGATGAAAACGGCGAACTGGGGCCGGTATATGGTAAACAGTGGCGCAGTTGGGAAGGCAAAGATGGCCAGGTGATCGACCAGTTGAGCGATGCCATTAAACAGATAAAAAACAATCCTGACAGCCGCCGCATTATCGTCAGCGCATGGAACGTGGCAGAGCTACCAAAGATGGCCTTAATGCCTTGCCATACTATCTTCCAGTTTTATGTTGCCGATGGAAAACTAAGTTGCCAGCTTTACCAACGCAGTGCTGACGTATTCCTGGGCGTGCCCTTTAACATAGCCTCTTATGCGTTGCTGACGCTGATGATCGCGCAGGTGTGTAATCTCGAGCCTGGCGACTTCGTGCATACATTTGGCGATGTTCATATCTACAGCAACCATATGGAACAGGTTAAACTGCAATTGAGCAGAGCGCCCTACCCATTGCCCACCATGAAATTAAATACTGCGGTAAAAAACATCTTCGATTTTCAGTATGAAGATTTCACCCTTGAAAATTATCAAAGCTATCCTGCAATAAAAGCGCCGGTTGCTGTGTAAATTTCCCGGCACAACAAACAGTTTTTATGATACTAACCATCGTCGTCGCAGCTTCTACCAACTACGCCATCGGCAGGAATAATGATTTGCTCTGGCACTTGCCCAACGACCTCAAATGGCTAAAAAACGTTACCTGGGCAATGCCAATCGTAATGGGCAGAAAAACTTTTGAATCGTTTGGCTCAAAACCATTAAACGGGAGATTGAACATTGTAGTTACCAGGCAGGAAAATTTCACCGCCGAAGGCATTGTGGCGGTGCATAGTTTTGACGATGCCGTTTTTCTTGCGCAGGAACACGATTACAAAGAATTGATGATCCTCGGGGGCAGCGAAATTTACAGGTCGACCATTTCAAAAGCTAACAAAATCATTCTTACCCGCGTGCATGCCGTGTTTGAAAACGCTGATGCCTTTTTTCCCGCTATCAATGACAATGAATGGAAGCTCGTTTCCAACCAGGACTGTTTTAAGGATGAAAAACACGCATACGATTATAGTTTCCAGGTGTGGGAAAGAAAATAAAACATTTGTTACTCAGCTATGCAATAAACATTCAACATCGTTGTGTCGCACAGTTCAGGGCCTTGTCCGCTGTGCTGCTGCCGTGCAGTTTTATTAGCCGGCCCTGGTTATAACTTATACTTACAGCTGTTACTTATCACTTGTTCCCTTTATTGCTTACTTTGCTGCCGAATTTTTAAATCACATGAACAACGTAATTGAACAATTAAAACAGGCAGTTGAAATTTCACCGGACAATATTCCATTGCGCCTGCATCTCGCCGAAATGATGCTGCAGGAAAATATGTTGACAGAAGCATCAGAACAATACTCCACCGTTTTAAAACGCGACCATAAAAACACAACGGCACTCGCAGGGCTTGCCGACAGTTATCATAAACAAAATAAGTATTCCGCTGCAATTATTTTATTTGAACAGCTGCAGCAAATGCATGCATTGAATTTTGATCAAAGAATAAAATTTGTCCGTTGCCTGCTAAAAGAACACTCTATTGGCCAGGCGAGAGATGTATATGCGCAGGCATTGGCTGAAGAACCGAACTTCCGTGACGCAGAAATCGATGACATATTAAGAACAACAGGCATCGAAACAGGCATGGACGCAGAAAGCCTGCTTGATGAACTTTCTTCGCCAGGCAGCTTTTTTATGGAGAAACCCACCATAAAATTTAGCGATGTGGGTGGCATGCAAAAACTTAAGCAGGAAATTTCTTTAAAAATAATTCAACCGCTAAAGAATCCTGAGCTGTATAAAGCGTTTGGAAAAAAGATCGGCGGTGGCATACTAATGTATGGGCCTCCCGGATGCGGCAAGACTTTTATTGCCCGAGCCACTGCCGGTGAGATCGATGCAAAATTTATCACCATCGGCCTGCACGATATTCTCGATATGTGGATGGGTAACAGTGAGAAAAACCTGCATGAAGTTTTTGAAATAGCGAGACAGAACAAGCCTTGCGTGCTCTTTATCGATGAGGTGGATGCCCTCGGCGCAAGCCGGGCAGATATGCGGCAAAGCGCCATGCGCCAGATCATCAATCAATTTCTAGCAGAGCTCGACGGCGTGAAAGACAGTAACGAAGGTGTGCTCATTCTTGCTGCCACTAACGCGCCATGGAGTGTTGACAGTGCATTCCGACGGCCCGGGAGATTTGACCGTGTAATATTCGTGGCTCCGCCCGACGAAGAAAGCCGGAAAGAAATAATTGAATCGCTGCTGAAAGACCGTCCGGCAGAAAAGATCGACGCGAAAGACATTGCCAAAGTAACCGCAGGTTATTCCGGTGCCGACCTGAAAGCGTTGGTTGATATTGCAACGGAATCGAAGCTGGAAGAATCAATGCTTAAGGGTTCTTTGCAGCCGATAACCCAGAAAGAGCTTATTAAAGCAATTAAGGTTCACAAGGCAACAACGGCGGAATGGTTTGGCACGGCACGCAACTATGCACTGTATGCAAACGAAACAGGTTTATATGATGAGATATTGCAGTATTTAAATCTAAAGAAGTAAGGGAATGACCGAGTTTGCGCATACCAATATTATCACCGGCGATTGGAAGAAGCTTGCAGACTTTTATATAAAAGTTTTTGATTGTAAGCCCCTGTATCCTGAAAGGGATTTGTCTGGCGATGCGATTGACCAGGCCACCGGCATCGGCAACGCACACTTTACCGGTATACATTTGATTTTGCCGGGTCATTTTGAAAAAGCGCCAACACTTGAAATCTTCCAGTACGATCACAATGAAGACAATCTACCTGCTGCTGCAAACCGCAAAGGCTTTGGCCATATTGCATTCAGGGTAGATGATGTGAATGAAATGCTTCAAAAGGTATTGAACAACGGAGGCGCGCAATTGGGTGAAGTGGTGAACCTTGATATAAAAGATGCGGGCCGGATCACTTTTGTTTACGCAAAGGATATTGATGGCAATATAGTGGAGTTGCAGCATTGGCATAAGTAGTTGCTTTGCTGCATTAAGAACAGAAGGCACAAATGTGCGACGCAACAGGTGATGACCAAACAACAAAAGCCTGGTACAAAATAATTTCTAAAAATAATTATGCTTGAGTGTCATGAGTGAACTACATCGTGATCAACATAAGGAAAGAGCAAGGCTGTTGCTGCAGCAGCGCAGGTATAAGGATGCGGAAACACAAGCAGGAATTGCATTACAGCAGAATCCAAACGACGCCGAGGCGCTGCAGATCATCGGGCATTGCAAGCTCGATACGAAACAAACCGATGAAGCGTTAAAACTATTTCAGCAATGCATTGGGCTGGAACCGGATGACGATTATGTGCATTATCTGATCGCATTTTGCTATTACCGGAAGGATGATATAGACACAGCGAAGAAATTTGTTGAGCAGGCAATTGCATTGTTTCCGCGCAATGCCGGGTATTTTGCCCTACTCTCGAATATCTTTTTTTCAAAACGCAATTATGCCGATGCCTTGAATGCGGCTAACAAAGGTCTTTACGAAAACCCGGAAGACATTGGCTGCCTCAACGCCAGAAGTGCGGCATTGTTTCGGCTAAATAAAAAAGACGAAGCCTACGACACAATCAATGAAGCATTACAGGTGAACCCTGAAGACGCTTTTACACATACAAATTATGGCTGGCATTACTTAGAGAAAGGCAAGCATAAAAACGCGGTAGAACATTTCAGGGAGGCACTGCGCATCAATCCGAATAGTCACTCTGCGAAAGAGGGCTATAAGAATGCGCTTAAATCTAAACTACCTTTTTACCGCTGGATACTGCAATACAGTTTATGGATGAATCACCAGAACCGCAGTGTGCGGATAGCGATGATCTTTGGGTTATGGATCGTTGTGCGGCTGGTTGCATCGTTTTCTGATTCTGAGCAGCAGTGGTTGCGCTACGTGGCAGGAGGCATAACACTTTTGTACCTGCTGTTTGTTATGTTGTCGTGGCTGGGAAGTTCGCTGGCGAATCTGTTTTTATTGATGTCGCCCCACGGTAAGCTCGCTCTTACCGATAGTGAAAGAATGTCGGCGAAAGCAGTTGGCTTATCTTTGCTTGCAGGCATTGCAGCACTGGCATGCGGCATTTCGCTTGATCGTAAATTTTATTATATAGGTTTCCTTATTTGCTCGCTGGCTATACCCTTAAGTTATATTGATTTTCCCATCAGGTGGTTCAAAGGCGAGGGCCGGCAGATAACCGCTCATATATTGATCCCACTTTGCCTGGTCACTTGCGTGATGGTGTTTTTTAATGACCAGCTTGCGTTATTCGCCGGTATCATCTATTTCATCTTCTTTGTTGGCTATATGTGGAGCGGTTCGATCAGCGCAATAAGAAGAAAATAAAGCACCTGCAGCCAAAACACAGCGAAAAAAAGAAAGCGTTTTATAAATTGCCAGATTATTCACCACTCATCATTTACACTATGCACCCGGTAACCGAACTCGCCAAAATGATCGATCATTCTTTGTTGCATCCCACCATGACGGATGAAGATTTAAAACAGGGATGCGCATTGGCCAAAGCCTATAACGCGGCAACAGTATGCATAAAACCCTACGCTATTAAAGAAGCGCTTGAATGGCTGAAAGGTTCAGATGTAATGGTTTGCGCCGTCATTGGCTTTCCGCAAGGCAACAGCACAACTGCCGTAAAGGTTTTTGAAACGGAACAGGCCTGCAAGGATGGCGCACAGGAAATTGACATGGTGGTCAACATCGGCAAAGTATTGGGCAAAGACTGGGATTATGTAGAGCAGGAAATTGCAGCCATTGTAGCTGTTACAAAAAAACACAGGGCTGCATTAAAAGTAATTTTCGAAAATGATTACCTGCCATCAGATCAGTTCAAAATAAAGCTTTGCGAAATATGCAGCAAGCTACAGGTTGAATTTGTAAAAACTTCTACGGGCTATGGTTTTGTAAAAGGCACCGATGGAAAATATTCTTACGAAGGCGCAACCGAACACGACCTTATTTTAATGCGTAAGCATAGTGCACCAGGTGTGCAAATAAAAGCAGCCGGCGGTGTGCGCACACTCGACGACTTGCTAAAAGTAAAAGCGCTTGGCGTTACGCGTATCGGTGCTACGGCAACGGCCGCCATTATTGAAGACGCGAAGAAAAGATTTGGCGCACCCGACGATGCAAAAAGTTTTATTGATACCAATACAAAAGGTGGGTATTAAATTTTGTAACCGGCTTTTGCGTTTCATGGCATCGCCGGTTGCGTCGCACACCTGTACGTACCGTGCATTGCTCAGCTTTTAAAAACCAGTGCACAATATGCAGATTCAAATTTCACAGCAACAGTCGCAAAAAAGCGCAGCGTTGCTATACCGCAACGCTGTGAACAAATGAGGGTGCTTTCTACCGCATTAACCTGTTGCAGCATTAATCTTTAACACATCTTACCGAACAACCATTCCCTTTTACGCCTGAGTAATGCGGAAATTTGGCATTAAAGGAAAACAAGTCACGCACGCCGCCATAGGCCGAATATTCCTCGGTGGAACTCCACAAAAAGGCCATGTCTCCCAGGTCAACAAAATAACCATCATACACACGGTAACCGCCTGGCAAGGCTTTAAAATGGCTGCTGTTGGTAGCTCCTTTATTTGGCGTAAACCAATGTACCGTACCAGCTTCTTTTAAACTTCCGCCTGATACTTTGTCGCCACCAAGATATGCTGACAGAGTTGTCCATTCTTCATTGCTGGCAACGTGCCAACCCTCAGGAGCCAATCCACGAGGATCATTTACAGCATACCAGTTATACAATTTACCATAGACAGCACCCGTTGCAGAATCGTTGTTATACCAGCACCATGCGCCTGTGGTTAAACTATTCCATTCAGTTGGATCAGTAACCTGCGGTATCCTGTCTCCGTTCCTGTAGCGGCTAACCTGTAAATTTCTTTTCATCCACACTTGTGTGCCAATCGTTACCTCGACGATATTAGCAGTTGCATCAGTCTCGGTTATTGCTGCCTGTGATGAATTTTCGTCATCAGCAAGGTGCGTTTGAATACTACTGTTTTCTTTTTTGCAGGAAACAAACAGCAACAGCATAAAAACTGCCAGTCCTGCTTTTCTTGTCGCTTTCATAGTGCATGTATTTGATAAACAAAAAATTGTTCACTATTCTATCAAATGCTGATAAATTCCGGCTCCAGTGCCATCAACCTTATTAAAAAGCCCGAATTGCCCGAACATGGCTTGCGTAATGTTTATCCAGGTCAAAGTATTGATACCCGTCATCGAAACGCTGACCCCATGCCTGGTTCTCATTGGACTCACTCGAGCTCCAATACCCGCTAAGGAAGAAACTACCCCCAATAATGGCTTTGTTTTTATATATCTCGTTTAATTCATCCTTCGAGGGCAAAAACCAGTCCGTGTACCCGCTGTGTTTTGATTTTGCAGAGTATAAGGCAGCGTAATAACCCGCCCTACCTTGTGATACTATAATCTTCCGGGTATTCGCTTTTCGTGAGCCAATGCGCGTGGCCGTCGCCCCCGCGTTTGTATATATTCCGTTCCACCAAGCATAACTTCCCAGGTCAACTGTATCTGCTATTAAACCATGCAAACTGTCTTTTGTTATCCAGAATATAACACCTCCGCCAAATCTTTCACCGATATAGTGAGCAGTGTTCATCGACGCGCTATTGGCATTGTCATTCGTTTGCGTATTTACAGATTGCGGTATGCCAAGGGGTTGTTTACTGCAGGAGATTGCCAACAGCATGATACATCCCATTGCCGCTTTGATAATTCTTTTCATACCAATCGTTTTATGTACCTATTAATTACGTTTTAAGATGCCCCTGCGGAGACAGGTTCCCGATTTAAGGGACATCATCCTATTGTTTAAAAAGCGCGAATTGCCCTGACATTAACGACAGCACCCCAATAACCTATACCCTGTGCTCCGTCCAATTCAAATAGTTGCAGCCAAACATTGCCGTCATTATTGGCATCGGAAGAACTCCAATATTCATGCTTCTGAAAGCCACCTACGAGAAACCTTCTTAGATAAAGCTTGTTCAATTCTTCCTTTGACGGTAGAAACCAGTCAGTATATCCACTCCTTTCCGATTTTTCACATTCGAGTGCTGCATAACTACCTTTCTTACCTTGTGCCAAAATAATTTTTCGTGTGTTAGATTTACCCGAACCAATTCGGGTTCCGGTTGCATTGGTCTGAGTATATGCGGAAGGTTCCTCCCAGGAGAAAGCCCCTAAATCAGTGGTATCTGCTATTAAGCCATGCATGCTATCCGGCGTCATCCAGAAAATAATACCACCGCCAAACCGTTCGCCTATATAGTGACCAGTGTTAATTGCCGCTCTATTAATATTTTCAGTCATCTGCGCATTTACCAATTGAGGTGTGCCAAGCGGTTGTTTACTGCAGGAAATTGCCAGCAGCATCACACATCCTGTTGCCGCTTTGAAAATTTTTTTCATAACAATCGTTTTTAGTAACTGGAATAATTGCCGGTTAAGATACCTTTCGGAGACTACCGATCTGCTTGGCATTGCTAGTTTTTAATGCACCGGACAGAGATACCATCTCTTTTATCTGCCTGGCCCCTGCAAACACTACCGTCATTGTAATTGAGGCGCAGGTACCATGCTCCGGCATTGTTGGCAGTAGAACTCCAGCCCCAGCCGTACATCCCAAAATAAAGAAATGAGCCGTTATTGTAGCGGTTGCCTGCAGCAAGGCCGGTGAAACCGCTGCTATTTGTTGCATTGGTATTTGGGGCAAGCCAGTGTGCTGTTCCCGGCTCTTTCATTTTTCCGCCCGCAATAGCTTCGCCACCTAAAAAAGTGGTCAGGACAGTCCATTCCTCATTGCTGGGGATATGAAAACCTTTGGGTGCCAGGCCCCTTGGGTCATGTACAGCGTACCAATTGTAAATTTTCCCATAGACCGCACCGGCAGCGGAATCGTTTTCATGCCAACACCATGCACCTGTGGTAAGTTTGGACCATGCCTCAGGATCTTTAACCTGCGGTATTTTGTCACCATTCCTGTAAAAACCAACATTCAGGTTTCTTTGCATCCATACCTGTGTGCCGATCGTTACCAAAACAGCATTGCCGGTTAAGTTGTCGTTTAGCATTACTGTCTGCGCTAAATTTTGCTGGTTTGTCTTATGCGTTGCTACCGCTACGTTTTCCTTTGTGCAGGAAATCGCAATGAACAATCCGGTTATTGCGAAGCCTCGTTTTATTGTTGCTTTCATAGTTGCAGTTTTTATAAGTTAACGAAAATGTGGAGACAATAAAGCGATGGTACATTATGAGCGATTGTTATAAAGGTCGGTAATATAAATGCTAATTGTTATGCTTCACATCATGCATTCGGGTGATCAGCATCAGATAAAAACGCTGCATTAATTTGCTGAACGGCATTTCAGATGTATCAAACCATCTGTACAGAAAATACCAATATGTTGCCTTATTCGCAGATTAATACTATATTGACCGCCAGTTTGAACCCCCAAAAGCCAAACATGCAATCTATTACTCCGCCCGATCTGAAACACATAATAGCCCTGCAAGGCCTGCCAGAAGAACACCTGCAATGGATTATTGACCACTGTGAATACCGCGAATATGCCGACGGGGAAATCATTGCCAAATATGGGGAAGAAGCACAAATAATGTGGATCGCGCTTGTGGGTAAAGTTGCTTTTTACATGTACCTGAATGGCCGCCAGGTTTATTATTTCACTTTTGACAATAACAATATTACAGGCGGTGTTGGCGGACTTATGCCCTATTCAAGAATGAAGACTTACCCGGGGTATTCTTATGCTGTTGGCGAAGTAAAAATGCTGCGCATGCATAAGGATCATTTTCATGAACTGGAATTGCTGAACCCGGAGTTTATTCAAAAACTGATTGGCTATATGACCCAGCGGGCACGGGCATTTGCCACAACGCAGTTGCAGCATGAGAAAGTGAATGCGCTGGGTAACCTTGCAGCGGGCATAGCACACGAATTAAATAACCCGGCATCGGCAATCAAAGGCATCTCGGACGAATTGATCAAAAGACTTGACCGCAATTATCACCTGACAAAAAAAATGCTTGAGTGCGATACCACCCCCGAAGGAATTCAGCGCATTCACGAATTGGTCGAACAGAAAGAGAACAATAAAGACAATAGGGCAAAACGTTCTGCATTGCAGCGAATTGAAGAAGAGGATACCATGACCGACTGGCTGCAGGATAATGGCATCCATCAAAGAGAAGTGGCCGAAACACTTGCAGAGTATGGCTTTTCTGTCGATGAGCTTGACGCGTTGCAAAAAAAACTTGGCGAAAAAACCTTTACCTGTGTTGTTCCGTGGCTGGAAAACCTGATAGGCTCGCGCAAAATTATCAACGATATGGCCGAGGCTTCAACGCGCATCTCCCGGCTTGTGGGATCGATAAAAAGCCATGTTCACATGGACCGAACCAACGACCTCCAGCCTTCCGATATTCATAAGGATATTGATAACACGCTTATTTTGCTCGGTTTTAAATTGAGGGAAAAGAATATTGAGGTGATCAAAAAATTCTGGCCCGGCATGCCCGAAATTCCCGTATATGTGGGCGAACTGAACCAGGTATGGACCAACCTGATTGACAATGCGATTTTTGCATTGGATAAAAACGGGACCATTACTATAGAAACCTCAACCGATCAAAAAAACTTATACGTTAATATTATTGATAACGGGCCGGGTATTCCTAAAGAAATCGTATCCCGTATTTTTGATCCATTCTTTACAACAAAAAAAGTGGGAGAAGGCACAGGTATCGGCCTCGATATTGTGAACAGGATCATCAAAGGGCATGAAGGCACTATTAAAGTAGTTTCAGAGCCCGGTCGCACCGAATTCAGCATTTCCATCCCCATAGTGCATAAAGCAGCAACAACTTAACGCAGCTATTTACAAACAATAAACAATGAAACTTCCCTACATTATTCTAGTCGATGATGATATACAGGTCTTGCGTGCTATACAGCGTGATATCAGGAACAAGTACCGTGATGAATACAAGATAGCCGCAACAGAATCAGCTATTGAAGCATTGGAACTCATCAAAGAGCTGAAGCTTAAAAACGAAGCGGTTGCTTTGTTTATTTCCGATCAGCGCATGCCTGAAATGGAAGGTATTGCCTTTCTTGAGCTTGCTAACGAAATATTCCCCGATGCAAAAAAGGTATTGCTCACCGCATACTCCGATATTGAAGCAGCCATCAAAGCGATCAACAATGTGAAACTCGACTATTACCTGCTGAAACCCTGGCACCCGGCAGAAGAAAAATTGTTCCCGGTTGTCAACGATCTGCTCGACGAGTGGCACGCGCTCTATAAACCCGACCATGAAGCAATACGCATTATCGGCTTTCAATGGTCGCCAAAATCTCACAAGGTAAAAGAGTTCCTTTCCGGCAACCTCGTACCGTATGTATGGATAAACGTTGAAACCGATGCCGACGCTGAGAAATATTTAGTCAGCGCCAATGCATCCAGGTCCGATCTTCCATTGATCGTTTTAAAGGATGGAAATGCATTGACAGATCCTTCTTTAACAGCGCTTGCTTCCGCCGTTGGCTTACAGCAAAAAGCAAGCAAGGAAATGTATGATGTACTTATTATCGGCGCAGGCCCTGCGGGGCTTGCAGCTTCGGTATATGGCTCCTGCGAAGGATTAAAGACTTTACTCATTGAGAGTAGCAATCCCGGCGGGCAAGCGAGCAGCAGTGCACGTATTGAAAACTATCTTGGCTTTCCGACCGGGCTTTCAGGGGCCGATCTTTCGCGCAGAGCCATCACCCAAACACTTCGTTTCGGAACAGAAATACTCACGCCCATAGAAGTCAAAAGCATCACCGTAAAAGATGGTTATAAGATCACAGAATTAACCAACGGCTCATTCATACACAGTAAATCCATCGTTATCGCAACCGGCGTTGCTTACAGGAAACTGGACATTCCCGGCATCGATAATTTCGCAGGCGCCGGTGTTTACTATGGCGCCGCATCTGTTGAAGCGCACGCATGCCGCAACGAACCAATTTATATTGTCGGCGGCGGCAACTCTGCCTGCCAGGCCGCATTGTATATGGCCAAGTTTGCCAGCGAAGTAAACATCGTAATCAGGCGCGATGCCCTGTCGCAGGTGGCTGCAAACTACCTCGTGGAAAACATCGGTAACACGCCGAACATCAGGATCATCACGCATACAGATGTGGTTGCATGTTCAGGCTCCACGATACTGGAAAATATTACTCTGCGAAATGCAAAAACCGGCGAAGAAACGATCGTACCCACCAAGGCATTGTTTATTTATATCGGCACGAGGCCAGGTACCGATTGGCTGAATGACCTTGTGCTAAAAGATGAAAAAGGTTATATACTCTCCGGCAGCGATGTAGTAAAAGCACCCACTTATAATACCACCTGGAAATTAAAACGAGAACCATTTTTACCCGAGACCAGCATCCCCGGAATTTTCGCCACGGGCGATGTACGTTATGGTGCAATGACGGGCATCTCGGCCGCGGTAGGCGAAGGTTCCATGGCCATTCGCTTTGTAAGAAAATATTTACAGGAGATGTAGCCGGGCAGAAGCATTCCATGGCATCATCGTTGTGTCACTCACTTATACGTTCACCAAATTGGCGGCAATTAATTGTTCATTATAATAACCATGATTTACTTCACACAATTGGTCTACATTTTAGAAGGGCAGGAAAATATTTTCGACCAGTTTGAAGCGGTCGCCATCCCGGCTATTTCAAAATACAATGGCAAACTGTTGCTCCGGTTACGACCATCAGCAGCGGATTATATCGAAAGCAACATTGAACTGCCTTACGAAATTCATTTTGTTGAATTTGAAACAGAAAATGATTTTACCCGTTTTATGGAGGATGAGGGAAGAAAGCAATTTCTGCACCTGAAAGAACAATCGATAAAATCGGTTGTGCTGATAAAAGGTACGAAGCTGTAAAAATGATTGCACACCGGTATTTTATAAACCGAACAAAAACAATCTCTGCATACAACGAAAGCGGCAAACACTATTTCAAGTTGCTGTTGAACACTGTATCAACAGCACAAGAGTGCGACGCAAGAGCCGATGCCATGAAAATCTGCAGCCTGCTAACAAAACATTGCTGTCCGTTTAAAAGCATTTATTGTAAAAAAAATGCATAACCTGCCTTGACGCGAAATGATAAATGCGAGTTAATACTACATAACTAAATGAGCCCCTTTTTGTAAGCGATGCGCATGGCCTGCGCCTTGCTGTTTACATGAAGTTTCTGATAAATATTAGCGATATGCTTACGCACCGTGAGCACACTTATGCCTGTAATATCTGCAATGCGTTTGGCATCGTACCCTGTAATTGTATACTGAAGTATCTCCTTTTCTCTTTGCGACAGCACTGAAGTAATGGCATCGCTGCCTTGTTGCCTGGAGACTTCGGGCAGCGAAGCTTTACTGAGCAAATCCATTGCCTTTCTGGCAATTGCGGCACTCATGGGTGCTCCTCCATATATCATAATACTCGTGATTGCATTATACAGGGCTTCAGCATTTTCATCTTTCAAAAGATAGCCGCTTGCGCCGGCCTTTATTGCTTCGAATATCTTATCATCATCATCGAAAATAGTGAGCACAATAAAAAAAAGGTCAGGATAAAGAGGCTTAGCCAAGCTGATCGCTTGTATTCCATCCATTTCCGGCATTTCAATATCCATAAAAATCACTTGTGGCATTTTTCCCAATGGCAACCCGTTTAACTGGTTTAGACAATCCTTTCCGTTTACAGCCGAGAAACAAAGATTCAGGTCATTAAACTGTTTAATTTTATTACCGATGGTGTTCCGGTTAATAGCTTTGTCGTCAACTATGCCTATGCGAATGCTTGTATTCATAATAATGATATGCCGCAATTTGGGTTATTGCACCTGTTTCCACAATACCTAATTTTATGTAGTTTGTTTGAGCATAATTTCAGTGCCCTTATCTTTTTCCGAATGCACGGCGAGCAACAAACCAGCTTCTTCAGCCCTTGCCTTCATGTTGATCATTCCATTGCCATGATTGCCGGCAAGTTCATCGAATCCCGAACCATCATCATTGATGGCAATACTTATGTGTTCATTGCTGCAGATAGTGATGCTGATATTTTTAGCATTGCTATGTTTAAGCGCATTGTGTACCGCCTCCTGCATAATGCGGAAAATATTAAGTGCCTTGCGCGATGGAATAACAATATCTTCTTCGATTTGCTCGTTGATGTTGATATTGATACCGGGGTAACTGGGTTGCAGCTTTCCGGTGTAATTTTTAAACCTGTCACTTAATCCTGTTATGGTGATATTTTCCTTATTTAATACCCAGATAGTATCCCTTAATGAATTGATGATCTCCTGTGAGTGCTGGCGCAAATGATCGAGATGTAAATGTGCCGCTTCATCACTCTTCCCGGTTATTTTGTCTACATCATCTCTTATTGCGGTTGCATAGGCACCAATATTATCGTGCAGGTCTGCTGCAATACGTTTGCGTTCTTTTTCTTCAGCCTCGAGAATTGATTGCACTGCCATGTTCTTTTCTTCTTCCACTGCAATTCTCAGTTTTTCCTGCTGTGCCCGGCGCTGGTTGCGGAATACCAGCAGGCCAATTATGCCCGCCATCACGATAAATCCAATAGACCCATAAAGCATTGTATTGCGGCGGGTAAGCTGTAATTCCTGCTCAAGGATCGTTTTTTCTTTTTCCTGTACATCATATTTTGCCTGCATTTCTGCAATCGCCTCGGTGCTGTTCATAGCGGCCACACTGTCTTTCAATGTTATAATATTTTCCAATGCTTCCGTGTACCCTTTTGTATCGCCGCTTTGTTTCAGGTAGCCGGCCAATGGCACATAATACGCCAGTCGTGTTGCGGCATCGTTATTCATAGCAATGCTACCTTCTTTTTTTTCTTTTTTCAATTCTCCGCTCACCAGGAATTTGCGGCACAGGTCGATGGCTTTCTGCAGTTGGCCGGTATTGGCATAAAAGTCCGCGATTTGAATATTATCATCCACTACAAAGCCTTCCTGCTGGTTCAGCTTTTTGCGGGTATTGATCATATTCATCAGCGCTTCTTCGGCAGCAGTATACTTTCCCTGGTCGGTAAGTATAGCCGATTGCAGACGGTAAGCGCCAACCAACCGATCAATATATTCGCCCTTTGTGCAGAGATCAATTCCTTTTTGCAAAAAGTAAAGCGCTGAATCAGGCAGCCCGGATTTGTTATACAGGCTGGCCCTTGTAACATAGATTGAACCTATCCGCCCGGGCATAAGCGTAAGGCCCTGTATATATTGCAAAGCCTTATCATTCCATTTTATCCCTTCCTTGATCTCATTGCGTGCACTTGCAATAAAACCAATGGTATTGCAGATCTGTGCCAGGTGTAATGTATCTTTGTATTCTTCTGCATAAGGTATCAACTTGTACAAATTATCAAGGCACTCTTGCATACGGCTTTCACTACCCAATGCGACTGATTTAATTATGGAAAATTTGAAATACACCTGGCGATAGTCTTTGTCACGCATATCGCATTTGGGTATCTCCGCTTCTGTTATGGCAAAAACACTGTCCATCCAACCCCACTGTATATAATCGTATGCCAGTATCAATTGTGCCTGGCTTTTCAGCAGGTTATTGTTTAATGGCGCAGCAAGCTGAATTGCAACTGCGGCATATTTACTTAAACTGTCATGGCAAATATTGTAATACTCATCTGTATACGCGATAATAGCACGTAGTTTATCGTCTGCGGTATTGGCGGAGTGAATATACCTGTTCAGGCTGTCACCTTTTTTAGTTTGCGCATGCAGGTTTGTTGCTTGCAGCATAAGCAAGACAAAGAGCATGTGTAACAGGTTTGGCTTTATTCCAACAATCATTATTAAATATATGTTTTTTCTGCAACCGGTAATTTACCAGTTGTACCGCTATTTTACTACAGGTTTTGAAGTATATATTTTTTGTAGCCCTGCTCCAAACCCTGGAGCTTCTTCGTTGCGTCGCACACTTCAACAGCATAACATTACCCCGGCAATAACATTCAGTTTATTACGGCAGGCGATACATTACTCCTTTATCTAAAACAAGATCACTGTTTAGCATTACGAGCCCTGGAACAACAACTGGCCTATTGAAAGCAGCCCCAGTATAGCCCAACGAAAACTGCGTTTGCTAGTCGGTGGGGGAATTGGAAACTCATTCTCCACCTATTTCTCACTACTACAAATTGAGTATTTCACAGGTGTTGTCTTTATGCAATTTTTGGCAAGTAAAAATTACAACACATTATGCTATCACAATTAAATACCATTTTATGAAGATTTCAACACTACTCGTGATTCCGCTACTCTTCTGCTTACCATTTACAAGGGCATACGCAACAGAAACCGAACCCAACAACACCCGCAATACAGCCAACATCCTGGCTTTGAATGGCAGCAACACCGGGTCTATCGGCGTATCAGACGATGAGGATTGGTGGAGCGTGACCACCAATGCAAATGGCCAGTTGAATATTACTATGGCTATTTCAAATTCCATAAATATGCGCTGCCAGCTTTACGACAACGACGGCGTTACACTGCTTGCATCGGACTACACTTCGGGGACCAAAACATTTTCACAAGACGGGCTCTCTGCCGGAATATATTATCTGCGCGTTTATTCATTTTATTCCGGGCAATTACCAGCTTATACAATTTCCAATACACTAACCTTACCAGCCCAGGCAAATGATGCAGAACCCAATGGCAGCACCACACAGGCAAAAACACTTGCGGTTAACAACAGTGCCACAGGGCAGATAGGTTATTATTACAACCTTCAAAGAGACAGCTCAGACTGGTATAAAGTAACGACCAACGCTGATGGCAGGTTAAGACTCACGGTAACCTCGCACAATGCCCAGGCAGTCTACGCCTATCTCTACGACAATGACGGATTAACACTTCTCGAAGACGGATATACAAGCGGAACGGCGGCAGTTGTAAATAAAGACGGGCTTGCCGCAGGAACCTATTATGTGCGCATCAAAGCCTTTTACTCCACCGGGTTTGCTCCCTATACACTCGCCGACAGTTTGTTTACCCCGGCTCAAGCCAATGACAAAGAACCCAATGGCAGTAGCGCGCAGGCAAAGACCCTTACGTTGAACAGCAGCACTACAGGACATGTGGGCTACTTTTACAGCCTGCAACGTGATAGCGCCGACTGGTATAAAGTAACAACCAGCGCTGATGGCAGGCTGAGGCTCACGGTAACTACGCACAATGCCCAGGCAGTCTACGCTTATCTCTACGACAATGACGGACTAACCCTTCTCGAAGACGGATATACAAGCGGAACGGCTGCAGTTGTAAATAAAGACGGGCTTGCCGCAGGAACCTATTATGTACGCATTAAAGCTTTTTACGCTACCGGGTTTGCGCCTTATACACTTGCCGACAGTTTGTTTATTCCGGCTCAAACCAATGACCCAGAACCCAATAATAGCGCAGCGCAGGCAGTCACACTGCCGCTGGCGGGAAGCAGGGATGGGCATGTTGGCTACTATTACAACAATACAAGAGATACATCAGACTGGTATAAGCTTACCACCAATGCCGATGGAATGATCAGTGTAACCATTCAGTCAAACAACGGCAAAAGTATTTATGCTTATATCTATGACAACGACGGCACCAGGCTTTTTGAATCGGGTTACACTTCTTCCTCCAAAACACTGCAAGTAGATGGCCTTAAACCGGGAACATATTACTTGCGCATTAACTCATTTTACAATTACGATTGGGTTCCTTACACTTTAAGTAATACACTTACCACTTATACCAATGCAGATGATGCAGCAGCCGAGCCCAATGAATATTATTCCCAGGCCAGGACCATACCTGCAAACGGATCTGTTACCGGACACGTAAATTTTTATTATAACGGACAAAAAGATGTAGAAGACCGCTGGAAAATAAATTATACCGGCAGCGGCAATATGACACTGGTATTTAACCAGGAGAACAGGTTGAATGCCGGTTCTGCCACATCGGTCTATTTCAGGGTTTATAAAGACAGCAACGCAGCACCTATTGCGGGCAGTTATTACAGCGCCAACAGCACAACACTCAATCTCACAGGACTTGCGCAGGGTTATTACTATATCCGGGTATATACCTTTTATGGCACGGAATTAACCTACTTTAGTTCTTATAGTATTACTGCAAACTTCGATCAAACAAACATCGCTTCCATTACCCAACTTGCTCCGGTAGCGGGCAGTAATTGCAACGATAACAGGATCCGTTTCCAATGCAGTGGCAGCCAGCCTCCCTACAAAGTTCAGCTCTACCGGTTTGGAATAGCTTATGGCAGCCCGCTAGTGATAACAAATACCAGCACGTTTAACATTAACAACCTGCCTCCTGGTAAATATTATGCAACCGTCTTTGGCGACGGAGCAACAGCAGCAGCATTTGGCACCAGCAGTTCACGCGATGTAGTGCCTCCGCCAACGAGCACTGCTGTGAGCAATATAACGACGACCTCCGCAAGGGTGAGTTGGATATCCCTTCCTGCGTGCATCAAAGGGTTTTCGCTCCAGTGGAGAATTCTGAATAGTGCCAGCAACTGGTCACAGAAAAAATTACCGGCTTCTGCTACACAAACCAATTTAACCGGTTTGTTACCAGATACTGCATACGAATGGCGTATTGCTTCGGCCGATACCGGAAGCAGCCAGGAAGTTGTTGCGCTCAGTTCATATATCACCGACACATTTAATACGGCAGCCGTGTCAGGCATCGCTGCAGTTAACAACAGCAGCAGTAAAAACGAAATTTCAATAGTAGGTAGCAATGTTGTAAAAATATTTCCAAACCCGGCCGTATCACAGTTTCAATTGCAGACCGGAATAAAAGCAGATGGAACAGTGTCGCTTGTTTTATTCGATATAAATGGTGTTCCACAATGGCGCAGCAACGTGCAGCCAAACCAATTAAATGGATACCAGGTTAACACAACCAGACTTGCTGCCGGTACTTACCTGTTACAGTTGAAAGACAAAAGCAATAAATTATTAGCGACTGAAAAAATAGTCATACAACGCTAGTAAACAACGCAGTTAAAAAAGTCCCCTTAACCGGGGACTTTTTTTGTTCTACTGATTCTATGTACCCAGCTTCACAAACGCCCATGAAACATCGTTGCGTCGCACTCTTGTACTGTTGGCTGCTGATTCGGCAGAGGTGAAACATACACAACTGACTTTTACTGTTGCTATTTTGCAAATTGCACAAGAGTGCGACGCAAGAGCCGATGCCATGAAAATCTGCAGCCGGCCAACAAAACATTCCTTATTTTGAAATACATTTACCGGCATCAAATGAACCGCTATGCCAGACCTTGGTTTTGTAAGCGCTATTCTTGCCGACAATAGTTTTGAAGAAGTTGTGGACTTCGCCGCAGCCAACAATTTTAAGTGCTTGGAAATGATGTGCTGGCCGAAAGGCAAAGCAGAAAGGCGTTATGCGGGTGTTACGCACATTGATGTTAACGCGCTTACCAAAAGCGATGTGGCGCGTATAAAAGATTACCTGCAACAGAAACATATTTACATTTCCGGGCTTGGCTATTATCCCAACCCGCTGACGGACGATGCATCCCAGGCGAAGGTTTTTCTCGATCACATAAAAAAGATCATTAAAGCTGCCGTGCTGTTGAATGTGCCTGTAGTGAATACTTTTATCGGCCGTGAACACACGAAGAGCATTGATGATAATTTTAAAACATTCCTGAAGCGCTGGCCAGCTGTGATAAAATTCGCAGAAGACAATGGCATAAAGATCGGCATAGAAAACTGCCCGATGTATTTTACCAAAGATGAATGGCCGGGTGGAAAGAACCTCGCTATTAATCCTGCAATATGGAGTCGTATATTTGACGCTGTTCCCTCAAAAAACTTTGGATTGAATTATGATCCTTCACACATGATCTGGCAACAGATGGACCCGATTCAGCCGATCTATGATTTTAAGGAGCGCATACATCATGTGCATTTAAAAGATGCAAAGCTTTATAAAAACAAACTGGACAAAGTGGGTATTATGGCGCATCCACTGGAATATCACTCACCAAAGCTTCCCGGCCTTGGCGATGTGAATTGGAATCATTTTTTCACTGCACTTACCGATATAAGGTACACCGGCCCTGTTTGTATTGAAGTGGAGGACAAAGCATTTGAAGGTTCAGAAGCATCGATACATAAGGCCATACTTACCGCAAGAAACTATTTGAATCAATTTATCGCATAGCATGAGCACCACCCGTATTTGTTTATGGAGCAGCCCGAGGAATATCTCCACCGCCATGATGTATTCTTTCGCACAAAGACAAGATACCATTGCGTTTGATGAGCCATTGTATGCGCATTACCTGCGTGTAACAGGTGTGGTGCACCCGGGGCAGGAAGAAATACTGGCAACACAACAAAACGATGGGAACAAAGTAGTAAATAATTTACTGCTTGGGAATTTTAAAAAACCGGTTGCATTCTTTAAACAGATGACACATCATCTTGTGTCACTTGACGAAAACTTCTTATCGAAGATGAAAAACATTCTGTTCATCCGCGATCCAAAGCAGATCATCAGCTCTTACGCGCAGGTAAGACCCGATGTAAACATGCAGGACATCGGCATTGCCAAACAATGGGAACTTTATAACCAGTTGACAGAAAACAATCTTCACTGCGTGGTGCTCGATTCCAATGAAATATTAAAATCGCCGGAGAAAGTTCTACGTGATCTGTGTTCCGCAATAGATATTCGATTTGACAAAGCAATGCTGCATTGGCCTGCAGGCCCGAAAAAAGAAGATGGTTGCTGGGCAAAATACTGGTACGACAACGTGCATAAATCCACAGGCTTTGAAAGGCAGTCAACCAGCAGCCGTGCACTACCGGAATATCTCGAACCACTTTACAACGAAAGCAAAAAATACTACGAACAGTTATTTGAACAATCTATAAAAGCATAAACATGTTACAGCCTTACAATCCAAAGAATGAAAATATACAGGTGTTTGTAAAAGATGGTTTATATCACCGTAACGAAGCAAAGGTTTCGGTGTTCGACAGTTCTGTACAAGGTGGCGATGCAGTATGGGAAGGATTGAGAGTATATGATGGCAAAATATTTCATCTTGATAAACATCTTGACCGACTCCATGCATCAGCAAAAACGCTGGCTTTTACAGATATTCCTTCCAAAGCGTTTATTAAAAATGCGATTAAACAAACATTGAAGGCAAACGGCATGACCACAGATACGCACATCCGCTTAACATTAACGCGCGGTGAAAAAGTAACATCGGGCATGGATCCCAGGTTAAATCAGAAAGGCTCGTGCCTGATTGTGCTGGCAGAATTCAAGCCACCGGTATTTGATAACGCGAAAGGTATAAAGCTTGTCACGTCGCATGTGCGCCGTAACTCACCCATGCATTTAGATTCAAAGATTCATCACAACAACCTGCTGAATAATATCCTGGCAAAGATCGAAGCAAATTATTGCGGCGCCGACGCTGCCATCATGCTCGACAATCTTGGCTTTGTTTCCGAAACAAATGACTGCAATATTTTTATGGCGAAGAAAGGGATGTTACTTACGCCACATGCGGATGCTTGTCTCACCGGAATTACAAGAGAAACAACCATCAGTCTTGCACATAAACTCAATATTCCATGCGTGGAGCGCAATATTTCTATCGGCGAGTTTTATAATGCAGATGAAGTATTCATCACCGGCACCATGGGTGAGCTTACACCCGTTTATGAAATTGACGGAAGAGTAGTCGAGAACAAATCAGGTTCTGCTATAAGAACCAATTTGTATGCGGCATTTAGAAAGTTAACGGAGACAGACGGTGAACCAGTATAACTTTTAAGTAGCTAACCATTTTTCTGCATCATCTGTAAAATCTTTTTTCCCCTGCTTTTGAATGCCGGCGTTTCGTCATTCCAGCGTTCTTCAATAATGAGCTTTAGTTCCTGCCTTATATCAGGATATATCTTGCTGAGGTTAAACAAGGTGGTCAGCGAAAATGCTTTGATGGCTACAGGTGTAGATGGCTTTTCGATAAATGTAAAGCAGGCATTCATCACATCACCGTGCAACGATTCGGGAATGTCAATCATTTCCAACACACGCACACTATTGCGGATTACCGCTGCATGCACATCGTTCCTTTCAAGTTGTGCGACAATCTCTTTTATATGGGGTGCTACCATCGCAGGTTTTTTCTTTGCGGCCCAGCTTACACTGCCGGCTGCACGCTGTGCGAGCCTGTATTCATTGGCGAGGAAACACCGCATCAGTTCTTTAAAATTTTCTTTGGAACTGCAGGCATAGCTGGCAACTCGCAAAATATCCGCGCTGCTGTAGACTTTGTTTTGAAGTAATACCTCCCGGATATTCATCACTTGAATTTTTCTGTTTTTTCATCGCCGGTAATATCGCCACCACTGCGAATCTGCAACTGCAGGTTACTTATCCATTCGCTGCATCCTTTGCTTAGTAAATGCTCGTTCACATCATTGATCACTTTCATCACTTCGCTATAAGTGCCTTCCAGCACGGTGGCAAAAGGACCGATTTCATGTTTCACTCCCGATTGTTGTATAATGGCGATCGCCTCGTCAACCCACTCATAAGGGTGCCTGTCCTGCACGACAGGTAAAATCTGTACTGACGCGTTGATGGTATATTGATGCATGATTTATTTTTTGTAGCCAGCAAATGTACATAACTCGTCGTCCCTTGCGTCGCACACTTGTAACACAGACTCGCACAGCAACAAAAAAAAGGAACCCGGGAGTTCCTTTTTTTAAGATATCGATAAATAAATTTATTTGCCGGCTGGCGGAGGTGGATTATCACTGTTAAAACAGTCGCGGTACATTTTCCAGCCTGCATCGGTTTTTTTCCAAACCACAAGAAATTTCCCTTTGTCAATCGCCTTTCCGCCTGCAGCAAACAATTCGTAACTGCCCTCTTCTGTAGCATAATCACCTTCACCATAAACATTTGTGGTGGTAAGCGAAATACCTTTTACGCCCATTTGGGTAAGCGCAGCTTTATAGAAGCCGGCAATGCCAGCTGTGCCGCTCATAGCCGGCATATTCGGCGCCATAAGCATAGCATCGCTTGTGTAGCGATCGATGAACATGGCAGAATCTCCGCTGGAAAATGATTGACCATACAGTTCGTTACTCGCCGCGATAGCGCCTTTTACAGAGTCCAGGTTAAAAACGGGTGTAGCAGGTACTGCGGCTTCAGTTGTTTCAACGGGTTTTGTTTCTGTTGCGGTGTTGCAGGCCGTAAACAACAGCGCTGCAACAGCGAAGGAGGAAAGAAATGATTTCATTTTTTTTGAAGTTTTATCGAATATATGACTTATTAAAGCATGTACTCTACCCAATGCATGGTATTTGCCTGCCCGGGATACGGCTGCTCCAGCCAACAACATTTACCGCAGTACAAGAGTGCGACGCAACGGCTGCTTAATAGCAGCAATGCAGACCGGCCAAAAAAAATAGTTATGAAGCCGGTTCGCGTGCACGTGTTACTTACGGATCTGTTTTAATATTTCGTCAATGGCAGCATCTAGTTGCGGATCTCTTCCATTGAGCTTATCTTCAAAACTGTTGATGATTTTTATGTCGGGCTGCACACCATTCATCTCAATATCTTTACCATCGAGCGTATAGCAACCCCACGAAGGTAGCCTGATGAAAGAGCCATCGACAAGGCCTGCACCACTGGTAAAGATGATCCAATGATAAGTTTCATTGCCGATAATTTTCCCAAGTTTTAATGCCTTGAATCCCTGGGCCGTCATCTCTGCATCACTTAAAGATTGTTCGTTTACCAGCAACACAATCGGCTTATCGGACGCGGCAAAATTGGATTGCTTTGTTAGTTGTCCTTCCCGGTATTTCCACTGCAGGTAAGACCGCTGTGAAAGAAAGCGCAGCACATCGTCGTGTACATTGCCGCCTGTGTTGTAACGAAGGTCGAGGATCAATGCATCGCGGTTGGTTAATTGCTCCGTCATGTCGATAATAAAGTGTTCAAGCTCACCATCGCCCATATTTTTCATGTAAGAATAGGCGATGCGTTTGTTGCTTCTTTCGTCAACACGTTGCTGGTTGTTGTCGATCCAGCGGTTATACAGATCGTTTGAAATGCTTTGCTGCGGATGCAATTTTATATCGAATGACTGGCCATTTCTTTTGAACGTGAGCTTTAGCTCTTTGTCGAGAGATGGCTTTGTGAAATAATAGTAACGGTCGGTATTTGCATCCACCATCTCTCCGTTAACACTCACGAGTTCATCTCCCGGTTTAAGGTCGATTGAGCTTTTATCGGAGGCAGATTGGCGGAGTACATAGCTAACTTTATAGGGATCGCTATTATTGAAGATGATGCCGGTTTCCATGGTAGTATTTTTCAGGGCAATATTTTCATCATCGCCAAAAGAAGAGAAACCCTGGTGCGATGAGTTGAGTTCGCCCAGCATATCGTTGAGTAATACCCGCAGATCGCTCCTGTTATTTACATACGGAAGAAATTGTTTGTAATAGGTTTTCGTTTTATTCCAATCGAGCCCGTGAAAGTTTTCATCGTAATAGTTTTCCTGCATGTCCGCCCAGGCTTCACTAAACATTTGATTGAATTCGGCTGAAAGATTCCTGCGGAAAGTGAACGTGGCACTAATTACATCAACTTTGTTCTGATCAAGATTTAATTTGTGAATATTGCCATTGAGCAGCACGAAATTTTTGTCGTTGCTTTTTGCGAAGGCAACATCACTGTTATCTGTGCCGTTTATTTTCTCTGTCTTTGGCGACTCGAACGGTTGAAGCACCGTTTTGTACAACGCGTTCTTATCATCAATATGGTTGCTTACATAAAGCACGTTTGTTTTGTCGCCGTCCTGTAATACGGTTACCAGATATTGAGCGCCAAAGGAAGGGCCGATCTGTTCGATGCGATCCAAGATCCTATCTGCGTCGATTTTAATGGCCTCGCTAACGCTATCTTTTTTCTTTGTGCTGTCACTTTTATCATCCTTGAACAATTCATTATACTTATCCATTTTATAAGGCAGGTCAAGTTTTTGCAATGGAAGCCTGTAAATTCTCGGATCCTGCAAACCACGTGGATAAGACGGCTGCAAACGGGATGATGTGAAATAAATATACTTGCTGTCGGGCGACCATACCGGCGATGCTTCTGTAATGGCGGTATTGGTTAAATCAGTGGTGGTATTTTGTTTGATATTGTGTATGAAAATATCCTGTTCAAAATTGCGTACGGCCGTAAACAACACATAAGCACCGTCGGGCGAAAATCCGGGGTCGCTGTTTTGAAAACCCCAAATCTCGTCTTTCACAATGGTTTTGCTTTCAAACGATTTCAAATCGACAATGCGCACTTCGTCGCGGCCGCTTAAATAAACTGCCATCGTTTTCCTGCCGTTCAAAATGACCGAACGGTTGTTGCGCTTATCTGCAGTCAACTGCTTTATGGCCGCACTGCCATCTGCAGCGATAGTATACAAATTCAGGTAGCCATCCAGGGTCTGGTTAAATAACAGCGTTTTATTATCACTTAACCATTTTACCTCGCTAACTCTTTCGGCTGAACCACGCTGCATCTCCATAATAAACTTCCCTTCCGCATCGCTTACAAACAACTCGCCTCTTGACACAAAGGCAAGCTTTTTGCCGTCAGGTGAAACATCGAAGGCTGAGATATTATTCCTGACATCAAAGTCTTTTTCTTTGGGTAAAACATTGTTGCGTGATATGGTAATCTGTAACTGGTCTGCCTTTTTTGATGCAACATCATAAAGCCATAAGCGATAATCCTTTTCAAAAACAATTTTACCACCGGCTGCATTTACATTGGGATTTTTTATGGACGAGGCATAACTGGTAAGCGCGGCTTTTTTGTCTTTCTCAAATGTGTAGAGGTTGTATTGCCCATTTCCTTCATCGGAAATAAAATAAATATTGCCATTCTTATCGATCGTTGCACCAAAATCTTTTCCCTGCCAGTCGGTGTAACGTTTATACTTTTTTGTAGCAGGATTATAAGACTGTATATCGGGATTGAAAGGCCCTTTGTATCGTTTTCTCTGAGACTGGTTTGCACTCTCCCATGTGTCGTTGAAAAACAATTCGCCTGTTGCAGGGTTTTCAGCAACATTGTGATCGTATAAAAAGAAATTATCGCCAAATACCTGCTTTGCTGTGCCGCCATCAATGCTCACTTTATAAGATGATAAGCGGCTAAGCCTGCTACTGGTAAAATAAATGCTCTTTGAATCCCAGCTCCACGAACTCACCTCATCGGCCCCGCTATACCAGGTCAGCTGCTTCACGTCACCACCGGCAACGGGCATAATATAAATATCCGAATTGCCATATTGCCGGCCAGTGAATGCAACCCATTTCCCATCGGGCGAAATTTTTGCACCGGTCTCATATCCCTGCATCGCTGTAATGCGTGTGGCTATGCCATCCTGCACACCGGCAATCCACAGATCGCCTTCGAAACTAAACACGACCTTCTTGCCATCGGGTGTCAGACAAGGTTGAGATAAAAAATAAGTATCGCTTTCCTGGCCATAAGTATTTAAACAAAAGCCAGCGACGAGCAAAAAGCCAACAATGCTTTTCATATATTTTTTTTTGGAAAGGTAATATTTGCACCGGTTTTAATAAAGCCGTTCATAAAGAAGGATTCTTGGGAAAAACATGTCAGTATGTATTCGTGGTTTGTCTATTGAAATGTAACAGGTGTAAAAAGCATTCTTGGTACCGGCAGTGGTATTTCATAGCATCGGCTGTTGTGTCACTCACTTCAAAGTTCCAAACATCGGTCGACCATTGACCGCATGTACAATTCAACATGCAACAAAGGCCATGCAGGCAGATGAATACAGCTGCTTCCTTCGTCAGCATGACAAGCTGAAGAATAAGTATGAGCTAGGAATAAAATTTCAACTTCATCAAAGAATCGGCTTGTCATCCGCCGCAGGCGGACAAGCCATTTGTTTCGCATCGATGCATAACATTACCCCAGTAGAAGAGTGCGACGCAACAGCAGCTTAATAGTAGCAATGCCGATGGGTCATTTAAATTCTTAGCAAATAAAACGCGGGTAAAATACTTATTTCCAAACACGCTGAATGCGTTGTTCGAGTAGCATAAGGTCGGCCAAAGCTACGGCTGTGGCGGCCTCGAGGATAACCGGTGCACGCAGCGCAACGCAAAGATCGTGGCGGCCCTTGATGGAGAAATCTTCCATGTTACCGGTTTCCCAGTTAAGACTGTGTTGTTGCTTTGGCGTGGAAGCTGTGGGTTTTATGGCGATGCGAAACACGAGCTCGTTGCCGTTACTGATACCACCAACGATACCGCCGGCATGGTTGCTGGACGTTTTACCTTCCATGTTTTCAATGGCGTCGTTATGTTGTGATCCAAACATTTTTGCGGCGGCAAAACCACTTCCAAACTCAACACCCTTTACAGCTGGAATAGCAAAAGCGATGTGCGCGATATGAGATTCAACAGAATCGAAAAAAGGTTCACCGAGAGTTGCGGGCAAACCTGAAACACGGCACTCGACCACTCCACCCACAGAATCTTTTGCGTCGATAGCTTTTTGTAAACCCAGTTCCAGGTCTTTCTCGCCACCAATCTCTGTTACTTCGGCATGTATGTTTACGCCGGGCATCATTTTTTTGGCAATGGCTCCTGCAGCAACCAGCCCTGTCGTAAGCCTTGCGCTGAAATGACCTCCACCGCGAAAGTCTTCATTGCCGCCATACTTCTGGTGGGCAACAAAATCTGCATGGCCGGGACGTGGAAAGCTGCGTTGCTTTTCATAGTCGCCGCTGCGTGTGTTGTTGTTTTCGAAAAAGATCGTGATGGGTGCGCCGGTAGCTTTATTATTGAAAATGCCGCTTTTGAAGAAAGGATAATCTGCTTCCTGGCGTGGTGTAGTTCCTTTTTGTTTTCCGCCTTTTCTTCTTTCCAGATCGGGCAACAAGTCATCTGCTGTTAAGGGCAGGCCCGCAGGCACGCCATCAATAACAATACCGACTGATTCACCGTGTGATTCTCCAAAAATATGTACGCGGAATATGCGGCCGAAACTATTCATGAATGGTTTCCTTATTATTTAAAGATACAATTGCACCAAGACTTTGAATATGCCCGTAAAAGTTAGGATAAGATTTTGCTACGGCCTGAGCTTCCTCAATAACCGTTTCGCCCTGCGCTTTCAAAGCAGCAATGGCACACATCATGGCAATACGATGGTCGTGGCGCGAATGGGTGTTTGCTCCCTTTAATCCGTTGCCACCATGAATGTGCATCTCATCGGCCTTTAGCTCAACCTGCAAACCCATTTTGCCAAGTTCTTCCTGTATCGTTAGCCCACGATCGCTTTCTTTGTGCGCCAGGCGCAACACGCCTCTTATAACCGTGGTGCCTTCACAATACGCAGCCAATACTGCAAGCGGCGGGAAAAGATCGGGACAATCTGTTGCATCGAAACTGAAGGGTTTAAGTGCTGTCGCTTTTCCAAATGCGATTTCGTTGTTATCGACGCACATATCGGCGCCACACGCAATAAGCGCTTTCATTACCGCTTTGTCGGCCTGGGTTGAGTTAACATCAAGGCCTTTAACAACGGTGTTACCTGAAATGGCCGCGGCAACAAGTAAAAATGCTCCACCACTCCAATCCGACTCTACCGTGTATTCGATATTTGCTGTTGATGGTTCATGTGCTGTAGCTGCAAAAAAGAACTGCTCGTATTGTTTATTTTCAGGGACCTTGAGGCCAAAATCTTTCATTACCTTCAACGTAAGATCAACGTAAGGCTTGCTTTTTAAATTGGTCACAGAAATTGTTACATCACTTGCGTTAAGAGCTGCATAAGCCAATAATAACCCGGTGAGGAACTGTGAACTCAGTGACCCGTCGATGGTTATATTCCGGGGTTGCAGTGGGCCTTTTACTTTTAAAGGCAACCTGCCGTTGTTGGAACTGATCGTTATACCAAGCTGCGGAAAAATCTCATCGAAGAAATTCATTGGCCGGGTAAGTAAGCTGCCTTCGCCGTTAATGCTGATTTCCTTTTCATTCAATGCAACAATTGGTGCGAACATCCTTATACCTAAACCACTTTCGCCATTATTTACCTGGTCGGTTACAGCATATACCCCATCGCTGTTAATTTCCAAATTGCCATTGTTACGTTGCTCAACTTTTGCCCCAAGTGCCTGTATAACGGTCAATGCAGCTTTATCATCGTTCGAGATTCCGGGATTGTGAATGATGCTTTTTCCTTTTCTTACCAATGCTGCTGCACATGCACGCTGCATGGAGCTTTTGGAAGCCGGAGCAACAATGGTCCCGGAAAGTGATGATGGTTGTATTGTTACCTGCATTTCTGTAAAATTAATTATTGGTAGACAGTTGCTGCACCACCGGCCTCAGTTCGTCAATCGTCAAAGGATTTATTACGGCTTTACCGATCTTCTCCAGCAACACATATTGTATTTGATCTTTTATCGCCTTCTTATCTGAGCGCATCATTGATAATGCTTTTTCTGCATCATAATTATAGAAGGCAGTCAGGCCGTATTTTTTGATCAGCGACACGATTCTTTCAGCTCCGTTAAAGTTGAATATATCACGGCTGATATAAGCTGCGATCACCATACCGATTGTTACTGCGTGGCCATGTGGCAGTTGGTAGGTGTTCTCAATCGCATGCCCGAGTGTATGCCCAAAGTTGAGCAGCTTCCTGTCGCCTTTTTCAAATTCATCCTGCTGCACCACTTTGCTTTTCAATAAAGCATTACGCTGAATAAGTTTATTCAGGAGCACTGGGTCGTTCTGAAAAGAGCGGAGTCCGTTTTCTTCCAATAATTTAAACATGGCCCCATCTTTTATGCAGGCATGCTTAATGATTTCTGCAAAACCATTTACCCATTCTTCTTTCGGCAATGATTTCAATAAGGAATAATCGTACAATAAGAACGATGGCTGGCGAATTAAGCCTACCATATTTTTATACGGACCAACATCAACACCGTTCTTACCGCCGATAGATGCATCGACCATTGCAAGGATTGAGGTGGGCACAAAGCCAAACTGCACTCCGCGCATATAAATACCGGCAACATAACCGGCCATATCTGTTACCACACCGCCACCAACACCAACAATCACCGACTTTCGGTTGGCACCTGCCTGAACGAGCTGAACAATAATACCATCAACCGTTTGCTGTGTTTTGTGCGCTTCACCGGCCTGTATAACAATCGTGTTCCAGCCTTTGAATCGTCTCTTGTTCCTGCCGAAAACATTTGCATCGGTGATGAGAAAAGTATTGTCTTTGGCTACCAGCTTTTCGAGGTATTCAAAAGATGCATCAAAGTAATAAGTAGTGGATGCCGTAGAAAAATCGAGTGTTGCTTTTTTCATACCCGTAAACCCCTATCCCATGGAGGGAGTAAGGGCGATTATGTTTTTACTGGTGACTGAGAATAGAAATATGCAGCATATTTGCTGCACAGCGCAACGAGTGTACAAGTGTGCGACGCAAGGAACGATGAATAATGAGCTGAACGCCGGGTTCATACACTCATTATTCATCGCTCCGCTTATTTAGGAATTCAATATCTTATTCTGGTGATTGATGCTTTCCATGTGCACCGCGTCGAAATACTTGGTGATGAATTCTTTGCTCAACCCAAGCTTGTCGCCACGCTCAAACGCACGCTGCAATATTTCGTTCCAGCGGTTGGTTTGCAGGATGGTGATGTTGTTGTCTTTTTTATATTGACCAATCTTTTCCGAAGTTTTCATACGCTCGCCGAGGATCTGCATCAGTTCATCATCGAGGTGATTGATCTGCTGGCGAAGTTTTTCCAATGCCGCATGATATTCTTCACTTGCCACGTCTTCTTTTCTCCATTTGATACTGCCAATCATTTCGCCAAGACGTTCGGGTGTGATCTGCTGTTTTGCATCGCTCCAAGCCTTATCGGGATCGATATGCGATTCAATGATTAAACCATCAAAGTCGAGGTCAATGGCTTTTTGCGCAACTTCCTGCAGTATGTCGCGGCGGCCGCAGATATGTGATGGATCGTTGATCATCATCATCTCGGGATAACGGCGTTTCATTTCGATCGCAAGGTGCCACATCGGCGCATTGCGGTACTCGGTATTGCCGTAAGAAGAGAATCCACGATGGATTAATCCTATTTGTTTGATGCCTGCTTTTGCCACACGTTCCACAGCTCCGAGCCACAATTCAAGGTCGGGGTTAATGGGGTTTTTGATTAATACAGGAACATCAACACCACGAAGCGCATCTGCAATTTCCTGCACACTGAAAGGGTTAACAGTTGTACGCGCACCAATCCATAAGACATCCACATCAAAATGCAACGCATCTTCTACCTGCTTGGCAGTTGCAACCTCCACGGTAATGGGCATACCGGTGATCTTTCTCGCCTGCTGCATCCATGGCAAACCTTTTGTGCCGATGCCTTCAAAGCTACCGGGACGTGTGCGGGGTTTCCATATACCGGCACGCATAATATCTACCACACCGGTTTTATGTAAACGTACAGCGGTTTCTAAAACCTGCTCTTCGGTCTCTGCGCTGCAGGGGCCGGAAATGATCAATGGACGCTTATTCCATTTTTCCTGAACCAATTCTTTCATGGTCGTTGCATTCGTTGCTTGCATTGTTTTGTTGAGTTGTCTTTATAAAAATTTTACAGTTTTTTGTTACCAGCTTTTGGCTCCTTGGTCATCGCCTGTTGTGTTACTCACTTGTACTGCCAGAACGCCTATCAGCTTTTAGCTACAGGCTCAAGCTTTGCCCACGCTTACCTTACCTGCTGTTCGCATCGTTCATCCTGATCCTTCTGCCCTTGTAGTTCTTGCCATCCAGTGCACGAATCATTTGTTTGGCTGCGCCACTTTCTATTTCTATCCAGCTGTTCATCTCTTTCATGTCGATGCGCCCCAGCACTTCTTTTCTCAGGTCGCTCATATCGAGAATGAACTGGAGAAAACTTGCTTTATAAAAACCATCTTTTGTTCCAAGGTTTACAAAAAGCCTTGTATTGTTTCCTCCACCACCACTATTGCCACCGCTGCTGTATTCCCTTCTGTCTCTCTGGCGGCCTGCACCGCGGTCGTCACCACCGGAGCGACGGTCATCAACACGAAGGTTTCTTTCGCGTGGATCGCGGCGCACTTCCCTGATATTAAGATCTTCTGCATTCTCATAGTATTTGAGGAAGCGGTCAAACTCCATCGCGGCCACACGTTTCAACACTTCTTCCTTACTGATGTCTGCAAATTTCTCCGCCAGCATGGGAACGTATGTTTCGTAGTCGCCATGACTGATATCGGCCTGCAGTAACTTATCCATAAAGGAGAAGAACTGTTTGCGGCAAACATCTTTACCGGTCGGTATCTCCATTTTATGAAAAGGCGCCTGCACCATTTGCGCAATTTGCTTTAACCTGTACAGCTCTCTCGTGTGTACGATACTCATGCAAATGCCGGTATTGCCTGCGCGGCCGGTACGGCCGCTGCGGTGAGTGTAAACTTCAGGATCATCGGGCAATTCGTAATTGATCACGTGTGTGATGCCTTGCACATCAATACCCCTTGCGGCAACGTCTGTGGCTATAAGCAACTGGAGGCTTTTATCACGGAACTGGCCCATTACTTTATCACGCTGTTGCTGCGAAAGATCACCGTGTAATGCATCTATATCGTAACCTTCCCGGGTAAGCTTTTCTGCTATATCCTGTGCATCGGCTTTTGTGCGTGTAAAAATGATGCCGTAGATGCCCGGGTTAAAATCGATCAAACGTTTTAATGCCTGGTAACGGTGTTGGGCAGAGGTAACAAAATACTGGTGATCGATATTTTTGTTACCCGTATTCATCTTGCCTACAGTAACCTCTAAAGGCTCTTTCATATACCGCTTGCTTACTTTGCGTATCTCAGTTGGCATAGTTGCGCTGAAGAGCCAGGTACTTTCGCGTTTTGGCGTATTCTGCAATATAAATTCAATGTCGTCCTGGAAACCCATATTAAGCATTTCATCTGCTTCGTCGAGGGTTACATAGCTAATCTCTTCCAGGTTAATTGCTTTGCGTTCGATAAGGTCGATCAGCCTCCCGGGTGTTGCCACCACGATCTGAACTCCGCGTTTAAGATCTCTTATCTGCTGCCCGATAGATGCACCGCCATATACGGCCACCACCTGGATACCACGCATATGTTTTTTGAATAATTCAATTTCACTGACGATCTGCAGGCATAATTCACGGGTTGGGCAAACAACCAATGCCTGCGGAGACCTCTTTTCTTCAGAGATCAATTGTAACAGCGGTAAACCAAAAGCTGCTGTTTTTCCTGTGCCGGTTTGGGCAAGCCCGATAAAATCTTTTGTACCACTTAACAATACGGGAATAGCCTTTTCCTGTATGGTGGTTGGATTAACAAAACCCAATTCGCTGGTAGCCTTTACCAATCGTTCCTCTAACCCAAGTTCTTCGAATGTCATTATACTTTTTTTAAAATTTGCCGCAAAGGTAACCAATGAAACCCAGCATTGACGCGCCTTTTTGCGGCTTATAGTCGTTTATACCCGATTATCAGCGCTTTTTCAGCTGCTTTTTGTTACCATCTGTCAATTCTTTGGTCAGTGGTGAATGATGAATAGCGTAACTCCGTTTACCTATGCCGCGCCCTAACATTGCTCATGCATTATTCATCAGTACAAGAGTGCGACGCAAGCAAAGCTCAATGCATATTCAACCGCCCGGCCTAAAAAAAATTCATGCGCATTACGCCAGTGTTTATTTAATGATGCGCCTGATCTTGTTCGCATTTTCCATTAGCTCGTACAGGTAATCCATATTTTCTTTTTCAAGGCACGCCTTGAACTTGCGCAACTGCGAAATGTGTTCGTTCAAAACGTCAAGTACATTTTCGCGATTCTGCATAAAAATAGGTGCCCACATGGCCGGGCTACTTTTTGCCAACCGCACCGTGCTTTCAAAACCGCCACCCGCAAGTTCGAAAATGGCGTCTTCTTCTCTTTCCTTTTCAAGCACCGTGTTGGCCAGCGCGAAAGAAGTGATATGCGAAATATGGCTCACGTATGCAGCATGCACATCGTGTGGCTCGGGATCCATGTAAACGATATGCATTCCAAGTTCGCGGTAAATATTTTCCATGGCTTTGACAGCCGCTGGATCACTTTTTTCTTTCTCACAGATAACACATGCACGGCCTGCGAACGCATCTCTCACCGCCGCCTCGGGGCCGCTGTATTCTGTACCCCACATGGGATGTGTTGCCACAAATCTGTTACGCATGGGATGATCTTCCAGAGCTCTGCACAAAGCAAACTTGGTAGAACCGGCGTCAGCGACAACCTGCCTGTCTGTAACAATATCCATGATTTGCTTCATCACCGGTATGGTCGCATCAACGGGGATGGCGACATAGATGAGATCTGCCTTTTTTACCGCTTCTTCCAAAGGCAACGCCTCATCGATAATGCCGAGATCAAGTGCTTTTTGCTCGCTTGCTTTTGTGCGGCTTACGCCGATAACATGTTTGGCAAAACCTTTTTCTTTGGCAAGTAGTGCAAATGACCCGCTTATTAAACCAACACCAACAATGGTAAGATTATTGAACATCTGCTGATTCTTTCACTTTTTTAACTCTGTTGATAGCTTCTTCAAATTTTTCGATACTTCCGCAAAGGCTAACGCGGATATAACCGTTACCCGCCGTTCCAAAAATGCCGCCGGGTGTAATGAAAACATTGGCCTTATACAGCACTTCATCGCTTAAGACATAACCGTCAGTGTAACCGGAAGGTATTTTGGCCCAAAGGAACATGCCCACCTGATGCTTGGAGTAAGTACAACCAAGCAGATCGAGCAGTTCGTAAATTTTCGCCCTTCTTACACGGTAAATAGCATTCACGCTGTCGTACCAATCCTTTCCGAGGCCCAATGCCTTTGCAGCGGCAAGCTGCAGGGGAAGAAACATGCCGCTGTCCATATTACTTTTGAATCGCAAGACTTCGTCAATGCGTTCCCTCGCAGCGCACAAAACGCCCACACGCCAACCAGCCATATTTTGCGATTTGCTGAGAGAATTGAGCTCGAGTACAACATCTTTTGCGCCGTCGAGGCTAAGCAAGCTCATCGGATGTTCATTCAGGATAAAGCTGTAAGGATTATCGTGACAGATTAGAATGCCGTGCTTCTTTGCAAATGCAATCAAAGGCTTGTACATTTCAGGGGTTGCCAGCTGCCCCGTCGGCATGTGAGGATAGTTGACCCACATCAACTTGACCTTCGACAAATCCCTTTGCTCCAGTTCAGCGAAGTCTGGAAAATAATTATTGGCTTCTTTAAGATCGTAATCCACACACACCCCGCCGGCCAATTTTACTGCACTTCTGTAAGTCGGGTAGCCCGGGTTAGGCACAAGCACCTCATCGCCATCGTTCAGGTACGTCATGCAGATATGCATAATACCTTCCTTACTACCTATAAGCGGTAATATTTCCGTGTCTGGATTCAATATAACGTTGTACCATGTCTGATACCAATCAGCAAATGCCTTACGCAAGACAGGAGAGCCTTTATAGCTCTGGTAGGCATGCACATTGGCTTTGGAGCTTTCATCCTGCAATACTTTTATAACATCCGGGTGCGGTGGAAGGTCGGGGCTGCCAATGCCGAGATTAATAATTTCCTTGCCCTGCTTATTAAGTTCGTCAATCTCCCTTAATTTCTGCGAGAAATAATATTCGCCAATACCTTCTAATCTTTTTGACGTTGCTATCATAAACTTTTATGAGAATCTGCTGTTACGAAATCCTGTTTCTTTATTGCTTTATCGCCTCTTTTATAAATGCCGTACACTTTCACTTCTTCGGTTAAATGCTGCAATACCTTCATCACGTTATTGAACTCGTATAAATTCTCAAACTCCATGTCTGCGTGAAAAGTGTATTGCCATTCGCTGTCGGGTTTTGGGAAACTCTGCAGTTTACTAAGGTTGATTCCGGCCTCCGCGATTGCCGTTAATACTTTAGCCAGCGCGCCTCTTGAGTGGTCGGTATGAAAATTAACGGTAGCCTTATTGGCATCGGGGGCAATCCGGGCCTTGTCTTCGGGCTGCAGTATAATAAATCTGGTGTAATTATTCTTCACTGTTTGAATGGCAGGTGCAATAAGATCAAGCCCGTACAATTCCGCGGCCCTCCTGCTTGCAATCGCAGCCATATGTTTGCTGTGATGCTGGTGAATATACCTTGCACTGCCGGCAGTATCTTCTGCTTCTACCAGTTTCCAGTCAAAATGATCGAGATAGTGAAGGCATTGCTGCAAAGCCATCGGGTGAGAGTGCACCTCTTTGATATCTTCCAGCTTCACCCCGGGATTCACCATCAGGTTCTGGTCGATGGCGAGGTATATCTCCCCGATCGTTATCAGTTTGCTTTTACGCAACAGGTTGTAGTTGGCAAGTATGCTGCCCGCAATGGAATTTTCAATTGCCATTACAGCACCATCACTTTGCGCTTCATCTTCGCCGATCTTCACCACATCTTTAAACGTAGCACAGGGAATTACCTGCACCTGCTCTCCAAAATATTTCCTTGCGGCTTCTTCATGAAAACTACCTTCATAACCCTGGATGGAAACCCTCATGGGTGTGGAAGATATCAGGTGTTCGTGGGCACCGTTTGGCTGGTTTGTGTAACTCATGATATTTTTTTTTCCTGTTAAGCCGCAAGGTTTGGGTAAAAAAAATCCCGGCTTTTAACCGGGATTGTATGCTCATTTTATTTTGTCTGTTATAACCTGGCAAATACAACCCCGTTCGCTTTCGCAAAAAAGAAATAATAAAAATAGTTGTATGTACTGTTCTTTGCCATCGCTCCAAAATTAAACGGAATATGATCTGTACCAAACTTTTTTTTGAGAAAATAAACGAGTGTTTGTTTATTCACTGTTACTGTTAAACAAGCATTTTTTGAACCCGGCTTCGAGGTATGCATCGGGCCTTACTTGCGTCGCACACTTCAACCCTTTGTACATAACTGAACAAAACAACAATCATTGCCTGTAAAATATCTGCGTAAAATAAATACGCCCGTCTGATGCTTTAGCCAATCCAATCCCAGTGTAAGTGAAATTACCTTCGATGTTTTCCCTGTGTCCTTTGCTGTTTAACCAACCTTCCACAACTTCCTTCGCCGACATTTGGCCGGAAGCAACATTTTCACCACTCTCACTCAAACGCCCGGCTGTGCTCATAATAGCGTTCATACGATCATCAAAGCCATCATGGCCGAAAGCCGAGGCGCCATTGGCCATATCAACACTGTGAAGCGTAGCCTGTTTGGTGGCTGCATCGCTCGTTACAAGTTTTGACAACCCAAGGGCGGTGCGATGCTCATTGATAAGTACTAATATATCCGCCGCCATTTTACCAAGGCTTGCTTCCGCGTTGTTATTGTAAACAGCAGTTCGAGCGCTGCCGCCCGTCTGGGCAATGGTAACGGATGGAAATAACATCAAAACGAGAGCGAAATACATTACGGCTATAAGGGCCATTTTTTTCATGAACGTAGTTTATGTTCTGAAATAAACGCAGGTATCGTTCAGGTATTTTGTAACAAAATGTAAAACTTGTATGCTGCATGGCGATAAAGACGCACAAGTGAGTGACACAACGAAGACGCCATGAAATGCAAAAGCCCGTTTCAAAAGTATTTTATTTGCTAAAGCTTTCAAGTTCTTCGATCATTTCAGAGCTGCCGATAAACAATGGTGTGCGTTGATGCAACTCAGTCGGTTGCAGATCAAGAATGCGGTCTTTGCCATTCGTGGCCTTACCGCCGGCCACTTCAATGATAAAGGCGAAAGGATTACACTCGTATTGCAGCCTCAGCTTGCCATTGCGGTTGTCGGCAGTAGTGGGATACATAAAGATGCCTCCCTTGATCAGGTTGCGGTGAAGGTCTGCCACCATGCTGCCAAAATAACGCTGTGAATAGGGGCCGCCATTCTCCTTTGTCTTCTTCTGGCATTCAGTGATGTATTGTTTTACAAAATCATCGTACTGGAAAAAGTTGCCGTGATTAACAGAATATATCTTTCCGGTTGCAGGGCACTTCATATCTGGGTGACTTAAACAAAACTCGCCGATAGAGGGGTCTAATGTAAAACCGTTTACACCGCGCCGTGTTGCATAAACCAACATTGTTGATGAGCCGTAGATAACATAACCTGCCGCAACCTGGTTAATACCGGGCTGAAGAAAATCTTCTTTGCTACAAGGCTTGCCAATCTCGCTCTTCCTTTTATAAACGCCGAAAATTGTGCCGATGGAGATGTTCACGTCGATATTGTTACTGCCATCGACCGGGTCAAACATCACTACATACTTGCTGTTATTACTGATCTCATCGTTAAAGATCACTACATCGTCCATTTCTTCACTGGCACAGCCGGCGCAACTGATACCATGCTTTAAAACACCCATAAACTGGCGGTTGGCAAACACATCAAGCTTCTTTACATCTTCTCCCTGTATATTGGTTTCACCGGCGTCGCCGAGTATATCTACAAGACCTGCTTTGTTTACTTCCACATTTACCCTTTTAGCGGCAAGGCCGATATCGCGGAGCAACGAACTGAGCTCGCCGGTGGCGTTGGGTATGTTACGGTATTGTTGAATGGTAAACTCGTCGAGGGTCTGAACTTTACGGCTAATATTCATAGTGCAATTGTTTGAAGCAAATGTAGATTTATCAAAACAGAGCGAATTTCATTCCCCCTATCTTTGTTCAACAGCTAACACTGTTTATTAAAAGCTATCAAACAATTGCTATGAAAGTTTTCAAATTTGGCGGTGCAAGTGTTAACAGTATAGAAAGGATTCAAAATCTCGCAGGCATTATAAAGTTGTACGAAGGCGATAATTTAATGATCATCATTTCTGCGATGGGCAAAACCACCAATGCGCTTGAAAAAGTGGTGGAAGCATTCTTTGCAGAACGGCAGCAGGATGCGCTGCAACTTTTCGAAGGCATCAAAAAACAACACCTTACTACTGCAAAATATCTATTGGTTACCCACTTTAATAGCTGTATTGAACAGCTAAGCGGTTTTTTTACCGAAGTAGAATGGCTGCTGCACGATAAACCTGTACGTGCTTACGATTATTACTACGACCAGGTGGTTTGCATTGGCGAATTGCTGAGCACCTGCATACTCAGTCATTACCTGAATGAAATTGGCATTGCCAACAAATGGGTCGATGTGCGTGACATCATTCGCACCGACGATAATTTCCGCGATGCTAATATTGACTGGGACTACAGTGCTAAAAAAGTGCTGCAGTTAAAAGAGGCCTGCTTCAACGAAAAAAGTGCCCCCGGCGGCATTTGCATTACCCAGGGTTTTATCGGCTCAACAGATGAAAACGAAAGCACCACGCTCGGGCGGGAAGGAAGCGATTATACAGCCGCAATTTTCGCCAACTTACTGGATGCCGAAAGCCAGACCATCTGGAAAGATGTGGAAGCAGTAATGAGCGCCGATCCCAAACAATTTCCAGACGCACAGGTAATACACGAGCTTAGTTTCGATGAAGTGATCGAAATGGCCTACTACGGTGCACAAGTAATACATCCCAAAACAATTAAACCGTTGCAGAACAAAGGCATTCCCTTACAGGTAAAATGTTTCCTCGACCCATCACTGCCGGGCACCGTTATCTACAAGAAAAAAATAAAGCATTTACCTCCCATCGTTATCATCAAAGAAAACCAGGCATTGATGCATTTGCACAGCCAGGATTTTTCTTTCGTTGGCGAAAAACCAATGAGCCGCTTGTACGAGCTCTTCGCACACATAAAAATAAGGCCCAACCTTTTACAATCAGGTGCAATCAGCCTGCAAGTATGCCTCGATGACAAACCCGAAAAAATTGACCAGCTTGCCGCGGAAGCAAGCAGCATATTCGATGTACAGGTAGAGAAAGGGCTAAGCCTTCTTACGATACGGCACTTCAACGAGCCATTGCTCAATAAAATGACCGAAGGCAAAACCATTGTATTAAAACAACAGGACAGGGAAACAGTGCAGGTATTGTATGCCTCATAGCCAAAACCTCTCTCCTGATAAAAATATGCGTAGGGTCATTAACCGGTCATTTGTTTTTTGTGGCATCGGCCCTTGCGTCGCACTCTTGTACTTTCAGTTTTTATGGCAGCAAAAAAATCACTGTGGAGCAATTGAATGTGGCGGCGATCGGGCGAATCCGCGATCCTTGATAATTTTTGTGGCAGTTCAGGAAGATGCCCGACGTTATACCGTTGAACGTAGTGCGACGCAACAGCCGATGCCACGAAGCGCTGATGCCAGCGTCAAAAAATTCGCTACCTGGCCGAAACGTATCCAAATTCATTTGCAATCACTTTTAGGAGGTATTCCTTTTTGTCGCTCGAATATTCCCAGAACATAGCTCCGCCGAGATGGTGATCTTTTACATAATTGCATTTCATCTTTACAGAAGTTTCATCATCGTAAGAAATGAAAATCTTTTTGTCGGCATTGAAAAGATATGGCGCCTGTGCAGCCTCATCCCAGTAACGCACAAAACCACTTTTGCTTTCAAGACTGTCTTTGATACGCGTAAAGCCGCCACCCCTTGCAGGCCCAACTGCTTTGGCATAAAGCCCGTTGTTATCAGAGGTTGCCATTTGCCAGCCTTTGCCATAAAAGGCCATGCCGATAACGATCTTTTGCGAAGGCACGCCCGCAGCCAGGAAAGCTTTGATTGATTTGTCGGCAGAGTACCGCGACGTATCGTTACCGGAACCAAACAGGTTTGTATGGTGACCGGAGATACTATCGCTGCCGTCGGCATAATCGTAACTCATAACATTGATATAATCACAATACTGCGCAACCTTATCCATTTCAGTGTGGGCGATATAATCATAAGACCCACCCACCGCCGTCGTTACAAAATAAGTTTGATGCGTACGCTTTGCAAGTTCATCGAGACCAGAACGCAGTTCTTTAAAAAGTAGAGTGTAGTGGCCTTTATCTTCGGGCCGGTACACATTGCTGTCGCCCTGCATACCCGGGTACTCCCAATCGATATCGATGCCATCGAGCTTATATGCTGCAACAATATTAACCGCACTTTCAGCAAAGTTTTTTCTTGATGTGTCAGTTAGTGTCGCGTCTGAAAAGTTTTTGCTCCACGTCCACCCGCCAATAGAGATAAGGATTTTGATTGCCGGGTTTCTTTGTTTCAACTCAACCAGTTTACGCAGGTTAATTGTATCTGTTGCTTCGTTGTGCAACCAGGCACGGTTGTCTTTTATATCGACAAAGGCATAGTTGATATGTGATAGCCTTACTGCATCCACCGATTCAACATCAGCGATGCCGCGATAACCGCCGACATAGCCGATGATTACGGGCTTTGCATGGGAAGTGTTTTGGTGCGTTACAGAACAGGCAGCCATAAAAAACGGTAGCGGGAATAAAATATATTTTCTCATTGCGGTGATTGTATCTTTTAAGTACATAATCAGGAAAGCAATTTAGCATTAAACAAATTGTTTTACATTCACTTTTACATAGACGAACCAAACTTCCTGACGATGCAACTGAATAAATTAAGCACGCAAAGAATTCTTTCCATCGATGCGTTGCGTGGCATCACTATTCTCGTAATGATCTTTGTAAATGAACTTGCCGGCATGCGCGACATTCCTCAATGGATGAGGCACATGCCCGCCGATGTTGACGCCATGAGCTTTGTAGACGTAGTGTTCCCTGGTTTTCTTTTTATTGTAGGCATGTCTATACCATTTGCATTGAACAACCGCATTGCCAAAGGTGACAGTTTTATGCAATTACAGCAGCATATTTTGTTTCGCTCGCTTGGCTTGCTGGTGCTTGGCTTTTTCATGGTAAATGCAGAAGAGGGCATTGACGCGGCAGCAACCGGTATATCTCTGAATGTATGGTCGCTGTTATTCTTCGCCGCCGTAATCATGATATGGAAAGTGTATAAGACCAATAACAAGACGCTTGTTTATATATTAAAGGCTGCAGGCTTTGTGATCTTGTTTGTGTTGGCCTTTATTTTTCGTAACGAAAAAGGAGAGCCGGTTTCACCACATTGGTGGGGTATACTCGGGCTCATCGGATGGGCCTACCTTTACTCCTGCATTATTTACCAGTTATGCAGGGGTAATGTTCCGGTGCTCATTTTCTTTATTGCTTTTTGCACTGCATGGTATGCAGCAGGTCATGCCGGGTTTGTAAAAGATAGCGCATCGCTGCAATGGATCGCAACACAAAGCGGCAATGCGGCACACACTTCAGTTGCTTTATGTGGCATGGTAGTTTCTCTTTTGTTTTTTGATGAGAAAAAAGCAACGGTCATTTCCCGGAGATATTTGCAGGTAATAATTTTTATTGCAGCATTGTTTATCGCCGGCTACTTCCTCAGGCCATTTTTTCATATCTCCAAAATATACGCAACCCCCACCTGGTGTTTGTGGAGTGCTGGTTTTTGCAGCATCATCTTTTGTTCTTTATACTGGCTTATCGATATAAAAAAGATGCAGGGCTGGACGAACTTCTTCAAGCCGGCTGCATCCAATCCTTTACTAACCTATATTATCCCTGATATCATTTACTACCTCACCGCTTTACTCTCCATTTCTTTATGGCCGGAGAGTTTAAGCTATGGCATACCAGGCATATGCTTCTCTTTGTTTTTTGCTGTAGCCGTTATGGGCGTGGTGATATTGCTGAATAAGATGCACCTGAGATTGCAGTTGTAAATATTCTGATTAGGGAAGACACAATGCACTAAGTTTTCACGGGGATAAATTGAACAGGTTTGTTGAACGTCCTAAAAAATGCTGTATGAAACGATATCTCATACCGGTCGCTGTCATCTTCTTATCCGCATTCTTTACCCGGAATTCAGCGGCGCAGATCATCAGCAACAAAATGTTTTCGCTCGGCACTTACGGCCGTGTTGGTGCAGGCTTCTCTCCTGCCATAAAAGGGAATATAGGCCGGTCGCTTAATCTCAACGGCATGGGCTCCGTGGGTGGCAGAATGGAGGAAGCCGACTATGCAGAACTGGTTGCCGCCTTTCATTACAAAACACCAGGCCAAAAAAGTGACACAACGCCTATTAACGTACAGGCAAGAATGGCTATGTATAGCGGTAAAGGACAGTTGATCGGCAATGTCAACAGCACCAACTATGGCGGTGTTGCATTCGCGCTGCCCGAACTGTATGCCCAGGCTGATCATATCATGGGTTCAAAATGGAGCGCGTGGGTCGGCGCAAAATTCTTTCGGGGCAACGATGTGCATATTGCCGACTATTATTATTTCGACGACCACAGCAGCCAGGGCTTTGGAGTTACTTATGACAAAACAACACTCGCCGTTTTGTTTCCCGGTAATATTGATACCAACAGTTCAGTGCCACCAAACTTCTATGTAAGTATTATAGATGGTACGCCACGCGCCGGTCTACGCGGCAGAAGCATGATCGTTGCAGAACAAGTGTTCCCGCTAAACGATAACCGGCAAACGTTAAAGTTGCTTGCAGAGTTTCATCACCTCGCAGATGCAAGCGCTGAAGACACTGCCACCGCTTTTAATTATCCGTCCGCCGGTGGATGGGTGGCGGGGGCTCAATTAGTAAGTACGTTAAGCACCAAAATCACCGGTTCATTTAACCAGGCAGCCATTCGCTACGGCCATGGTATTGCCAATGGCGGTGATGGTGGTAATACAAGGACATGGCTCACCTATGGGGCACCGGATCTTGCCACCAATAAATTCAGCACGGCCTACTCCTTTACCATGGTCGACCATTTTCTGCTCAACTTAAGTCCCAAATACAGTCTCAACGGCTACGGTATATTCACCAACAGTCACGGCGCTGCCGCAAGTCACAACAAGGCGCCAGATTATTTCGGCCGCGAAATATTCAACCGCAAAACAGAATGGGCAATCGGCGTTCGCAATTTCTGGTATATAACCAACTGGTTCCACCTTATCACCGAATTGCACTATGCTAACCGCAAAGACGGTAGCCAGGACGCCGCCGCCATGACCAAATTTTCAATTGTGCCAACCATCGTTCCTACGGCAAAAGCAGATCCATGGGCGCGTCCGCATTTGCGGCTGATCTATTCGGTGGCTAAGTACAATCAATTTGCGGCAGACAATGAATATTCGCCTTTTCTCAAGGAGACCGGTCCTAAAAAATGGGGGCAGTATATCGGTGTAAGAGCCGAATGGTGGTTATTTTAATGCTGTCTTTTGTGGGCCCGGCGCTGGCATTAAAGGCATCGTCCCTTGCGTCGCACCCTTCAGCTGCTGTTATGCCATGGAACAGCAACAACATTCAAAATATAACGCATCATAACGTTTATCAAACATTAACCAACAGGATATCGTAACACAATAAAGGCGCAGGCAAAACAATGATCGCAGCACAGGATTTAGTTGCTGTTAAGCAACGATAGTCAACGGTAACAAGCATTTGTTGTCACAAAAAACGCTACAGCTTTTTGCCGCTTCTGCAAAGGTTGTTTACCCTGTTCTGAGGGCAATTTATTTTGGTAACCCACAGCAATTTCTTTAGTTTTAAAAAAACAACCTGAAAAATATCGCTACTGTGAACACCAATTATCACTTTCTTTCCGGTGGTGGAGAGATGGGTACACTTATCCGTGCAAAAGACTGGGGCAGCACCGCCCTGGGAGACCCATCAACCTGGCCTCAAAGCCTGCGCACCATGGTTTCCGTTATGCTCGACAACCCGTTTGGGATGTACATAGCATGGGGAACAGAATATATACAACTTTACAACGATGGCTACCGCCCCATATTAGGCTCCACCAAACACCCCGGCGCACTTGGTATAAGCACCAGGGAAACTTTCACTGAAATATGGCACATCATAGGGCCTATGTTTAACGATGTAATGCAAGGTAAGGCCGTTGGCTTCCCCGATTTTATGCTGCCGCTTAACAGAAACGGCTTTACAGAGGAATGTTACTTCGACTTTTCCTACAGCCCCATTCGTAAAGAAAACGGCGAAGTAGGCGGAGTGTTGGTTACAGTAACCGAGACCACTAACAAAAAGAGGGCAGAAGACGCCCTTATACAGAGTAAAGAAGAGCTCGAATTTGCCATAGAAGCGGCAAAGTTGGGCACATGGGATTACAACCTCTCCAGCAGAAAACTTACCGCCAACAACAGGCTTAAGGCATGGTTCGGCTTGCCGCCTGAAGCGGAAATAAAATTGGATTACACCCTTGACCTTATTTCGGAAAAGGATCGTCAAAAAGTTATAAATACCATGAGGGCAGCACTCGATCAAGATGCCGGCGGCCAGTACGAAGTCGACTGCAGCATAACGCAGCCCGGGACTCAAAAAGAAATGATTTTGCATGCCAAAGGAAAAGCCTGGTTCAATGAAGACAAAATCGCTTATCGCTTTACAGGCACGCTTGAAGATGTAACAGAACAGGTAAAAACCCGCCGAAAAATAGAAGAAACTGATAAGCGTTTTCGCACAACCGTGCAACAGGCCCCTGTGGGCATTACCATTTTGCGTGGCCCGCAATACCTTGTGGAAATGGCCAACGATGCATACCTGCGGTTGGTAGACAGGAGAGAAGCAGACATTGTTGGTATGCCCTTGTTCGATGCATTGCCAGAGGTCAAGGAAACCGTGCAGGGTTTACTCAAGGACGTAATAAGCACCGGTATCCCTTTTCATGGCACAGAATACCCTGTGCCAGTTAAACGTTATGGCAAAAGTGAAATGTCTTATTTCGATTTCCTGTATCATCCCCTCAGAGAAGAAAATGGCGACATCTCCGGCATTATTGTAACGGTAACAGATGTAACAGGGAAAGTGGAAGCAAGGATCACTGCCGAGAGCAAAGAAAAAGAATTCAGGCAACTGGCCGATTGCTTGCCGGAACTTGTATGGACCACCGATAATAAGGGAAACCAGACTTTCGCCTCGCAGCGTTGGAAAGAGTTTACAGGGCTCGATCCATATGATCAAAATACTTTTGAAAAAATGCTTCATCCTGACGATCTGCAAAATATCACGACCCATTGGGCCGCCTGTCTCGCAAGCGGCGATATTTATAAAACGCAGGTAAGGTTAAAAAATAAAAACGGCGCCTATCAATGGTTTTATGTACACGGTGAACCGGTGAAAAACGAACGCGGTGAAATTGAGAAATGGATCGGCTCTTTCACCAACTTTAGCGAACAGAAAAAAGCGGAACAAGAATTGCTCGAAGCGCTGGTGAGAATTGAAGAAAGCGAATCGAGGTTCAGGATTGTTGCCAACACAGTGCCCGTGCTAATATGGATGGCCACCCCCGACAAACTAAGGTACTTCTTCAATAAAGCCTGGCTGGTGTACACGGGGCACAACGTAGACCAAGAGATGGGAAATGGATGGGTCGCAGGCGTACATCCCGATGATATGGCTAAGTATATGGAGATACATGATAATGCATTCGAACAGCAGAAAGAATACCAGTTGGAATACCGCCTCAAAAGGCATGACGGAAAATATCGGTGGATATCTGCCAGGGGTGTGCCTCGGTTCAATGCCAAAGGGATTTTCGAAGGTTTTATAGGGGCATGCATGGATATTCATGAACAGATCGTTTACCAACAGAAACTGAAAGAAAATGAAGAGAAACTGAACATTATTATTGAAGCCAGCGAATTGGGCAACTGGGAATTGAATTTGCGAACAGCACATGTAATCTATTCTGACAGGTACCTGGAAATACTTGGGTATAACAAAGGCGCTGTTTTAACCCACCAGGAAATTTTAACCCGTCTCCACCCTGATGATCTTAGAACCAGGGAGTTGGCCTTTAAAACCTCTTTCGAAACCGGCCAGCTGCAATATGAATCCAGGATACTCTGGCCCGATGGCTCTCTCCACTGGATCGAAGGCAAGGGAAAAGTCTTCTTTGATGAACAGGGGAAACCCGCTAAAATGATTGGCACGGTCGGCGATATCACGGAAGAAAAAAATTACCAGCAACGGTTAATAGAACGAGAAGAAAAATTCCGCCTGCTCGCCAATTCAATGCCCCAGCATATATGGACGGCCACTACAGACGGCCACCTGAACTATTATAACCAGTCAGTATTTGACTACAGCGGGTTAACCCCGGAACAAATGAATAAAGAAGGCTGGTTACAAATCGTACACCCCGATGACAGGGATGCAAACATTGCTGCATGGACAAGGTCGGTAACCACCGGTGAAGATTTTTTATTTGAGCACCGCTTTCGCCGTTACGACGGCGAATACCGTTGGCAGCTAAGCCGCGCTATTCCCCAAAAAGATGCTGTGGGCAACATACAGATGTGGGTGGGCTCCAGCACTGACATACAGGACATCAAAGAGCAGGAACAACAAAAGGACTATTTCATCAGCATGGCCAGCCATGAATTGAAAACACCCGTTACTTCCATTAAAGGATATGTTCAGATTTTGCTATCCGTCTATTCAAAAACCGAAGACACCATCCTGCTGAATTCCTTAAACAGCATCGAACGGCAGATCGCGATACTCACCAAACTCATTACAGAATTACTTGACGTTTCCAAGATCAAATCTGGCGGACTTCATTTCGACAAAACATCTTTCGACCTTAAAAAACTGGTGCACGAAGTGGCGGAAGAAATGAACCTGATAAATCCGAGACATAAAATAATTGTTTCAATTGAAAGCAGTGCAACGGTAAACGCAGACCGCGACCGCATTGGCCAGGTGCTGATTAACTTTCTTACCAATGCGGTTAAGTATGCGCCCGGTTCAGACACTATACTCATCAAAAGCTTTATTGAAAACAACTACGTCGTGGTCTCCGTCGAAGACTTCGGTATCGGTATCAGCAAAAAAGACCTGGCAAGAATATTCGAACGTTTTTATCGTGTCGAAGGCAAAAATGAGAATACGTTTCCAGGCTTCGGCATTGGCCTTTTCATTGCTGCTGAGATTATCCAGCGACATAACGGTAAAATAGCCGTAAAGAGTGAACCTGGGAAAGGATCAACATTTTCTTTTATGCTCCCCATTGATTTATGATGACCTTTGTGTTATGGCAAACAGAAAAAGACATATCCTGATTATTGACGACAATGAAGATATTGTGAACATGATGAGGCTGATGCTGCAAATGAAAAATTATGACGTTTCTGCACAAATGAGCGTTACCGGTCTGGAAGAAACACTTAACAAAACGTGGCCTGATCTTATTATCATGGATATGCTGCTTTCCGGCGCCGACGGTCGCGTCGTTTGCCGTTTCTTAAAAGACAGCGACCATTACAACCACATACCGGTGCTCATGATCTCAGCCCATCCGAGCGCAAAAAAAGAATGCATAGACGCCGGCGCCGACGCCTTTCTTGAAAAGCCCTTCGACATGCAGGAGTTCTTCAATGCAGTCGGCAACACACTCCCTTTAAAACAGGATTAAAAAATCGCGATAAAAATATAGCACCGGCCCTAATATTGACGTCAGACCGCAGCGCTTTGCCTTGTTGCCTGCTGGTTCGGCAGCACAAGAGCGCGACGCAACAAAAGCCGCACAGCGATAAAATGCCCGGACCAAAAGTTTTCCTGCTTTTTCTTTTGGAAATTATTTCCTGCGTTTGCTACATTTAGCTATGCAATAAAGCATATGATTGAATTTACTACTTCTATCTTAAAGTTTGGGCAGCAAGGAGAAAAAACAGGCTGGACCTATATTGTAATACAGGCAGATCTCGCGCAGCAATTAATGCCGGGCAATAAAAAATCGTTTCGCGTTAAAGGCAAGCTCGACGATTATAAAATCGAAGGTATCGCCCTGATACCAATGGGAGGAGGCGATTTTATAATGGCACTGAATGCTGACATGCGCAGGGCACTAAAGAAAAAACAGGGGGCAATGATTACTGCCAGACTGGAGGTGGATACAAAGCCGCTTAAAATTTCTGTTGATTTTATGACTTGCCTCAACGATGAACCCAAAGCCCGGGATTTTTTTAAAACACTGGCCAAAAGCCACCAGAATTATTTCAGCAAATGGATTGAAAGCGCAAAAACAGAAGGAACCAAAACAAAACGGATTGCCCTTGCGGTAAACGCTTTGTCGAAACAGTGGGATTACGGCACAATGATACGGGAAGACAAAAAGAACCGTAACCTGCTAACGGGTTAAAGTTGCCACAAAAATTCTTCAAATCTTTTTCTAAAAAATCATCGTATTCTTTCTAAATCAAAACCGCTCACATGTTACACAAAGTAAGAATGACCGCAAAAATGGATGGTCCTTTTGTCATCTTCCTCATTGGAATGCGCATCAACAAATTCTGGAAGTTTGGCAAATGGTGGCCAGTAGCCAGCGCAATGCCAAAAATGATCAAAGAACTAATGGCCAATAAATCGCAGGGGCTTCTGCACGCCGAAACCTGGTTTGGCAGAACAACCATTATGGTTCAATATTGGGAATCATTTGAAAAACTGGAAGCCTATGCGAGAAACAGGAATGCCAGCCATTTGCCCGCCTGGCAGCAATTTAATAAGAACGTTGGAAGCAATGGCGATGTAGGCATCTGGCACGAAACCTATCTTATTGAAAAAGGCAATTACGAATGCATTTATAACAACATGCCGCGGTTCGGGCTTGGAAAGGTGGGCGAATTTGTGGAAGCAAAAGGCAACTATCACAACGCAAAAGACAGATTGGTGGCGTCTAGAGAAGCGATTTGATCTTGTAAAAGTACTTATACAGTTTCTGTTATGTTTGAAATTGCCACGGCATGGCACGTGCTGTTTCACTTGTCCTGTCATTGAATAGCACTTTAGCACGAATTTGTTAGCATGACAAGCGTCATAATAAAAAGAAGGTTCTTTCCTTAAACTTTACCAGCAAAAGCGAGGGTATTTTATGGAAAAATCGCAACGAATCGCCGCACAAATCTATGGCTACACGGTGTGCGTTGTAGCCGTCATTACCTTTTTGACTTTTGCAGTAACAACAGTAAATGCATTACTTGACAAAAGTGATCCCATACACGCAGGCTGGTCAAATAATCAATCACCAAGCCTCGCCTCGTTTGATAACTATAAAATGGATATTATAAGGTCGATGCCGCAAAATAAAGATGTTAATACTATTACCATACCCGATGATAACAGTTTGCGTTCGATGTACAATGCTGCAAGAGAAGATAAGATACAAACAGAACTGCATCGCGCCAATCAATCAATCATTATCGGTATACTCATGATCTTGATCACAGTCGTACTGTTTATAACACACTGGAAGTGGATGAAAAGAATGGCGACAGCTTAGCCCTTCAAAAAAGACTGGGGGAAGATTGCGATTTGCAACAGAGAGAAAAAGCGGCTCCAAAACGGAGCCGCTTTTATTTTATGTTTGATCTGCACAGTATTGGTCCTTCAGACAAAGTGTGCGACGCAACAGGTGACGCCACAACATACTGTAGCCGGGCTCAATAATTTTTTTAAGCAGAATTTCTGCCCGCATTGATGATACCGAATGAACAGCGCATGGCGAGTTTGCCATACGTGTCTTTTAACGGCGATACAACCAACTGCTCTTCCATATCACGCACCTTGCTCAGCGCATATTGTTGTATGGTTGCCAGCGGCATTACAATGCGTTCCCGCATAGCAATCGAAAGCTGGTCAACCGGGTAGTCAGCCATTAATTCAGTATTGCCGGAGAGTTTTAAAACATAGCGTATGGTGAGCTCATACTCTTCATACATCATGTGCCATATTTCTGAGAACCGTGGATGTTTGGATAAATATTCGGTAAGCGGAAAATAACATTTTTTCATGGCCATTTCGCAGTTGTCGATGAGCGTTTTAAAGAACAGCGATTCTTTGTATAGCTGTTTTATTTCGCTCCATTTGCCTTGTTCTTCCAGCTTTTTTAATGCAGTGCCCACACCATAATAGCCGGTAACATTCTGTTTTAACTGGCTCCAAGCACCTACATATGGAATGGCGCGCAGATCTTTTAACGATAACTTGGAAGAAGCGCCCCGTTTGGTTGGGCGGCTTCCGATATTTGTTTCGGAATAAAAACGCAGCGGACTTACCTGCGCCAGGTATTCAACAAAATACGGATGTTCTTTAAGTTGCTTGTAAGTTTCATAGCTTTCATCCGCAAGTGCCTGCAGCAGCATGCTTTCATTTTGGTTCAGCGTTATATGCTGGGTGGAAAAAATACCATTAGAGATGCCTGCATGCATCAATTGCTCAATATTGAACTGTGCCGCGTCAATAGTCCCGAAGTTGGAGCTCACTGTTTGGCCTTGCACGGTAAGTTGAATTTCTTTGTTGGAAATATCTTTACCCATAGAGGCATAAAATTTATGTGTCTTTCCACCACCGCGTGCAGGAGGGCCGCCGCGACCATCGAAGAACACAACGTCAATACCATATTGGCGGGAGATGCGTGTTAACTCAACCTTGGCTTTGTAAATACCCCAGTTTGCCATAAGGTAACCGCCATCTTTTGTGCCGTCTGAAAAACCCAGCATAATGGTTTGCGTTTTGCCTCTTCTCTCCAGGTGTTTGCCGTAAACACTGTTTTCATAAAGCGCTTTCATTACCTGGGGCGCGGCTTCAAGGTCATCAACAGTTTCAAACAAAGGAACAATATCGACTGCCAGTTCAGCCGCATTCCAGCCGGCAAGCAGCAACAGCCCATAAACTTCCATCACATTCAACGCACTGGTGCACTGGCTGATGATGTAACGGTTGCAACCCGCTTCGCCATTGAGCGATTGTATCGTTTTGATGGCCTTCATGGAAGACAGCGTGTCTTTATGCAATTCTGTGGAAAGCACTGACAGGTCAGCTGTTTCATTAACCGATTGCAAAGCTTTTATTTTCTCCGCATCACTGAAGCTATTGTAAGCTGCAGGCAGCCCGATGGCATGCGTCGCCAATGTTTCCAGCACTTTGCCATGGACCGAACTGTCCTGCCGCACGTCGAGCGACGCGAAATGCATTCCGAAAATCTCTACTTTGCTTATCAGGTTATCGAGCATATGAAGGAATAAACCATTGTGCTGTTCTATTAAAATGCGCCTTACCTGTCCGAGTGTATCAAGCATTTCTTTTTGCGAGATATATGTAGGCTCAGCAGGAACGAAGAGATAATTGTATAGCTTTCTTTCCAGGTCCCCGATCTTGTCTTCCACGCCTTTGAAAGTCAGGCGGCGCTTTATTCTTCTTACATCGAGATAGTAACATTTGATAATACCGCCTCTCAATGCCTCTGCAACTTTCAACGTTATGTCGGCTGTTACAAAGGGATTCCCGTCCCTGTCGCCACCCGGCCAGAAACCCAGCCTGATCACAGGATTCGCGCGCTGAATATGATCAGCATAAGCATTCTTGAGATTGGTAAGTATGCGGCCCGATGCAGGATAAAAAACATTTTCCAAAAACCAAAGCAGGCTGATGGCCTCATCGTAGGGCGTTGGTTTTTGCTTTTTCAAAAAAGGCGTTTTGCCCAACTGCTGCAGGTACATGTTGATCAATGCGGCATTCTCATCGGCCAGGGCCTTGGAAAGATCATTGATGATGCCCAACACTTCACCGGGATAAAATTGTGTAGGATGCGCGGTAAGCACCAAACGCACAGCAAAGTCGTTTAATTTTTCTGAAAGCTCTTCCTGCTTTTGCGTTTGCTGCACCTCGCTTTGTAAATGCTTTAATGTGCCGGCGCCATTCAGGTCATTCACGTGTTTAAAAGCAGCATCTTCCAGCGCATCAAAAAGCACCACCTGCCGTTCGGTATATTGAATAAAACGAAAAAGCAGATCTATAAACTCTTGCTCTTTTTTATAAGAAGTGTATTGGGCAAGAAAGCTGTCAACGATCGCGATCGGGCTTTGTTTTTTCAAAAACCCTTCTTCGCAATGAAGTAAAAACAACGATAGCAGCACACCGGTTTTTTCAATGCGGTGAAACGGCAACGAAGTAAATAAACTGTTGTATAACTGGAAACGGATTCCGACAAGATTCCTGAATTGCTGCAATGCACTATTAGAATAGCTGTCCATTCTTGTTTTATTTTAAACTGTTTTGCAGGCAATCGTAAGAAGAGGCGTGAAGATAATATAAAAAAGCAATCCTTATAAAATTGAAAACAAAACAAATTGATTAATGAATGTTAGTATGGGCCTGGCTTCAACACGCTGCGCAGCGCCTGTTGCGTCGCACCCTTCAGGGTGCGCAACTTTATTCGGCGACGTGAATGCCACCTCCAAAATCAGGAACACATTTTGCCATAGCATACCGGGTCGCAAAAAGCCTTTGCATAACAGGCATATTCAATTGCTTTTTACTAATTTGGCTTTTACAGAAAATGACGAACCCGTTTTAAATAATGCATATGAACCTGAGCGAACACCTCGCAAAACATCTGAGAGAAGTTTATTTTGGTGGCAACTGGACCGACGTGAGTCTTAAAGAACACGTGGCAGACCTTAGCTGGCAGCAGGCAACCACACAGGTACAGTCTTTCAACACCATTGCCAAGCTCGTTTTTCACATGAACTACTACGTAAGCGCAGCATTAAAGGTGTTCCGGGGTGGGGCACTGGACGCCAGCGATAAGTATAGCTTCGATCTTCCACCAATCCAATCAGAGGCAGACTGGCAAAGCTTGCTTGAAAAAACATGGTCAGAGGCACGGTTGCTGGCCGAACTTGTTGAACAAATGCCCGAACAGCAGCTAAAAGAACCTTTTGCCGACGGTAAATATGGCAACAATTTCAGGAACATTGAAGGCGTTATTGAACATGTTCATTATCACCTCGGGCAGTTGGTAATGTTGAAGAAGATGATAGTGGCGGCTGTATAAGACACCGGTGTTCTAAAAACCATCGCTGCAGCCACATTGCCTGTTTTTCCTGCTGCGTTATTTGTTGCCGTACAAGTGTGCGCCGCAACGAAGCGAATAGCAGCACTACTGGTTCGGCCCATGAATGTATTTAAATTCATTACTGCCTGTATGGTTGCAGATTATTCCTAAACACTTGATAAAACAAAGAAGATAGCTTTTATTTGTTACCCGTTTCATTTGCTATGTATTAGATTGCGGGACAGCCTTGCCAACCAACAACAATAATCATATATGCCCACGTCGTTCAACATTCTCAGAGATATTGATATTACCGTTGAGGTTATTCCGGATGCCGAAAGAATGAATTCTTTTAAATCAACTATCAGGGCAAAAGTGCACTGCCTGAGAGAACTTTCCGGCACTTCTATTGCCACCATTCACCTGCATGCGTATGCCCATTCTCATAGCCGTGAACATGCGATTATAAGCGCCATTAACGAAATACTTGAAGGCAATTACCATTTTGAAGAAACCGTGCATCACGACGTGCATTGCGAAGAGCTTGACTATTCGCAGGTTCATTCGCTGGAATCTCACGACATAGGAGAATATGCCGACCTCTTTCATAAACATTTCGATCTTTTAAAATTCAGCCTGCCGGGGCAACTGCAGCCCAATGCAGGATCGGCAAAGGAAACGGTAACAGCCGGCGCCGCAGGCGGTGATAATTCGCGCTGATCAACAACTTCTTCAAGGCATCCTGGAAAATTTCAGGTACTTTCGTAAGTGACAGTGCTGCGCTTCATGCCAAAGTATGTGCTGACTGGCAAAATTGCAGCATCAACGAAAAGCTGCAACACTCCACTATTTTAAATCCCGTATTATGACAATCAAACAGGCCAACATTACCATCAACGTGAAAGACATGTATAAGTCTATCGCCTTTTACGAATCGATCGGCCTGGTGGTAAAAGCCCGGTGGGACAATTATTATGCACAGCTTGTTGCCCCCGGTATTGTGATAGGCATCCATCCCGCAAAAGACAATACTACAAACGCAAATTCGGGAAACATCTCCATTGGGTTTACTGTCGATAATTTTGACGAAGCAAAATCCTTATTGGAAAATATGCCGGTTCAAACCACTGAAAGACAGGAAGAAGGCGGGCAGTTTCTTCACTTCACCGACCCCGATGGCATTGCCTGCTATTTTATAAAACCTAAATGGTAATGCTGCTTTCGCGCAACGTTGCACGGCCTTGTGCTGTCAACCTGCTCAAGCAGCTAAATATGAAACTGGTAACCACTTTGAGTTTCACAATAATGACGATTATTTCATTGGTTTCCTGCAGCAATCATGCAACCTACCAAAACGATCATCTAAACCCTACGATTCTTGGCAAATGGAATATTGTCACCGACTCTGGTTTTTCAGGCGTAGGGTCGGGCAATCACCCGGTAAATTATTCAGGTAACCCTGCGATTATTTTGATTTCCGGGCAGATGGCTATCTCTATATAAAAGAGGGACCCGATACGGAGACTTTAAACTACACAACAACATCGGATACGACTATGCAAATCACTTCTTTCGGCATTATTATCAACGGCGTGCCGGAACAAACACAGGTAACCAATCTTAGTGCACATACGGCAACGCTTAACGCCCCAACAATATTTACGCCGAGCGGTGCATTTGGCAGAATAGTACAATTGAGCAGGTAAAAGCTGCCGGTGGCAAGTTTTGCCACATATTATGTAAAGTCTACATTTTTCGCAAAGCGGCATTTTGCCGGTTAATACCCGGTACTCTTTTTGTGTTTCAAAACGCAAACCACCAACATGAAAACACCCCTCATCCTTGCCTGCGCAGTAGTTATTTTTATATTAAGTTGTAAAAAAAGCCCTGAAAAAATTATTCCGTCGGCCAATATCAGCATGAATGCATTGGATGCAACCGATGCAATGCTTGAAGCAGCCATCGTTGCCACACCGGTACTGACGAAAAAAATGCTCACACTCCCGGAGAGTACCGATTTATTGCACATACCGCAAGACCCGAAAAACCCGCTCACAACAGAAAAGGTTGCGCTCGGGCAACTTCTTTTTCATGAAACAAAACTTGGGGGAAACGCAAAAACTGAGGCTGGAATTTTTACCTATTCCTGCGCCACCTGCCACCATGCAGAAGCAGGCTTTCAATCAGGTCTTGCACAGGCCCTGGGCGAAGGAGGACTGGGCTTTGGCTCAAAAGGGGAAGGCCGCATACCATCGCCGCTTTCTTTAGATACCGTTGATCTGCAGGATATCCGCACACCCACCACACTAAATGTGGCTTTCCAGGAAGTGATGTTGTGGAATGGCAGCCTTGGCGCAACCGGCGTAAACATCGGAACAGAAGCCTTGTGGAGTAACCCAAAATTTTCTTCCAATCTTTTGGGCTTCCAGGGCATAGAAACACAAGCCATTGCCGCTATAACAGCACACCGGATGAAAGTGGATACCGCTTGGTTTTCTGCTGACAGCACTTATAAAAATCTCTTCGATATCGCCTTCCCCGATCTTGCAACAACCGCACGCATAAGCCCTACAACCGTGGGTCTGGCCATCGCAGCATATGAACGCACCTTACTTCCCAACCAGGCGCCCTTTCAAAAGTGGCTAAAGGGAGATAAAGTAGCCATGTCGTCCGATGAAAAATTGGGCGGGCGATTATTCTTTACCAAAGCAGGCTGTGTAAACTGTCATTCAGGGCCTGCATTAAACTCCATGAATTTTTATTCGCTCGGTATGTCCGACCTGGTAAATGGTGTCGGTGGAGCAATCAATATCAGCGGCGGTGGCTCAAGCCCAAAAGGGCGGGGTGGGTTCACCGGTATCGATAGCGACATGTATAAATTCAAAGTGCCCCAATTATACAATCTCAAAGACGTAAACTTTTTCGGCCACGGCTGCTCTTTTACTTCGGTAGCAGACGTAGTGACCTACCTGAACAATGCCATCCCACAAAATGCAAACGTGCCCGCCACACGGCTTGCAACACAGTTCGTGCCGCTTGCATTAACCGAAATAGAAATGGCACAGCTTACAAAATTCATCGAAGTAAGTCTCTACGATCCCAATCTTACCAGGTATGTGCCGGCTTCAGTGCCATCAGGTAACTGCATTCCGAATAACGATCCACAATCGAGAACCGACAGGGGCTGCCAGTAACCGGTAAGTGTTTTTACGGTGGGGTCAACAATAAAAATGCAGACGATGTACCAGGCTTCGAGGCTGCTATCGGCTTCGTTGCGTCGCACACTTGTGCTGCATAACTTATCGCGTCAACACAAGTTTCAAAAAAACTCCGGCACAGTCAATCAAAAAAATATTATCATGCATCGCTGTTCACGGAACACATTGTAAAAACAAATACCCGCAACCGATGCTTATCATTCGAAAAACAGGTAATACCGATAAAGACTTTCAGCAACTCGTGGCAAAGCTCGACGAAGAACTCCGTATCCGCGATGGTGATGACCATGCTTTTTACGCGGCGCTCAACAAAACCGGCGACATCAGATATGTAATCGTTGCTTATGAAAATGATTTGCCTGTTGGTTGCGGGTCGCTGAGAGCATTTTCTACGGGCACCATGGAAGTGAAACGCATGTATGTTGAGTTGGATAATAGAGGAAGAGGTATTGCCACTGCCATTTTAAAAGAACTGGAATCCTGGGCACTTGAACTGGGCTATACAAAACTTATTTTGGAAACGGGCATTAACCAGCCCGAAGCAATTGCACTCTATCAAAAAAATCAATACTGCACGATCCCTAATTATGGCAAATACGCCGGAATGATTACCAGTGTATGTTTCGAAAAAATTTTATCATAAGCCATCTTGTACCTTGGCTCAGCAGTATTGTTGCGGCTGAAGAGTGCGACGCAAGGGTCGACGCCACATTAGCGAAAGCCGGGCTCCAAAAAAACAGCATCAGTCCTTTGATGCCGACTGCACAAAATTTCTTACCGCCGCAGCAAGCTTAGCCAATTCATCTTCATTTTCAAATATGGAATGCCCGGTGGGAAAGGCCAGCACCGTGGCCCGTTCTTTTGGTATGTCCGCATGATTAAGCAGGTATTGCGTTGCATACAAAGCCGTTGCAAGATCATACATTCCGCCTGCCGTCAGCAACTTTAAATGAGCATTTTCTTTTATTGCTTTTTCAAGGTCGGGCACAACAGAATAGTAGCCTAGATATGCATCCATCGAAGCCCACTGCCAGCGCCCGTTCACATCAAAGTTTACGCCGCGGTATAAACCTGTTGCGGGAAATTGAAGCGTATTGGTAAAATATTTTCCGACATAGTCTTTTCTAATGTCTGTGTTTACAATAAGTGATGGATCATCTCTTGAACTGTAAGGCTTATCGGCTTTTGGAACAGGTACAGCTACCTGTCCGTCGAGTTTGCCAATGCGTTTGCCTTCGGCAGCCAGCAACAGCATTTCAAAATCGTCGGTATTGATGCGCAGGTTGAGGTCAAGAACACGCTGCAACGGCAGGCCCGTTAACGCCGCAAGCTTAGCGCCAACTTCGCCGCGTTGCTTTTCGGACAATTGCCGTCCTTGTACCAAAGCCTGTAAATAGTCGCTGTTGGCAAACGCAGCCGCTTCATCAAAGGCCTGCTGCACCGTTCTGTTCACATGGCTCGTCTTGTTATGGTACCATGCTATTGCTGCCATGGATGGCAGTGATAACACATAAGGCATTTCATTGCCGGACACAGGCGCCACAAGGCTCACATCGAGATCAGCAGAAAAAAGCATAACGCCTTTCACCGGGAAATTTTCAGCAAGGCCCATCATCTTCCCGGCGCGGATCGTGCCATAACTTTCACCGCATATAAACACCGGCGACGCGATACGGTGATGTTCTTTTTGCCATGCTTTTATGATGTTGATGGTGGCCTGAGCATCATTCGCAACATCCCAGTATACCGCGGCTTTTGACATATCCACTGTTTTGGTAAACCCTGTGCCGGCCGGGTCAATAAATACAAGATCGGCTACATCGAGCAGGCTGTACGCATTGTTGATCTGTACCGTTGTGTCAGCTTCTTTTTTCAACCGCACGGGCCCGAATGCCCGCATATGCAGCGGCGAGGAGGACGCGCCAGGGCCCCCGTTAAACAAAAAAATAACCGGGCGGGTAAGGGTATCACCATTGTCCTTTTCATAGGTCGTGGTGATAACAGAAACAGCGGGTGAATCGTTGTTGGGCAGGAATGTTTCCTGCACCGTTGCTGTATACTTCATCAAAACACCATTAGCCGTAACTGCTCCTGTTGTGACAGACATGCGTGCAGGCTGGGCGCTGGCTACGGTCGTCATCAGTAATGACGCAAAAAAAACACTGCTGTATCTCATGTGCATGGAAATTAAATCGCGGTTAAACAGTTTTTAAAACATCCAGTAGCCGGTCGATATCGTTCATGTCGTTGTAAAAAGAAGGCGAAATGCGGATCATATTTTCATACACCTGGATATTGACATCAGCTGCATCCAGTTTCGGTTTTAAAATGCTGTAGGCATCTTTAAACGCATAACTCAAAATAGCAGAACGTGAGCCTGTTGGCGTTAAAGGAATATAGGCTGAATGGCCTGCAAGTTGTTGCTGCATACGATCAATCATCGGTTGCCGGTATTGCTGGATATTGGCAACGCCCACTTTGTTGAGGTATTCCAGTGAATACCTGAGCGCGACAATACCCTCGTTGGCAAAAGTGCCGACTTCAAAATGGCCACTCATGTTTTCGCTGGCTTCCGATTCAAAAGCACTTTCCCCCGGCGGATCAAACGGTAGAACATGCGATACAAAATTTGCAATTTGCCTGTACCCGATCATTGGACGTTTTAACTGTGGCAACCGGTCTTTGCGCACATACAAAAAGCCAATACCAAAATCACCCATCAGCCATTTATAGGTAGCGCATGCGCAAAAATCAACACCGCTTCGTTTCACGTCGATAGGCACATTACCGGCTGCCTGTATAATATCGGCATATACCATGGCACCTTTGGCATGGGCCAGCTTGCACACTGCCTCAAGGTCGTGCTGAAAACCCGTTGTAGCCGAAACAAGCGATAAGGCCACCAGCTTTGTGCCGGGCTTAATAGCGGCATCAAGGTCATTCAAATCAATGCGGTTGTCGCGTGGTTTTACAACGGTAAGCTTTAGTCCGTTCTTTGCAAGCTGGCCATACAAATGCAGCGAGCCATGAAAATGATAGGCATCGGTAACAACGGCTTCATTTGACCCCGGCAAAGACAAACCCGATACAATAAAATTCTCTCCAAACATGGTACTGGGTACCCAGGCAATTTCTTCCGGCGATGCGTTGATCAGCATCGCAAAATTACTCAGCGACTTGCTGCGGTCGAAGCCATCATATTCTTTGGGCATCTGTCCGTTAAGCATGCGGCTGGCCAGGAAATTTTTAGCTTCATTAAAACTGCCTTTACTCATCGGGTGTGTATAAGCTGCATTGATATAAGTTCCTCTTATATCAAACTCCTCTTTTTCAGGAAAACCTCCTGCCGCATTGTTGACCGACGCCACCTTTAATGGCTGGCTCAGCGCCAACGGAACACCTGCCATAAGCGATACAAAATTTCTTCTCGACCAGCTTGCTGATGGTTGCTTTTTGCGCATGATCAGTTATTTAAATTGGAAATGTTTCTCAAATGCTTTCTTGTTGGCGACCGACAATACAGGTGTTTGATCTTTCAGCTCAATATGAAATATCGGTAACAACATACTATTCTTAAAAGCTATGGGTGTCCCGTTGATAATATATTCCTGTAGTGCTTTTTCAAAATCTGCGCGGGGCAGGTATTTGGAAACCGCGTTGATCAGTTCTTCGTTGGTGAATTCCTTTTTATCCTTTTCCGCAACCAGTGCTTTTAGATCAAGCATCAGGTCTCGGAGTGACTTGTTGTTTCTTGTAGCAATCGATAGCTGGTTGTCGAGGTAAAAAGCAAACACACATCCGCGCCAGTAAGGTAGTTTCGCATAATCGCCCAGCAACCAGAAATTTTCAAAGATCTTGTTATTAGGCGTGTTCCTTATCGGGCTGTTGTAAAAGCTCCGAAAGAGCTGGTTAAATGCTGAATCAAATTCCGCGGCATTCATTCTTTTTGCATGCACAAGATTAAAGAATGTGAGATAATCATTAAACCCTTCGTTAAACCACTGCCCGATGTTGTCTTCCCCTTCAAATGCCGATACGCCGCCAAGATAGTAGTGGCCGATCTCATGCGAGATTACAAACATTCTTTCACCGAGGGCCAGCGAATCGGGTTTGTTGTACTTCCCAATAAATCCATTGCCAAAAGAAATGCCCGACATGGAATGGTTCACATTAAGATAAGGCTGCAGCACGAGTGAGTAATTGATCTTGCGTGTATCGTTCCAGAACTTTCGCATCACCGCATTATAATCAAGATAAAAATTCTCTACTTCCTGCTTCACGGTGGCAGACATTCCCGAAGACCGAAGCACGAGATAATTGCTGCCACTCTCCGAACTGAATTTCTTTATGAAAAGATCATTGGCCCCTGTTAACAAACGAAAAGCGATGGAGTCGGCCGTGGTAACCGCTATACGCGACCCATCATTATCGGGGTCAAAGGCATAGAAAACCGGGAAGGGTGGTTTACTTTTCCATTCAACCGAAACCATGATCGTCGAACCCTCTGCTTCAAACGCAGGAGTAAGGAAGAGGTTAACGCCATGCGTAAAAAAATAGTCTTTCATGATCATCGGGCGGAACAACTGGCTGCGGGTCGTATTCTCCGAACGTGTGTCAAACACATCGTAATTTATTTTTACAGGATCGCTGCCGGGGTAATAAAAAGTTAGCTTCCTGTTCGCGCTGTCGATCTTTACCCGCGCCGGGCTTTGAGCCTGCACATTTTGAAGGCCTTTAAAAATATCAGCCTGGCCACCAAACTGCAGTACACCATAAGTAAATGTTGCGCTGTCTTTTACCGTTGGCCTGAACAGTAATTCCACATGAATACTGCTATCAAAAAGTGTTAGCTCGTATTGCAACGCAACCTGTCCCCGGGAAGATGACTGCATCGCAATAAAAAGAAAGGCTGCAAGAAAAAATTTCATGTAAGCGCTGTTAGATGGTTAAAAATGCGTGGCACAACTGCCGTAAAAATAAATGAAATCGGGATGACTTTCTTTATGCCTGGCACCAGGTCTCATTGAAGATTTGCTTGCGCTTGCCCTGGAGGAACGATTCGGGGGGTCTCACGACTATACGTCAAGAACAATCATCATGAGCTGGAGAAACAACAAAATAGCGTGCACTGCAAACGGTTTATAAGCGGTAATAAATCAGCAAAAGCATTAAATTTGAAATACAACCTGGTAAGAGGGCCCGGCCTGGCGGCGCAATTCAAAAAATAAAAAGTCACTAGCTATATGAACTTTCGCACACTCATCCTCATCGCATGCTGCACAACACTTGGTCTTTACGGCTGCGGAAAAGACTCACCAACTACTGATTCAAATACCTGCAACCTTAGCGACCCGGTAATCAATACGACCTGGGTACAGCAGATCATCTCAGATGCGGATTGTGTGTTATACAAAGGAGCAACGCTCTCAACCTGCACCTACAAAGGCGCTACCCATGTCTACATGGAAAACCTGGCCAGTTCTTTAGGAATATGCGTTAAGGCACTCTACGACTGCTCCGGTAAAAAAATCCTGGATGGAACTTCGGCTGACGCTGATTGGAAAAATTTCAATGATGCCGCGACCAATAAAACCACCATCTGGACCAAGTAGCCCAGATTCAACTCTTGGTTGCTTCACACCGGAACGTGAATAGTGTGCGATGTCGGGTAAGCCGGCACTGTCGCGCAAGTAAAGCCGGTGCCCGCACCAAAGCCGGGATCAAAAAAAACGCTCTCGTTTTGCGCATAGCGGCTTATTCTATATTTGCAGCATGACAGGAATAGAAAATGTACAGTTGGAACACGTGATCGTTCACAAAGTCGGCAACCCGTCGCGTGGTGAAATGCTGAAGCTCTCCGCCAACCCGCTTACACTCAACGACGAACTCGTGAGAAGTATGCTCACCAAATATTTTCTCGGCGCGTTTAACGAAAATGAACACTACCATTTTACGCACCTGAGCGATGTGGCTATGAACGAAGTTTTTAATTATGTGAACGGCATCTTCGACAATAAAAAAAACTTTGTACAGCAGTCTGCCCTGCTGGCGCATTTCCTTTACAACAAAAGCACACACGTAAAAATAAAGGAAGGCGAACTGTATGTTGCTTCCTTTAAAGAAGTGCCGTTTGGCGGGGATTTTGTTAATGCGGTCGGCATTTTTAAAAGCGAAACAAAAGAAACATTCCTGAAAGTTTTTGAACACGGCGAAAGCTGGGAAGTGATCGGCGAAGAAGGCGTAAACATCAATAAACTTGACAAAGGCTGTATCATCTTCAACACAAACCGGGAAGAGGGTTATGTCGTTTGCGTGGTGGATGCCACCAACAAACAGCAAGACGCGCAATATTGGGTAAACGACTTTTTGCAGGTAACGCCTTATGCAGACAGCTACCACAATACCAACAAATATATCGATATGTGCAGGCTATTCATCGCGAATGATTATGCCGATAAATTCGTCGTGAATAAAACCGACCAGATAGACCTGCTGAACCGCTCGGCAGAATATTTTAAAACAAAAGAACAGTTCAACCTGCAGGAGTTTACGGAAGAAGTAATCCATCACGGCGAAGTGGTGGATTCGTTTGTCGAGTTTAAAAAGAATTACGAATCGTCGCGGCAGTTCCAGTTAAACGATGAATTTGATATTAACCTCGCCGCGGTAAAAAAACAAGCCAAGGTTTTTAAATCTGTGTTGAAGCTGGATAAAAATTTTCATGTATACATTCACGGCCGCCGCGACCTGATTGAAAAAGGATACGACGAATCAACAGGTCAGAAATATTACAAACTGTATTTTGAAGAAGAGAACTGACATAAATTAAATAAGGTTGAACCCCGCATAAGATCCTTGGTCAGCTATGCTAGCGCCTGCCCCCAGAGAGGGACAATCCGGGGTCACACACTTCATCAGTACGCATGCTGTAAGCTCGTATAGCTGGACGAACAACTGCAAATTGGCAATATCATTTGCCAGCCAACCGTAAATTTTTCTTTGTTGCCTTTTGTTTCTACACAATTACTTTTAACGCGTTCTGCCAACTTTTTTCACCAACCGTACATAGACCTTGTAGAGACTTAATAGAGACCGTTATTGCACCTTGCTCATACAAAAGCGATGCAGGGATAATGCTTAGGCCTGTAGATTCCGTAAGCAGTGATACCGTGATATTTTCCGCTGGAAATCAGAGCAGGTCCTGACCCCGGTCATTCTTGTTTTGATTAACAAGGGCTAATTTTAAACATCTTGATTCATCTCCAAAAATCACAACCGTGAAACCTAAAATATTAACATATGCTGGCGCATCAATGATGTGCTTCCAATGGCTGGCAACTACCTGCACTACTGCTGCGCAAACGGTGCTGTTTAACTTCGACAATGCGCCTGCTTATACACCGCTGCCGATTACGCTGACGGAAAGCGCCATAACCGCCCACTTCAACACAACGGGCCAGGGCTATTCCATCCAGAATGCCAATGTGCTGGGCTTTACACCAAAAGGCTTTGCCGGGAATTGCATTTACCCAAACAGCATCTACCTCACAGACCTGTATATAAACTTCGATCAGGCAGTCACTTATTTTTCGATTTTGTATGCATGTCAGGAACTGGGCTGTGATGATGCTGCAACAATGAGGGTTACCGCTTATAGCAAAGGCAGCTATGTGGGAACAAATACAAAAACGGCCGCACACCCCGGTACCTGGCCATCTGATTCTTTAACCTTGAGTGCTTCACAAGGATTCGACAGTGTAGTGCTTCACTATGATAAGAAACCACCTACATGCGAGGATTATGGTGTTATTTTCATGGCAGACAATATGCGGGTAACATCGCTTCCCTGCACGGCGCCTACAACTCAACAGGCAGCAATAACTGCCAACGGGCCAACTACCTTTTGTAAAGGAAACAATGTAGAACTCGTTGTTGCTACCGCCGGGCTCAATTACCAATGGAAAAAAGGAAATACCAACATTCCCGGCGCCAACTTTCAAAACTACCTTGCCAATAAAACCGGCGCTTACAAATGTTTGGTCAGCAATAATTGCGGATCCATTACTTCCAATGCAATCGCCGTTACCGTTAACCAGCTACCCGCTGTAGCTGTCAGCCAGGATCCTTGTTCCGGTGCGGCTGTTTTGCTGCACGCGGCAGCAAACCCTGCAACAGGTATAACCTATCAATGGAAAAAAGGATCAAAGCTTATTCCGGGCGCAACCGGTGCTACTTATAGTGCCCTAACCAGCGGAACATACAGGTGCGTTGTAACCATTGCCGCCACCGGTTGCAGCGCAACATCTGCACCATCAGTTGTAACGATCAGTTGCCTATATGCAAAGGCTATTAACCCAATTAAAAATCAACCGCTGGTTTATCCCAACCCTGCGTCGGGCCACTTTAATATCAGCAGCGAACAACTTGATCCAAACAGCACCATCTGTATCTACGACCTTGCAGGAAAACTATGCGAAACTCACTCAGCCAATAGTGCTGAATTGCAGGTCGGCAGATCGCTGTCACAAGGTGTTTACCTGATGAAAATTGTGATGAAAGATGAAACAAAACAAGTAGTAAAACTGGTAAAGACTTTTTAAAGAATCTTTTTTAGCCCGGCTTTGGTACAGGCACCGGGCGTTACTTGCGCGACAGTGCCGGCTTATCCGCATCGCACACTTATACGTTGGGAACAACAATGACCAGTTACCGTTGAAGTGCGAAAAAGCATAAGTTTTACAAAGAGAACCTCAGCACGGTTTCCCTGTTTTCGCAAGGAGGAAAATATTGCTTCATAGAACTATTGCTACCCGGCAATACAAAATGTGTAATTAAAAGTATAAAGCATAAGGCGCCATAATTTTTGGAGAATCCCGGATAATAACGTCAATTTACGTGTTACGCATGTTCCAGCGCATAGATATCGAATTTAATTGCGGAAAAAAATTGACAACAAACGGCATGAAAATATCAGCATTAACAAGAAGTGTGGTTAAGCGCAATCATGCAATAATTGCACGTGATGGTTATATCAATAGTAAAATTCCCGGCTGGACAGACTGTACAGTAAATGTGATGATCAATGAGGCAATGGGAGCAGGTTTTTGTCAAACCCTCGTCACGGCTGAAAACGGGGCAAAATTGGAAGGCAAAACAAAGGCATCGCAAATTTTCTTTTATATGGTGGAAGGAAATTGTAAAGTAACTATTGAAAACAATAGCAGGAAACTGGGCAAAGGACAATTTGTATACGTGCCGGTGGAAAAAAAATATTTATTTGAAGAGATGGATGCACAAACACAATTGCTCACATTTCATAAGCTGTACGAAAAACAGGAAGGTTATAACATGCCCGATGTTCAGTTTGGCGATGCCAATGATTTTACGGCAGTTGCCTATTCCGGCGATGAAACCTTACGCCTTCAAACTCTATTGCCTGATGACTTATCCTTTGATATGGCGGGAAATATTTTTTCTTTTGACAGTGGCGCACACTTACCATTGGTGGAAACACACATCATGGAACATGGGCTGCTGTTTTTACAGGGACAAGGCATTTATCGGCTTGGCAAGCACTGGTATCCCGTGAAAAAAGGAGATGCCATATGGATGGCTCCGTATTGCCAGCAATGGTTTACGGCCATGGGCAAAGAGCAGGCTGCATACATCTATTACAAAAATATCAACCGTTTTCCAACGAAAATCTGATTATTCTTAAAAAAGTCTTAGGTGCGTAAAACAACAATACCTGTTGATGGCAGAGACTAAAGAAAATAAAGCCATTCAAAGAAAAGCCGGCGTAACTTTTCGCGCTCCTTGTATTAGCGGGAGAGAAAGATATCATTGCCGTCAACTTGTGAACTTGTAAGCAAGCGAACTTACAAACTGATCATAGATGCCCCGAACGCACAAGTGAGTGACACAACCGGCGATGAAAACTGCACTGCCGCCGGCAAATAAATTCCTTTTCTCCCATTCACGCAAACGGTATACCTCGCTTTGGGAGATTCAGCAGCTGTGTTATACATTTGAGTTATGGCAGAAGCAAATGAAAAATTACGTATTGATAAATACCTTTGGTCGATAAGGCTTTTTAAAACACGCAGCATAGCATCGGAGGCATGCGAAAAAGGCAAAGTGAGAATGCTCGGCAATGCCGTGAAAGCATCTAAGACAGTAAATGTGGGCGAAGAATACGAAGTGAAAACTGAAGCACGGAAATGGGTGATAAAAGTAGCCGGATTGTTGCACAACCGTGTTCAATATGCCGAGGCAATAAAATATTATATTGATCTCACGCCTGCCGAAGAACTGGACAGGCTTAAATATGAAGCAGCATCATTCCACACGGGTAAACGACTGAGCAAGGTGGGGAGGCCCACAAAAAAACAAAGACGCGATCTCGAAGATTATACAGAACAATAAAACTGCAGGATGGAAAATATGGAAGCGGCACTGGCAACAGTCATCGATTCTAAAAAAATAAAGACTTCTTTGATTGACCGTTATGCTTTTGCTTCGGATGCAGGCTTCTATTATTTGTTACCTAAGGCAATTGTGCAGCCCTCCACCACTGAAGAAATAAAACAACTCTTCGCATTTGCTCACGAAAAAAATATTCCCATCACATTCAGAACCGGCGGCACGAGTTTAAGCGGGCAATCAATTACTGACGGCATTCTTGTAGACCTCGGTAAGTACTGGCGTTACACCGAGCCTTTGGATAACGGCAACCTAATAAAAGTGGAGCCCGGGATAATTGGCGCACATGTAAATAACCATTTAAAACCATTTGGGAAGAAAATAGGCCCGGACCCCGCATCGATCAGCGCAGCGATGATGGGCGGCATTCTTTCCAACAACAGCAGTGGTATGTGCTGCGGGGTTATTTACAATGCTTATCACACGCTGCATAGCATTTATTTTATTTTACCAAACGGAAGTGAATACAATACCGCAACAACAGCTGACTATACAAGATTTGAAAACGAACAGGAAGCCCTTGCAAAAGGTTTATTTGAGTTAAAACACCGTTTGCTAAACAACCAATCACTCGTTGAAAAAATAAAGACCAAATACAGGATTAAAAATACGGTTGGCTATTGCATCAATGCATTCATCGATTATGAACACCCCTTAGACATACTTGCTCATTTGTTGATCGGCGCAGAAGGCACATTGGCATTTATTGCATCAGCAGTATTAAGAACCATTCCCGACAAACCTTTTAAAAAGACCGGCCTGCTATTCTTTGAAAATCCCGTACTGGCGTCACAGCAGATTCCTGCACTTGCAGCAACAGGGGCAGAAGCGTTGGAATTGATGGATCGCCCGGCTTTGCATTCGGTAGAACATTTGGATGATTGCCCGGCTTTGGTAAAAGGACTGCCCGAAGCTGTTACCGCGATTCTCTGCGAATACCAGTCAGAAAGCTCTGCAGGATTGGAGACGCTTTTCAACAATGCAAAACAAGTGATTGCCCGGATGCCCTTAACAGCCATATTTGATTTTACAGGCGATGTACAAGAACAAGCCAGGCTATGGAAAATAAGAAAGGGTTTGTTCCCGTCAGTTGCAGCAGTAAGAGCGAAAGGAACCACCGCAATGCTCGAAGATGTTGCCGTTCCTGTTGAATCGCTTGGCGGGGCAGTCACTGATCTGCAGTTACTTTTTAAACAATATGGATACGATAATGCCATCATCTTCGGGCATGCCAAAGAAGGTAATCTGCATTTCTTAATAACACAACCGGTAAATACGGCAGAAGAACGAAAAGTATTCCAGAGGTTTAATGATGACCTGGTAAAGATCATTGTTGGAAAATACAACGGCTCACTTAAAGCTGAACACGGCACAGGTAGAATCGTAGCTCCCTACGTAGAAGACGAATGGGGTCCGGAAGCATACATGGTAATGCAGGAGTTGAAAAAACTGGTTGACCCTGCCAATATCTTAAACCCGGGCGTTATTATCAACACTGATAAGGAATGCCACCTGAAAAACATGAAAAGCATGCCGGTGGTGGAAGAAGAAGTTGATAAATGCGTGGAATGCGGCTATTGCGAAAATCGCTGCCCGAGCAGGGATTATACACTCACACCACGCAAGCGCATACAGGTGCGCCGTGCCATGCAACGCATGAAATCGGAAGGCGATGAAGAGCAGTTTGATAACATTGCAAAACAGTACCGGTTTTCCGGTATGGATACCTGCGCTGTAGATGGCATGTGTGCAACGGATTGCCCGGTAGACATCAATACCGGTGAGTTGATTAAAAGATTAAGAAGGGAGAACCATTCGGCTGGTGAGAACAAGGCAGCGATGTATGTGGCAAAGCATTTTGGCTTTATTGAAAAGACCGTAAAAATAGCTTTGAATACAGGCAATGCCCTTAATGCGGTTACCGGGAAAAAAGGAATGGCTTTGATAACTGGTGCGGCTAAAAAATTGTTTGCCGAATTCCCGTTGTGGATGCCTTCACTGACAAAGCCAGTGAAAATAAAAGCAAATAATACAGTCAATGCAGATGTTGTTTATTTCCCGACTTGCATAACAAGAATGATGGGTGCAGATGAAACAAATAACAGACACCTTCCCGACGTTTTAAAAAGCCTTTGCGATAAGGCAGGCATGAATTTATTCATAGCAGACAATACTACCGGCGTATGCTGCGGTCAATTGTTTTCTTCCAAGGGTTTTTTGCCGGCGTATAATCACACGATCAACAACACGGTTACATTACTCTGGCAATGGACCAATGAAGGCCATCTTCCTGTTGTAGTTGATGTAACATCCTGCACGCACTCTTTGCTGCATGCGTTGCCTTATCTCAACGAACAAAATAAAGAACGCTACAAACAAATAAAATTTCTTGACTCAATCGAATTCGCTGATCAATATTTATTGCCGAAACTTCACATAACTAAAAAGAAACAAAGTATCGTTTTTCACCCGGTATGTTCGGTATATAAAATGAATCTTCATGCTTCACTCAATAAAATTGGCAAAGCTTGTGCTGAACATACCACTGTTCCTTTCTTAAGCGGTTGCTGTGGCATGGCCGGGGACAGGGGATTCTATTATCCCGAACTTACTGCAAGCGCGACCAGGGATCTTGCGGCAGAGATCAACACAAAACAATATGACGGTTATTATTCTTCGGGCAAGACTTGCGAAATGGCCATGAGCAGCGCCACCGGCCACCATTACCGGTCGCTGTTGTATTTGCTGGACGAGTGCACATAGCTGAAGTGTGCGACGCAAGGGACGATTGCTGATTGCACTGCTGCCGGGCACCAAAAAACTTATATATCCGCGGCTATTGCATAACGTTGAAAGATGCGGGCCTGCCGTTGAAATTAATCTCGACCACCGTGTTGCCCATATCGTCGGCAGATCGGGTAATTTTAGCACCCTCGATATCCGTGATTTTATAATTGGTTGCTGCGTTATGAATGATTAAATGAAATGTTCGCGCAGTTGGTTTGCCCTTGAACGAACCATTATTGGAAGTTATGGAAAAACGGTAGCCGCCTTCGGTCGGCGTTGCTTTAAAGTTTATAAGCTCGTATTTGCCACTGCTGATAGACTGCTTATTTTCACCATCATCATCGAACAGGTTGTACCCGCTGGCAGCATTGCCCGGGTAATAATGAATGGCCAGGTTGGCGGAATTATATTCTGCTGTATTGCGAATGAATGTGCCTTGAGGCAAAGTGGGAATAAAGCTGCCGGCTTTTACAAATACAGGTATTTGATTAAGGGTAAGCTCCTTCGTGATCCATGCTCCACCCGACCGTTTAGAAGAACTGTTCAATTCGTACCATTCACCCTTTGGCAGGTAGACATTTCGCGCGGTAATACCTTTTTCCGTTACCGGTGCAACCAGCAGGTTTTCACCATTCATAAATTCATCGCCCACTTCCAATGCGGTAGCATCATCGCCAAAATAATAGTATAACGGGCTCACAATGGGTTCAGCATTTACAGCCTGGCTATAAGCGCAGCTATAGTTATAAGGCAATAGCCAATAGCGTTGTTGCGCAACTTTCGTAGCAATAGCCCTGTATGGATCATCAATCAAAGCGATCTCACTTGGAAAGCTGAAGGCGTTGGGGTCAACTTCGTACAATGCTGTTCCATGCGGCCGGAAGATGGGTGTGTACTGGGCAAATTCGAGCCACCTCACATACAACTCTTTATCTCCTTCCCCGCCGGCAAATCCACCGGCATCGGCATGCGCATAAGGTATGCCGCTCATGCTTAGCCCGAGCATTACGGGCAGCTGAGCCTGTAACCCGCTCCAACTCCTGCTCACATCGCCGCTCCATGGAAAGATGGAAAAGCGCTGCGTTCCGGCAAACCCGCTGCGGTTAAGGCTGAAGAGACGTTTGCCGGGATAGTCCCGGCTGTATTTTTCAAACAGCATTTTTGTCCAGCTATGCCCATAAATATTATGCACTTCATCGGCCCTGAACAATCGTTTATAACCAAGATCACCAAGGTTATGATAAAGACCCGCGGGGTGTTTCTCAGGCTCACCGAGGTCGCCCCACCATCCCTCAATACCGATGTTCATTTGCTTTTTATAAAAGGCCCAGAAATGATCTTTCGCGTCTTTTCGGAATATATCAACGAGTCCGCCAAGGCCAAAATAGAAATCGGTTAACGTGAATGTTTTGCCGGTACTATCCACGGCAAGGTATGGTTTAAACCCTTCATAAGATTTCGTGCCTTTTAAAATAAAAGGCTCTGTGACGAGGATTGTTTTTACGTGATCTTTTGCATAGTTACCAATCATTGCTGCGGGATCGGGCCACTTTGTTCTATTTACCCAATCGAGATTGCCAAGGGTGTTCTTAATACTGTCTCCAAACCAGAAAAGGTCGAAGATTACTGCATCAAACGGCACTTTTGCATCACGCATTTTTTTATAAATGTCATCAGCCTGATGCTGCGATGTATAACCAAAGCGGCTCATAAAATTGCCGAGCGCCCATCTCGGTGGCAAGGGTTGTGTACCGGTAATACTGCAGTAATTATGCAAGATTGCCGGGTAATCAGCCCCCGTAATTAAATAAAAATTGAGTTCGCCCGAGCAAGCACCATATGTCAAAATATCAGCATTGGTTTTACCGATATCTAAATATCCTTTCGATGCATTGTCAAAGAACAATGCGTAATGCTCAGAAGATGTAACAAATGGAACAGAATAATTCAAATTGTCCGCACCATTGCCATAGCCATACCATGGATTGTTATAAAGATTAAAACGGTACCCTCTCCTGTTTAAAGGCAATGCTCTCTCACCTGCCCCAAAAATATGTTCGTTGTCGCGCAGTAAAAATTTAAAGCCGCGGTATTCGGCGGAGTCGTTATAACCTGCCATGATTACCCGGCGGTTGTCGCCAAAATAAATGCTGTCGTTGCTGATGGTGACCACCATGTTCTTACACCGGAGCAATATTTTGTTCGCGGAACTTTCCTGGCTCCAGGTGACGGTTACATCAGGCTTTGCGATCACAGCATCGCTTACATTTTCGCCGGTGCTGTAGCCCGTTGGCACAAAAGTAGTTTTGATGATATCGGCAGTATACGCGGTGAACGTCCATACACCTTTTGCGGTTTTATAACTGATGCTTCCACGCTCACTTTTTCCTGCTTGTGCAAACGCAATTGCAGGTAAAAGCACGAACAGTATGTATAACACCCGGGAGACTCTTTTCATGGCAGTGATTTAAAAATGTAAACTACGGCAAATATGACGATGCAATTGCCCTCATACCGATTTTACTGTATTTTTTTGGTGCCCGGCTTTTGAACAAGCATGAAACCTTTGTTGCGTCGCACTCTTCAACAGCAGCAATACTGCGGAGCTTGATGTTGATGCTATTACCGCGTTCAACCGATCAGCGCGATCATGATATCCATCACGTTAGTTTGTGTTGGGCCTGTGATAATATGGCCGTCTGTGTTCTCAAAAAAATGATACGCATCATTGTTCGAAAGATAAGATTGAATATCGCGGGATTTATCTGTTGCCTGCTCAGCCATCATGAGGGAAACAACTGCACCGGCAGCGTTAGTCGGGCCATCGGTGCCGTCTGTTCCTGCGCTTAGAATGGTAATCTTATATTCTTTATTGATTAACGCTAACGCTGCCAATGCAAGCTCCTGGTTGCGGCCACCTTTGCCATTGCCTTTAATGGTAACGGTTGTTTCGCCGCCTGCGAGCAGGCATGTTTTTGGTCGCTGTGCTTTGGCGAGTGCAACCCACCATTCCGCGACAGTTTTTGCTTCACCCTGAACATCTGCTGCAACAATATTTGTGGTATAACCAAGTGCCGTCGCCTTTTCCTTCGCAGCCAACAATGCCGACTTATTGTCTGCGATTACGTAGTTGAATGTCTTCGCAAAACAGGCAGCTGCTTTCGCCGGTTTGCTTCTTTGCTGCGACCCGCTTTTTAACCACGCGAGTATATTGGCTGAAACCTTTGTTGTAAGCGCATATTTTTCCAAAACAGCAAGAGCATCAGCAGCCGTTGTTTCGTCGGCAACGGTTGGTCCTGATGCGATCACTGATAGGTCATTGCCAATAACATCGCTTATGATAAAATTTACCACGGTTGCTCCATTGCATTGTGCTGCAAGTCCGCCTCCTTTCAACAGTGAAAGATGCTTGCGAACCGTGTTGCTCTCGATAATGTCAGCCCCGCATTGTTGCAGCAGCCCGTAGACTTGCCGAAGCTCTTGAAGCCTGATTTCGCCCGGCAGGTCTGTCAGCAGCGATGATCCGCCGCCACTGGTTAAAACAATCAACAAGTCATCTTTGGTAAGTTTGTGCAACAACTCCACAATCGCGGCTGCGGCTGCTACACTTCCTTCGTCGGGTACAGGATGGCCCGCCTCTATTTGCTGGATATATTTCAAAGGAAGACCATGATCTTTTTTTACAGCGATGATACCCACACTTATCCTACTTCCTAAAATTTCTTCGCTGGCCAATGCCATTGCGGCCGTGGCTTTGCCCGCACCAATGACATAGATATTTGTGAATTGGCTGAGCGGGAACACTTGATCACCTAATATTATTTGCAGGCCTTGCAACGAGAGAAATCGTTGCATGCAAACGGCCGGTTGAACGCTTTCCAACGCGGCTTTATATATTTGTATGGCTGCTTCTGATGCATTCATGCTGAATAAAGTTAGTACGCACAAGAGTGCGACGCAACGGAAGCTGAAAAATGTTTCTTCAGCCCGGCTCCAAAAATTTCAAATGCCTGTTATATGAAAAAAATATTCCTGTTCTGTGTTGCTGTATGTATCGTTGGCAATGCCTTTTGCCAGTTCACGGTTAGCGAGAACAAGCATTACATTCTTCGCGATGGCAAACCGTTTTTCTGGTTGGGCGATACAGGCTGGGAATTGTTTCACCGCCTCGACCGTGACCAGGTAGCTTACTACCTGAAACGCAGGGCAGAGCAAGGTTTTACCGTTATACAGGCAGTGGTGCTTGCGGAGTTTGACGGCCTGCACACGCCAAATGCTTACGGTGACTTACCTCTATTGAACGATAACCCCAATACGCCGAACGAAGCTTATTTTAAACAAGTGGACTACGTCATTGATAAGGCGGCCGAATATAACTTGGTGATAGGTTTGCTGCCTACATGGGGTGATAAGATTTTTAAAGATAAATGGGGCGCTGGTCCAGAGATTTTTAACCAGGAGAATGCAAGGAATTATGGCCGGTGGCTGGCCCAACGGTATAAAGACAAAAAAAATATTATATGGATTCTTGGTGGCGACAGGGCTCCACGGAATGAAAGTGATGTTGCTATCTGGCGCAGCATGGCCACCGGAATTGTAGAAGGGTCAACTGTAAAACCAATGATCAGTTTTCATCCGCAGCCCAATGAAACAGGCAGTGCGCAATGGTTTCAACAGGATGACTGGCTGAGTTTTCATATGTTTCAGAACGGCCATTGCAGATACACGGCTATGTACGATAAAATACAAACGGTATATAACATGCAGCCAACCAAACCGGTTATGGATGCAGAGCCTTTGTATGAGGATCACCCAGTTTGTTTTGATGCAAAAAGCTACGGAACATCAAATGCTTATGATGTTCGCCAGTTCGCTTACCTCGATTTGTTTTCAGGCGCCTTCGGACACACTTATGGATGTCATGACATTTGGCAATTCTATTCGCCCTACCGTGATGCCGTGAATGGCCCGCACATGTACTGGCAACAGGCTATGGAATTACCCGGCGCGCTTCAAATGAAATATGTGCGCAGGCTTTTGGAGGCCTACCCTTTGGCTGACCGGGTTCCGGACCAATCGCTGGTGGAAGAGCGAAATAATTACGAGCCTGAACGAATACAGGCAACAAGAGGAAAAGATTATGCAATGATCTATTCCACATCGGGATTGTCATTTACGGTAAATCTCGGGAAGATCAGCGGGAAAAAACTTAATACTTACTGGTTCGATCCACGAAATGGTAAAACGACCTTGCCAGAGACAATTGATAATAAGGGCTCAAGGCAATTTATACCACCTTCGAAAGGATATGGGCAAGACTGGGTGCTTGTTTTAAACGATGCAGAAAAGCACTATGCTGTGCCCAGTGCAAATTAAAGGTCGGAAAAACAATATATAACAGGTACCGTGGCCGGCTAAGGAATGGCTAAAACACAAGTCCTGCTTTCGCAGGACTTTGTTTCAGGCTAACTTCATAAACTTCAAGGGGATGAGATTTTCGAACAAGGATATTGGGATGTTAAAACGAGTAACTCGGTTTTTACATAAGATATTCGTAAAATTAACTGAATGATTAATTCATAGAAAATTCTATCGGATATTCTAATATCCAAATCAGACAGCATATGGCCTTTATGGATATGAAATTTGCTGAGAGCGCCTAAATACCATCTACTTCGGCTATTCGCTTAATAAATCTGGCCTCTTTTGCAAGGTAATTTCAAGGGATCTTTCGTAACGCCATTCTTCTACCAGTTTGGGATTGCCTGACAATAGTACATCGGGCACTTTCCACCCCCTGAATTCGGCGGGTCTTGTGTAAACAGGCGGAGCAAGGAGCCCATCCTGAAAAGAATCAAACAATGCGGAAGTTTCATCATTCAATACGCCAGGCAACAATCGACCGACAGAATCCACAAGTACAGCCGCCGCCAGTTCCCCGCCACTCAGCACATAGTCACCGATTGATATCTCCCTGGTAACAAAATGGTCTCTTATGCGCTGATCAATTCCTTTGTAATGTCCGCAAATGATGAGTATATTTTCTTTCAGTGAAAGTTGGTTGGAAATGCTTTGATTTAATTGTTCGCCATCAGGTGTAACATAAATAATCTCGTCAAACTTATGTTGTTGTTGCAATTGTTCAATGCATTTGGCTAAGGGCTCGCACATCATTACCATACCCGCCCCTCCGCCATATTGATAGTCGTCAACCTGGCCGTATTCATTCACTGCCCAATCGCGCAAGTTATGCAGTTGCACTTCCAGCAGCCCTTTGTCCTGGGCACGTTTCATGATGCTATGATTCAATGGGCTCTCCAGCAGTTCAGGCAAAACGGTTATAATATCGATCTTCATGCTGCAAACTTAACGATTACAAACCTTGCTACGGCCAGGCCCATTTGAACCCCTTCTGTGACCCGCTTTGCTATTCAGCCTTATTCAAATAACAGTCAAACAAAAAGGATTCATCGACCGGTTGATCTTCGAATCCTCTTCTCATGTATAGTGACGCCGTATGCTAAACTTATTTCTTGCCTTTTGGCATATGGTTGATCCAGTCAATAATCAACTTCACGCCTTCTTTGTGAATGATGGTACGGGCAAGTTCGGGCATAGCCGTACCGGGTTCTGCACTGTTCATGCGGTAAGCAAAAATGGAATGCTGCGCGTCTCCCGGAATAATATCATAATTCATACCTCCGGCACCGCCACCTGCCGAGACGGGCTCTTTCAAAATACCTAAATGGCTTTCATCCGTTTGTTCATACTCGAGGTATAATCCGGTATTCGAGGCATCGCCGGTTGCATTGTGACAATGTGCACAGTTGACATCGATATAGGCCCTTGCCCGCTGATCAAGCGTAAAGTGTTTATCATCTTTCCAATTCGGCAAAGCAGCGATCTCAGTCAATGCAGGCAAGCTGGTAATACCACCGAGGCTTGCCCAATGCTGCAACTGGTTTTCCGAGTCGCCTGTTGCAACAAAATTCAGGTTGCGTGCTTTTGGCCCGATCGGCGTAAGTATCCCACTGCTTACGTGGCAACGTTTGCAATCATTGGTATTCGGCACCTGGTAAACTGTTGAAATTTTATTGCCCTCATCATCGAGCAATGTGATCGGAATTTTTGCACCGGTAATATGTTTTACCGCATCCGTCTGTTCCTGGTTCCATAAATAATCCATCACTTTCCATTTATGGTCGGCAGGATCTTTAACCAGCATCCTTGTCTCGATCATCACCTTTTCATGCTGCTCGTTGATGTAAGCAAAGTTCTTGATGATGATCGTTGAGTCGGGGAATTCTGGCAAACCAGCGCCACTGTATTTTGCGGCCTGGCCCTTTGGCAACAATATAAACCGGTCTTTTGCCGCATAGTCAGTAAACAACGGAGTCGCCAGCTCATAATGAAAAAGTGCTGCCTGAGGTTTTAACTGCTTCAGGTCGCCTGCAAAGAATCCATAGTCGCTTAGCTTGTCTTTGAAATGAAAACCGGTGTTTGCCGGCTCCTTTGGCTGTTCACCTGATGTACTACTGCAACCTTGCGCAAACAAGGTATACAACAAAACAAAACATAACATTACTGTTATTATTCTTCCTTCTTTCATGATTACCGTTTACTTGTCAATTTACTTTATTATTTTCCCGGCTTTTATATTCGTGGCATCGCTTCTTGCGTCGCACTCTTGTACAGAAGAGCAGTGCTGAGCCATCTAAAACCGGTTGCTAAACTATTTTAGGCAATGGCTTATTCGATACGGCTTTGCCCGGCCCAAGGCCTGCCGCCCAAAGATTATGGCGAACAAGTGTGCGACGCAAGTAAAGCCCAACAGCATTGCCAATGCCGGGTACATTATTTCTATTTGCAAACAAATGGGTCGATAACAATATTTGGTTTCCAGTTCTTTTGATCCTGAATATGTAACATGTCTGCATTTACAAAAACATTATCGCCGGTTTGTTTAATGCACAAAGAATCGGGGTTTGCAGACTGTCCCCCAGTGATAATATTTGTTGAAATACCATCGTAAAGAATCAGCGGAATACGTTTGTTCTTTCTTGTTGTGTCCATCATGTTCAACGCCTGTTCGATGCCTACAAGCATTTTGCCCATGTGGTGTTCGAGGGCAGGGGCGGGAAAAGCATCGCCCATTTGCAACGTGTTGTCGTGGATGAAAATATTTTTGGAGATAGGGAAATAATTGTCATTGATCTTGTTCAATGCGCTGTCATCGGTAACCAAACCCGAGGCAAGCAAAATAGCGCCGGAATTATTATTGACAATTTGATTATTGTACAACTCGATGTCAGAAGCTGCAAGAATGATTACGCCACTTCCTGGCGCCGCATTACCTACGCCCCAGGTTGTTCCAAAACTACCCGCCTTGGCAAAATTGCGTTCGTTGTTGTCGTGGATATTGTTGTCATGCGCCTTCACATGCCCGCCACGCTTTGATAAAGTAGGCAGATCAAACACAAGAAATCCCGCACAATTTCCCCAGAATTCATTGCCATACACTTCAGCATTGGTCGTGTTTTCGATCTCGCAACCGGCAACATTCCTGAAGCCTTTGCAATTACGAACAACCGCACTGTCGGTTTGGCCAACATAAATACCGGCATCTGATGAACCCTGTACATAACAATTTTCCAATAGTACATTTTTACACATTACCGGGTACAATGCATAACCACCACTGGAAGAATCAGATTTATCCCACACTGCATGCACGTTGCGAAAAACGACATCGCGGCTCTTGGTAACCTTTATAAGGTCGCCCTTTGCATTCTGCAATTTGATGTCTTCAATATTAAAACCAGTTACATCTGTTACGCGAATACCTTCACCACCCTGTGTTTGCGAAGAGAAATCAAGAATGGTTTTATCCGGTCCTTCGCCTTTTAACATGATATGTTTCAATTGGGCAATACTCAGGTTATCAAATTTGTAGTTGCCCGCTTTAAGCTCCACAACTGAACTGTCTTTAAGTGAGAGCAGCGCCTCAGATATTTTACTCTCCTCGCCGGGACTAAAGGAAAGTGTGTTCGTATAACCGCTATTACTTTTTTCTGTTGCTGTATTACAGGAAGAAATGGCAACCAGTAGAACCGCAACAATCGAAGCACCATAAGATCTAAACTTTTCCATATGCTTTTTATTTACAAATAAATTTAACTATTAAAATAAGTTGTATGCAAGCGAAACATAGTACACCGCACCGATCAGCGGATTAGCTATGCCTGTTGAATAATATTTGTTGGTGATATTTGTACCGCCAAATTTTACAGAAGAGTGTATTGCAGTAAAGGTATAACCAATCTGCGCATCGATCACGGTTGAGGCAGGTACATTACCATTTGCCAAGCCGCCCGAAACCTCGTAGTGATAGCCGGGTTTATATCTCAGCGAAGTGTTGAATGACCAGTTTTGTTTTTTGCCCAGGCCGGTGTTGCCAAATTCTACGTTCACATGAAAATGGGGCGTATTAAAATTATTGATCTGGCTTGCATTGTTATTTTTCAAGTAATCAGAATAATAATTCGCTTTTGCAATAAAATTGTGCGAAAGGTCAACACTTACACTTGCTGCATACCCATAAGTATTCACTGTTTGTGCACCGTTAAAAGCAATATTGTATTGTATATAGGTGCTGTGATCGTTAAAAGCTGTCGGGTCATTGGTGCCGGGTGTGTTACAAACATCGGCATAACCGATAAAGTTTTTCCAGGTTGAGTAATAACCCAGCACATCAATTAAAACTTTTTTGCCAACCAAAGCGGCATAACCCAATTCAAATGCATTTACCGATTGCGGTTTAATATCATTTACATAAAACCGTTCCAGTTTGGACGCATCATCTGTTTGCTGGTATTGTTGTACGCTGGCGAGCGTATAAGGAACATATTGATCAAAATGATACGTATCGTTCAACAACAAAGAAGACCCGCCTGATGCATATTGGTTATATCCGACCAATGTGCTTTGCAAAGCCTGGATATTAGAAGGGAAACTATAGGCGTTCTGGTAAGAGAACCGAATAAAATTTTCTTTTGCTACTTCAAATACGGAAGACAATCTCGAGGTTACTTTGGGTTCTTTAAACAAAGTGTTCTTGTCATAGCGGAAAGATGCTGCCAGCCGCAGTTTCTCCTGCAGCAACCGTTTAGCAACCTGGGCGTAGCTACTATATTCATTCACTTTTATTGGGCCATCTCCATCCGGGAATAACGTGCCCCTGGAATATAGATTGTACAATCTCCAATTGACACCGGCAATAAGGTCAACAAACTTTACAAGCTGTGAAAAATTGTATTGAAATTCTGAGTTGTATAATTTGCTCCTGTCAAGAAACAAGGTACCACCTTCTGTTATCGGCGTTTGTGATATTGTTTGCTTTAAATTGTTGAATTGATCCGAACCAGCATCGGGACGGCCGATGTCAGCATACTGCCTGGCCGCATAGCTGGCACTATTGTAATCCATTCCACCTGCCAGCGACTGTATCAATGCGCCTGTATACTGAGGATACCATCCATCGCCTGTACTGGCATCATAGCTTGGTTTCCAGCCTTCGTTAATATATTGCGCCGTAGGACCAGCGACCAAAGTATTGCCAGAGTTTTCCTGCGTAGTATAAGCGCGCAAGAACCAGTTTTCAGCCTTAAGTTCAAGCCGGTATTGGCCGACTTTAAAATCTTTTAACTGGTAGCGTGTATCATTAGTGTAAACGATATTCCCGGTTCCAAAAGTGCCTGAAAAAATCGCCTGCAGCTTTGGTTTGATTTTATAACGCAATTCAGCATTGGCCTTGAATAGTTGCGCATTATTATCCAAATAGCCATACTCAGCATAGCCGGTTCTTGCAACATAATTAGACTGACCCAACAATGGCTCAATGATAGGGGCAAGGTCAGGGTTAGTTGACAATGCATATTCAAGAAACGGATTTATATCAGCAGATGTTGCACCGCCGTAAAGGTTTACGCCGTTATAATTAGGGTCGGTATATTTTGTTCCTGATCCGTTTTTGTTGCTGCTGTCAGTCGCAACCCAATCGCTTGCCTTTGTATATTGTACATTGATCTTAAAAGCAAGCTTGTCATTTATTTTCTTTCCCCAACGGATTGCCCAATCGTAGTAAGGCGCAGGTTTTACGGGGTCCTTCACATTGCTGTTTTTCACATGATTCACTCCCTGGTTTACCAGGATGCTCAGACCCTGGTATTTAAAAGGGTCTTTGCCTGTCATAACCATTGTACCATTTAATCCTCTCGAGCCATACAAAGCCGAAGATGCGCCAGACAGCAATTCAATATTATCAACATCCAGTTGTGTCAAGCCAATTGCATTACCCAATGGAAAGTTCAGACCCGGTGCCTGGTTATCCATGCCATCCACAATTTGTGTAAAATTGGTATTGCCACTTGTATTAAAGCCCCTTGTCGTAACGGTTGTAAAACCAATACTCGACACCGTTACATCAACTCCCTTCAATCCCTGCATCATATCATAATAATTGAGTTGAGGAGAATTGATAATGTCTTTGTTGCCGATGCGTTCGATCGTTACAGGCGATTCCAGCTTTTTCTGCGTGCTGCGGCTTGCTGATACGACTATATCCTGTCCCAAAGCAGACGCCGGATTTAGCTCAACAGTTATAGCAACTTTCCCATCGCTCACCTGTAATTCTTTTGATTCGTAGCCAATTGATGAAAACACCAGCGTTAAAGGAAAATTCTTTTGTGTCTTAAATTTAAAGTTGCCATTATCATTAGTAAAATCTCCATCGGAGCTTCCTTTAACAGTAACGGACACAACCGGGATCGGCTCTTTTGTAACACTATTTTTTACAATTCCCGAAATCGTATGCTGCGCATACATCGAAACACTAAGCATTGATAGCATGAAAAGAATGAGTGATCTTTTTTTCATGAGCATTGTTTTAAGGTAAATACAACCAGCAGTAAGAGCCCCCGGGTGTTGAATGCCGGGCCTTAACTGCAATCGTTAGTTTTTAAGTCCTTTGAAAATAACCGTTAACAAGAATCTTATGTCGGCAAAGCCCTTTGTATAATTTATCTCAGGCTCCTTTTTTAATATGGCATTTTGTTCCGTGTAGTGTTTGATTGCATCACTCATACTCAGTAATGCGGTGGCGAGCTTCCCGGCATCCGTTTTTACGATCTCCTCGTTTTTGATTCCATCTTTCAACAAGCCGGCAAGAAAATCCGTTTCCTTTTGCATGACGGCTTCGTACAGGGATAAAAAGCCCGGCAGCAGGCGTTTAAGCATTTCAGTAGAAATACGGTTGAGGTTCAAAATAGTCTTATAATAATTATAACGCTCCTGCATATAAAACATTACCCGCGCTTCCACGCCTTTCTTTCTCATTGTTTTTTGTTGCAGGCTTTCAAGATACTCCTCTCCTTCCTTAACGGCCACTTCAAGAAATAGCGCTTCCTTATTCCTGTAATAGTAGAATAAAGAAGACTTGGTCATTCCGGCCGACCTGGCAATATCTTCCAGTGTTGTTTTTTCAAGCCCGTATTTTAAAAAACAGGCCATCGCAGCTTTGCCAATATCCTGTTTAACAGACTCTTTTTTATTCATAAAACAACTTTACTTGCAACGAAAGTATTTTTAATAATTTGAACTTTTGATTAAAAAAGTCTAAAAACAAAATGTGCTTTAAGCTCATGCATCTTCTCTTTTCTCATGCGCGATAGCATGCCGTGGCTTCTTTTCGTTATAAGTCTTTGTTAGCCAGCTACAGTTTTTTATGGCATCGGCAGTTGCCACGCTCGGTTCAGGGTTCAGGCCTTGTGGACGCTGGATGCGGTGCTGTGTGGCCAATAGGGCAAAAAGCTTCAGGTGCGTCGCCAAAAAGAAGGTTCTCTAACCCCAGGCTACCGGCATCGATCCCGGCAAGCTAAGAAATGAGTGCCGTTTTTCACAAGCGACACGGAGAGCTCCTTTTTGAACGGGCATCCAGCAGGCTTATACACATTCAATGTGGCTTATTTGGCTTTCAGCTGTGTGCAATACCGGTTCGGAAAAAGAATGACCAGCCGGATGTTTTATTATTTAAATTGCGTATTGCAAACACCGGCACTGAAGTAATTTTTTTAAAAACCAAAACAACGGCAACGATCAACTGAAGCTTCACAAATATTTTTGCGCAACCGTATGCTATCATTGCATTTGTTGCCCATTGAGATAAAGATGAAGTGATTGCGACGCAACAGGTGGTGCCATGAAAATCCAATGCTGGTATTATTAGACAAATTGTGCTCCCTATATTTCGTTCGGATCACGACAGGCAGTTTCCGAAACGGTCATACTATGCAAAAGACCGCGCTGATCGCGATCACTTTTTTGTGTTGCTTTTTTTGTGGGCACACACAAATGAATTTACAATCACCTCACCCTGCTGCCAAATTTCTGAACAAAAAGACGGGCGGACAATCAGACCTTTTCGCCACGCAGAACAGCTTTATTGAAAACAAAGGGCAGTATGGTAAAACCCCGGCCTCATTGAGTGATATGGGGAAAATATTGTTTGGTTACGAGGGGTTTTCAATGCCCGTGCTGTTTACCGAAAAAGGCGTGATATACTTGCAAAAAAAAAGAAGAGAAATCTTCGGAGCGCGAAAGAGAAAAACGCGAAAAACAGGAAAAAGATAATGAAGCTAAAAATGGCGAGGAAAATGATACGCATTTTATAACAATGAGGTTTCTTAACGCAAATGCGGCCACGCAGGTTATCGCATCTGATCAAGAACGGGCTTATTTTACTTACAGCATTCTGCAGGAAAAGGCAAGCGCGTATAAAAAAATCACTTACAAAAATATTTACCCAGGTATCGATATCAGTTTTTATTTCAACGGTAATGGAAAAGCCGGCTTTGAATACAGCATAAAAGTGCAGCGTGGCGCAAACCCCTCTGCGGTGAAAATGATCTTTGGAGGAGATGTAAAGATGTTGCAGGAACAAAATGATGGAGCGATGCGCATGCGGTCGGACTTTGGGTCATTTGAACATTCGAAGCCAGTGGGCTTCTATGAAGATGCGCCCGAACAAAAAATTGGCTGCACATTTAAACGTGACAAAAACATTTTGAGCTGCGCAATAGTTGGAAAATATGACACAACAAAAACGGTGATTGTTGATCCTTTTGTAAGTTCAACATCAAACCTTACTGGCCTCAATGCGGGTAAAGCAAAAGACATCGATTTTGACTATGCTGGCAATATTTATGTAACGGGCGGCGGCGATGGTGCAACAAATCATATGCTCGCCAAATACGACGCAAATGGCGTGCTGCAATGGACTTTCAGTGGTGTACTTACTAGTCCGTCGTGGCAATTCGGCACCTATTTCGGGGGTTGGGTTGTAGAAAAGACGACCGGCAATGTTTATCTTGGCCAAGGCTTTGAATACATAAATGGCTTTAGCATTATTAGAATAAATACGGCGGGAATTTATGACAATTATATTACCACTGCCAATCCTAACTTCAGAGAAGACTGGAAAATGTACTGGAACTGCAACAGTGGATCCCCTCAAATATTGATTGCAGGGGGCGGAACAAATTCAAATATCAATTTTGGTATTTGCACACCACCGTCCACAACGATTAGCTCATTGAACATTACGGGCATACCTTATACAGGAACAGATGGCTGGGCACAGGATATTTCCGATCTTGTTATTGATCCGCTAACCAATGATCTCTACACAATTTATGGGTCTTTGTATGGTACGCCTTCGCTTAGCAATAAGATCTATAAAAATACAGCGCCTTATAGCGCGGGATCGATGGCTTGGAATTTATACTCGGGCTTCGTAGCTGTACAGGAAATCGCCAACAGACCCTACCTGGCAGGAACACAGATCGATAATTCGAGCAATGTATTTGCGGTAAATTCTTCGTATTTGTTTTACTGGGACGGAAAGAACCTGAAGGCATTCGATAAATCAAATGGCAACACGGTTGGAACGCCATTGACAATCGCTACGAACAGTAACCTGATGAGTGGTGGCATTATCGCAGATGAATGTAACAATATTTATGTGGGCTCGACAAACGGAACCATCAAGGTTTATAAATTTAATGGATCCATATTCAACGATGCCCCGGCCGCAGATATCAGTATTCCAGGCTACAGTACAAAGTCGGTTTACGACCTTGCCTATAATGAATCACAAAAATTATTGTATGCAAGTGGCGACGGTTTTGTTGCAGCATTTGATGTATCCTCGTATGGCTGCCCCACAACAACATATAGCCTGAATATTAATGCTAATTGTGGAGCAGGAACAGCGACCGTAACTGTTAGTCCAACACCACCTTCCGGCTCAACAGTTACTTATGTACTGTATGATGGCACAACCCAACTATCAACAAATTCAACGGGCATATTCACCGGATTAACACCCGGTATTACTTATACGGTAAAGGTTTACATAAACCAGATATGCAGCGGATCACTCACTGTTAAGGATTTTATTTTGCCGGGACCGCAACTGAACCTATCAAAAACAGATGCCACATGTGGCAACGCCAGCGGAACTATTACGGCTTCAGGAAATGGCGGGACCAATCCTTACACATATAGCAAAGATGGTGTTTCTTTTGGGGGCAGCGGCAATTTTATCAACCTTACAGCAGGTCTTTACATCATAACAGTAAAGGATGCAGGTGGATGTAAAACAGCAGACAGCATTATCGTAAAAAACAGCAACGGGCCCTCCCTAAATTTTACCGCAACGAACGCTTTTTGCAGTACAAGTAATGGTACAATAACAGCAACAGTTTCCGGTGGAGTTGCGCCATTACTATACAGTATTGACGGCACCACCTACCAAACAGGTAATGTTTTCATAGGGCTTGCCGCCGGCAGCTATACGCTCACGGTAAAGGATGCCAATGGTTGTACAAACGCAGTAAGTGTAAACATTGGCAGTTCCTCATCGCCGCAGCTGACCGTTACACCAACCGCAACCACATGCAACAATACTAATGGTGTAATTACTGCATTTGGCACCAGCGACGCTACACCATTGCAATACAGCATTAATGGCAATATTTTTCAACCTGGTAACATATTTTCGAATCTTGCAGGGGGGAACTACATAGTCTCGGCGAAAGATGTAAATGGTTGTATAACTAAGGTAAGTACAACGGTCGCCAATTCACCAGGCCCAACTGTTAGTGCAGTGGCTACAACCGCATCATGTAATAACGTAAACGGAATTGTAACTGCGACAGCCACTGGTGGAGCAGCACCTTTACAGTTCAGCATTAACGGTTCATTTTTTCAAACCAGCAATATTTTTACGGGACTTGCCGCTGGCACTTATACAATAACAGTGCTCGATGCAAACGGGTGTACCAATACAGTTTCCGTTACTGTCAATAATACAACAGGGCCTGCCGTAACAGCAGTTGCGACAAACGCATCCTGTGGCGGCAATAATGGATCAATAACAATTACAGCGACGGGCAGTGGCCCTTTCCAATACAGCACTAACGGGTTCACCTTCCAGGCTGGCAATGTTTTCAATGGCCTGATTGCAGGAAATTATGTAGCGTATGTTAAGGATGCCTCAGGATGTATAGCGGCCGTGGCTACCACTGTAAATAATACGGCTGCGCCTCAAATAACGACAGTTGCCACAGCTACATCCTGTACTTTAAACGATGGCAAAATTACTGCAACCGGTACCGGTGGAACCGGAGGTCTTCAATACAGTATCAACGGCACAATATTCCAGGTAGGCAATATCTTTACCAATCTTGCTGAAGGTGACTATACCGTAACAGTAAAGGATGCCAATAACTGCACAGCAATAACCCAGGTTACGGTTGCAAACGCTTCGGGGTTAGCGCTCAAGGCAAGTTCTATCTCAACTTCTTGCAGTGGCAACAATGGAAGCATTACGATAACCGCTACTGGTGGTGTACCGCCCTTACAGTACAGTATTGATGGCATCAACTTCCAGTCATCAAACAATTTCACCAATGTCTCAGCTGGAAACTATGGAGTTACCGTGAAAGATGCCAATGGTTGTACTGTTTCTGCTAATGTTACTGTTACATCAGGATCTGCCGTTTTTGTTTCCGCAACTAAAACAGATGCGAATTGCAACGGTGCTAACGGAACAATCAGTGCAACCGCGACCGGTGGTACTCCGCCTTATTTATTTAGTGTTGATGGAACCAACTTTCAGTCAAGCGGCACCTTCATCAGCCTCGCTCCAACAACCTACACGGTTTTTGTAAAAGACGCGAATGGTTGTAACAATACAACAAGCATAACACTTGTAAACAATGGCAGTGGGCCTGGGCCACAGCTTGTGTTAAAAAAACTTGACCCTTCCTTCTGCGGACAAAATGAAGGCACTATACAAGTCGACGGGAATAACGGAAAAAAGCCCTATAGTTTTAGTATTAACGGGGGCCCTTTCCAGGGAGGTGGGACATTTAATAATCTTCCTCCAGGTGATTATATAATGACTATAATGGATGGAAATGGCTGCACAGACTCTAAAATTGTAACAGTGCCCGATGTACCTGGGCCAACTCTGTCAGCAACAACAATTCCCGCAGCCTGCGCTACAGCCAATGGCAGCATCACGGCAATTGGCTCAGGCGGCACAAAGCCATACAGATATAACGTTAATGGAGGCTTACTTCAGGGAGGTGGTTCATTCCTGGGACTCTCTGCAGGATCTTATATTATCGGAATAATAGATGCAGAAGGTTGCACCAACTCAATGACCGTAATAGTCACCAACACAGGCGGCCCTGCTGTTACAGCAACCAAACAGGACGGCACATGCGGTTTAAACAATGGCAGCATTACAGCAACAGGCACGGGGGGCACGGCGCCTTACACTTATAGCATTAATGGCATCAATTATCAGTCCGGCAACGTATTTAATGGGTTAGCTGCAGGCAACTATATGGTAACGGTACAAGATGCAACCGGGTGCACATCAGGTGTTGCTGTAACAATCAATAACCCGGGCAGTCCTTTATCTACACTAGTTGCTACAACTGCCACCTGCAATACAAACAATGGAACTATTACGACAAACGTTTCAGGTGGTGCGGCACCCATAAAGTATAGTATTGATGGAACCATTTTCCAGAGCAGCAACCTTTTTAGTAATCTTAGCCCCGCCTCCTATACAATAACCGTGTTGGATGCCTCCGGTTGTTTTAGTAAAGCCAACGTGACAATAAGCAAAACGCCGATTCCGGAAGTAACTGCATTTACTGTACCATCTTTATGTAATGCAAACAGCGGAACCATTACGACAAGCGGAACAAAAGGAGTATTACCTTATGTATATAGCATCGACGGAGCGGTCTTTCAAAGCAGTAACACATTCAGCAATTTGGCATCTGGGTTTTACACCGTTACGATAAAGGATGCTTCAGGTTGCACCAACACAACCGGCGTTACAATAACAAGCGCATCGGGTCCTCAAATAACCACGACTGCGACGGCTGCTACCTGCGGAAATAGCGATGGCTCGATTTTAGTCAACGGTTCCGGCGGATTGGCGCCTCTAACCTATTCTATTGATGGTGTCACGTTCCAATTGTCAAATAACTTCATTTCCCTTAATCCGAATACATATATTGTATCTGTCAAAGATGCTAACGGCTGTGTAAATTTGAAGCCTACCCTTGTAGGGAATATCAACGGCCCCCAGCAGATTACGGCCAAGGTGGTTAATGCAAACTGTGGAGCAAGCAATGGATCCATAACCGCATCCGTTACCGGAGGCACCGCAGCTTTTCAATATAGCATCAATGGTTCAACCTTTCAGCCGGGTAATTTATTTACTGGTTTATCTGCCGCTGGCTATAGCCTTACCGTTAAAGATGCGAACAACTGTTCCCTATCAACTCCTGTTGCGGTATTGAATTTAGCTGGTCCTTCTATCACCGCTTCTACTATAGCAGCAGGCTGCAGTGGCAGCGACGGTGTTATCACTGCCATTGCAAGCGGAGGGTCTGCTCCGCTGCAATACTCTATAAACGGTGCCACATTTCAATCTCCTGGCATATTTATAAATGTTGCCGGCGGTAGTTATACCGTCATAGCCAAAGATGCGAATGGATGCACCAACAGCACAAACGTAACCGTAAACAGTGCGACGGGCCCGGTAGTAACAGCAACCAGCACTACGGCAACCTGCAGTAGCAATAATGGCAGTATAACGGCAAGTGCCTCGGGTTCGGCACCGTTCAATTATTCAATTGACGGAATCAATTTTCAACCAGTCAACATTTTTTCCAGTCTCTCGGCAGGCAACTATACAGTCACCGTAAAAGATGTAAATGGCTGCACTAATTCAACGCTTGTTTCAGTAAATAGCAGCGCAGGACCGGTACTTAGTGCAACTACCACCTCTGAAACCTGTAGTCTAAACAATGGAACTATTACGGCTATTGCCTTCGGCGGCACACCGCCGTTTACTTATTCCATTGATGGCATAAGCTTCGTAAACAGCAATGTCTTCAATGGCCTGGCTGCAGGGTCTTACACAGTCTCTGTGAAAGATGTAAACGGTTGTATCAAC